>JAFTXP010000001.1 GCA_017461545.1 Clostridia bacterium | reverse complement strand
GAAAAAGAATTGATAAAAGAAGTACAAAAGCATGAATCAAGATACAACAGAACAGCAAAGACAGTATTAGACTTTAAAAGTCCAAATCAAGTTGTAGCAGAATATTTCTCTAAGTGTAACATATGTCTTGACAATTAAGAGCATCTTTTTCTCTATATCCTCGTAGCTCTTGAAATCTTCATCTTCAAAAGTTATAATATCTATGTTACATTTGTTTGGAGGCTGTTCGGTATCTGTTGGCGCAGGTACATTTTGAACAGCCTTTATTTTTTTATCCGACATCAGAATCATCTCCTTTCAATCCGTAAATGGTAACAGTTATCAGTTCAATAAGTTGTAATAACTCTTTGTGTTCATCTGTTACAGTTTCAAGTCTTTTAAGTTCTGCAAGAACATTAGCAAGTTCATTCCGTAGAGCCTTATACACTCTGGGGTTTCCTTGAACGACTACATTTTGCTCTATGCATTTACGATAGCAATACTCTTGTTTGGGAAGTCCCGAAAGTGATACCGCTTTATTTATGAGTTCGTTCTCTTCCGGTGATACTCTGAACCCTACCGTAATATTTCTCCATCTTTTACGACCATCCAAATTCTTAGCTGACATTTCATTCATCTCCATTCCATATCGCATCAAGTTTTTCTACCATCTCTATCTGTTTCGAGGGGAATAAATGTGCATAACGATAAGTTATCTCTACACTTTCGTGTCCCACACGGTCTGCAATTGCCAAAGGCTGAAAACCTTTATCAATCAGAAGTGACACATGTGAGTGACGAAGATCGTGGATACGAATACGTTTAACACCTGCTTTATCAGCACCTCTGTTCATCTCATGGTGCAAATAGCTTTTAGTTATCGGGAATATGCGGTTATCCTTACCTGCACCATAAAGCATGCCGAGATATTCCTTGATTTCTTCACATAAGAACTTCGGCATTTTAATTGTACGATTGCTCTTAGGTGTTTTAGGTGATGTTATAACATCCTTGCCATTCAAACGCTGATAGGACTTGTTTATCGTAACCGTTCTTTTTTCAAAGTCGAAATCCGCAGCAGTAAGTGCCAATAACTCACCGAGACGAATACCGCACCAATACAACATCTGAAAAGCATAATATGACAGAGGTTTGTCCATCATTTCATTTGCAAACTTCGTATATTCCTCTGTAGTCCAAAACAGCATCTCTTTATATTCTGCCTTACCCATATTTCCAACTGTTGCCGCAGGATTTACCTTCAACCCGTAAAACCTTACGGCATGATTGAAAAGCGCACTTAATTGATTGTGTATCGTTTTAAGATAGCTCTGCGACAAATTCTTACCACCGGCTTTGGTGGAACTTCTCATTTCATTCTGCCAAGCAATAATATCCTTTGCAGAAATATCACAAAGGCGACGTTTCCCAAAGTAAGGCAAAATCTTTTCATTGATAATATGCTCCTTTGTATACCAAGTATTTTCTTTAATGCTTGGTCTTACATCTTTCTCATAAAGATCAACAAATGTTTTGAATAACATTGTTACATCGGCACGTTTCTGCATCAGAAATTCTCTTTCCCATTCAAGAGCTTCACGTTTAGTTGCAAAACCTCGCTTGAATTTCTGTTTTCTCTCGCCTTGCCAATCCGTATACCTGAATTGAACAAACCAAGTCCCATTTTCTTTGTTTTTAAATGCTGCCATTCACATCACTCCTTTTTCTCATCTTTTGTTCCGTAAAAACTCTCATAAAAAATTTACGGTCAATTCTGCCGCTAATGGTTATGCATCCGGTTTTTTTAAGTTCCTTATTCATCTGTCTTATAATCTTATAAGCAAAAGACTCTGAAACTCCCATTACCTTAGCTACCTCATCAACTCTCATAAAAATTCCATCTCCCATAATTAAATCCTCCTTTTTTTATTTTTATTTTGGTTATGAAATTTCGCCGTTCTACCCAAATGAAGTTCCTGCCCTTGTTTTTCAACGACGTTTTCTCGCTCGCTCCGTCACCAGCGGAGGTCTTGGCGTAGTATCACATTCAGACGGTCATTCAGTTGTATCACAAACACCTTAACGGAATTTGTTTAGTAGACTATACTAAACATTTTGAGTTAAGTCAAGTGGTTTCGGAGAAAAACTTTACTTTTTTTGTTTAAGTTTACTTGACATAACTTAACTTGTTATGCTATATTCCGTTTATACAAAAGAAGGGAGTAGTTTTTATGGCTATCGGTGAAAGAATTCGTTTCTTTAGAAATTTAAAAGGTATGACACAAAAATATCTTGGTACACAGGTTGGTTTTACTGAAAAGACGGCAGATATTCGTATGGCGCAATACGAATCCGGCTCCAGAACCCCTAAAACTGATCTTATAAACAATCTTGCTAATGTTCTTAATGTATCTGCTGATGCTTTAACTGTACCCGATATTGACAGCTACAATGGTGTGCTGCATACATTATTTGCCCTTGAGGATTTGTATGGATTGAAAATCACCGAAGTTGATGGTGAAATATGCCTACATTTAGACAAGGGTATGGGCGCAAATTACATTGCGATGTTTGATATGTTTTCCGCTTGGAATGAACAAGCTACAAAATTGAAAAACGGTGAAATTTCAAAAGAAGAATACGACACTTGGCGTTATAACTACCCCAAAAACTAATTACCACCTCCGTTTATAAAAATTTGCATAATAAAAAGGCATTACCGACTGCAAAAGTCAGTAATGCCTTTTCTACATTTAAGATAGTTTACTTGCTAACCATTTGAACTCTTCAGAATAAAGAATTCTGTCAACCTGCTATCATTTGTCTATCAATTTGTATTTTGAAATTTCAAAAACCTTATACTTATGGGCTTTTTTCAACCTTCAAAATTATTCCCACTCAATCGTTCCGCACGGCTTCGGCGTGAGGTCGTAGAGAACGCGGTTTACACCTTCGACTTCGTTTGTAATTCTGTCAGTAATGTGCTGGAGAAGAGCAAACGGGATATCCTCAACTGTAGCAGTCATAGCATCGACAGTATTGACTGCACGGAGAATTACGGGGTAAGCATCTGTGCGCTTGCCGTCTTTGACGCCGACTGACTTAAAGTCGGGAACAGCTGTGAAGTACTGCCAAACTTTGCCTTCGAGACCGTTTTTAGCGAACTCTTCGCGGAGGATGGCATCGGATTCGCGGACAATTTCAAGTCTGTCACGTGTAATAGCACCGAGGCAGCGGACGCCGAGTCCGGGACCCGGGAAAGGCTGACGGTAAACCATAGCAGCAGGCAAACCGAGAGCATCGCCTACGACACGAACCTCGTCCTTATAGAGGAACTTGAGAGGCTCAACCAATTCAAATTTGAGATCTTCGGGGAGACCGCCAACGTTGTGATGTGCCTTAACGCCCTTGCTCTCAATGATGTCAGGGTAAATTGTACCCTGTGCGAGGAATTCGATTCCGTCAAGTTTGCGGGCTTCTTCCTCAAATACTTTTATAAATTCGTCACCGATAATTTTACGTTTTGTTTCAGGGTCGGCTACACCTGCGAGTTTGTCAAGGAAACGGTCAACCGCGTCAACGTAAACAAGATTTGCATTCATCTGATTGCGGAACACGTTTACAACCTGTTCGGGTTCACCTTTACGGAGAAGTCCGTGATTTACGTGAACGGAAACGAGTTGTTTGCCGACAGCCTTTATGAGCAATGCCGCAACTACTGATGAGTCAACACCGCCGGAAAGAGCCAGAAGTACTTTCTTGTCACCTATCTGCTCTCGCAAAGCAGTTACTTGTTCGTTGATGAAAGCTTCAGCAAGCGCCGGAGTTGTAATACGTTCCATTGATTCAGGTCTTTTGTTGTTATCCATTAATGCACACCCCTTAAAAAATTTATTGCAGTATTATATAACATTTTATTTTATTTTTAAAGATGGGAATTTAAAAAATTTGCACTTTTTTTACAATATTTTTCAAAAAAATTTCACCCGGGTTTATATCGGTAAGAAATGATTGCTTCATCGTCAAAAACTTTAACTTCACATACTCCGATTCCAACCATACATGCAAACATTTTTTGATTAAACGAATCAAGTGATTCGCAGTAAAATCCGCCGGAAAAAAACTCCTCAAAACCGTCAAATCCGCAATCGGCAATTATCTCAGTCAATCTTACCATATGCTCCAATATCTTCCCGACAGCAAAGCTGTCTTTTCCGCAAGAGTTTACGCCGCACTTCAATTCATCGTTCCGTGCACTTATACCATTGCCGGATGCCGATACACCGCCGGATAATTTCTGCTCAAATATCTTGTTCATTCTGTCAAACAGATCCTCAGATATTCTTCCTTCAAGGAAGTCATTATATACACTCTCCTGCTTTCGTTTAATGATCTCAGCCTGATGAATATCTTCACATATGGGATGTACTTCCGAAATCCGGTCAATTTCACCGGCCGGCTGATCTCTTTTAATCATTTTCTCTGTCACTGAATTTGTCCTTGAATTATCATCTGCTGCTATGTCGCTTTGCTCCTTCAAAATTTTCAGCAAATCAGACGATACTGTTTTCAGCAGAAAGTCACGGTGTATCCCATTTCGGCGGCAAGCACCTGCGCCGTGTTTTGCGTATCGGGCGCAGATGTATGCGGCGGGGCGACCTTGGCTCAGACGTTGGATCATGGGCCCGCCGCAGTAGCCGCACCGAATGATGCCGCGGAAGACATTGACCGGAAGCGGAGTTTTTGACGATGTAAACCGATACGGCAAGGAGGCACAAACCCCGCTTCCGGCGCGGCATGATTCGGAGGGAGAGCCGCCGGCACGCCGGCGGCTCTCCCTGATTCCCGCCGCCTGTTCAAACACGGCGGCGGGAATCAGCGGCTCGTGCGTGCCGTCTGTGACATGCCACATATCAGATGGCAGACGGCACGTTTTTTTGCTTTTAAAACTTATTTTGCGGCTTATGCCCTGAACAGTAGTGCCGACATATACACGGTTGGAAAGAATCCTCTTGACTGTAACAGGATTCCAGCAGAGGAACTTACTACGAGACGGAGCAGGCGGCAAAATTCCGTCTGAGTCAAGAATACCGGCAATCTTCTTGTAACCGTAGCCGTTAATGTATAAGTCAAAAATCCGACGCACAATCGGAGCAGTTTCGGGGTCAGGTTCGAGGACATTCAGGCAGTCAACTTTTTTGCGGTAACCGTATGGGGCGGTGCCGATATATTGACCTGATTCAATTTTTTGCTTTATGTTGCTGCGGATTTTCCTGGAGATATCCATGACATACCGCTCGTTAAACCAGCTGTCAATTCCGGCAAGTTCAAAATTTTTTTCGCTGTCATATCTGCCGTCCGTTGTGACAATCCGCACTCCGAGCAGCTCTATCTCCTCAATAAAAAGCAGAGTCTTTGCATTACTTCTGCCGAGACGCGAGAGGTCCTTTAATATTAAAATATCAGCAATTCCGTGTTTTGCATCCGCCCTCAGCCGGTTTAACGCAGGACGGTCAAAAATCACTCCGGAAACATTGTCATCTATGTATATCTTTACAGGTTTCTGAGGGTACATTTCTTTGGAAAATGACATTAAAAGATTTTTTTGCGTCTCTATGCTGTCGGATTTTTCCCCGTTTTCATCTCGGCTGAGACGCACATATAGTGCGGCATAAGCCGTTTGCAGCTCTAAGGGCTGACTGTCAGACAACAACGGCGCAGATGACCTCCGTATGGAGGGCTGCCGCTCAGATGCATCTTGACCTACAGAAATATCAGAACAACTCATAAACATAAGTACACTCCGTCCTGTACTCACAATTTACACAGTTAAACGGAACACAGTATCTGATACGCTCAAAATCATCGCACAGTTCCCGTGAAAAAGCGGCATCATTGCAACAGCACCCGCCTTCTTCGTCGGGCTTTACATTATAAGATTTTCCGCCCTTCTCATGTGTAATAAAAACTTTTTTTACCGCTCTCTCTTTATTGGCCATATTTAATCCGCTTTTATAAATGATTTTATTAAAATATATTTATTTGAATCAAATAAAATAAATTGTCCTTATAATAAATTTATTATAAAATAAAATAGATGGTTAAATCTGTCTCAGATTATACTTAATATTAATTTATTCCGGAAAGGCAGCCATAAAGTATGAAGTGTACAGCAATTATCTGCGAATATAATCCGTTTCACAACGGACATAAATATTTAATAGACAGGGCTAAGGAAATAACCAAATGTGACTATGTCATTGCCGTTATGAGCGGAAACTATGTACAAAGAGGCGGGCCTGCAGTGTGTGACAAATGGACACGCGCCGAAATGGCTCTGATGAACGGCATTGATGCCGTTATAGAGATACCGTCCGTATATTCTGCCGGCAGTGCGCAGTTTTTTGCCGAAGCTGCAGTGGATATTATTAATAAAACAGGAATCGTTGATTACATCGCCTTCGGAAGTGAATCCTCCGACGAAGAACATCTCTTGTCAATAGCAAAAATGCGGTTGGAGAATGCGGAAAGCTTTAAATCACAACTGAAAGCTACACTTAAAAGCGGAATTTCTTACTCTGCCGCAATGGAACATGTTCTCGGAACAAAACTTAAATCAAATGACATTCTTGCAGTCGAATATCTGGCAGCATTACAAAAATCAAACAGCAAAGTAAAACCGATTATAATAAAAAGAGCAGGAAATACAGAACACACTGATGCAGCACTGCCGGATGCAGCTAATGCGTCAGACGAACAAAGCTCTGAAATAATATTTACAAGCGCCTCCGCAATAAGAAATGCTTTGAAAAAACACAGTGTTGCGGATATACCGAATGGATTAATCCCTGATGAGACAGCGAAAAAACTTTCAGAGACTATTGAGAGACAGGGAGGCACTGTGCTGCTTGAAAATTATTCACAGATTATTTTTTACTGTCTTAGGAAACTCCAGCCGGAGGGAATACGAAGACTTCCGTATATTTCAGAAGGGTTCGAATACAAGCTTTATGAAGCAGCTTGCAAGACATCAGATTTGCAAAGTCTGATTGATTTCTGCATAAGTACACGGTATACACGAACAAGAGTGAAGAGAATATTGACAGCTCTGTTGACCGGTTCGAGTGCTTTCTATTCTGCAAAGTGGCATAACAATCTTCCGTACATCAGAATTCTCGGATTCAGAAAAAATTCTGCGCAGCTCATAAGCGAACTTTCTTCATCGGCGCAAGTACCTCTTATCATACAGCCGGCAAAGGCGCTTCCGAATCTTCCGAAGTCAGCAAGGATGCTGCTCGAGTTAGAAAAAGAAGCCACAGATAACTATGTTCTCGGTTACAATAACAAAGATTTGCGTGATGCCGGCCAAGAATACACAAAAAAGGTCGTTATTGTATAACGACCTTTCTTGCTGGTGAATCTTGCATAGTGTTGCGCTTATTATATGCAAGATTCACCTCTATATAGACGCGGGTGGCAAGCCACTCGCGTTGCGCCTGCCTTATTTTATGTATAATCAATCAAGTTTTAGTATCATTTTCAGAATATTTTTTGCACGTATTTCCATATGACCGCGTTTTATCTTTCCTTTTTGCAAAGCTTCGCGAAGCAAATCAGGATAGCCCCACGGCATGCTGAGGTCATTTCCGTACATTACCAACTTAGTGTGGTCGCTCGGAGTTCCCCAGTCTGTAGTAACCATTCCTTCGAACCCCCACTCGCTCCGGAGGATGCCTTCCATCTGCTCGTAGCTCTCACAGCATCTTCTGCCGTTTATGATATTGTAGCTATTCATAATTGTCCAAGGCTGAGATTCTTTTACACATATCTCAAAACCGCGCAGATATATCTCACGGAGAGCACGCTCTGAAACACGGCTGTCACTGAATTGGCGGTTTACCTCTTTGTTGTTGCAGGCAAAATGTTTTGCCGATGCAGCGATACCCATGCTCTGTATTCCACGTACCTTTGCCGCTGCAAATTTACCTGATATAAGCGGATCTTCACTGAAATATTCAAAGTTTCTCCCGCACAGCGGATTACGGTGAATATTGAGAGCAGGCGTCAGCCATACTGCCATTCCGTTTTCTTTTGCTTCCGAAGCGCCCGCTTTTCCTATTTCATAAGCAAGTTCCGGATTCCATGTACATGCTATAAGCGTAGCACAGGGCCATGCGGTAGTAGCAATGCCGACTGCAGGCTCAAGACGAACACCGGCCGGTCCGTCTACTGTCATAACAGCAGGTATTCCCAAACGGTCAATGCCTCCTATTCCGCAAGTATTTGCAACACCCCTGTTTGGAATTCCGCTCATAAATGAAATAAGTTCTTCATCAGTAAACTGAGACACAAATTCGTCAAGTAATATAATGCCGTTTGCAACATCAATCAATCTTGCAGGGTGTTCGCGCGCTGCCGGAGATGACATATTTTCGTACGGCGGTATGTCGTATTCCTTTATCGGGAATGACGGCAACAATTCAAAACTGCCGTCAGAAAGCATTCTTTTTTCTAATTTATTCGGTGCACATCTTTGCTCAAGCTGCTGTGTTACGACAAAATCCTCTTCAATAACATAGCGATATTCAGCCTCTTTCAGATTACGGCAGTTATTGCCTGCAAAGAAACGGTATTCACCTTTTTCAAGAACATAGGCAGACATCTGCAACTTTCCGAGGTCGTCATAGCTTGCCATATCTGACACAGCAAAATCAATAAGCATTTCCTCGCTTTCACCGGCGTTCAGCAGACAGCTTTTTTTAAATGCTGCAAGAGAAACCGCGCTTTTCCCGAGAACTCCCTGCGGAGCGGAAAAGTAAATCTGTACAACTTCTTTTCCCGGAATATTGCCTGTATTTTTTACCGTGACGTATATTTCGATTCTGTCATTTTTAAGATGCGCTTTCGGAGTGCTTATTTCAAAGTCGGTATACGAAAGACCGTAACCGAAAGGATAATTCACTTTTTCACGGGCAGACGGGATTGTTTCAAAATATCTGTATCCGACGTAAATATCTTCGTAATAAGAAACATAATCATCACTTTCATTAAATGTATCGGCGGAAGGATAATCCGAAAAAGTTTTTGCAAATGTATCAGTCAGCTTTCCGGAAGGGTTTACATCGCCGCATAAAATATCTGCAATAACCAGTCCGCCCTCCATGCCTGCCTGCCAGGCAAGAAGAGCCGCATCGATTTTCGGATTATTCTTGATCCATGATACATCAATCATTCCGCCTACATCTAAAACCACCACACTGTGCGGGAAAGCAGAAGTAACATCGTCAACCATTTTTTGTTCGGTGTCTGTTAAATAAAAATCTCCCTTTTCGGCAGAGCGGTCAGATCCCTCTCCTGAAAAACGGTGAATCGTAATAACGGCAATATCGGAATTTTTTGCCGCGTCTTTTATCAATTCTTCAGGGATTTCTATTTCATCAAAAAGTCTGTGTCCGTCATACTCGTGAAGACGTGTCATCGCATAATCATAATAATACTTTGTAACAGGCTCATATACTGAAACGCGCGGTGCTTTACAAATAAAGCCTTCGTAAATGTTGCGGACATATTCAGAATATACCATGCCGCTTCCGCCGCCGCCTTTTACATAATCAATACTGCCTATTCCGAACAGCGATACGGTTACACCTTCCTTAAGCGGAAGCAAACCGTTATTTTCGAGCAATACCATTCCTTCTTGAGCAACCTCTCTCGAAAGAGCAATATGTTCTTCGCAACCGGTAATGCGCGTTCCGCCTTTACCGATATTCGAGGTGAGATTATACTTATATCTCGCCCACTTTTCAGGAACAACTTTATTGCTTGCCCGAATAATGTTCATGCGATAACCTCCTAAAAAAATTCATCCCACTTGCAATTGTAGGACTAATCATGCTATGCTACAAGAAAATAAAGGCAAATATTTGGACAAAAAATGCACAACACAGGAGTATATCATGCGTAACGTATACAGAGAAATAAAAACAGAGTTACAATTCGAAAAATTAAAATCTATTGATTTTGCGGCGCATATCCACGAGGATATTGAGCTAGTGTATGTAAAAAAAGGCCGTAGTATCGCTTATTGCGACGGAAAAAAATACATTTTAAACGAAAACTCTTTCTTTCTGGCTTTTCCAAATCAGGTGCACCGTTATATGCACAGCCTCCCCGGAGAATACATACTGCTCGTAATTAAACCGTCGTTGCTTCTTGGCTACGGTGATATTTTCATTGACGGCCAAGCGGTCTCAGCTGTACACGATTTTGAAGAAAACACAGATGACAACATTATATATCTGTATGAAACAGCACTTTATGAATATGAACGAGACGGACTCAGCACAGTCATCGAAGCTTATCTTACTGCTCTCTTCGGAAAACTTCTGAAATACTACTATGTAGAAAAAAGTCAGGTGTCGCACGATACCGTCTTACAGATTCTGCAGTATTGCGCACAACACTATAAAGAAAATATCACGATAAATGATATTGCAGAAGAACTTCATGTAAGCCGCAGCTGCGTTTCTCACATATTCAGCAATCGGATTGCAATAAATTTCTGTGAATATATAAATTCCCTTCGTCTTGCCGATGCCCGTAAATTCTTAAAAAACAAAAATTATTCAATCACCGAAGTGGCGGAAATGTCAGGGTTTTCCACGATACGAACTTTTAACCGCGCGTTCTTCAAACAATTCAACATGTCTCCGTCAGAATACAGAAAAACGCTGATGTCCAGACAGAATAACAAAAAACGCTGAAGCAAATGCAGAAAAATTGTTTAAAGTCAATTTTTCTGCATTTGCTTCAACATTTTTATCAAATAAGTATTTTAAAAAACTTTTATTATCCTTCAGGCGTATCAACACTAAACTCGATATACATATTACACACACCGGGTTTTGCTTCGTCTTCTGAATCCGAAACATAACACTCTGCCGTAAATCTGTAAGTCACACCTGCGTCAATATCAAACTTTGACAAGTCGTACTTCTGCGAATTTTCATCACCTGAGTCAAGCAAACACGCTATGCTCTTCACGATGATATCGTCCGTCGCACAGCTTTTCCACTCGCCGTCCGCCTTTTTTTGTATATCATATCCCAGACCGTAAGTCGCATTAAATTCAGTATCATTTTTCCATAGAATTTCTATATACGGATTTTCAGACTGCAAATCATACGACTTTACCGAAACTGACAAACCCTCTATATCAGAGAAGTTGCCGTTCTCTGATATAACTGCATCGGCTGTAAAACCTGTCGAGCTGCCTTTATCATCATCTCTGTTTTGATTATTCAACACGACAGCTAAAACAGCAACCGCCGCTGCGACAGCCAACACAGAAATAATCAATACAACAAGGATTTTCTTTTTCATACGTTTTCTCCTACTGTAAATTGATATCCTTTATGCTCTTTACATACTCCACACTTACATCTCCGCACGCGTCTTTGAGTCCTGCAAGGTATGTACTGACAGCCTTCCGGTTGCCCTCCGGCACAACGCATTTTTTAAAACCGAGCCTTATCGCCTCCGCTAATCGCTTTTCGGCGTGATTTACGGCTCTGACCTCTCCGGCAAGTCCTATTTCTCCGAAAAATACGCAGTCCTTAGGTATAACAGCATTTTTACACGAAGATATAACGGCCGCAACAATTGCAAGGTCAACGGCAGGTTCTGTAATTCTCATACCGCCGGCAACATTCACAAATGCATCGCTCTGTCCTATCTTAAAATGAAGTCTCTTCTCCAGAACGGCGAGCAGCATAGCAAAACGGTTGTAATCAATACCCGTCGCCATCCGTCTGGGGACCTGCAGATTAGAACCGCTGACAAGCGCCTGAATTTCAACAAGAAGCGGTCTGCTGCCCTCCATTGTACATGCAACGGCAGTACCCGGAGCATCGTCGGGGCGCCCGTCTATCATTACAGCTGACGGATTCAGTATCTCCGCAAGACCGGTATCACGCATCTCAAAGACGCCAATCTCATTCGTAGAGCCGAAACGGTTTTTTACACACCGTAAAATTCTGTACGACATGTGTCGCTCGCCCTCGAAGTACAATACGGTGTCCACCATATGCTCCAAAATTCTCGGGCCGGCAATAGCGCCCTCTTTTGTCACATGACCTACCACAAAAGTTGTGATACCCATCGTCTTTGCAATCTGCATAAACTTTCCTGTAATCTCTCTCACCTGGCTGACACTTCCTGCAGCAGATGAAACAGACTCATCGTACATAGTCTGGACAGAGTCAACTATAAGGCAAGTCGGAGAAAGTTCCTCTATCATGGATTCTATCGAAACCATTGAGGTTTCGGAAACAACATACAGGTTGTCCGCATCGACTCCTATACGCTCCGCGCGCATCTTTATCTGCTCGCATGATTCCTCTCCGGAGATATATAAAATCTTCTCATCAGGCATAGCATTTGCAATATTTCCCGAAATCATGAGCATCAAAGTCGATTTTCCGATACCGGGGTCGCCCGATACGAGCACCAGCGAGCCTTTTACAAGACCGCCGCCAAGCACCCTGTCAAGTTCTCCTACGCCTGTACTGCAGCGTTTGTTGTCCGTACTCACAGCCTGCTTAATATTAACCGGCTTGTTTTTCGGGAGAATAGAAGAACTCACAAGACGGCTCACGCCCTGCTGCGTCACTTCTTTATTTTTTGGTTCTTCCACAAAAGTATTCCACGCGCCGCAGCCGGGGCATTTGCCGAGCCATCCGCTCGATTCGTAGCCGCATTCTTTGCAGAAAAAAACTGTCGATTTGCCTTTAGCCATTATTTATCACCGTTATTTGCAGAATTTAATACAATAGTATCATTCAAAACCGCAATGTCAATATTGCCGTTATAATTTCCTGCAAGCATGACCTCCGCAATTTTGTCCTCAATCATTGTCTGTATTGCTCTCTTTAACGGTCTTGCTCCGAAAATCGGGTCGAAACCTTTCTCTCCGATAAACTCTGCAACGCCTTCTTTAATCGTCAGATTTATTTCGTTAGCCGCCGCACGTTTTTTAAGGTCTTCGAGAAGAATTTCGGCAATGCGTTTTATCTCCTCTTTTGAAAGAGCTTTAAATACGATGATATCGTCAATTCTGTTCAAGAACTCCGGTCTGAAAGACTTTTTGAGTTCTTCCGTTACAGCCGCTCGCATATCGTTGTGCTCCGACTCTTTGTTGTCGTGAGACGAAAAACCTAAACGTTTCGGCTCTGTGATATTTCTTGCACCGATATTGGAAGTCATTATGATAACAGTATTCTTAAAGTCAACAAGTCTGCCCTGCGAATCGGTCAATCTTCCGTCCTCAAGAATCTGGAGGAGAATATTGAATACATCGGGGTGAGCCTTCTCTATCTCATCGAAAAGTACGACTGCATAAGGCTTTCTCCTTATTTTCTCGGTAAGCTGACCGCCCTCGTCGTATCCCACGTATCCCGGAGGTGAACCTACGAGACGCGATACGCTGTGCTTCTCCATGTATTCTGACATATCAATTCTCACAAGTGCTTTTTCGTCTCCGAAAAGCGCCTCAGCCAAAGCCTTTGAAAGCTCTGTCTTACCTACACCCGTAGGACCCAGGAATATAAACGAACCAATAGGTCTCTTCGGATCCTTAAGTCCCGTTCTTCCTCTTCTGACAGCACGGGCAACAGCTGAAACAGCTTCCTCCTGGCCGACAACTCTCTGGTGAAGTTCAGACTCAAGCTTCAGGAGTCTTTCGCCCTCGTCTGTTCCTATTCTTTTAACCGGAATACCTGTCCAGGCGGCTATTACCTCTGCAATATCGTCTCTCTCAACGGAGTTTGTCGTTTCGGTTTTATTCCACTCGGCACGGAGAGTTGTCAAGGACTCGCGCGCCTCTTTTTCTTCGTCACGGATTTTTGCGGCCTTTTCAAAATCCTGCTGTTTGATGCTTTCCGCTTTCTCTACAGCAAGTATTTTAATTTTGTCCTCAAGCTTTGTTATATCTTCCGGCGGAGTGAGCTTCTTCATACGCTCACGCGAGGCTGCCTCGTCAATAAGGTCTATCGCCTTGTCGGGCAAAAATCTGTCATTTATATAACGCTGTGAAAGTGTTACAGCAGCCTTAAGCGCATCATCCGTAATTTTTACGCCGTGGTGTTTCTCATACTTCTCACGGATTCCCATGAGTATCGCAAGAGTTGCATCTGCGTCCGGCTCATCAACAGTGATAGGCTGAAAACGTCTTTCGAGCGCCGCATCTTTTTCTATATGCTTTCTGTACTCATCAATGGTGGTTGCGCCGATAACCTGGAGCTGGCCTCTTGACAAAGCAGGCTTCATGATGTTTGCCGCATCCATTGTACCCTCCGCGGAACCTGCGCCTATAATCGTGTGAATTTCATCGATAAAGAGGATTATGTTATTGCTTTTCATAACTTCATCCATTGCATTTTTGAGTCTTTCCTCAAATTCGCCTCTGTACTTGGCGCCTGCAAGCATTCCCGACAAATCAAGCGCAATAATCCTTTTGCCTTTCATCGTCTCCGGGACATTGCCTGATGCAATAAGTGCCGCCAGACCTTCTGCTATGGCAGTTTTACCGACTCCCGGCTCACCTATCAGACACGGGTTGTTTTTTGTTCTTCTGCTCAGAACCTGCATGACACGGTAGATTTCCTGATCTCTTCCTATAACAGGGTCAAAACCGCCGTTTTTTGCAACCTGAGTCAAGTCTCTGCCGTACTTCTCTATCATAGATCCTTTATTTCCCGACATACCCGGCATGTCATGACCCATTTCGGAATCATCGCCGTACATATCATGACCGTATCCGTCGTTCTCGTTGTTTTGTGAAGAGAAAATATCTCCGCTGACAGACTGATTGAGCCCCGAGAAAAATCTGTCGGCATCGATGCCGCTTTCAGCCATAACCTCTATTGCGATACATTCGTTTTCCGCAAGAAGCGACAAGAGAAGATGATCTGTTCCGACCGCATTCTTACCGTACTTTACAGCCTCCTGGGCAGACCTTTTTATTATTCTTTCGCAGCGCGGCGTATAAGGAGGTAAAACTCCTCCTGTATTTTCGGTCACATTAATACCTAAATGATTTTTCAGAATATCAATAATTCTTTCAACGGTAAGACCGTTTTTGTTAAGAAGTGCACCCGCAACACTTGTACTGTCATCCGCAAGACCCAAAAGCAAATGTTCTGTTCCTATTACGTTCGAGTTGAGTTTTAGCGCAAACTGTCCTGATTTTTCTACTGCCTCATAAGCTTTTTTTGTAAATTTTATATTCATAAAACATCCCTCCTTAAGGCGTTTTTACTCTGCACAGATTTTTATCGAACTGCCTATCTGTTCACGAAGCAGCTGAGCCCTCACGGTATCCCGCTGCTCCGCCGTCAACACTTTACCGCTTATCTTCTGCAAACTTGCAGGCTGGATATTTATTATCAGTGGCAATATATGAATATCTTTATCGGATTTTAGTATTCCCATCTCTAAGCCAAGCTTTATAAGAGAAAGATTTTCAAGTGCCTCCTGTGACGGCAATATCCACGCGCCGCAGAGCGTTCCGTATGCTCTGCAAATTTTGTCAATAAATACAGGGTTGTTTAATTTGAGCTTCTTTCTGTAATCTCTCTCCATTGCACAAATCTGACCTACGATATTATTCATCATTTTTATAAGCTCTTCTTCGGTTCTTCCGAGAGTCACCTGATTTGAAATCTGATACATGTGAGCCGAGGAATTACTATTCTCTCCATACACACCCCTCACTGCAATGCCGAGCTTTCCGCAGGAGTCCAGAACTCTGTCAATGTTTTTTGTCATTACCAAAGCCGGAAGATGGAGCATCGCAGATACCCTTATAGCAGTGCCTGTATTTGTGGGGCAGCTCGTAAGGTAACCAAGCTCTCTGCTGAAAGCGTAACTTTTTCTGAGCGATTCAACACTTTCAAACTCTATACAGTTTTTGTACGCCTCTTCAAATGCAAGTCCGGGCAAAATGCTCTGTATGCGCAGGTGATCCTCTTCGTTTATCATAACGGATACCTTATCACCCGGTGCAACGGCGAATCCGCACGGAAGTTTCTGTTCAGTAAGCGCAGGGCTTATGGAATGTGTTTCGACCAAATACATTTTATCAATCTCGCTGAGAGTATCGATTTTTACAAAAGTCATAGCAGCATCCTGATGGCTGACGTTATATTCCTCAACAGCCTTCTTGGCAACCTCTATAACCTGCTCGGACGATGAAACGCTTGCTCTGTGAGTAAAAGGAATCTTGTCAAAGTTTCTCGCAAGTCTCACTCTGCTGCTTACAACAACATCCGAATCCTTGCCCTCGTATGTGTACCAACCTTTATTCTCAGTCATTTTCTCCGCCCTCCTTATCCAAAGATTTTATCTTATCTCTTATTTCCGCAGCCTTTTCAAAGTCCTCTTTCTCAATGGCTTCTTTCATCTCGATACGGAGCTTTTCAATCTCCGTCAATTCTTTTTCTTCAGCAGGTGCTGCCGCATCTTTTACAGTTTCATTCGTCTCTGCTGCCTTATCCGAAACAGTTTTTCTGCCGCGGCTGATATTTATGCTTTCAGCATCTTGGACTGCATTTGCATCTTCGCCGTCAATATACGGTGTTGCACCTATGTGAACGGCATTTCCGTGAATTTTTCTGAGCAGCGGTCTGAGCTCGTCGATGAATGTCACGTAGCACTCGGAGCAACCTAGCTTTCCGGTCTGATTTATCGTCTTTATTGTACTTTTGCAGACAGGACATGTCTTTACATTTTTAGACACCTGCGGACTGACTGACGCACCCCAGAAATTTTCAAGGCCCGCAAGTCCCGAAAGGAGTGACCCAAAGCCGTCAAATACAGGCGGCGCGACACTGCTCTGAACATCCTCCGCACAATCGGCGCATAAATTCATCACACTTTTTTTATTATTTATAATTTTCGTAAGTCTGACAACAGCAGACTTTTTTCCGCATTTTTCACATAACATAGTTAATTCCTCCTTCTGTATGTTTAAATAGTTTTTATATACAAAATCTTTATTCAGAAAGCAGCGATAAAATAATACGTCTGAGCATATCGGCTCTCACAGCATCTCTTTGACTTTGAGGCACACACGACAGCGCTTTATCACTCGTGACGGCCTCCGCCATTGCGCCCTCTCTCCTCGTAAGTACACCGTTTCCGACAAAATTGTTTATGAATATACCTGCGTGATGCTGCGTTATCTCATCGCCTATCGAGGAAGCTGCGTGCATCAGATATGCCTCTGCGGAATTTTCTACTCTCACACGGCAAATTTTTATACAACCGCCTCCGCCTCTCCGGCTCTCTACTATATAGCCCTTCTCGGGTGAGAATCTTGTCGAAATAACGTAATTTATCTGCGACGGAACACATTTAAAATGTCCTGCAAGCTCATTTCTCTGTATCTCTATCGAATTGAGCTCATCCTCGTCGAGCATAGCTTTTATAAATTCTTCTATCGAATCACTGAGTCTTGCCATTTTATATCACTTCCTTTTATTATCAGTCGTTTGTCAAAGTTTTATTCAAATTTATTTTGACTTTGACTTTCTTTGACTTTCACAACCGAAGTATAGCACTCTGTTTTTAACAATGCAATAGTTTTTCCAAAAATTTTTTAACTTTTTATAAAAATCAAAAATACAACACTGCCGTCGCGTTACGCACTTCTATATTGTATTTCGCTCTTCAGTGTTGTATCTCGGATTTCAATTAAGCTTTTTTAAATAAACAAGCGCGTCATTTCTGACGCGCCGAACAAAAAATATTTAAACATTTTCATACCGCTGTTTTGTTACCTTTTCAAATACAGCAAATACTCAACATTTCCGTCTCCGCCTTTGACAGGAGACTCCACTGTGCCTTTTACGGTAAATCCGCAGACCTCGGCACATGTTGTAACCTTTGCAACAGCTTTTTTCCGTGCGTTTACATCACGCACGATTCCGTTCTTACCGACTTTCTTTTTATCAGACTCAAACTGAGGCTTTATCAGGACAACCGCCGAGCCGCCCGGCTTCAAAACCTCGTGTATCCGAGGCAATAAAAGCGTCACAGATATAAAAGATACATCACTGCAAGCAAAATCAAAAAATCCGTTAAACGACTCAGGTACTGCTCTGAAATCGGTTTTCTCCATATTGGTGACTTTCGGATTTGCCGCAAGAACTTCGTCAAGCTGCGAATGGCCTACATCCACCGCATATACATGGTCTGCACCGTTATTGAGTAACACTTCTGTAAAACCGCCTGTAGAAGCGCCTATATCCACACAGCAAAAGTCTTTTACAGAAATATTGAAAGAATCAAAAGCGCCCTGCAATTTAAGACCACCGCGGCTTACATACGCAAGAGGATCTCCGGAGGAAATTATTTCATCATCTTCCGATACAGAAAAAGAAGGTTTTGTGACTACTCTTCCGTTTACAGTCACGCAGCCTTCTTCTATAGCCCTCTGAGCTCTTGTTCTGCTTTTAAAAAAATTCTTCTCTACAATCGCCGCATCAAGCCTCATTTGAAATTTCTCCGTATGCTGAAATTATTCCATCGGCATCAAGGCCGTACATGTGCTGAATCTGTGAAATTTTTCCGTGCGGCAGCGCCTCATCGGGAAGTGCGATAACCTTTAATTTTGTATCAATGCCGTTATTTTTGCAGATAAGCATAGCTCTTTCGCCAAAACCGCCAAAAGCCACAGCTTCTTCGACCGTAATCACACATTTGGCATTTCGGGCATTTTGTATAATTCCGGCTTCGTCAATCGGCTTAATAAACCTTGCGTTGAATACTCTGACAGAAACTCCGTTTAAAGTAAGCTTCTCCGCAGCCTTCACAGCCTCTTCGGCAATAGCGCCGACCGACATGATGCACAAATCGGCAAAACCGCCATTTGCGGAATCATATATAACAGCACCTTTTCCGTATTCCAACTCAGTATAACTAAGCAATCCTTTACGCTCGGTCAATCTTTCCTTGGCAGGATATCTAATAACAAAACAACCGTGTATATCGGGTTGCGAATCTTTTTCAAAAACTTTCATACCCATAGAGAGCATATTCTGCATTTCTTTTATGCTACAGGGAGCCGCTACAGTCGTATTCGGGAGATGTCCGAGATATGCAAAGTCGTATATGCCCTGGTGAGTCTCACCGTCCTGGCCGTTTATTCCCGAGCGGTCAAGTCCGATAACAAGCGGCAAATTCTGAAGAGCAACATCGTGCAACAACTGGTCGTAACCTCTCTGCAAAAATGTTGAATAAACAGCAATTACCGGTTTTGTGCCGCAGATGGACATACCCGCCGCCATTGTAACGGCATGCTGTTCTGCAATTCCCACATCAAAGAATCTCTCAGGATATTTGTGCTCGAATTTTTCGAGACCTGTTCCGAGCGGCATCGCCGCCGTGACCGCAGAAATTTTATCATCATCTGCCGCAAGCTCTGTAAGCTTCTCCGCAAAAGCCTCAGAGAAAGAACCGCCGCTCAGTGTAGTCACATTACCAGTCTCCTTGTCAAACGGAGAAATTCCGTGAAACAGCGCCGGATTATCCTCGGCAGGCCTATAACCTTTACCCTTTTTAGTCATTACATGAACTATAACGGGTCCTTTTTTCTTTTCAGCCTTTTCGAGAGCCTCTCTTATCTCCTCTATGTCGTGACCGTCAACAACACCGATATATTCGAGACCTAAATCCTCAAAAAATTCTCCCGGAATAAGCATCAATTTTATTGATTTTTTTAATTTATGTATAAGCAAAACTAATTTTTTACCGAGCCACGGAATTGAGCCGAGAACTTTTTTTACACCTTTTTTAACCCGCGTGTAAGATTTTCCCGTGCGAATTTTTCCCAGGTATTTTGAAAGACCTCCGACATTTCTGGATATAGACATTCCGTTGTCGTTTAATATAACAGTCATATCACAGAAAGTCTGCGCGGCATCATTCAGAGCTTCGAAAGCCATTCCGCCGGTAAGTGCACCGTCACCTATAACAGCACACACCTTATAATCCGCGCCTGTCATTTGTTTGGCACGAGCCATACCGAGCGCGGCTGATATAGAAGTAGAGCTGTGTCCTGTATTAAAACTGTCTGCACAGCTTTCTTCCGTCTTAGGAAAACCGCTGAGTCCTTCATATTGTCTTATGGTATCCATGGCGGCATTTCGGCCGGTAAGGATTTTATGTACATACGTCTGGTGGCCTACATCCCACACGATTCTGTCTATATAAGGATTATAAAAAGAATACATGGCAAGTGTGAGTTCAACTACACCTAAGTTAGATGCAAGATGACCTCCGTTTTTTGCAACAACATCCACAAGACGCTCACGTATCTCTTTTGCCAGTTCTTCAAGCTCGCCGCGGGACATATTTTTTAAGTCCTCCGGCAATTTCATTTCCTTATCAGGTAACATTACTTCTTATCCTTTTTTGAATGTATGTAACTTATTTAACAAAAAAATTAACAATATATATTTTAACCTATTAATTATTTCTTTCAAGTAAATATATTGCCATTTCTCTGAGGAAATCGCCTTTTTCGCCGAAGCTGTCCGCTATACCTTTTGCTTCCTCAGTCATTTCACTCAGAATTTCTTTACAGCGTGTGAGTCCGTACAAAGTAACATACGTACTCTTGTCCTCCTGCTCGTCGCTTCCTACAGGCTTTCCCAAAAGTGCCGTATCCCCCTCAATGTCGAGGATATCATCTTTTATTTGGAAAGCAGTGCCGATGATTTCGCAGTATCTCAGAAGTCTCTGAACTTTTTCGTCAAAAGCCTCTGCAAGAGGATATTTTTCGTAAAATTCTCCTGTATGGGTGTTCGCCGAAAGCCTAAGACCGCCTGCCTCTGCCGCAATATATACGGGAGCTTTGAGAAGCGCTCCTGTTTTACAGCTATATGTGTGCATCAAAACTGTCTCGGCAACAGTTTTACCCTCAGACTCAAGATCGGTAACCTGTCCTCCTATCATGCCCTCGGTACCGCTCAGATAAGAAACATCCGATATAATTCTCAAACCATGCAGAGGGTTATTCATCTTAAGTGCAGAACATGACATTAGCTCAAAAGCTTTATTCAGAAGCGCGTCACCCGCAAGAATTGCGGTAGCCTCATCAAACTGCTTGTGGCAAGTCGGTCTGCCTCTTCGCAGATCATCGTTATCCATCGCCGGAAGATCATCATGAATCAAAGAATACGTGTGAATCATTTCAAGAGCGCACGCAAAAGGTTTGACATCTTCACGAGAAACACCAAGCACATCTGCCGCCGCAAGAGTAAGAACAGGGCGTATGCGTTTTCCGCCGCACAGCAGGCTGTACTCCATCGCCTCATAAATAGTTTTCTGAGGATTGCCCTTTACACTGATATACTCTCGCAGAGCAGCTTCAACTTCCGCAACCATTTCCGCAAACTGATTTTTAAATTCCGACTGATTCATAAAAATGTTCCTTTTTGTATATTGTTATCCGATTATCTTGTAAAACCGAGACCTGTTAAAATCTCATCTGCATTTGCAGTCATTTTCTTTTCTTCGCCGGGCTCCATATGGTCAAAACCCATAAGATGCAAAAAGCCGTGACACACCAAAAACGCAACTTCTCTTTCCGTGCTGTGACCGTATTCCGCAGCCTGTTCTTTAGCTTTCTCCACAGAAATAACAATATCTCCGAGCATGATAGCCGCAGTATCCGGGTTCAGATCCATCTCGTCAATCTCTCCGTCGCCCTCTTTCAGCTGCATAAATGGGAAAGAAAGAACATCGGTAGCCTTGTCAATATCACGCTGTTCGGCGTTAAGATCACGTATCTCATCGTTGCTGACAAATGAAACACTGACTTCGCAACCGCCGTCGCGTGCAAATTCAGGGAACTTAGCCTCGCCTGCCGTAAGAACTTTTTTTACTATATCACAGAACTTGGCAAGCTCTGCCTGAGATATGACAGTGCCTTCATGAATCTTATCGTCCGATGCATTTAATTCACTTTCAAATTCTGCCGTGCTTACCTTTGGGGAAAATATAAACTCTACCGTCATTTTTGTTCGCTTCTCCTTTTTTCGTAACTTTCGTATGCTTTTATAATCTTCTGTACAAGCTCATGTCTCACGACATCTCTGTCTGTCAATTTTATAAAAGCAATATCATCTATATCTTTCAAAATGCGCTGTATCGATTTGAGCCCCGAACGCTTGTCCTGCGGAAGGTCAATCTGTGTGATGTCTCCCGTGACAACAGCCTTGGAACCTATACCGATTCTTGTGAGGAACATTTTAAGCTGCTCAGGAGTGGTATTTTGAGCTTCGTCAAGGATAATGAAGGCGTCATCAAGCGTACGGCCTCTCATATAAGCAAGCGGAGCAATCTCAATCGCGCCGCGTTCAAAATTTCTCTGGTAACTGTCAAGCCCCATCACATCATACAATGCATCGTATAAAGGTCTCAGATAAGGATCGACCTTGTTCTGTAAATCGCCCGGCAAAAAACCTAATTTCTCACCGGCTTCGACAGCAGGTCTTGTAAGAATGATTCTGGAAACTTCGTTCTTTTTGAACGCCGTAACAGCCATGGCGACAGCCAGGTAAGTCTTACCCGTACCGGCAGGGCCTATGCCGAAAGTTACGGAATTATTTTTTATAGCATCTATATAACTCTTCTGACCGTTAGTCTTCGCCTTAAGCGGTCTTCCCTTTGCCGTGAGGCAAATAACGTCCGCAGAATAGTTCTGCACCGTAGAAATCTTGCCATCCGAAGCAAGGTCGCAAAGATACGCAACAAGCTGTCTCGTTATGACTTCTCCGCTGTCGGCAAGCTCTATAAGCCGATTTACAACATTTGACGCCTTAATGCAATTGTCCTCAGACTCGCCCGAAACACAAATCTCACTGCTTCTGACAGCGATACTCACCAAAAAAGCATCCTCGACTATCGCAACATTTTCGTCTTTACTTCCGAAAACGCATGGGACTGAATCCATGCTTTGCGGTCTTATAATTTTCTCCGCCATAAAATCTCCTGAGTTTTATTCTATGCGCTGCATCACGCCGATCTCCTCAACACACTCCGCCCATATATAAAAAGCTTTGCGCCCGTCAATTTCGCGAATCTCATGACCCGTATCCACAACCTCCGCATCATCAGGAATCTTTCCGTCAAGCTCCGCCATAGCCTGAAGCTCCGCATAGCTTATAGCTTCTTCCTCGGTGAAAATCTTTTCCGTAAAAGAAGTCTCCATCAATGTTTCGGTAGCAATCCCAAACGGAAGTTTCGACCCGTCGGAAAAAGTGACATAACTGCTCACCGTAATGCTGTCATAGTTTTCATATACATCTTTTATTTTACACCATGGGAGAGGAATTTTAAAGCCGAATATCAAAAGATTTTTGACCTCCGCCGTATTTCCCGTCAATTCGAAGACCTCTGCACTCTCCTCAATAAACCGGTACGACGAATATCTTACTACTCCCGTAACTTCTCCCATCGCATGAACGTACCTTTCTTCTGTTCCGAACATCTCGTTTATCGGCAAAACGACTCCGGATATTATAGTGGAACCCTTCAATACCACCGAATTTTCCGGCACAACAACGGTACCCTGCTTTGCAATGATTTTAGTGATATATGCATCCTTTTCCGCAACAATGTCGCAAGGCATATGCGGATCAACCTCAGTGCCGTCAAAATAAGTTCCGTTCGAAAGCGTAACAGTCAGTTTACTCCCGTCAATCTTAACTCCAACCCAGTCAACTCCTTCAATGCCCGATTCAACCGTTTCCGATATCTCTTTTATATCAATACTCTTTACAGATACACCCGGTATTATTCCCATGTTTTCAAGAATTTTATTTGCTGCAACTATATCCTCACCTCTGCCGCCGCTTACTTCGACAGACCACAGCAATGTGAAGGAAAACCAGACGGCAGCTGCGATAAGCACGCTGCCGCAAAGCAGCGGCAGCCGGCGTCGGTATCGGTAGATTATGACGCCGGCGCCGCTGCGTTCCAGAACATGAACGCGGCACTTTGTTTTGAGTGCCGCGGACCTTATTTTATGCTTAAAATCCTTGATTTTCATATTCACATGATATGTACCGTTGCTGTGCATTTCAACATTCCATAAATCCACGCCGCGTTTAATGCAAATATTGATAAACTTCTCGGGAAATTTACCATTGATTTCAACCCTTACATGATTTGACAGCTTGCGCCCGATGCTTTTAAAAGTCACTTTATCCATAGATTATTTTATAAATCTTCCCTTCAATCTTTATTCCATCGCTGTTTATCTCGGAAATGCCCAAAGCTTCGCCGCTTACAACAAGTTCACCGATTTTTGTATTCAGAACTATTTCCACCGGACTGCATGAACGCAGTCCGCCGTAATTCATAACCTCTATAGCGGCATCCCCCACTACCCTTATTGAAGGTATTCCCAAAACACTGTCAGCAGGAAGTCCGAAAATTTCACTTTTCATATTTATCCCTCCGTAAAAACATAAGTCATTTCGTATCAATTCGTACTGACGCCTATAAGGTCATTTGGGTCTCCGAAGGTATACCCCGCCGCCTGCACGTCAGTTATTATCTGTTCAAGAGCCTCGGCATTATCAGGCGACACTGCGTGCAGCAGAAGTATCGCACCGTCGTGAAGATTATCCATTACCATCTTGTGAGCATAATCGGCGCCGCTGGGCTTATCCGCAATCCAGTCCTTATAAGCAAAGCTCCACATCACGCACGTGTAACCCATTTCCGCGGAAACCTGTAAAGACTTTTCGTCAAACTCGCCCATGGGCGGCCGCATAAACTTCATATGCTGATTGAATTGCTCGTAAAATTTATTTTCAAGTGTTTCAAACTCCGTTTTAATTTTGTCACTGCTCAATGTCGGAAGTGAGTAATGTCCCTCTGTATGGTTTCCGACCTCATGGCCTTCATTTACCATTCTGGCGACCAAACCATTGCTTCTATCGTAGTAATCTCCCGTCACAAAGAAAATTGCTTTAACACCCGTTTTTTGGAGCGTATCAAGGATTTGTCCGGTATATCCGTTCTCGTATCCCTCATCAAACGTCAGATACACCTTTTTTTCGCCCTCTTTGCCCAGATAACAGCCGCCGTACTGCTCAAGCAAAGCGGATTCCTTTGAACCGACCTCGGGCAAGCTTCCGTTACTGCCTCTTTTTATGCCCCATGCATACTTTGCCGAAACAGAAGAAACTTTGTCCGATGCCGAAACCATTCCTCCTGACACCTCATCAATAACACTGCCGTTTGCGCTGCCGGAATTTTCTGCACTCATAAAAACAGGATAAGCGAGCAATGTCAGCACAAGCAGCATCGGAACCACTGCATAAAGCCACTTGCTTATCTTTAATTTAATCACCTTCATATCGTCAACAACCTCTCATTTCATTCTGAATTTTTATTATCTTATTTATGAATATGGGACAGATGTACAAATTATGACGCGAAAGGGAACGCCGCTGTAAAAAACATCGGCGTTCCCTTTCGCTATATACAGCAGAGCTGCCCGCATGAAGCGGGCAGCTCTGCTGTAAAACCCTTATATTACTATATGTTACTGATCAATTACTCTTTTTAACATCAAACATCATATTAGTCTTATTCTCTACCAGTTCCTCGCTGTATCCGGAAATTTGAATATTGTTTTCATACTTTACTTCAAAAGAGCCGCCGTATGTAGAAAAGAAACTGTCAAATTTCGGCTTAATACTTACGCCCAAAGAACTTTCAAGGCTGGTCGGGCTTCCTATAACTGAAATAGTATACGGCGCATAAAGAGAAATACCGTTTACAGCAAGATAATTGTTTACGGCTCGGACCTCGGTCATAGCCAGAACACGCTCGCCGTTTATTGAAATCGCCTGCGCCGACGAGGCTTTCAATTCATTTATCAATGACTGTATAAGCGAGGCACTGATGGAAACAGATACATCGTTTGCATCAGCATAATTCAAAGTTATTACAATGCCCTGACCGTATACATCGGTAAGTCCTGCAAATTTTTTAAGGAGATCATTTTCCTCCTGAAGTTTTTCGATTTTTTCCTCATTAGTACCGTTATCCAAGATTTCAAGTTTTTTTTCAGCTTCTTCTTTAGACTGCCTTAACGCTTCAGCTTCGGCACTGAGTTCAATTATTCTGTCCTGAGCTTCTGTCAGCGTAGAAGCAGATTTCTGCTCATTCTCTTTTTGCTGTACGATGCTTTTATACTCGAAAGAAACAATTACACCGAGCGCAATACATATCACTGTCAGAGCAATATTACGAACGACTTTAGCCTTCAAGACTTTTTTCTTTATCAGTTTTTCCTTTAACAATTCTTCATCATCCATACAATACATCTCCAATTATTCTTCAGCAGAATCATATAAATATTTAACATTCTCCGCAGAAAATCCGGTATACCCTGCAATATTAACTGAATCAGATTCAATTACAGACACCAACAAATCGGCTGTAATTATATTCTTATATACAGCACTGTTTATAAATGTCGAATACAGCCTGTCAGAATTACCGATTGCCTTAATAGAAAACGGAGCAAAAATTTTTTTGCCGTTTACCCTTATTCCTGTTCCGACACAGAGGATCTCTGTATCAGCCACAATACGTTCGCCGTTTACTGAAACCGCCTGAGCACCCGAAGCACGGAGTTCATTGACTATATTGAGCAACGTCGTATCATGCACAAGTAAGAAATTTGAAACCGTACCGCTTGTAGGATTTCCGTCATCGATAGAAATTTCAATGCCTTTACCTGTCACATCAGTAGTACCTGCGTAAAAACCGTATTTTGCTATTGAATCATTATAGAATTCCAGAATTCTGAAGAAATCGTTATCACTCGAAGCCAGCTGCTCCATCTTTTCATCATACTCAGCATCCATTTCGGATATTTCACCCGATAAAACAGCAATATCTTCCTCAAGTGACTTGATGGAATCTTCATAACTTTTCAAAGTGGCCTGTTCTTCCTGCTTCTCCTTCTCGACATTTTTTATCGCAGTACGTGCCTGTACGGTTACAAACACACCCAAGCATACAAAAATCATTGAAAATAAAGAAAACGCAATTATTTTTTGTTTTTTTGTTTTGTATTCAATTGTATCTTTATTTCTGTCATCAGCAGGCATCTTCCGGTTCTCCTTAACCCTGACAAAATACAAACATCATGAAATCAATCATTCTGATATTTGAGTATAAGTAATCTCCCTGCCTTCAATAAAGGGAGAATAGAATGTGTCTTCGTAGAAATAAACTTCACCGTCAATAGTTATACAAAGCCCCTTAAATTTATATACTTTTTCTGTAGGCATAACCTTAAGGCCCACAGATTGCCACTCAACTTTAATTTCAGAAACTGTTTTAGTTACAGTAAAATCAGTTCCTAACACTTGCAATACCACGGAACCGTCATCGGCATTTACAATATCAACGTGATACTTAACATCCATTACATCCGTTCTATATATATTTACAGGATATATTAACTTTATCTGCGGTTCTGTATCTTTCTCCTGTAATTCGTAGGCACGCTGATTCGTATAAACATCAAAATCAATTGATTCCTTTACTTCGTCAGAAACCGCCTCGTCAATTGTTATCTCCGGTACAGAATTTATAATACTATCAGTAGTACCCGGACTTTCAGCATTAGGTAAATTTCCATCAGTAGATGTATTTTCATTAGCAGCCGGACTCTCAGGGGAAATTACTGAATCTCCTGACTTTTTACCGCATCCGGCACAGACACACATAGCTGCAATTATCACAAACAATATAAATTTCATATATTTCTTTTGCATCTTTATCCTCCGATTTTAAAATAAAACCCGAACAAACAGATTGTCCGTTCGGGTCTCAAAAACATTTTAAATTACATCAATTATATGACTTTTTCTTTCTCAGATAAATCGAAACACAAACAACCGCCGCAGACATAATTAATGCTATAAACGGAAGCATCAAATTGAAATCTCCGCTGGAAGGGTTTTCAACAGCATTAACCCTGATAACATAGGAGAATTCAAATTCCCCGTATGAAACGGTTATCTCATATTCACCCGGAACATTCATATCGTAACCGCTGCACATATCTTCTGTGATGTCAATATAAACTATTTCACCGTTATCGTATTCGATTTTAATTTTACCGCCGTCTGAATTAAATTCATCGCCCTGATTAAACACTTTCTGAGAAGGAGCAGGATTCATTTCTGCTCTTACAGCAGAGGGTGCTTTTACCTCGATATCAAAAGTGAGATCATTTACATCTTCCCAACCCTGATATATTACCTGAACAGTCTTTGTACCTGCTGTGTCAGTATCCGGAATTGCTTCGAGCATACTCTCCGTAACATCTATATAAGTTATATCGCCGTCTGACCACTCAACTTTGAGCTGTGCGCCGTCTATTTCAAATGTCTCGCCTGTCCAATAAGTAAGCTTATCTGCCGGTGTGAACAATGTTACATTATCAATTTCAGCAGCATTTACAATGATATCAAATGTGAGATCATTTACATCTTCCCAACCCTGATATATTACCTGAACAGTCTTTGTACCTGCTGTGTCAGTATCCGGAATTGCTTCGAGCATACTCTCCGTAACATCTAAATAATCAATATCTCCGTTTGACCACTCAACTTTGAGCTGTGCGCCGTCTATTTCAAATGTTTCACCTGTCCAATAAGTAAGCTTATCTGCCGGGGTAAACAATGTTACATTATCAACTGCAGGATCGCTTACCGTAATATCAAAAGTAAGGTCATTTACATATTCCCAATTCTGATACTTTATCTGAACAGTCTTTGTACCTGCTGTGTCTGTATCCGGAATTGCTTCAAGCATACTCTCTGTAACATCAATATAATCAATATCTCCGTTTGACCACTCAACTTTGAGCTGTGCGCCGTCTATTTCAAATGTTTCGCCTGTCCAATAAGTAAGCTTATCCGCGGGAGCATAAAGAGTAACATTCTTTACGGTCTTCTCTCCGGAAGTGTCCTCAATTCTGATTACACCTGCTGTAAAGGTTACATCTATCGGAACGCCGTTGCAATCTGAAATATTTGCAGCGTTGTTATCCTTGAGTTGAATTTCAACAGGATAGACACCGGGCTGTGCATCTGCCGCAACAGCAAAAGCAAGATTAAACATCTTACCGTCGCCCTCTGTATTGTACGGAGTACGGTCTCTGTCAGGCAAAGTATCATTTGACCAAAGGAAACAGTCGCCGTAAGATTCAATCAACCATTCATCCCAATAAAAATCAGTTTCTTCAGACGATGCGGCATTTACAAATTCCAAAGTATCCTTGTCATATGACAACTCCAACGTGAACGCTGCAACACCGGTATTATTTTTTATCGATAAGGGAAGCATAACAACACTGCCTGGTGTAGTAGTAACATCTCCTCCATAAATATTAGGAGTTGTGTCGCCCGTAACTGTGAACATCGAAAATCCCATCACAAAAACAGTAAGCGCCAAAATCAACGACATGTATTTAATTTTTCCACATATCTTTTTCTTCAACGACTAAACCACCTTTCAAAGATAGTATCTATACTTAATCAGAAATAATACTAATATCCAATTAATTAAAAATACCAAATTGGTTTTAATATTTTTAATTAATTGTATATTTTTGATTTTAAATTATCCTTGCCGGCGGCCTTGCGGCCGCCGGGGGATAACTTTATTCAGAATTTAATCAATTACTGATTATTACGCTCTGATAGCGATGTTACGAACTGCGATAAGGTCAGTTGTAACAAGATCTGTGCCGTAGTTAGAGAGCTTCAAGAGAGTTGTAACTGTGTCGTCAGCTGTAAGGCTTCCTACGAGAACCTTACCGAACTCAGCGAAGTCAACAACTATAGCCGCAGCTTCGATTGTGTAGTCAGCACTTCCGTTATAAGAAATAACAAGATCCTGAGTAGCAGCGATAGCGCCGTCAGCAAGTGTCAATGAAGGAGGAGTAACAACAGTAAAGCCTGTTGTAATAACATCATCAGCGATGCCTGTTACTTCTTCGTTGTAGCTTACTTCAATTTCGATATCCTGAGCATTGATATCAAATGTTGCGCCTTCCTCGTAGTAAACTCCGGAAGAAGCATAACCAATAATTTCAGGAGCTACGAAGTATACAGTAACTGTATCTGTAACTGTTGTGTCAGCAGCATAAGTAACTGTTACAGTCTGAGCTGTTGTAACTGTGTTATCAAGAGCAGCAGAGTCATCTGTAAGAGTACCTGCCTGAACGCCTGCAGCAACTGCATTAGGTCCTACTGTGCCGTCATTAGCCTGTGTGAGTGTATACTGTGTATCACCCCAAGCGAATGTATCGCCGACCTTGAAGTAGAGAGTATCAGGTGTAACTGTAATACCAACGATTGTCTCGTTGAGAGCGATAGTTACTACAACATCAGCTATTACAGTTGTGTTTGTATCTTCCTGTGTATAAGAACCTGTGATAGTAGCCTGCTGGCCGCCTACCATATCGTCTGTTACATCAGTTGTCAAATCAGCAAACATATCAGCTGTAGCTTCTTTGTACGTATCGCTTGTTGTTCCGTCTGTATAAACCAACTCATAAACAACATTTGCATTAATGTAATCAGCAACATAACCATCTTTGTCCTCAACTGTCTCGTCAACCTCGATAGTTGTGAACTCAGCATAGCCATTAGAAGCATCATAGAACTTGATAGCTTCAACAGTCTTAGATACGAATACTGTACCGTCAACAATATCTACATTTACAGCGTCAGCTGTTCCGTTAGAGATCATGTAATCATCAACTGTAAGAGATACTTTGTACTGAGCATCGTTTGCAGAAGACAAAGCTGTTACTGTAGGAATAGTTACAGTACCGAGAAGGAATGTGTCATTTAAAAGATCGTCATCAGCATAAGCAGACCATACTGTGTATGTGTTGCCGTTCTGAGCGAGGATCTCAAGACCAGAAGCAGGTGTGAATACAGGAGTAGCTGTTGTAAGACCGTCTTCAATGTCGAGAGTAAATGTTATACCTGCAAATGCATCTGAATTGTTAGATACAGTAAGAGTTACTTCAACGTTTGTATCACCTGTGTAGATAAGGTCGCCTGCCTCACCGCGGTAGTCGCCTGTGATAATAATACCTGTGATATCAGCAAACTCAGCGTGAACTTCTACGTTAGCAGCAGGCATTGTGAATGTCTTAAGAGTTGCATTGATAGCGTACTCAGTTGTATCGCCGTCAATTGTGTAGTAAAGCTTAGAAAGCTTCTTTCCTGAATCAGGAGTCAATGTAACAGTAACTGTATCACCGTAAGTAGCTGTTGTAGGAACTGCTGTGATAGTTCCGCCTGTGATATCGGGGCAGATAGAAACTGTGTAGTTGATCTTCTTGTAAGTAGCCTGAACAGCAACACCCTCTGTACCCATTGTGAATGTTGTTGTAGCAGCTGTCTCGTCTGCAAGAGTTACAGAACCTGAAGTAACTACCCACTTATCAAACTCATAACCTGTAGCAGCAGTGTCAGCTGTGATAGTGATTGTCTCACCGTAAGCAGCTGTACCTGTGTAAGAACCGTCTGTTACGTATACATCAACAGCCATAGCCTCGTAGTTAGCTGTAACTTCAACAGCAGCTGTACCCATTGTGAATGTTGTTGTTGCAGAAGTTGTGCTTGCGAGTGTTACGCCGCCGCTTACAACTGTCCAGTTTTTGAATACCATACCTGTAGCAGCAGCATTAGCTGTGATTGTTACAGTAGCGCCCTCAGGAGCTTCAGTAACATCAGCTGTACCGTTGTTAACTGTTACGCCGTATGTTGTAGGAGCAACTGTGCCTGTAACAGTGATAGTAGCTGCGGGACAAGTGATGTCGAGCAAGTTGTACTCTGCATCACAAATAAGAACTTCCTCACCAATTACGGCAGGTGTCAAATCATATACAGTTCCAGCTGTAGCATCTGCAGGAATTGTAAATGCAACTTTTGCTACCTGACCGTTAATATCGCCCTGTGTAGAATCTGTTGTATAGTAAAGAAGAGAGAAATAACCATTTTCACAAGCTATGTTCTTATCTTCCCATGTTACATTGTGCAATTCGGTAACTGTACCTTCACCGAGAACTGTAGGATAAGTGAAATTCAACTGCCACATTGTGTGGTTTACAGGAACATTCTTGTTTGATATGAAGATCTCAACTGTCTCGCCCGGAGCACCTTCAGCACTTGAAATCTCAATCATTGCACCATCATCAGAAGTATCCTCACCAACAACAGTGATAGTTGCTGCGGGGCAAGTGATGTCGAGCAAGTTGTACTCTGCATCACAAATAAGAACTTCCTCACCAATTACGGCAGGTGTCAAATCATATACAGTTCCAACTGTAGCATCTGCAGGAATTGTAAATGCGACTTTTGCTACCTGACCGTTAATATCGCCCTGTGTAGAATCTGTTGTATAGTAAAGAAGAGAGAAATAACCGTTTTCACAAGCTATGTTCTTATCTTCCCATGTTACATTGTGCAATTCGGTAACTGTACCTTCACCGAGAACTGTAGGATAAGTGAAATTCAACTGCCACATTGTGTGGTTTACAGGAACATTCTTGTTTGATATGAAAATCTCAACAGTTTCACCCGGCTTACCTTCAGCACTTGTAATTTCAATCATTGCACCATCAGCTGCACTTGCAGGGAAAACAACACTGCAAAATACCAATGACAATGCCAAAAGAATCGAAATTATCGATTTAATCTTTTTCATAGATATAATTCCTTTCTACAAGACCCGGCCGGCTTGTACAAGCCAGCCGCATCTGTTAATCAAATCATCACGCATAAACACCATTAGCTAAGAGTGTACCCTTACCTATAAATGCTTTTACGCCATTGAGGTCCATAACGTTTACAGTAGCTTTAGCACCTGTATAGTTACCTACTGCATTTGCAACAATAAGCTTTTCACCTGTTAATACAGTAGCAGAGCTTATATGCTTCTTTATTGCATTGATATCCATAACGTTAATATTACCATCGTAATTCAAATCGCCAAAAACGCGAATATTTACAGTGATAGCAACATCAGACTCAGGCATTGTAAATGTAGCGCCGGTATACTCACCTGTCTTAGAAACATTAGAGCAAGACAAAGTAACATCAGAAGATTCTATCAATGTGCAGATAGAAGCATAGTTCTTTGATGACCTTACAAACGGCTGTGAAGCTGTAGCAACATTTACAGTCTCGCCTGCTGCAACTTTAACAGTAAATGTCTGAGCTGTAGCCTGACCATATGTTCTGGATTCAGTTGTTCCGTTCGCGCTTACAGTACCCTGTCCTCTTCCGCCAACGGTAAATGTGATTGTATATTCCTCAGTCTCTACAACTGTCTCTGTAAATGTAGCAGTAACTTCAGAATCAGCTGTTACTGTGAATGTTGTACCTGTGATAGCTGTGCCGTTTACGAGGATCTCGCTAAGCTCATATCCTTCGTTAGCGGTAGCTGTAACAGTGATAGTTGTACCGTAGTCAACAGCACCTGTTGCACTGAGTGTAACTGTACCGTTAGATACTGTACCTACTGATACTGTGTACTGAATCTTTGTAAATGTAGCAGTAACAACTGAATCAGCTGTAACTGTGAATGTTGTACCTTCGATAGCTGTGCCGTTTACGAGGATCTCGCTGAGCGCGTATCCTGTAGTAGCTGTAGCTACAACAGTAACTGTTGTACCGTAGTCAACTGTACCTGTCGGGTTGAGTGTAAGCGAACCGTTAGATACTGTGCCTACTGAAACTGTGTACTGAATCTTTGTGAATGTAGCAGTAACAACTGAGTCAGCTGTAACTGTGAATGTTGTACCTGTGATAGCTGTGCCGTTTACGAGGATCTCGCTGAGCTCATATCCTGTAGCAGCTGTAGCTGTAACTGTAACTGTTGTACCTTCGTCAACTGTACCTGAAGGACTTACAGTAACTGTACCGTTAGATACTGTACCTACTGAAACTGTGTAAGTAGGAGTAACAACTTCTTCTACAACAACTGTAGCTGTAATAAGGTCGAATTCGTTGCCAGCGAGGTCAACACCTCTGATTATAACATTGTTTGAACCAACCTCAAGAGCTGAAGCAGGAATTGTAAAGCTATAACCTGCAGTAGAGTGACCTGTCTCATAAGGAACACTATGATCAACAAGTTCTGTTCTTGAAGAAATAGTCACATTGGAAATATCGGCATAAGTAGCGCCACCGTCAATTGAGTACTTATATCCTGCCATACCTGCTTCTGTAGCACACCAACCGTTAAATCCAAAACTTTCGGATATCGTAGCTGTCTCTGTATAAGCATAAGGGGCACCTATAGCAGTGCCGCCAAGAGCACTGGACTCTGTACCATCTGTAACAATTATATCAACAGAAGCATGGAATGCTGTGAATGCCGGTTCAGCAGTATCAATTGTAAACTGGAAAAGTTCTATTTCATTACCCGCAAGATCAACGATTCTGATATCAACAGTATTGTCATAGTCTTGTGTAAGTTCTGCATACGGAATAGTAAGATCTGTAAAACCTGCAGTAGCATGTCCGTTCGGATATGGATAATTATTTTCTGTAAGGTCTGTTCTTGCGTAAATTGTGCATGAAGCATCTTTCCACTCACCGTTGTTTACAGAATATTGATATTTTTCAATACCATTAGTTGTAGTACACCAACCAGCAATGCTAAAAGACTCTTTCGCAATCAGCTCAGGAAGATGATTATAATTCGACCAAACAAATTTTTCTGTACCGCCAATACCGCCTGTTGTATTAACATCTACACCGTCAACAAAAATATTGTCAACAGTTGTCTGGAAACCAACAGTGTCAGGCTCCGGATCAGTTGTTTCAGCTGAACGATACAATGTTACATCTGTAGCAACGATAATTCCGCCGTTACAGCTATAAGAAGTAAGCCATACATCACCGTTGTAAGTGGTATCAATACCCTCTGTGATAGTCACAGTTCTTGCTTCCGGCCAACCGTTAGTTGTTCCGTCTGACAAAGCACCGTATGCAACTGCATTTTCAAAATGAGGTGCTGTAGTCTCAGCCCAACCGAAAGACTGAGCAACTTTGCTGAGACCGAGTGTAGCTGTTGCACCATCCAAGAGGCTGTTTGCAGCTACAAAATCTTTATCAGTGTGATAGGTGATCTCAATCTTTGTAACATTTGTAAAGTCATAGCTTCCCAAATATACGAAGTTGTTGTAACCCATTCTTACAAGTGAAGAACCCTCTGCAAATCCTGCAGCTGTCCATGATGTACCGAACGGAGTATAACCTGTGCCGTCTGCAGCTGTAGCATCATCGATGTTGTAAGTACCTGCGCTGTTTATAGCTTCGAGGTCAGGACCGTACAAGCTGAGCTTTTCAGTTGTATTAGCAGCACCTACAGCGACAGAACCGTTATTTACAACAACAGAGTGCTGGCTCAAAGATGAATCAGCAGCAATTACAGAAATCGGGAATGTGATAGTGCCTGTAGCTGTCTCACTAACAGTAAACTCAAATGCACAAATTTCGATATCCGCGTCTGAACTTGCAAGTGTCGAGTAAACGAAATCGCCTGTAGTAGCATCAGGAGCACCGTATACAGAAGCGAAGCTTACGATCGTTTCACCGTTGTCACCTGTCTTCTTAGAAGTAAATTCAGTATTGCCATTAATCTGGTAACCTGATTTCTCAAATGTGTTTACAACACCGATAGTTGTGTTCGCATCAGCAGTCACATCCACCTGCAAACCACTGATCGGGTATGAAGCAGCATTTGTGGCATTGTAATTTCTAAGATAGACAACAGCTGTATACTCTTGTCCCGGAGTAACCGTAGACGGAGTAGCATAATCAGCTTTCTGATCCATGAAATACATACCTACAGTAATATCATCGGCTGCGAAAGATGTCAAAGACAATCCTGCAAATACATTCAAAATCATAGCGATCGAAAGTATAAGCGCAACCACTTTACTTGTTTTGATATTTTTCATAAAATCCTCCTCTCTTTTCATGTATAAAAAATATCATTTATAATTTAAACAGCATTATTCAGCAACAAGCCAAACGCTGTAATAAATCCAAATTTTATTATACAGAGGCACAGTGTATTCTAATGACAATAATACACTCTATGCGATTATATCATTTAATTATCGCATTTACAATATTGCGAATAAAAAATTTTCATTGATTTTTCAGAAAAAAAGCGGCAATTTCGGAGAGTTTTACCCTTTTTGATTATTGTTTACAAAACAAAGCCGTCTGTTTTAATAGAAATCAGACGGCTTTTGTTATAAAGAAGTATTTTTTGTAAATTAATATATAAAAAAATTATTATATGTCGATTATTGCAACTTCAGCAGTTGACTTAAATCTTATAGGAAGAAAAGTACATCCCACACCGCTTGTTATATATATAGGAAATTTATTCTTATATAAATGTAAACCGTATTTATACCCTTCCCTAGGCAAAACATCCTTTCGCATAAAACGGAACTCCATATTAAACGGCATCCACATCTGTCCTGCATGCGTATGTCCGCTCAGCATTATTGTTGGAAAACATTTTTCAGGTATGTGCAAAGCTGAATCCGGATTGTGTGACAGAAGGACAAATTCAGCCCCGGAAGCATCCGACTCTGCGTTCCACTTTCGGCAAAGAGATTTAATGGAATCAGGTGTTGTATGCCTGTAATCATTCACGCCGCATAAAAGAAGCTTTCTATCTGTCCCGGCGCATGAAAAAAGATATTTTTCATCGACAAGTGTAATGATATCGGGATTATCTCCTTCGATTACCTTTCTGTATTCTTTTATCTTCCCGGAATTTTTTTCGCAAGCATCATTTATATCATGATTTCCAAGCACCACGAAAACACGGCATCCGCAAGCCCCGGCAATTTCACCTATAAAACCGGCAGCAGTGTTCCAATATTGCTTACTTTCACACAAATCACCTGCGACAACAACAAAATCCGGTGAGGCTTTAATAATGGAATTTATTACCGCATCTTTACTCGGCGGCATTTTAGGTATGTGAAAATCAGAAATCAAGGCAATTCTGACAGGCTTCACGTATTTTTTTCTTTCCTTCAACGCATCATCGGCACGCACATAGACTGTCCTTATTTTTTTCGCATGACGATTCATTATCACAAATGCCGCAAAGCCTGCAATCAACGCAATTATTATCAAATAACAGAAAGACAAAAGGAGTTTTACAACTTGTTCACTCATTTTTTCTTACCTTTTTTCTTACTCTTGCTGTTTTTCCTTGATCGTTTCTTATCAACTATAAATTTTATAATAGTAAATACACCGTATATAGCAGCTATAATTGCACATAAAACAAATACATATACCAAAATATCAAACAAAGCAGATATACTGCCTTTACTGTCTGTTTTATTCGAATCACTTGCACTTCCTGTTTCTTCGGGAACATTTTCATCAATTGGGTTATCCGGATTGAGTTCTGCAGGAATATCGGTAACACTCGGCGATATATAATCCTCAGCTTCTACATCTATAACGGAATTTCCCGAAACCATCGGTTCTTCGATTCTTGCCAATGTAGGAGAAGGAGTTACCAATGTCGGTTTAGGAGTTGCTGTAGGTAAAATGCTTGCAGAAGTTGTCGCTGATGCAGTAGCGGTAGAAACAGGGGTTTGTGTCAGAGGAGCGGTTGCAGAAGGAGCCTTTGTAGAAGGCGCAGTTGTAGTTGGCACTGTTGGCAGCGGCACTGTCTCAGATGGAATATTCTGCGTCGGAGTCTCCTGAGGATTTTGAGCAGTACTGCCCGGAAATACTGTATTATCCGACTGAGACGGTATCTCTGTAGCGGGCGCAGAAGAACTTACTGTCGGAGAAATGCCCGGTGCTGTCGCCGAAGCGGTTGCCTCAGCAGAATTTTCAGGCGTTGCGCTCTCTTCTGTCAAAGTCGGACTTAGAGATACTTCTTCTGTAGTAGCAGGCGTTTCAGTCACGGCAGGCGATGAGCTCACGCCTGTATTCGGATCCGCCGTACTTTGAGGCAGTGCAGACTCTGTTGTTGCCAAAACAGTCTGTACGGTAAAAGAATTACCTAACTGTGCAAAAAACAGAGCCAAAAGAATGCACACAACTACTGTTACGGTATTTAATGCCGTAATTTTCAAAACTTTATTCTTTTCTTCATTATTAATATTATCCAATGCAAAACACCTGATTTATTTTAAATGACCTATAACATTGCCGTGAGTATCTTTTACCTGCGGTTTTGATTTTTTCTTACACCAGAACCAATATCCCAAAGCAATTCCTATCCATATGCCTATAATAAGAAACACAATTCCCCAAAACACAATCGCTCCGTTGGACAGATCCTCTACATCTTCTAAAGTATACATCGCCGTATCTGTCAAAAGTTCCGTACTGTCTGTAACGGCCGGAGCGGCAGAAACCTGCGTCGAATTGTTTGCCGGAGTCGATTGAGGATTTTCCGTCGAAACTTGCTGCGTCGACGTAGCAGACGGTACAGCACTGTTTTGGTTAACATTCCCTGAAATTTTTTCGTTTATTACTGTCAATACAACATTCTTTATGCTAAAATCATCTGTATGCGTACTTGCGTTACTGTCAATAAACTTAACTTCGGAAATCTTTATGTCAGTATCAACAGCTGCAACCGCGGTTTCTTTAACTTTAAAAGTAATTGTTCCGAGCTGTACTGTTCCGTGAAAACCTTCCGTAGAATCAAATGAATATTTGACAGAAATAACATCTTCGCCGATGTCAGTTTTAGTTATTACTTCCGTATCACTCTTGGCTGTAACATCTGCAAATAATGAAGCGTCCATATTTATCTTTACACTTCCGGATTTAAAAATGAAATCACCGCAATCCAGGAATACAAGCGCCGTACCTTGAGCACCGCTGTCTAAAGTCGCAGTTTCAGAATACACCGAACCAATCTGTATGCTCAGCTCAGGTGAAACAGCTGCAGATACGTTCTGAGGTATAACAAGAAAAACCGCGGAACATAAAAACAATATTGCGAATACTGCAACCAATAATTTTTTATATATCTTTTCAGAAAATAATCCAATCATATGTACACGCCTTTTAATATTCATAAATACTTTTTTATTTTACCCCATTTGCACTCATGCTTCAAGAAAATTTGTGTTGAGGATTACAATTCATTTTGATAGAATCATTTTTGTTGAATTTATTACTTTTTCATCATACAGAATTTTACTATATTTGCACTAAAGGAGTTATAAATATGAGACTTCGCACCAAAAAAAACCTGGAGCCGAGAATTGAAAAATGCGCTCATCTGCTTTTAGATGAGCCCGCACAATATAAAGGAAAATGGAAGGAATCATTCGGAGGCCGCGAAATACATCTTGAAATAGGTTGCGGCAAAGGTTCTTTTGTATGCGGCATGGCCGCCATGTATCCCGATATAACATTCATCGCGCTCGAAAGAGTCCGCAACGTAATCGTCACTGCAATGGAAAAGGCCGATAAAGCAGGTCTCACAAACGTTCGTTTCATAAACGGCAACGCACGCGACCTTGCAGAAATATTTGAGGACGGAGAAGTTGACAGAATGTATTTAAACTTCAGCGACCCGTGGCCTAAAACGCGCCACGAAAAGAACCGCCTTACAAGCAGTACTTTTATGCCTCTCTACATCAAACTTTTAAAAAACGGCGGCCAGCTTCACCAAAAGACAGACAACCGCGGACTGTTTGATTTCTCACTCGAAGTTTACAGAGAATACGGTTGCACGCTCAGTGAGATTTCTTACGACCTCCACGCAGACGGCATGGAGGGGAATGTCGTAACAGAATACGAACAGAGATTTGTTGATTTGGGTCAGCCAATACACCGGGTTGTCGTTACAATGCCGAAAAAGTAAAGTTTCATCAAAGAATCCTGGTTTAGCTGCGCTAAAAAGGATTCTTTGATGAAACTTTTACTTTTTCACGAGATTCGGGTGCGATGTATGACTTTCTTGCAAATCCCGGTTTAGCTACGCTAAAAAGGATTTATTGCAGAGACTTTTACTTTTTTACACTATTCAATGCGGCAGACGATTTCCCGGGAAATCGTCGAGCGCTTCGCTTTGTAAAAAATCCGCGCCGAGCAGTCGCTCGGCATTGCCGTGGTAAATCAATTCCTTTTCCTCCGGAGTAAGGTCGAGCGATTCCACTAGGCGTATTTCAAGTTCCGGATTGTGCCAAGGACAATCCGATGCAAAAAGTATCTTGTCCGCACCGTGTTTCCTCACGATTTGGGAGGCAAATTCTCTCGGAATGGAAGCATAAGAAAATGCAGTGTCCAGATACAGAGGCAAGCCGCACAGTTTCTCTATAACTTCTTCGGTAAAACCGTAGCCGCCGAAGTGCGCCGCAATCACAGGACTTCCGCCGAACCAATCCAGTGCCTTTGCCATTCTGTCAGGTGTGCAGTGATAAGGTGGCGTGTACCCAAGGTCAAGCCCTGCGTGAAAAACCGTTATCAATCCGAGCTCTCCGATTTTTTTGTAAATCGGTTTCATTTTTTCGTCATCAACATAAAAAGACTGGTATTCCGGATGAAACTTTACACCTTTTAAACCGAGTTCCTTGATTCTTTCAAGTTCCTCAAGCGCATTTTCCGCATCAGGATGAACCGAGCCGAAACCCACCAGTCTGTCCGAGGAAAGTTCCTTTGCAAAATCATTGACATTGTGCATCTGTTTTGCATTTGTAGCAATGCCGAGTACCACCGATTTTGCTATGCCCTCTCTGTCCATCAGTTCAATGAGACTGCCTGTCGTGCCGTCCGTATGGGGAACAAGGCCGCCCGCGGCTTTGCTGAGTGATGCAATAGCCCTCTCCGCAATCTTTTCGGGAAAACAATGCGTGTGAAAATCAATTATCATCTGTAGTCAACCTTCTTTTAAATTTCTACCATTACAGCCAGCTGTTTCATGGCAGGCAGGCACAAATTGCCGTCGGAATCACAAGTCACGGTTTCCAGTATCTGTCCGAACATTTCATCAGGATTTTCAGCAATCATTGACTGCGCCATAGGACCTGTCATCGAGTCTGCAATCACGCCGAACTTCTGCATAGGTTTTAATCCGTGAATATATACCGGCTCGCCGTCATTTTGTGTCAAATCGTAAGAATTATTTCTTATAACGCATATGACCGTATCAGTCTTCTGATTTTCCGATGTAACCTCCGAAACATCCTTTCCGAAAGTATCCTTTCCGTCTTCAAAATATCTCTTTACGGCAAAAATATCGTGTGCATCATAAATGTCCGAACCGTCTGACTTACGGCCGCATTTCAAGGTTTTCCAAAAACCGCTTCCGAGCGCCGAATAAGTCTTACGCATTTTTGCAAGTGACGCAAACCAGTCAATCATCTGAACGTCCTGTTTTCCCCACGGGTAAGTTCTTCTGTTATCAGGGTCCGTTCCGCCCTCAAGACATGTTTCGTCTCCGTAGTACACAACGGGAACTCCGGGGAATGTAAACATCATTGCAGCGTAAGCCGAAATGAGCGACCTTGCTTTTACCCTGTCGCCTCCGCATATGCGAAGCATATACGTCATAATACGTTCCACATCGTGAGAACCTGTCATATTTGCCAGAGCGTAGAAGTTATGTTTCGGGCAGTTTTCATCAAGCGACTTAAAACGCTTTCCGGTAATCTCGCCGCTTATCTCTCCGCTGAAAAATTCAAACATATATTTTCTGAAGAGATAGTTTGTGACTGTATGAAGCTCTCCGTCTGTAAAATACATGCGCATTTTATCGTAACTTATTTTATTTGTAGCGTCCTCCCATACCTCGCCGAGTATAACAGGCTGGTCTGCACCGACTTCTTCCGCTGCATGTGTCGCAGCCGTGCGAAGTTTTTTGATAAACTCGTCGGGAAGCTCATCGGCAACGTCAAGTCGCCAGCCTGATGCTCCCTTTTTTATCCAGTGGCTTATTACGCTGTCCGGATCTTCTATAATATAGTCCACATACGAAGGGCAAAGCTCCTCTACATTAGGAAGCGCTTTGCATCCCCACCAACATTCGTATTCATCGTCGGACTCTTTTGAAAATCTGTACCAATCTCTGTACGGAGAATCTTCGTGATGGTATGCACCGGTGCCGTATCTGCCGTAAGCGTCAAAATAAATACTGTCATTTCCCGTGTGACTGAAAACACCGTCAAGCATAAAGCGGAAGCCTCTCGACTTTCCGACTGCCGTCATAAGATCAAAAGCAGTGTCACCGCCCAAAAGCGAATCGACATGCTTGTAGTCACAAGTATCATAACGGTGGTTGCTTGACGCCTCAAAAATCGGATTGAGATATATTATGTTTGCACCCAGGTATTCGATATAGTCCATCTTCTGTGCAACACCCATAAGGTTGCCGCCGAAGAAATCCCATCTTGCGATATCGCCGTCAGGTGTTTTTATATACATAGGCTTATCGTCCCATGAGCCGTAAACGAAAGTATTTGGCTTAAACTGCGACATTGGGTCGTTTGCGCGGTAAAATCTGTCGGGAAATATCTGATAAATAATTCCGCGGTTAAACCACTCCGGTACAGTAAGTCCCGCCTTGTAAACGGTTAGCTGGAAACCGTTGACTTTTTCTCCGTAATAATATTTTCTGCCTATGCCTCCGAAAAAGTCATCGTTGTCGCCGTAAAAGTGCTTTGTACCATCGTTTTGTACAAGCTCAAAATAATAGAAGTAAACGCCGGGGCCGTCAGCCTGAAACTCCGCTTCGAAACGGTATTTTTTTCTGCGTCCGTACTCCGTGTCAACCTCTTCAAAAGTTTCACATTTGAGAATGATTTCCTTGTAAGTCTGTACATTCTCATCACTCTTATTTAAAATATTTCCGTAAAAAACAACTTTTACGGTTTTAAATATAAAATCCGCACAGAGGTTGTCATCATAAACCTCTAAACAAATACAAGATGCGGTGCCGAAAGGCACCGCTCCGTATGGTTTTCTGAATTCAGAACTGTGTGAATCATGAATAATGCTTATCATCTGATATTAACCTTCCAAATTTCATCGGCATATCTCTTTATTGTGTTGTCACTTGAGAACACACCTGAGCATGCAATGTTTGTGGCAGCCATCTTGTTCCATCTGTCCTTATCTCTGAACAATTCATTTATGCTGTTCTGAGCCTTGACATATGAATCAAAGTCGGCAAGTGTGTAGAACGGATCGTTCGCATCTGTAAGATGATGAACTATCTGATGGAATTCTCCCATCGGCACAAGTCCGTCATAAGATGTGCTGATCTGATTTATAATCTTAGCAATTCTCGGGTCGTTGTTAATAATGTCTCTCGAATAGTAACCGCCGTGGATATTGTAGTTTATAACTTCATCAGATGAAAGTCCGAATACGATTATATTGTCATCGCCCACTTCTCTGTGAATCTCCACGTTTGCACCGTCCATGGTAGCAACAGTTACGGCACCGTTCATCATGAATTTCATGTTACCTGTACCCGAAGCTTCCTTAGAAGCGGTAGAAATCTGCTCACTTATATCTCCGCCGGGGATCATTATCTGAGCAAGGCTTACGCTGTAGTTAGGCATAAATACAACTTTGAGCTTGCCTTTGATTCTCTTGTCGTTATTTACTTTCTCAGCAACGGTATTGATAAGTTTGATCGTGTTTTTAGCGATCGAATATCCCGGGAATGCTTTTGCAGCGAAGATATACGTTCTCGGAGCCATATCAAGATCCGGATTTTCTACGAGTCTGTTGTAAAGGTCCATAATCTGGAGAACATTCAGAAGCTGACGCTTATACATGTGAAGTCTCTTAACCTGAATGTCAAATACTGATGACGGGTCAACAACAATTCCGTAGTTCTCTTTTATGAATGCCGCAAGTCTCTGCTTGTTGTGAAGTTTTACCTTTGCAACATCTTTGCAGAAAGACTTATTTTTTGTGAACGGCTTGAGCTCTGCAAGACGGAGAGGTTCTGTTTTCCAACCTTCGCCGATTGTGTTATCAATAAGGTCTGAAAGCTCCGGGTTTGCCTGAATAAGCCAACGGCGGTGTGTGATACCGTTTGTCTTATTGTTGAACTTGCCCGGATAGAACTCATGGAAATCTCTGAGTTCCTGATTTTTAAGAATATTTGTATGAAGCTCTGCAACACCGTTTACCGAATGGCTTCCGACGATAGCAAGATGAGCCATCTTTACAACGTTGTCCTGGATAATCGACATACGGTTAAGTCTGTTCCAATCGCCGTGGTAGCGGGCTGAAAGCTGAGCGCAGAAACGTCTGTTGATCTCCTCGATAATCATGTATATACGAGGGAGAAGTCCTTTAATCATAGGAACGCTCCATTTTTCGAGAGCTTCCGCAAGAATTGTATGGTTTGTGTAAGCCATAGTCTGTGTTGTAACGGACCAAGCTTCGTCCCATTCCATTTTCTCATCGTCAAGAAGAATTCTCATAAGCTCTGCTACAGCAAGCGCAGGGTGCGTATCATTTATGTGAATAGCAACCGCATTGTGGAAATCGCTCATTGAGATACCCATTTTCTTTACATTGCGTACAATGCTCTGAATACCGGCACTTGTAAAGAAATATTCCTGTTTCAGACGAAGGAGCTTACCTCTTTCTGTTGAGTCATCAGGATAGAGTACGTTTGTAATCGATGATACGGAATACTGACCTGCTACGGCTTTCTCAAAGTCACCGCGGCTGAAAGTAGTAAAGTCAAATCCTACACCGTCAGTCTCAGCGCTCCAGAGTCTGAGAGTATTTACTGTTCCGTTCTTATAACCCGGAACAGGCATATCGTACGGAACTGCCAAAATAGGCTCGTAATTTACCTGATCGATGTACAATTTTCCGTCAAGACCCCAGTTAGCATGGCATTCTCCGCCGAATTTTACGATGCAAGCTTCGTCATCACGGCGAACTTCCCAAACGTTTGCGATTTTGAGCCAGTTATCGGGATTCTCAATCTGATAACCGTTCTGAATCTCCTGTTTGAAAAGACCGTACTTGTAACGGATACCGTTACCCATACCTGCGATACCGAGTGATGCCATTGAGTCAATGAAGCATGCGGCAAGTCTTCCGAGACCGCCGTTACCAAGACCTGCATCAGGCTCTACATCCTCAAGAACCTTTAAGTCCATACCGAGTTCGGAAAGGCCTTCCGTAACAACATCTCTGATTCCGAGGTTTACAAGTGCGGAATCCATAAGACGGCCGATAAGGAACTCAAGTGAGAAATAGTAAACAGCTTTTTGTTTTTCCTCGTGGTTTCTTCTGTCTGTCTCGTACCACTCTTTTGACATGTAATCTCTCAAAAGTGTACCGAGCGCAAGATATTTTTCTGTTTCAGTAGCTGTATCCATGCCTTTTCTATGCATAAGCATAAGCTTATTCTGAAAATCTTGTTTGAATTTTTCTTTATCTAATACCAAAATCTACCCCTCCAAAATAATAGCAGTTGATTTCACAACTATCAGTCTGCTATTTCTTTATATAAGTCAAGATACTTGTTTGCGCTTGCCGCCCAATCGTTCTTGGCTTTCATTGCGTTCTGCTGAAGTTTACGCCATACAGTTTTTTTACCGTACTGAGTAAGAGCGTAACGAATGATGTCGAGCATCTCATGCGCGTTGTAGTTTGCAAACGAGAAACCGTTGCCTTCGCCTGTATATTCATTATAGGCAATAACAGTATCCTTTAATCCGCCTGTCTCGCGAACAATCGGAATAGTACCGTATCTCATGGATACCATTTGGCTGATACCGCAAGGTTCAAACATAGAAGGCATGAGGAACATATCCGCGCCTGCGTAGATATGAGAAGCAACTGCTGCATCGAAGCCTATTCTTACAGCAATCTTGCTCGGGTAAGCAGATGCGTAATACTCAAAGAAGTCCTGATAGTCAGCATCGCCGCTTCCGAGAAGAACGAACTGTACATTCATCTTGAGAATATCTTCCATTACACACGTAATGAGATCAAGACCTTTCTGTCTTACAAGTCTTGTTACAATTGCAATTACCGGGATATCGGGATCTACGGGGAGTCCGAGCTCCTGCTGAAGTGCAAGTTTATTTTCTGTCTTTCCTGTCAGGGATCTTGCTGTGTAATTCTTTACAATAGAAGGATCCTTTGCAGGGTTGTTTGTCTCGTAATCGATACCGTTTGTGATACCGCAGAGCTTCCATGACTTTTCGCGGAGAATTCCGTCAAGACCTTCGCCGGCAAATGCCTGCTGAATTTCCTGTGCGTAAGATTCGCTGACTGTTGTTACTTTGTCTGCATATACGATACCTGCTTTCATAAATGAAATACAGTCTCTGAATTTGAGTTTCTCATCTGTGAAGTAACCCATGTTGAGTCCGAGAAGCTCCTCTAAAATTCTAGGTTCGAATATTCCCTGATATTTAAGGTTATGAATTGTATAAACCGCATGCGCACGTGCAAACTCAGGTCTGTCATAATAAACATCTCGCAGATATACGGGAATCATACCTGTATGCCAGTCGTTGCAGTGAAGAATATCGGGAACGAAATCGTCCATGTACTTAACTGACTCCATGACCGCACGGTCAAAGAAAGCAAAACGCTCTCCGTCGTCAAAATATCCGTAGCAACCCGGACGCTTAAAGTAATATTCGTTATCAATGAAGTACACCGGAATATCCTCATACTTAAGATACTCAAGTCCGCAATACTGATTTCTCCAGCCAACCGATACGCCGAAGCTTACAATCTGGCTCATTTTCGTTGTGTAATTCTGAGAAATGTCACCGTACTTAGGCATGATAATTCTTACATCAACACCCATAGCCTTGAGAGCTTTCGGAAGTGCATATGCAACATCGGCAAGTCCGCCTGTCTTTATAAACGGATCAACCTCTGTAGATATAAACAAAACTTTCATTTTATCATCTCCTTGTTATTTTAACGTCCGCACCGATTATATTATCTGATGCCGCTGATAAGGTTTTTCTTTTCTATTACAAGAGGGAATGAAGAATTGCCCTTCAGTTCCGCATCTTCTTTTACAGTAACGTTTTTGTCTATGATTACGTTTTTGATCTTAGCGCCTTTGAGAATCTTTACATTCTGAAGAATGATACAATTCTCGACTTCTGCGCCTTCTTCGATCTCAACAAATCGGCCGATAACACTGTTCTTTATCGTACCTTTGATTATGCAACCGTCTGCGATAAGAGAATTTGACGCTTTGCTGCCCTTTACATATATCGTCGGCGGTTCGTCTTTTATCTTTGTATATACAAGTCTCTCGGAGCAGAAAAGTTCTTCTCTTACGGGAGTCTTAAGCATATCCATATTTGCACGGTAGTAAGAAGCGATTGAATTTATACAAGCTACATATCCGTCAAATTTGTATGCGTTTATTGTGATATTTTCAAGCTGGTCGAAAATCGCATTGTAAAGACTGCTGTGTCTCGATGAATGAGCGCTCTTATATAGAATATCGATAAGAAACTCTTTCTTTAAGAGGAATATTTCCATACAGATATTTGCTTTTTTTCCGAAACCGATATTTTTGCCTACATCTGTAACTCTTTTTGTTCTGCTGTCAACTTCGAATGTAAAGCAATTCTGGAAATTCTTGTCTGCATCATCTACTTCTGTATAAACCGCCGTAACATCACATCCTGAAGTTTCATGTGCTCTTACAACATCTGCCAAATCAATATTTGCAATCATATATGACGATGCAAGAACAACATTTGTACTTTTACTTCTGAAAAGATATTCCATGTTATTTTTAAGAAGTCTGGAATCGTAATTTACCAATTCGTCCAAGCCGTGTGTAAAGAGGAACAGACCGTCATTTTTTCTGTTCAGATCCCAGGGCTTACCGTCACCTACATGGTCAACAAGTGAACGTGAGTTTGAAGCGGAGAAAACACCGACATTTGTGATACCGCTGTTTACAATATTGGAAAGAATGAAGTCGATTACACGGAAACGGCTCGCAACAGGAACTGAAGCAATAGGTCTGTTTGTTGTAAGACTTCTTATATCATTTTCATTTTCGGACAGGTTTATAACTGCCATATAATCTTTTATCATAAAAATCCTCCGTTCCGTTTATCAGTTATTTGCAACGCCGCCGTAATTAGGCTCAACTACAGTATTTGCCTCGATAACAGCAATATCGTCGCCGTTACCGATAACGTTGTTAGCCTTTATCACGGACTTTTCAAGAATGATGGCTTTATTTACAATAACATTGCTCTCAATCGTTACATTTTCCATAATAATTGAGTTTACAACTCTCGCATCTTTCTCAATCTTTACTCCGGGGAACAAAATAGAATTTATTACTTCGCCCTCGACAACGCAACCTTCTGTGATTACGCTATCCTCTATTTTAGCATCTTCGCCTATCATCTGTGACGGGCGAACTTTTGTAGATGTGTAGAGATTCCAGCTTCTGTCAAACAGCTGCACATCGTTGTCAACCTTGAGAAGGTCCATATTAGCCTCCCAATAGCTGCTTATCGTACCGACATCCTTCCAATATCCCTCAAACTTGTGAGCAATCATCTTCTTTCCGTCGTTAAGCATGTTCGGAATAATATTTTTTCCGAAGTCATAATCGGAGTCGGGATCCATAGCATCTTTTATGAGATACTCACGGAGCTCTTTGTATGTAAATATGTAAATACCCATAGATGCAAGTGTGCTCTTCGGATTCTTCGGTTTCTCTTCGAATTCTTCTATCACGCCGTTCTCGTCCGTATTCATAATACCAAAGCGTGAAGCCTCCTCCAGAGGAACCTGTATTACCGCAATAGTTGCGGCAGCGTCTCTTGAAATGTGCTCTTTGAGCATCTTTCTGTAATCCATTTTATATATATGGTCACCGGAAAGAATAAGTACATATTCGGGGTCGTACTGATCCATAAAGTTTAAGTTCTGGTAAACCGCATTGGCTGTACCTTTGTACCAGTCGCCGCCCTGTTCGCTCATGTACGGGGGAAGCATATCCACACCGCCGTGTACACGGTCAAGATCCCAAGGTGAACCTATACCGATGTGAGAGTTCAGCGCCTGAGGCTTAAACTGAGTAAGTATACCCACTGTGTCAATACCTGAGTTTGAGCAGTTACTGAGCGCAAAGTCAATAATCCTATACTTTCCGCCGAACGATACGGCAGGCTTACACATAACTTTTGTCATAGGGCTGAGTCTGCTGCCCTGACCTCCGGCAAGAATCATAGCTATCATGTTTTTCTTTGCCATAATAAACACACCTTTCTATTTATGAAAATTATTATATATTTAAACCGTAATTTAAACCTAAAATAAGTACTTTTCGGGCATAATGCATAAGTGTCATAAAACTGCGTAATTACAAAGAGTTTTTCAACAAAAATCATCAAAAGGGTAAACTACGCCTTTTACATATTTTAACTCTTAAATATTATCATATTTGCAATTTGTTTACAAGCTGAGTTTTTCGACAAAATGCGAAAAGAACGCACACAAAAAGAGCAAGACAATAATCATCCGCCCGGCGTAACAGAAAAATAAAGAACTGCAACAAATAAATGTCACAGTTCCCTTTGCAAGTATATTACCGCGTTATTGATATAGAGAAATACCAACCGTCATCAAAATTGAGTATTTCATGAGCGTCGGATATTTTTTCGGGTTTTTTGTCTGTCCTACAATAATACATAAATTTAGAACCGGTAGTATTTCCAAATTCTACGAAATCTTTATCAATTGATACACACTCATAATAAGATGATTTCATGAGAAACGTATTAATTTTTGAAATATCATCATCAGAGAAAGGAATATCGAAACTTGAATTGTTTACTAAACCGTCAAAACCATCCGCATAAATTTTTGCACCGTCTTCATCACGCCAAATACGCAGATTTCCTTGCAATTCATTATCTTCATAATGATTGACCAGAATATTTTTTATTGTTACAAAATCTTCGCTGTTAGAAAAATATTTGTTCTTATATTCCTTTGTGTCATAAACATTACAAGCCGATAATGCTACAATCATCACAACAATTGAAACCAATAAAAATTTTTTCACGATATCACCTTTTCAATATCAAGTTTGAACTTTTTATCACATTCACAAGAATTTCTCAACAATAAATGCACCGGACTGTCTCAAAATAAAGTTTGAGACAGTCCGGCAAATTATGCTTTTATTAAATTTTCATCAATCACATTTTTCAATCTCTGCAATAGCAAGTTCGCTCAGTTTGACAGGGTTTGCCTTGCCTTTTGATTTTGCCATCGCCTGACCTACGATTGACTTTGCGGCAATAGTCTTTCCACGCTTGTAGTCTGCGACTGAGCGCGGATTTGCCTCGATGGCCTCGCGGATGTAACCGAGAAGAATTGCTTCGTCGTTTATCTGCTCGAGGTTTTCGGCTTTGACGATTTCAGCCGGGTCAAAGTCATTTTCCCACATACGTACAAGAAGTTTTTTAGCGGTTGAGCTGTTTATCACTTCGTCGCCTGCCAAAGATGCGAGGCATGCCATATGCTCGGGAGAAATTTTGCACTCGAAGTTTTCTGTTGTTATGAGACGCATCATTTCGCTTATCATCATATTTGCAAGCAATTTCGGATATTTTGTATTTGCAGCCGCAGCCTCGAAATAGTCGGCCATTGACTTGTCGTTTGTAAGAAGCTCTCCGTCGTAAGCAGAAAGTTCGTACTGCTCGATGTATTTTTTCTTTCTTGCATCGGGAAGCTCCGGAATCTGAGTTCCGAGTGCCTTTATCTCGTCATCGGTAAGGATGATGGGCGGAAGATCCGGGTCGGGGAAATAACGGTAATCATTTGCGTTTTCTTTTGTACGCATTGAAAATGTCTTTCCGCTGTCGGGATCAAATCTTCTTGTTTCCTGAACAATCGTTTCGCCTGCTTCGATTGCCTCTACCTGGCGTTTATACTCGTATTCTATTGCCTTTACCACGAAAGCAAATGAGTTGATGTTCTTCATTTCTGTTCTTGTTCCGAATTTTTCCGTGCCTTTCTTTCTGACCGAAAGGTTTACGTCACATCTTAAAGAACCCTCCTGCATTTTACAGTCTGAAACACCTGTATAAAGGATAATTGCACGGAGTTTCTGGAGATACGCCTTTGCCTCTTCGGCAGAACGGATGTCAGGCTCGGAAACAATTTCTATGAGCGGAACGCCGCAGCGGTTGCAGTCGATCATTGTACCGTGTGTGTCGTCGTGAACGAGTTTTCCGGCATCTTCTTCGATGTGAATTCTTGTGATACCGATTTTCTTCGGTCCGTTCTCCGTTTCGATGTCAAGCCAGCCGTTTTCACAGAGCGGAAGGTCGTACTGCGAAATCTGATATGCTTTCGGAAGGTCGGGATAAAAATAGTTCTTCCTGTCCTGCTTTGAATATTTTGCGATTGTGCAGTTTGTTGCAAGTCCTGCTTTTACGGCGTAGTCTACAACCTTGCCGTTTAAAACGGGAAGAGTTCCCGGAAGTCCCATACATACGGGGCAAGTCTGTGTATTCGGCTCTGCACCGAAATCAGTCGGACATGAACAGAAGATTTTTGTCTTTGTCTTGAGCTCTACGTGAACTTCAAGGCCTATAACCATCTCGTAATCTTTTATCATCATTTGTCTGCACCTCCTGTGTATTCCTTTTCAAACGCAGCGCCTGCACGGTAAAGCATCGGTTCTGAGAAAGCTTTTCCTATGAGCTGCATACCGACAGGCATTCCGTCGCTGTTCTTTCCGCAAGGAAGCGCAAGCGCAGGTACACCGGCAATGTTTATCGGAACGGAGTACGCATCACCCATGTACATTTCAAGCGGGTCTGAGGTTTTTTCTCCGAGCTTGTAAGCTGCGGTAGGAGCTACAGGTGAAAGAATTATATCGAACTTATCGAATACTGCATTAAAGTCTTTCATTACAAGACTTCTTACCTGTAATGCCTTTTTGTAGTATGCATCGTAGTAGCCCGATGAAAGTGCGAATGTTCCGAGCATTATTCTTCTCTTTACCTCTGCACCGAAGCCCTGTGAACGGGACTTTTTGTAGAGTTCGTCGATGTCTTCGAAATCATTTGCACGGACACCGTAACGCACGCCGTCAAATCTTGCAAGGTTTGATGAAGCTTCCGCACTTGAAATTACATAGTATGCGGAAAGCGCGTTTTCTATCGAAGGCATTGATACCCAAGTTATATCGGCACCCATTTTTTCATACTTTTCGGCAGCGGCAAGAACGCAGTCCTTAACGCTTGATGAAATACCCTCTCCGAAAAATTCTTTCGGAATACCGATTTTGAGACCTTTTACATCTTTTCCTATTTCAGCAGTAAAGTCTCCGTACTCTCTCTTTATAGAAGTAGCATCTCTTCTGTCGTGACCTGCAATTACATTCATGATCATTGCGTTGTCTCTGACAGTCTTTGTCAAAGGTCCTATCTGGTCAAGCGATGATGCAAATGCAACAAGACCGTATCTTGAAACAGTACCGTAAGTCGGTTTCATACCTACGACACCGCAGAACGAAGCAGGCTGTCTGATGGAGCCACCTGTATCTGAGCCGAGAGTATAAGCAGCTTCCATTGCCGCAACGGCAGCAGCAGAACCGCCCGAGCTTCCGCCCGGAACTCTCTCAATGTCGCAGGGGTTGTGAGTTACTTTAAACGCTGAGTTCTCAGTTGTGGAACCCATCGCAAATTCGTCCATATTGAGCTTTCCGAGAAGTACGTAGTCAGATGCTTTCAGCTTCTCTATTACGCACGCATCGTACGGAGGAATGTAGTTTTCAAGAATTTTTGATGCGCAGGTAGTCTTTATTCCTTTTGTGCAAAGGTTATCCTTCATACCGGCAGGGATACCTGCGATATCGGAAAGATCCTCTCCGTCTGCTCTTTTTTTGTCAACGGCAGCAGCCATTTCGAGAGCAACGTCTTCATTAACTGAAATATATGCACCGATAGAGTCTTCTTTTGCTTTAATCTCTCCGAGGTAAGCTTTTGTAAGTTCTACAGATGAATATTCGCCGTTTTTGAGAGCCTGTGAATGTTCATATACACTTTTTGTTGTCAAATCACTCATTTTGCTTCCTCCCTTATCAAGATTCTACGACACGCGGAACTGTTACATAGCCGTCAGCCTTTGTGGGAGCGGCCGCCAGAAGTTCATCGCGGTCAAAATTATTTTCAGCAATATCTTCTCTGAATACATTGTGCATCGGAACTACGTGAGCAGTTACAGGAATACCGTCTGTATCAATTTCAGATAACTGATTTGCAAAACCGATTATCGATTTCATATCTTCCGCAAAAGCTTTCTTTTCTTCTGCCGTGATTGAAAGTCTTGCAAGGTTTGCAATGTTGTCAATGTCAATCGTAGGTTCGAGTTTCTTTGCGCCCTGAGCGGTTTCGCCCGATGATGCACCTGCCATTTCAAGTGCTTTTCCCAAACCGAGTATTTCAAGTTGAGCGGCATCTACTGCCTGCGGAGCTTCCGTCATCGGACACGATGCATCTTTGTTCTTCGGGAATGCAATAACTTCTCTGAGAGAATCTGCACCCACCATAAGCATTACGATACGGTCGAGACCGAAAGCAAAACCTGCATGAGGAGGTGTTCCGTATTTAAACGCATTTACCATAAATCCGAAACGTGTTTCAATCTGCTCATCGTCAAATCCGAGCGCCTCAAACATAGTCTGCTGTACGTTCTTATCGTGAATTCTCACAGATCCCGATCCAAGCTCTATGCCGTTGAGAACTACGTCATACGCCTGTGCGCGAACCTTTTCCGGAGCGTTCAGGAGATACTGGACATCCTCGGGATAAGGCATTGTAAAAGGATGGTGAGTCGCAACATATCTGTTTTCTTCTTCGGAATACTCAAACTGCGGGAAGTCGGTTACGATAAGGAACTTATAATCGTCCTTATTTCTGAGTCCGAGCATGTCGCCCACATCAAGTCGGAGCGCGCCGAGTGTCTTTCTTACTACGGAAAGCTTATCAGCACAGAAGAAAATAAAGTCTCCCGGCTCTGCGTTCATTGCTTTGAGAATTGCATCCATCTCTTCTTTTTTGAAATATTTTGTGAGTATCGAATAAATCTCTCCGTCAGGTCTTACCGCAATCCACGCCATACCTTTTGCGCCGTAGCTTACAGCTTTTTCGGTAAGATTTTCTATTGTTGTTCTTGTAAAGTCTGAACAGCCTTTGGCATTTATCGCTCTTACCACGCCGCCCTTATCGACAACGTTTCTGAAAACGCTGAACGAACAGCTTGCGGCAAGCTCTGTCAAATCGACTATTTCAAGTCCGAAACGAAGGTCGGGCTTATCGGAGCCGTATTTGTCCATAGCCTCATGCCATGTCATTCTCGGGAAAGCACCCTCAAACTCAATGCCCTTTACAGCTTTGAAAATATATTTGAACAGTTTTTCGAGATGAACAAGAACATCTTCCTGGTCTACAAAAGACATCTCCATGTCAACCTGCGTAAATTCGGGCTGACGGTCTGCTCTTAAGTCCTCGTCACGGAAACATCTTGCAACCTGATAATATTTGTCTATTCCGCCGACCATAAGGAGCTGCTTGAATATCTGCGGCGACTGAGGAAGCGCATAGAATGAACCGGGATGAACACGGCTGGGTACGAGATACTCTCTTGCGCCCTCGGGAGTAGACTTTGCAAGCATAGGAGTCTCAACGCTTATAAATCCCTCTCCGTCAAGGTAATCCTGTGTAGCTTTCTGTACAGCGTGACGGAATCTGAGATTCTCTATCATCTGAGGTCTTCTCAAATCGAGAAATCTGTATTTAAGTCTTAAATCCTCTCTTACCTGCACATTCTCATCAAGTGAGAACGGCAATGTATCTGCCTGTGAAAGCAATTCCATCGAAGTTGCTACAAGTTCAACAGTACCTGTTGCAATTTTCGGGTTATATGTCTCCTCATCTCTCTGTCTTACATTACCTTTGACAGCAATTACAGACTGGCTTCTGAGCGATTCTGCCGTTGCAAAATCCTCTGCAGAAAGATTCTGTGCGTCAAATACGACCTGCAATACACCTTCACGGTCTCTGAGGTCGATAAAAATTACTCCGCCCATGTCGCGCTTTGTGAGAACCCAACCGCAACAGGTCTGCTCTGTGCCGATATGCTCTTCGCGCATAAATCCGCAGTAAACAGTTCTTTTCATGCTTTTACCTCCAATTTTATACAAAAAAATATGCCTTACGTCTCCAACACTTCCCTATAACGCATCGCACTTTCGTAAAATCACAACGAAAACACAACAGCATTATATGAAGCACAGGGACGAAAGACATCTTCCGCGGTACCACCCAATTTAATTCTGTCGAATTCACTCTAAGGACACTATAATGTCCGCCGGCTGTAACGTGCCGCAACGACCGTGCCTACTGATGAAATGCCTGTGCAATCACTTTCGGGCGGTAGCTCCGAGATGTTCTTCGCTTTGGCTTTCGTACCGCATTTCCAGCAAACAGCGGCTCTCTGTGACTCAATCTCCAAAGTTACTCTTCTCTTCTCAGCCTTTAAATATTCTATTTATATTTAACATCATCTGCATTGCAATATACAGACGTGAGCATTTTAACACGATATTTTTATTCTTTCAAGATAAATAAATACGATCCCTCATATTCAATTGAACCATATCCGTCATTTAGGAACGGCAAAATATCGTTTTCACTATAGCAGAAAACCAAGTCCGGCTTATCTCCGCCGTGCAGCGCCTGATATTCAAGGACTCTTTCGTTTAAAGATTCTTTGTCATATCCGGACATCCATGCAGAAAATGCTTCAATCTCCAGATCTGCGTCGAGATAAACTATCGGTTCAAAAGTACAGCTCATAAGAGTTTTGCCTTTTGTATCGGTCTGAGACATCAGATATGTCAATTTTTTGTACATATCTTCGTAGCCATCAAGATTTTCCTGAGTGGTGCAAAGACCTTTTGATGCGCCAAAGCCAACAGTTTCGGTAAGCTCCCATACAGAGCCGTCCCAGAAAGAGCGGTTAATGCGAATATGCACCGTTGAACACAATTGAATCAGTATAACTGTTAAAACCGCCGCAGTAACGGACACTTTTAAAACTTTACTTTCCTTGTACTGTTCTTTCAACTCGCGGCACAGCAGTATAATACATATTATTCCGCATACACCTCCGACTGTCATCGTTGTTGAAACAGACATTATTCCGGTGTTTGAAAGAATAGTGTTGAAGATTGTGTACACCAAACCGAATCCGAAGAAAATACCGAATAATTTACACGGTTTATTTTCGAGCAGAATGAAAGCGACAATGCCCAGCAACGATATATTGAGCATATGGTAATTAAAACTTTCTCTGCCGGGATTTACGGCATAGATAAGCTGAAATACCGAAAAAAGTACAGCGCATACAAAAAACATCGCAAACCTTGCTTTTTCACGAACCTTTTTTATAAAGCTCAGGCCAACAGATGTCAAAACTGCAATAAAAAACAGATGGTTCTTCAGAAAAATCGGATATATCTTTATTATCAAACTGTCAAGTATACTTTCACTCTGATGTTCGGGATCGTTCAGTATATATCCTATACTCTTTATAACATGTGACATATCTGCGCGCAAAAGAACAAACACCGAAATATATATTGCCGCGGCAATTACAGTTATAATTCCCGAAAACAAATAGAATGAGTACAGATTTTTAAAATATACCTTTTTGTTTACTCTGTCAGATATTTTTTTATTCTTGTTAATAACGATTACGGCAATAAGAGACAGGACATATGCAACAGCCATTAAAGGCGAGCACAGCACCGTAATAATCCAAAAAAATGAAAAGAAAATTTTTGAAAGTACCGTACATTTTCCCGGGCCAGACGGAATACGGTACATTATGCAGCACAGAATAAGAGTTGCCATAAGACCGATTGAATTATATGAGATAGTCATATAATCGTGCGGCGCAAAAAATATAAGATAGGCAAAAACAAGTATTGAGCTCTTATACTTTTTATTTAACGTAAAATATACATATAGGCATGTACCGAGCCATAAAGAACAATAGCAATATCTTAAGAAAAGCAATATTCCTTCGTTTGAACTGTGAAAAATCCTGAACAATGCATAAAAAGGAAGCATCACTGCGCCGAAGTTCTGAGTTCCGTGCCATTCGTCATAAAAAAGAGCGTCACCGGAAAACAGCCGCTGCCCCAACGTAACGCAAAACGGCTCATCATTAAAACTAAATCCGTACTTTGCATTCAGGAACAAAAACGCAGTTGATGCCAATATAAAGAACACCGTAAATATTTTTAAATTTTTATCTTCGCCAAACCATTTGCGAACGGTCTTTAAACCCATATGTGTACCTCTGTTTTAAAAGCACATATTATCAGTTGTGGTACAGCTTCTTTGTCTGGTATTTAGGCTCAAATGTAATATTTACGCCTAACTTTCTGAAGCACTGCTCGTCCACCCGTGCAAGAATTACGGTGGAGTGCGCCTCTAAGCCTCTGATATTTGAAAGCTGAGCCATCGCGGCCGCAGCTGTTTTGTCAGTTGCCGCACAGATAGAAAGCGCAATCAATACCTCATCTGTGTGAAGTCTTGGATTTCTGTTGCCCATATACTCTGTTTTGAGTTTCTGTATAGGTTCTATGATAGTGGGAGAAATAAGTTCAATCTCATCGGGAATACCTGCCAAAGCCTTGAGGCAGTTGAGCATCATAGCGGCACTCGGGCCTAAAAGCGATGAAGTTTTACCTGTAATAATTCTTCCGTCCTCAAGCTGTATAGCAAGAGCCGGCGCACCCGTTTCTTCAGCTTTTTTAAGTGCTGCCGCTATAACAGGTCTGTTGTCAGCACTTATATGCAGCTGGTTCATCAGGAGTTCCAGTTTGTATATATCACTCTTGTCTGACATACCCTGTCTGTAAGAACACATAGCTGCGTAGTATCTTCTGATTACTTCGGTATTGCAAGCTTCGCGCACAGCGTCCTCGTCTGTTATACAATAGCCTGCCATATTTACACCCATATCTGTCGGACTTTTATACGGCGAGCATCCCATGATTTTTTCCATGATTGCATTAAGGACAGGGAATATTTCGATATCTCTGTTGTAATTTACCGAAGTGACGCCGTATTGCTCCAGATGGAACGGGTCAATCATATTTACATCGTCAAGGTCTGCGGTCGCAGCTTCGTATGCGATATTTACAGGATGTTTTAGAGGCAAATTCCACACAGGAAATGTCTCAAACTTAGCATATCCGGCCTTAACACCGCGTTTATTTTCATGGTACAGCTGAGAAAGACATGTAGCCATTTTGCCGCTGCCGGGACCGGGAGCCGTAACTACCACAAGAGAACGTGTCGTCTCTATATAATCATTTTTTCCGAAACCGTCATCACTGACTATAAAAGGAACATTCGCCGGATAATCAGGAATGGAAAAATGTCTGTACACCTTTATGCCGAGCATTTTAAGGCGCTTCTCAAAAGCCTGCGTAGCGGGCTGGAAATTAAATCTTGTGATAACAACGCTTCCGACGTAAAGACCTATTTCTCTGAAAGCGTCTATCAACCTTAGAGCATCCAAATCGTAAGTGATACCCAAGTCGCCGCGGCGTTTATTGGTCTCAATAGCGTCTGCATTTATAACTACTACAATTTCAGCCTGATCTTTGAGCTTCAGGAGCATTTTGACCTTACTGTCCGGGGCAAAACCCGGAAGCACGCGAGCCGCATGAAAATCGTCAAAAAGCTTGCCGCCGAATTCAAGATAGAGCTTACCGCCGAACATATTTATCCTGTCAATTATTTCCTGTGATTGTAATTTTATATATTTATCATTATCAAAACCGATCCTACCCATAGTTGCCTCCAATAATACAGCTGCATCTGATCAATTACACATACGTTGTTGCACAACCAAGTTAGTTTACACCAAGTCAAGCCTTGTTTCAAGCAATAAAATTGAACTTTTAAACAATGTTTTCAAGATAAAAACGCCGCGTCTGCTTTGCAATTCAGCAGCAAGCCGACGCGGCAATTTATATGATTCATATATTCAAAAAAGATTTACAAAATGACATTACACACGCTCTATCCACAACAATCGAGCCATACGCGGATTTTCAAAATACAGTTCTGCTTTGCCGTCCGAGACAATCTTTTCGCCGCTGTCCTTGTCTGTAAATGAGTACTTTTCCCCTGCATGCGCAAACGGAAGTGACACGCGCAGTTTATTTCTTACACAGCTCTCCTGACGGAAAGCAAACAAAACACCCTTTTCTGTCTCCGGGTCAAAATAGCAATAAGCAGTAAAATCATTCGTATCATTTTCTCTGTGCCACGGAGTAAGTACATAAAATTCCTTCAGCAAATACGGTGAAACTTCTTTCCACTCTTTTAGTCCGAAGCGAAGCATACCAAAGTCCTGATCAGGATCCTGCACAAATTGTGAATCTACATTAAGTGAAGGCAAATAAGACGCTCTCCACACATACGGGTCACTAGTACCTGTCGGCGCAAGTTCTTCAAGCTTTTCTTTTGTGTTTGCACCGCAGAAAGGAATCCATTTATTAAACGCAGTTGTCATGGAAAGTCTGAGCGAACTGCTTTTTCGGTCGCTGTCACTTCTTAGAAGCGGTACACCGCGGCGCATTGATTCAAGGTCATTTCTGCCGCCACCCGACGCACACGAATCTACAAATCCGCATCCGCCGTATGAAAGCGTACAGGCGATTATATCGTCCCACATTTTGTAATGTCCTGCTATAAATTTACATTCGGTAATACCCTTTCGATTTTCGCCCTCTTTGTCATCAAGGAACTTCCAGAGTACAGCGGCATTGCAGTTGTTGTCCTCGCGGTACATTTCAACTTTATTTTCACGGAGCATTTTGCAAATTCTTTCTGTGGTCCATTCGAGACACTCGGGAACACCTATATTGTTCGATATTGCGGCTACTCCGTCAATACGAATTGCCCATTCTGCATTGTAGCCGTAATTCTTTTCAAGATCCTCGGGATATGTCACTCTCTCGGGTTCAAACCATACGAGGGTTTTCATACCGTTTGCACGGGCAAAGTCTGTTGATTCAAGGAAAGTTTTATCCGGCCACTTGACAGGGTCAAGCTCCCATGTGCCGATTACATCTCCCCACATTACCTCTTCGCTTCCTCCGTCGGGGCGTGAATACCATCCGGCATCAAGCCAGCGAAAATCGACCTTTACATCCTCCTCTATCATCTTTTCAAGAGAAGGTTTCCATGTAAAGTATCTCTCCGAAATACTTCCGTCAGAGTTGGGAAGTCCTGTGTCACTTGCAAGACAGCAAGTCGAAAACGGCTGTATCGAATTGCCCTCTTTATCAGCTTTGGGCATATTGTGTTCAATAAACCAGTTTCGCCAGTAATTTGTTGCGTAATATTCATTGCGTACATTGTAGTATGCAGCAGCAAATAGAGCCGTACGTATTTTTTCACCCGGCTTTAAATACAACTTCATGCCGTTAACCGAGCCGGCCGTATATGTTGTATTTTCTCCGTCAGAGGAAAAGTTTGCGTTCCATGTGCCTGCCCATCCGATAGCGAGCATAGCGCCGCCGTCACCGTATTCAAGATTGAAATACGGGAAATTTATATGCGTGGCGCGTCCGGAATCCGAGGAAAAGTCAAAGCTTGCGCCCGTAAGGTCAAGGCTGTACTGGCTGTATTGATTTACATGATCTCCCAAAATACCTTTGAGCATGGGATTTTTTCCGTTAAACACAAGCTCTGTTTTCATATTTTCAATTATACCGCTGTTTTTGTCCGAAACATTTTCAAACCATACGGTCCACTCGGTGGCACCGTGCGAAAAATAGTGGGTCAATATGACCGAAATTTCGAGAACACCGGAAAATCCGAAGATAAAAGTCTGGGTTTCCTTATCCTTTTCGGCATCAGTTCGCTTATCCTTTAATGTAAAAAATTCAGGTGCAAAACCTTTGTATTCCCTGCCGTCATAAACAAACGAAAAGGGAATCTCCTGCGGATTCTCCGCAAGTCTTTGGTACTTAAGGTCTGCCGCGGCATTCCTGTAATCACGTATCATATAAAACCTCCGACACAAAAAACTTTGTCATTTTTTTAATATTGGCTATATTAACATATCAAAGCGGTTTTGACTACAATAAAAAGCGAAGAGGTGCAGGAAAAAATTATGGCTTACTCCCTCCGGTCGTAAGAATAATTTTTTCCTGCACCTCTTCGCTTCCTTTAACTATTTATCAACTTTCTTTCAGCAAATTTGTCACACTGAACAATTCTGTTGCACAGCCTAAAATTACGCCTTACCCTCCGGTCGTAAGAATAATTTTTTCCTGCACCTCTTCGCTTCCTTTAACTATTTATCAACTTTCTTTCAGCAAATTTGTCACACTGAACAATTCTGTTGCACAGCCT
>JAFTXP010000008.1 GCA_017461545.1 Clostridia bacterium | reverse complement strand
CGGTGGGTACACCTGTTCCCATACCGAACACAGAAGTTAAGCACCGTAATGCAGACGATAGTTGGACGGAGACGTCCTGTGAAAATATGTCGCTGCCGGATACTATATGAAGAGCACCGCGCAAAAGGCGCGGTGCTTTTTTCTTGTTATACATGCTGTTTCTCTGCAATGCATCAGAGTATTCATAAAAATTTTCTGGACATCACATTGACACTTCGTTTTTGAAATGATATCATTTTGATATCAAAATTATTCAGAGGGAGATTACAAGTCTTATGAAAGAAAAAGTACTTAATAACAAAAAGAACGGAATGGCAGTTTTGATGTTGATTCTGATTTTGTATATTGCAGCTATCGCAGGCATTATATACGGAGGAATAAATAACAACCTTTATCTTATAATACCGTGTGCTGTTTTTGTATGTATCGGTTGGATATTTCTGTGCGGATTAAAGGTTTTGAAACCGCAGGAGGCGCTCGTGCTGACGCTTTTTGGTAAATACGTCGGAACGTTGAAAAACGAAGGCTTTTATTTTGTAAATCCGTTCTGCACAAGTATTAATCCTGCGGCAAAAACGAAACTTAATCAAAGCGGAGATGTTGATGTAAAAAAGGGTCAGGCAATTATGCTTGCTGCAGGCGCTCAGAATGCCGAGTTTGAAATGACAAATAACAAAATTTCATTGAAGATAATGACTCTTAACAACAATCGTCAGAAGATAAACGATTGCCTCGGAAACCCGATTGAGATAGGTATTGCCGTGACATGGAAAGTCGTTGATACGGCGGCTGCTGTATTTAATGTAGATAACTACAAAGAATATCTTTCACTTCAGTGTGATGCGGCTCTTCGTAACATTGTAAGAATTTATCCCTATGATGTTGCTCCGAATGTTGACACGACGGGAGACGGAGTTGCAGATGAGGGAAGTCTCAGAGGTTCGAGTGATGTTGTTGCTACGAGAATCCGCGACGAAATCCAGCAGAAGGTTGCAGAGGCCGGCCTTGAGATAATTGAAGCGCGAATTACATATCTTGCGTACGCTCCGGAGATTGCTGCAGTTATGCTTCAGAGGCAGCAGGCTTCAGCGATAATCGATGCGAGAAAGATGATTGTGGACGGTGCTGTGGGAATGGTTGAAATGGCTCTTAACAGACTGTCTGAAAATAATACAATAGAACTTGACGAGGAAAGAAAAGCTGCCATGGTATCCAATCTGCTTGTTGTTCTTTGCGGAAACAAAGATGCACAGCCTGTTGTAAATTCGGGAAGCTTGTATTGATATGGCGGATAACGAGAAAAAACAGGTGCCTCTGAGATTATCGGCAAAGCTCTACAATGCGATTGCATCTTGGGCGGAGGATGATTTTCGGTCGGTGAACGGTCAGATTGAATATCTTTTGACGGAATGTGTAAGGCAGCGCAAGAAAAACGGCAAGTATGTGTCTGACGAAATTGATATTCCTCCTGAGTTGGATATAAAATAGTTTCATATGAGAATTTGTTCAATATACACAAAAAAACTGATTTACGCTTTGCAATATGTATATTTTGTATAAATTGTTTGTATATTAAAGTTTATCTTATGTTTAAAAAATATTTTATTTGGTCAAAGTGACCAAAAACACTAATGCAAATTTTGCATTATGAATACTTTACTTTTACAGTATAAGAGTGATATAATATAAGCATATTTTGAAGCCTATGCTTATAATTATTAGGAGGTTAAATACATGGCAAGTGTTGTACTTAAGAACATTTACAAAAAGTACCCCGGTGGCGTAACTGCTGTAAATGACTTTAATCTTGACATTGCAGACAAAGAGTTCGTTGTTTTGGTCGGACCTTCAGGTTGCGGTAAGTCCACGACTTTGAGAATGATTGCAGGTCTTGAAGAAATCACATCAGGTGAGCTTTTGATTGACGGTAAGTTGGTTAATGATATAGCTCCGAAGGATAGAGATATTGCGATGGTTTTCCAGAACTACGCTCTGTATCCGCACATGACAGTTTTTGAGAACATGGCATTCGGTCTCAAGCTCAGAAAAACTCCGAAGGGAGAAATTAAAAAGAGAGTTCAGGAAGCAGCAAGAATCCTCGAAATTGAGCATCTTCTCGACCGTTCGATAAAGGCTTTGTCCGGTGGTCAGAGACAGCGTGTTGCTCTCGGCCGTGCTATCGTAAGAGAACCTAAGGTATTCCTTATGGACGAACCGCTCTCAAACTTGGATGCTAAGCTCCGTGCATTGATGCGTACAGAGATTATCAAACTCCACCAGAGACTTCAGACAACAGTTATCTACGTAACTCATGACCAGACAGAGGCTATGACAATGGGTTCGAGAATTGTTGTTATGAAAGACGGTTACATCCAGCAGGTTGAGTCACCTCAGCGTCTCTATGAGAAACCGGTAAATATGTTCGTTGCAGGATTTATCGGAAGCCCTCAGATGAACTTCGTTGTCACACGTGCTGAGAAAGTAAATAATGATGTTTACCTCAGAATCGGTCAGACAAAATGGGTTGTTAAACTCACAGAAGAAAAAGGTAAGGCTCTCGAAGATTACGGATATATCGGTAAGGAAGTTGTTATGGGTGTTCGCCCTGAGCATGTACATGACGAGCCTATCTATCTTGAGCAGTTCCCTGAGTGTCGTATCGAAGCTCCGATCGAAGTTGTTGAGCTTCTCGGTTCAGAGTCTCTTATCTATATGACAATTGAGAACACACTTATTATTTCAAGAGTTAAACCTCGCCATAATCTCTATGTAGGTGATACAATGGCATTTGCTATTAATCCTACTAAGGTTCATGTATTTGACAAAGATACAGAAAATATTATCTGCAACTAATAATTGTATTTAGATAATAACGAAAGAATATGTGCCGTTTGGTCAAAAGCAATATTTGACCAAACGGCATTTTTTATTTAAAACAAACGGTTTTTATTTCGCATGCGAAGATGACGGCAATTTTGAATTACAGTAAAGATGACGGCAATTTTGAATTAAGTTGACAACGATATGGTTGCAAACTATACTTAATAAGTATTTAATATTTTTATGAGGTGTAAAAATGAAAAAGATTATTTCCATGATTTTATGCGTAGCTATGGTTTTAGGTTGCGTATCTGCTTTTACAGGATGCGGTGACAAGGATGACGATACACTCGTTATGGCAACCAATGCGGCTTTCCCTCCTTATGAATATGTAGACGGTGACAATGGATTTGCCGGTATCGATGTTGAAATTGCTCAGGCAATTGCAGAAAAGCTTGGTAAGAAACTTGAAATTGCCGATGTTGAATTCGGTTCCATTATCGGCGGTGTTCAGTCGGGTAAATACGATTTCGGCATGGCAGGTATGACTGTTACTGAAGATAGAAAGAAAAACGTAGACTTTTCCGATACATATGCTACAGCAGTTCAGGTTGTTATTGTAAAAGCTGACAGCCAGTATGCATCTTTTGAGGATTTTTACACAGGTTTTGATGAAGAAGAAAAGCCTACGGGCGTAAAAGAAGGAATTAAAATTGGTGTTCAGCAGGATACTACAGGAGATATTTATTCTTCTGACGAGCCTAAAAATTGGGGATTCGGTTCAGATAATGTAATTCAGTACAAAACAGGAGCAGATGCTGTTCAGGCTCTCCTTACAGATAAAGTAACTGCAGTTATCATTGATAATGAGCCTGCTAAATCGTTTATAGCTTCTAATGAAGGGCTTAAGATTCTTGATGGTGAGTATGCTAACGAAGATTATGCTATCTGTGTTCAGAAAGGCAATACTGAACTTCTTGACCAGATAAATACAGCTCTTAAAGAACTCAAAGAAGACGGTACTATTGATAAAATTGTTGCAAAATATATAAAATAATTTATTGGTTTAGTTTTATATTGAATTTCAGGGCGGCGGTTCCCGCCGCCCTTTTTGAAAGGAAAGTTTTTATGAAAGAGTGGCTTAATGAATTAGCTGCCGAATTTAAATTGAATTTCATAGATGACGATCGGTGGGAATTAATTGTTGAGGGTCTGAAAAATACTATTATAATAACATTTTTTGCATTGCTTATAGGCGTTGCTATCGGTGTTGTTATTTCATTGATTCGTTCTACATATGACAATAATAAAGAAGACTACAAGCGAAAAGGCGGAGTGGGGTATGTTATCATGTCTATATTAAACGGAATATGTAACATATATCTGACGATTATAAGAGGAACTCCTGTTGTTGTACAGCTCCTTATAATGTATTTCGTCGTTTTTGCAACATCAAGAAACGGTTTGATGGTTGCGATTATATGTTTCGGTATAAATTCCGGAGCATATGTTGCGGAGATTTTCAGAAGCGGAATTATGTCAATAGATAAAGGTCAGTTTGAGGCAGGCCGCTCTTTAGGATTCAATTATATTCAGACCATGATATATATAATAATTCCTCAGATGTTCAAAGTTGTTCTTCCTACGCTTTGTAATGAGTTTATTGTACTTCTTAAGGAGACGTCAGTTGCCGGTTATGTTGGAATAAGAGATCTGACAAAAGCCGGAGACCTTATAAGAGGAAGAACTTTCTCTGCATTTATGCCGTTGATTGCGGTTGCCTTGATATATCTTGTTATCGTTATGATCTTGACATGGCTTTTGAGAAGGCTTGAGAGGAGGCTGCGTAAGAGTGAACGGTGAGACATTGCTGAAAGTAGATAATTTAAAGAAATATTATGCTGACGGAGCTGTAAAAGCTCTTGACGATGTAAGTTCAGAGATTAAGCGCGGCGAAGCTGTTGTTGTTGTAGGTCCGTCAGGAAGCGGCAAGTCGACTTTTCTAAGATGTTTAAATCTGCTCGAAATGCCTACAGAGGGTCATATTTATTTCAACGGTGTGGATATAATGGATAAGGAAGCTGATATAAATATTCATCGTCAGAAGATGGGAATGGTTTTTCAGCATTTTAATCTTTTTCCCCATATGACTGTTTTGAACAATATGACTCTTGGTCCGATAAAGCTTTTGAAAATGAGCAAGGAAGAAGCTGAAGCAAATGCAATGAAGCTTCTTGCGAGAGTTGGATTGGAAGACCGTGCAAATGAGTATCCTTCAAAGCTTTCAGGAGGTCAGAAACAGCGTGTTGCGATTGTACGGGCTCTCTGTATGAATCCCGAGGTAATGCTTTTTGATGAGCCAACATCTGCACTTGACCCTGAGATGGTAGGCGAAGTTCTCGATGTTATGAAAGAGCTTGCCCGGGAAGGTATGACAATGGTAGTTGTAACCCACGAGATGGGTTTTGCAAAAGAAGTTGCATCCAGAGTTGTCTTTATGGATCGCGGTAAGATTATGGAACAGGGTTCTCCTGCGGAAGTTTTTGGGAATCCACGGAGTGAGAGGCTTAAATCATTCCTGGCAAAGGTTCTTTAAAATAAATTTAGAAACTATAAATTGTGTGCCGATTGGCAAGTGCATACTGCATTTGCCAATCGGCTTTTTTACTTAAAAAATTGGTAATATATTGCTTGACATTGGTTGATTATGCGTATAAAATATTCTAGTCTGCGTACAAGGGATTAGTATGCATTGTAGGCGGATAGAATATTATCGGAGGTGAATTGAATGCCAACATTTAACCAGTTAGTTCGTAAGGGAAGAGAGACTCAGGAAAAGAAGTCTACATCTCCTGCATTGCAGAGAGGTATTAACTCTCTTAAGAAGAAAGCTACAGACATCAGCTGTCCTCAGAAGAGAGGCGTTTGCACAAACGTCAGAACAACTACCCCTAAGAAGCCTAACTCAGCTTTGAGAAAAATCGCCAGAGTTCGTTTGACAAACGGTATGGAAGTTACAGCTTACATTCCGGGTATCGGACATAACTTGCAGGAGCACAGCGTTGTTCTTATCAGAGGCGGAAGAGTTAAAGACCTGCCTGGTGTAAGATACCACATTATCAGAGGTACACTTGACACAGCAGGAGTTAATAACAGAGCTCAGAGCAGATCTAAGTACGGTGCTAAAGCGCCTAAGGCTGCAGCTAAGAAATAATATTTTCTGAATATTATTGATAGCAAAATTTTTAAGAAATTCTATACCGGTTATACCGGAAGGTGCCGAGTATTTAATATATATTATCCTATATGCGATATGCCTTGTTAAATACGCGAGCACTGACTGCGGCCGCATTATATATGACCGCAGAGTACCATTGATTATTATATCAAGAAGGAGGGAAGCAAAGTGCCTAGAAAAGGTTTTATTGCAAAAAGAGAAATTTTACCTGATCCGATTTACGGAGATAAGGTTGTAACAAAGCTCATTAACAATATCATGCTCGATGGCAAAAAGGGTACAGCCCAGAAAATTTGTTACGATGCTTTCGATATTATTAAAGAGAAAACAGGCAGAGACGGTTTGGAAGTTTTTCACGAAGCTCTCAACAACGTTATGCCTCAGTTAGAAGTTAAAGCGAGAAGAGTCGGTGGTTCGACATATCAGGTTCCGATGGAGGTTCGTCCAGAAAGAAGACAGGCTCTCGGACTCAGATGGATCGTTACTTTCGCAAGAAAGAGACATGAAAAGACAATGGCTGAGAAACTCGCTGCAGAGCTCATGGATGCGATCAATAACACAGGTTCCGCATTCAAGAGAAAAGAAGACATGCACAAAATGGCAGAAGCAAACAGAGCTTTTGCACATTATCGTTGGTAATATCAAGGAGATTTTAGACTATGGGAAGAGAATATTCACTTAAGAATACCAGAAACATAGGCATAATGGCTCATATCGATGCCGGTAAGACAACAACTACCGAGCGTATACTCTACTATACAGGTAAGAACCATAAAATCGGTGAGACACACGACGGTGCAGCTACAATGGACTCCATGCAACAGGAGCAGGAGAGAGGTATCACTATCGCATCTGCTGCTACAACTGTACACTGGGTTACAGACCGCGGAACAGCTAACGAAAAAGATACACGAATCAATATCATCGACACTCCCGGACACGTTGACTTTACAGTAGAAGTTGAACGTTCACTCCGTGTACTCGACGGTTCTGTTACACTTTTCTGTGCTAAGGGCGGCGTTGAGCCTCAGTCAGAGACAGTTTGGAGACAGGCTGACAAATACGGCGTTCCGAGAATCGGTCACGTAAACAAGATGGATATCTTGGGTGCTGACTTCTACCGTGTTGTTGACATGATCAAAACACGTTTGGGCGCAAATGCAGTGCCGATTACATTGCCTATCGGTAAGGAAGATACATTTACAGGTATTATTGACCTTGTAAAAATGGAAGCTCATGTATATGAGGGTGAGCACGGCGAAAACGTTAAAGTTTGTGATATCCCTGCTGACATGATGGAGCTTGCAGAACAGTACAGAGGCGAAATGCTCGAAGCTATTGCATCTGAGGACGAAGAACTCATGATGAAGTACCTCGAAGGCGAGGAACTCACAGTTGACGAGATCAAAGGTGCTATCCGTAAAGCTACAATCGGCCTTAATATCATCCCCGTTACTTGCGGTTCATCATACAGAAACAAAGGTGTACAGCAGTTGCTCGACGCTATCGTTGACTACTTGCCTTCGCCGCTTGACGTTCCCGCTATAAAGGGCGAGCTTCCGGACGGAACTGAGACAGTTCGTCATTCAAGCGACGATGAGCCTTTCTCAGCTCTCGCGTTCAAGATCTTGACAGACCCCTTCGTAGGTAAGCTCTGCTTCTTCAGAGTATACTCGGGTTATGTTGACGCAGGTTCTTATGTTCTTAACTCAACAAAGGACAAGAAGGAGCGTATGGGTCGTATCGTATTGATGCACTCTAATCAGAGACAGGAAATCGACCGTGCTTATGCAGGTGATATCGCAGCAGCTATCGGTCTTAAGGATACAACAACAGGTGACACACTTTGTGCAGAAAACAGCCCTGTAATCCTTGAGCGTATGGAATTCCCGGATCCGGTTATTTCAGTTGCCGTTGAGCCTAAGACAAAAGCAGGCCAGGAAAAAATGGGTATCGCGCTTCAGAAACTTGCTGAAGAAGACCCGACCTTCAGAGTAAAGACCGATCCGGAAATCGGACAGACAATCATTTCGGGTATGGGTGAGCTTCACCTCGAAATCATCGTTGACCGTTTGCTCCGTGAGTTTAAGGTTGAAGCTAACGTAGGTAACCCGCAGGTTGCATACAAAGAGGGTATCAAGAAAGCTGTTACAAAGCAGGAAGGTAAGTTCGTAAGACAGTCGGGCGGTCGTGGTCAGTACGGTCACTGCGTAATCGACGTTGAGCCTTTGGAAAGAGGTAAAGGATACGAATTCGTTAACAAAATCGTCGGCGGTGTTATTCCGAAAGAGTACATCGGACCTGTTGACCAGGGTATCCAGGAAGCTCTCCAGAGCGGTATACTCGCAGGTTATCCTGTAGTAGACGTTAAGGTTACATTGGTATTCGGTTCATACCACGAAGTTGACTCATCCGAAATGGCGTTCAAGATTGCCGGTTCTATGGCTATCAAAGAAGCTATAAAGAACGCTTCACCTGTACTTCTCGAGCCTATCATGAAGGTTGTTGTAGTTGTTCCGGAGCCGAACCTCGGTGACGTAATCGGTTCAATTAACGCTAAGCGTGGACGTATCGAGAGCATTGATGACGGTGCTGCCGGAATCAAGCAGATTACATCTTTCGTACCGCTTGCTGAAATGTTCGGTTACACAACACAGCTTCGTTCAATGACTCAGGGTCGTGGTTCATTCTCTATGGAGCCGAGCCACTACGAAGACGTTCCGAAGAGCGTTCAGGAAAAGGTTATCGCTGAGAAGAAATAATAAATTAAATCGTGGCGGCGTAACGCCGTCGCGAAATTACAGATTTACAGGCTTAGTTTTCGCTTAAAATAAAAATTAAGCTTGATATATAGGTAAAAAATGTGTATTATTAACGCATCGAAATTTACCAAAAAATTCTTTTATTTTATCAAAAGGAGGACATTTTAAATGGCTAAATCCAAGTTCGAAAGAACAAAACCCCACGTAAATATCGGTACTATCGGTCACGTTGACCATGGTAAGACAACACTTACAGCTGCTATTACAAAGACTCTCGGTCTCGGTAATGCAAACGTTGCAGCTATGGCTTATGACCAGATTGACAACGCTCCGGAGGAGAAGGCAAGAGGTATCACGATTAATACTTCACACGTTGAGTATGAGACAGCTACAAGACACTACGCTCACGTTGACTGCCCCGGACATGCCGACTACGTTAAGAACATGATCACAGGTGCTGCTCAGATGGACGGCGCTATTCTTCTCGTTTCAGGTCCTGATGGCCCGCAGGCTCAGACAAGAGAGCACATCCTTCTAGCTCGTCAGGTTGGCGTTCCTTACATCGTAGTATTCATGAACAAGTGCGACCAGCTTGCTGAAGAAGATATGGAACTCCTCGATCTTTCAGAGATGGAGATCAGAGACCTTCTCAATCAGTACGAGTTCCCGGGTGACGATATTCCGATCATCAGAGGTTCAGCTCTCAAAGCTCTCGAGTGCGAAAGCTCAGATCCCAGCGATCCTGCATACGCTCCTATCCTTGAGCTCATGGAGGCTGTTGACAGCTATATTCCTACTCCTGAGAGACCGACAGACAAGCCGTTCCTTATGCCTGTAGAAGACGTATTTACAATCACAGGCCGTGGTACAGTTGCTACAGGTCGTCTTGAGAGAGGTATCATCAAAGTTGGTGACGCTGCTGAAATCGTTGGTATCAAAGAAGAAGTTAAGAGCACAGTTATCACAGGTGTAGAAATGTTCAGAAAGCTTCTCGATCAGGCTGAAGCAGGCGACAACATCGGTGCTCTTCTCAGAGGTATCCAGAGAACAGAAATCGAGCGTGGCCAGGTTCTCGTAAAACCCGGTACAATCAATCCTCACACACATTTCTTTGGTCAGGTATACGTACTTACTAAAGAAGAGGGTGGACGTCACAAACCGTTCTTCTCAAACTACAGACCTCAGTTCTATTTCCGTACAACAGACGTTACAGGTGTTATCACTCTTCCTGAGGGAACAGAGATGGTTATGCCCGGTGACCACGTAACTATGGAAGTTAAACTCATCACTCACATCGCTATGGAGGAAGGTCTCCGTTTCGCTATCCGTGAGGGTGGTAGAACTGTTGGTGCAGGTACTGTTTCTAAGATTGTTGAATAATTTATTATTTGACGATTTTGACGATAGACCGTTTCAGTACGGTTTGCACATGCAAATTCTAAAAATTAAAGTTCCTCTTACATTTTGTAGGAGGAACTTTTTTTTGCCCGGAGAACCTTGCGGGTTGAATTATCCTCTGCGGAAATGTATAATTATAAACGAGTATTTGTACGAAAGAAAGGGTGACCGGATTTGATTAGTAAAGTCGGTAGACAACAGCTTGAGAAACTTGCAGACATAATAGGCGGAACTTTCGGTGTGGCCGATGCATCCGGCGTTGTTTTGTTCAGCGGTACTGATGATATTCCGGAAGGGTCACCTGTAGAGATTCCCGATTTTGATGATTCGTACGGCTTTTCAGACAATAATTTTGTGCAGACGAACAGATATTGTTATTTAAGATATTTTTTAAATAACGAAGACTATTTATGGTTTTTTGTAAGCCGCGGAGAGAATGATCCTAAAAAAATACTTGAGCTTGTAATATGTGCTTACGATAATAAAGAAGATTCCGATAGAAGAAAAGCACTTGATTTTTACAGAAGCCTTATGGTAAACGGTATTGAATCGGTAAGCGCTGTAGATATGAGTTATTACAGCAGTATGCGCAGCTCATTGTTGGGATATTCTGTGATTGTCATTGTAAATGAAAAAAAGAAAAATATTGTTTCCGTTGATTCGGAAGCCCAGATTGCTATTTTAGAGAGTATTTTCCCTTCAGGACATGGTTTCTGTGTTGTTCCGGTAGAGATGGGAAAGACTGCAATCGTTTGTCCTCTTCATGGAGGATTTACTTTTGACAATGTTATTGAGCAGGCTTCACTTGTAAAAGACACCGTATTGTCGGAAGTGATGATGAATGTCAGTGTTGCAGTGGGCACTGCTGTTGACAGCATAAGAAATTTACCAACTGCATACAAGTCGGCAGAGCGTGCAGAATTAGTAGGCAGTACTTTCGAATTGAACGAGAAATGTTTTGTATATGATAAGTTAGGTGTTCACCGTCTAGTATACGGACTTAGTGCAGAGAGCTGTATGGCTTATATGAAAGAGGTATTCGGCGTTGAGTTCCTGAAGGATCGTTTCAGTAAGGCAAAGTCCAACTCGCGAGATGAGTTGCTTGTAACTATAAAATTATTTTTGGAAAATAATCAGAACATCAGTGAAACGTCGAGGGCGTTATATGTCCACCGCAATACGCTGATATATCGTATAGATAAGTTTAATAAAATGACAGACAGAGATTGTACAAAATTTGAAGACGGAATGCTTATAGGCGTTGCCTTGCTTATTATGCAATATTTTGTAAAAATGTTCCCTGAACGTCTTGAGACAGAATTTAATTAATTTTTTACAGAGGTTAAGTTATGGCAAAAGGTGAATATAAAGGTCCTGAAATTGTTTTTGAAAATGTAACAAAAGAATATCCCAATCGGGTAAAAGCTTTGGATAACGTAAGCTTTACCATAGAACCCGGCGAATTTGTTTTCCTGATGGGCCACAGTGGCTCGGGAAAATCTTCGCTTATAAAGCTCATGATGCTGGAAGAGCGCCCTACATCGGGAAAGATAACCATAGGTGATGATGATTTATCTGAGATAAAAGGCGGAAAGATTCCGTATTACAGAAGAAAGATTGGCGTTGTGTTTCAGGATTTCAGAATAATAAAAAGCAAGTCTGTTTCTGAAAATGTTTCTTTTGCTATGGAGATTACAGGAGAGAAACGTAAAGAAATAGCAAGAAAAGTTGATCTTGTTTTAAATATTGTAGGATTGCAGAGAAAAGCCGGTGAGATGCCGGACTGCCTTTCCGGAGGAGAGCAGCAGAGAATTGCCATAGCAAGAGCTATCGTAAATGTACCCGGTCTTATTATTGCAGATGAGCCTACAGGAAATCTTGATCCTGCCAATTCTGTCGAGATTATGAATCTACTGGAGAAGATAAATGAGAAAGGTGCAACAGTAGTTGTTGCAACTCATGAGAGAGAACTTGCAGAGCGCATGGGAAAGAGAATAATAATGCTTAATCATGGTGTTAAGTCGGACAGCAATGATGATGCAAGTGCTGTTTTCGGAGGTGATTCTGATGAATAACAGTATTTTCTCGAAAATAAGAGTATTTTTCTATATGCTCAGACAGGGAGCTAAGAATATTCTTCAGAATATGTTTATGATATTTGCATCAGTGAGTGTTATTTTTGCATCTTTGATGATTATAGGAGCGCTTGTATCTGTGTCAGCGAATATGCAGACAATAATAGACCACTATAATGACCGACCTGAGATAAGGATTAATTTTAAATCCCATGTTACAGAAGACGCATGTCTGGCTGTTAAAGAAAAACTTTCAGCTGATCCGTGTATTGAAGAAGTGACTTTTATATCGGCGGAAGAAAATATGCAGGGTATGCTGGAGACTTTCGAGGATGACGGAAACGGAGATCTTTTTGCCGGATATACCGACAACGAAGCATTAAGATTTGTGAGTCTGGATGTGGATCTTGATTCGACCGTATCCGGCGAAGAGTTTGAGAATTATATATACAACCAAATCGAGGGAGTGGACAGTGTCAGAAATATTGCCGGCATTGTAAATAAATTAGAAACTGTAAAAGTTGTTGTAAGAACATGTTCTGTGATAGCTATTATTGTTTTTGGCTGCCTTTCGGTACTTCTTGTTTTCAATACGGTAAAATTGACGGTTTTCGCCAGAAGAAGAGAAATCGAGATTATGAAATATATAGGTGCAACTGATGTATTTATTGTCGGACCTTTTATAATAGAAGGCTTTTTCGTTGGTCTGGTAGGCTCTGTCATCTCTTACGGTGTGCTGAAAGGCGTATATTCGCTTGTATATGAATACTTTATGAAAAACACGCTTTTCGGAGATTCGGTAGAGCTGGTTCCGTTTGAAAGTATGGCAGGTTCTTTCTTACTTTGGTTTGTTGTTGCAGGTGTCGCTTTGGGTGTGAGTGCAGGCTCACTTGCAGTCAAAAGGCATGTTAAAGTTTGATGAAGTGACGGAGGTTTTTATGGCGGACGAAGAGAAAATAAATGAATCTTCACAGGAAAATGAACAGCCGCTTTTGGATTATGCGGCTTCTGTGACCGGCGAAGCGCCGGAAAAGAAGAAAAAATCATTTTTCGGCGATAGAAAGCAGTCAAAAAAGAAGAAGTTTAAAGCTGAAATAAAGGTTAACGCTTTCATTTTGTTCTTGTGTGCAGCACTTCTCATTGTTGTAACTGTTATTGCAACCTTTTTTCTTGCGGATAAATTTTATTACAACGGATATGCATTTAATAAAGGAAATAAGGTGACTTTTAAAGATGAAAATGTAGATACAATGAAAGTTGCTAAATTTCAGGATATTTTGGACTTTATAAGTGAGAACTATTATACTGATTACGATATTAATGAGCTGATTGAGGGCGCCATTGAAGGTGTTGTTGATAAACTGGAGGATCCGTATAGCTCATATTACAGTCCAAATACCATGGATAGATATATTTCATTTGTGGAAGGTACTTATTCCGGTATAGGCATAACTGTAAAGTCACACGAAAAAGGATATTTGGTTGAAGAGGTAGTCGCAGATTCCCCTGCCGAAAAAGCAGGTGTAAAAGTCGGAGATGTTCTGACTGCTATAAACGGCGAATCTGTTATAGGTATGGCATCTGAAACATTTAACGCTTATTTAAAGACTGACGGAAATGCATTGAATCTGACATTCGTCTTGGCAGACGGAACAACACAAGTTCGTAATATAACTGTCACTACTATAAAAGAACAGAGTGTAAAGTTAAAAGACCTTGAAGGCGGCTTGAAATATATAAGAATTACAAAGTTTATTCCCGGTACTGCCGATTCGTTTAAACTTGCTGTTGATAAAGCAATCGCCGATTCCGGATGCACCGGAATAGTTCTTGATTTAAGAGGAAATCCGGGCGGATATGCTGATGAGGCGGCGAAGGTTGCGGATATTATTTTGCCCGAGGGGACTGTTGCTACGGCTCAAAACCGTAAGGGCGAAACAGTAAAGACTATAACCTCGGATGCAAGTTGCATTACAGTTCCGATGGCTGTGTTGATTAATGAAAACACTGCAAGTGCATCGGAGCTTGTTGCAGGAGCGATACGCGATTTCGGATATGGTAAGATAATCGGTGTAAAGTCCTATGGCAAAGCTTTGGGTCAGATAAATAAAGAATACACAAGCGACGGAAGCGGCATAGTTTTATCATCGTCGAGGTATTTTACACCTTCGGGGGAATGTATAGATCAGGTGGGAATCACACCGTCTATAATTGTAGAACTTGCAGAAGAATATAAATCTTATGACGTAGAAAGTATTCCTGCAGGATACGACTTGCAGCTTTATGAGGCTATGGAGACTTTGGGTGTTGTATCGTCTGAGAAAATTACGGAGTCTGATCAAACGAATAATGCTGAAAACAGTACAGGAGAAGGCGCTGAAGAAAGTACTAACAGCACCGGTGAAAGCATAGACACTGAAGGAGCGGCATCTGCCGGGTAAATATGTATAACAATATTGCAGGTTTTTACAACCGATATACAACTGATATAGACTACGGTAAAATTGCAGACTATCTGGAGAAGATTTTCAGAAAATTCGGTTTGCCCGAGCGAAGTGACGGAGGCAAGGTTCCGATGATTCTTGACGTTGCATGCGGTACGGGGAATCTCACCTGTATTCTGGCAGAGCGCGGTTACGAAATGATTGGTCTTGATATGAGCGAGGAAATGCTTGCCGAGGCCGAAGAACGCGCAGCGGAAAAAAATATTGATATTTTGTGGCTCTGCCAGGATATGTGCAAAATGGATATGTACGGCACGGTCAGTGCGATGGTGTGCATAACAGACGGAATAAACCACATCACTTCCGACGCATCGTTAAAGAGGTTTTTTATGAGGATTAAAAATTTTATCGACGACGGCGGACTGTTTGTTTTTGATGCCCTTTCGGAAAAATATTTTGAAACGGTTGTCGGGACTAATACTTTTTTTGATGACAGCGACGAAGGTACTTGCATCTGGACAAGCAATTACAACAAAAATAAGAAGATATGCAGATATAACGTGACTTTTTTTGAGTTGTATGATGCGGAAAACGAATTATACGAAAGATTTGACGATACCGTATGCGAAAAAGCATGGTCTGATGAAGATATCACAAATGCGTCAAAGGATGCGGGTTTTACTGTAGAAAAAGTATTTAACGGCACAACCATGAAAGAAGCAAGCGATGATTCGCTCAGAAAGTTTTATGTTTTGAGGAAGAATCTTTGATGCAAATTGTTAAAATTTGTCGGAATTTGTTTGACTTTGAAATAATGCTGTGATAAGCTTGCACATGTGAATGGCACTGGTTGTTTTACACGGTGGGATTAATGTATTTGCAGCCGGACTTATGTTATAAGTCTGGCTTTTTTTATTTTTGTTCTGCCTTATAAAATATCTGTGTGGTCTGAATTCACATAAAATTTATTTCGGAGGCAAAACAATGAAAAAAATCCTTTCATTACTTCTCGTTGTTGCTATGGTGCTCGGATTGGTAGCATGCGCTGGCGAATCAGAAGACACTTTCAAAGTTGGTTTTATCTTCTTGCATGATGAAAACTCAACATACGACAATAACTTCATGATGGCTGCTAAACAGGTTCAGCAGGAACTCGGCCTTTCAGATGATCAGGTTATATTTAAGACAAACATTCCTGAAGATAACACATGCTACGATACGGCTATGAAGCTTGTTGACGAAGGCTGTGATGTTATCTTTGCTGACAGCTTCGGTCACGAGTCATTTATGCTTCAGGCTGCTAAAGAGTGTCCGGAGGTTCAGTTCTGCCACGCTACAGGCACACAGGCTAAAGTTGCAGGACTTGCAAACTACCACAACGCTTTTGCATCTATCTATGAGGGACGTTACCTTGCAGGTATTGCAGCAGGTTTGAAACTCAATGAGATGATTTCATCAGGAAAAATCACTGCAGCTCAGGCTAAAATCGGTTATGTAGGTGCTTGGCCGTATGCAGAAGTTAAATCAGGATATACATCTTTCTATCTCGGCGCTAAATCCGTCTGTGAAAGTGTTACAATGGATGTAACATTTACTAACTCATGGTTTGATATATCTCTTGAGAAAGAGGCAGCAGAAAATCTTATCAAAGACGGTTGCGTTCTTATCAGCCAGCATGCAGATTCAGAGGGTGCGCCTAAAGCTTGTGAAGCAGCAAGTGTTCCTAACGTAGCTTACAACATAAGCACTATTTCTATGGCTCCTACTACAGCTATTATTTCTTCAAAGATCGACTGGGCTCCTTACTTCAAGCTCATGATTGAGTCTGCAAGAGACGGAAAAGAAATTCCGACAGATTACTGCGGAACAATCGAAACAGGTTCAGTTGCTCTCACAGAACTCAACACTGCTGCAGCTGCAGAAGGCACACAGGAAGCTATCGATGCAGCTATGGCTAAATTGAAATCAGGAGAGATTCATGTATTTGATACAAGCAAATTCACTGTAAGTGGCGCTGCTCTTACAGAATATGCTGCAGATATTAACGGCGACTACAAGCCTGACGAAGGTGTAAACGTAATCAAAGACGGTTACTTCAACGAGTCAGATGCAGAAGCATACAGATCTGCTCCTTACTTTGACGTTGATATTGACGGAATTACGATCAAATAATGATTGACGGTTGATATGGGTTATAAAGATGTTAAGCGAAGAATTTCTTCGCTTGGCATCTTTTAACTTTTTAATTTTCAGAAGAAATTCGTAATATGTGTAATATCTGTACGTATTTGTTCTGAAAATTAAAAAACGGAGGTATTTCCAAAGTGCAAGAAAATGCTATTGAACTGAGAAACATAACAAAGCGTTTCGGTAATGTTGTGGCGAATAATAATATAAGCCTTTCTGTAAAAAAAGGCGAAATTCTTTCATTGCTCGGAGAAAACGGCAGCGGTAAAACTACACTTATGAATATGATTTCCGGAATTTATTTCCCGGATGAAGGTCATATTTATATTGACGGCAAAGAAGTTGTCATATCTTCTCCGAAAGATTCTTTTAAGTACGGAATCGGTATGATACATCAGCATTTTAAACTGGTGGATCTCTTTACCGCAACGGAAAATATTGTTCTCGGGCTCAAAGAAAAAGGCCGTTTTGATATTAAAATTGCCAAAGGCAATGTAAAAGAAATCAGTGCAAAGTACGGTTTTGCACTTGACCCGAACAAAAAGATTTATGAAATGTCGGTTTCGGAAAAACAGACGGTTGAAATTATAAAAGTTTTGTACCGCGGTGCAGAGATTTTAATTTTGGACGAGCCTACCGCCGTGCTTACGCCGCAGGAGACAAAGAAGCTTTTCAAAGTTCTTAAAAGAATGAGAGAGGACGGAAAGGCTATTATAATCATTACGCACAAGCTTCACGAGGTTATGGCAATCTCGGACAGAGTTGCGGTTCTCAGAAAAGGCGAATGTATTGGTGTTGTAAATACTGCTGAAACAAATGAGGCGGAACTCACGGAAATGATGGTGGGTAAGAAAATAGAACTTAATATTCAGAGAAGTGAAGTTGTAAATCCTGTTGACCGTCTTGTTGTGGAAAATGTCAATTATTATGATAAAGAGGGCATAAAGATACTTGATGATATTTCGTTTACTGCGCGTTCGGGCGAAATTCTCGGTATCGCAGGTATTGCCGGCAGCGGTCAGAGAGAGCTGTTGGAGTCTATCGCAGGTCTTATTTCCGTATCGTCGGGCTCAATAAAATACAATGACCCCGTTACGAATGAAACAGAGGACTTGTGTTCTAAAAATCCTGTTCAAATAAGAGATTTGGGTGTCAGATTGTCTTTTGTTCCCGAGGACCGTCTGGGAATGGGTCTTGTAGCCAATATGGATATCGTGGATAATATGATGCTCAGAAGCTACAATCAAGGTAAAACAGCCTTTGTGGAAAGAAAAGAACCGAGAGACTTGGCGGAGCGGATTATTAAGCAGCTCGAGGTTGTAACTCCGAGCGCCACAACCCCCGTAAGACAACTTTCAGGCGGAAATGTACAGAAAGTATTGGTAGGGCGTGAGATTGCTTCGTCGCCGACAGTTCTTATGGCGGCATATCCGGTGAGAGGTCTTGATATAAACTCTTCATATTTAATATATAATCTTCTTACAAAGCAAAAAGACAGCGGTGTTGCGGTTGTTTTTGTAGGAGAGGATCTGGATGTGTTACTTGAATTGTGCGACAGAATCATGGTAATTGCAGGCGGCAGAGTCAGTGGAATAGTTGATGCCAGAACCGCGACAAAAGAAGAAGTAGGTTTTCTGATGACAAAAACGGACGGAGGTTTGACAAATGAGTAATAAATCCGGTAGAAAACACGAGCCGTTGATACATATTACAAAACGTGCAAGTATGGTTTGGTATAAAGCGTGGATTGTACGTGCAGTTGCCATCGTTGCGGCTTTGCTTGTGAGCGCTGTTGTAATTACACTTCTCACAAAGGATAATCCTGTCGAAGTTTATGCTGCTATGTTCAAGGGTAGTTTCGGAACAGAGAGAAAAGTTTGGGTAATGCTCAAAGAACTGGTTGTCCTTCTCTGCGTGTCTCTGGCTGTAACTCCGGCTTTCAAAATGCGTTTTTGGAATATAGGCGCTGAAGGTCAGGTTCTGATGGGAGCTCTTGGCGCGGCTGCATGTATGTTTTATATAGATGATAAAATTCCGAATGTTGCATTGATTGCAGTGATGCTGGTTGTATCTATACTGTTGGGCATGATCTGGGGCATGATTCCTGCATTCTTTAAAGCTATATGGAACACTAATGAGACATTGTTTACTCTTATGATGAACTATGTGGCAATGCAGCTCATATCGTTCTTTATAATGATTTGGGTACCTAACGGTTCGAGCGTCATGGGCACGATCAATTCCGCTACGGAAAGCGGATGGCTTCCGTCGTTATTCGGACAGAAATATCTATTCAGCATATTGATTGTTGCAGTTACTACGGTGGCACTTTTTATATATCTGAAATACAGTAAACAGGGATACGAAATTTCTGTTGTCGGTGAGAGTGAAAATACAGCAAGATATGTAGGAATAAACGTCAAAAAAGTAATAATCAGAACAATGGCTATATCGGGCGGTATTTGCGGCCTTGCCGGTTTCCTTCTTGTCTCCGGTATAAACCATACCGTTTCACCCAATCTTGCCGGCGGTGTAGGATTTACGGCGATTATGGTATCATGGCTTGCTAAATTTAATCCTATTGTTATGATTCTTACATCATTCCTGATAGTTTTCCTGCAAATAGGTGCGGGCGAAATTGCAACAACTTTCCGTCTTAATGAGAGCGTTGCCGACATTGTAACAGGAATAATTTTGTTCTTTATTATCGGCTGCGAATTCTTTGTGCAGTATAAGATAAATTTCCGTTCAAAACATAAGGAGGAAGGACATGCTTGATAAAATAATTGCTTTTATTTGTGCCGCTATCGTACAGGGTATTCCTCTTTTGTACGGTGCAACCGGTGAAATCATTACTGAAAAAAGCGGTAATCTGAATCTCGGAATTCCAGGAATTATGTATGTGGGCGGTATATCCGGAATCATCGGAGGATATCTTTACGAAAAAAGTACGGCTGACCCGAGTGCTGTTCTGTGCATATTGATACCTCTTCTTGCTTGTATAATAGGTTCTGCATTGATGGCACTGATATACAGTTTCCTCACAATAACACTTCATGCCAACCAGAACGTAACGGGTCTTGCTCTTACAACCTTTGGAATAGGAATCGGAAACTTCTTCGGCGGTTCGCTTCTTAGCTTTTTCGGCGAGAGCGGTTCGATTTCATTGCTTACAACAGGAAAGTATTACACAACTCCGTTTGGTTTTTCCATAGGTGACATTGAAATATCTTTCGGTTTCATGGCATATCTGGCTGTGTTTATAGCTCTTGCTACGTCGTTTGTTTTGAATCGTACAAGGGTAGGCTTGCATCTGAGAGCTGTCGGCGAAAATCCTGCAACTGCAGATGCCGCAGGCATAAATGTCACTCTTTATAAATACTTGGCTACTTGCATAGGCGGCGCAATTGCCGGAATGGGCGGTCTTTATTTCGTGATGGACTATACAAGCGGCGCATGGACAAATAACGGTTTTGGAGACAGAGGATGGCTTGCTGTTGCTATCGTTATTTTTGCTCTCTGGAAACCAAAGTCTGCAATTTGGAGTTCTTTTATATTCGGCGGCTTATATATCGTATGCGTATATATTCCGGGACTGTCCTCTGCGACGAAAGAGCTCATAAAGATGCTTCCGTATGTTGTTACAATATTTGTGCTTGTATTTACAAGCGCCAGAAAAAAACGTGAACATCAGCCTCCGGCAAGTCTCGGATTGCCGTATTTCCGTGAGGAGAGATAAATTATATATAAATTATGAATACAGAAAAAAGGTGAACGAGGCTCGGGCAGGGGTAATAATGAAACCTTGAAAAATATGACCTATGCCAAGTGAACGAGAAAAGCAAAAACGTTATGTCAATCCGTACACGATGTAATGATCAAAGGCACAGGATAAAGTGTACTCTCTTTGCTCCGACAACAGGTAAAAAAGGAGCAGAGTATGAAGAAGTTTGAATTACTAAAAAGCGTTTTTGAAAAACGAGGATATACTGTCTCTTGTTTTGAAACCGCAAAGGAGGCTGCCGACTATTTAGATTTACAAATCAACGGAAAGACAGTCGGTTTTGGCGGTTCTGTGACACTTGAAGAAATGGGACTGTACGAAAGGCTTTCATCTCATAACGATGTGCATTGGCATCAACGTATTCCCGAAGGCAAAACGGGCAAAGATGTCCGCTTTGCCGCAAATAGAGCTGAGGTGTATGTTTCCTCTGTTAACGGACTTGCCGAAACGGGAGAGATTATTAATATAGACGGTAACTGCAACCGAGTTGCTTCCATCTTTTACGGACATGAAAAGGTGTACCTTGTTGTAGGAGAAAACAAGATTGCCAAGGACTATGACGACGCACTTTGGCGAGCAAGAAACATCGCTTCGCCCTTGAATGCAAAACGGCTTGGTATGAAAACCCCATGTGCGGTTAAAGCAGATCGTTGCTATGATTGCAAAAGCCCCGACAGAATCTGCCGTGGTTTATCTGTGTTGTGGTCAAAGCCTATGACGGGTGAGTTTGAAGTCGTGCTTATCGGAGAGCAATTGGGATATTGATTGATACTGAATACAAATAAATCACAGAACGCATAGCGAACCCGGCGTGTATTTCCCCACGCCGGGGTTGTTGGAAATTTATTTGTTTTTTATGCCCATCAGCATTCGGCGGTGGGCATCTTTTTTTGTTGCAATGTTGGAATATTCGTAAAAAAATCTGTAAAAAAATATTAAAAAAGTTAATTCCGATATTGACAACTGCGGCATATAATGGTAGTATAATAACAAGCTAACGGGCAAACTGCGCTTTTTGTCCGCAACTGAAAAATTAATTTACGTATATATAGTGAAAGGAGGTTGAAATCTCTCAGTATTCACTTGCATGTGCGCTTGTGCAGTGTTTACATAGTGGCGGGATTTCGAATCTTATGAAAAAACGAGTTATTAGCTTTATTTTAGTATTGGCAACACTTATCGGTGTTCTCGGTACAGCATCTATTACATCAATGGCAGCTCCGACTTGCTATCAGCAGGGTGACCCAAGATGGGGCGGCAT
>JAFTXP010000007.1 GCA_017461545.1 Clostridia bacterium | reverse complement strand
CGCTGCGTTTGGAACGTCATGCGGAAAATGCGAAGAAAGTTGTTGAATTCCTTGCAAATCACCCTCAGGTTGAAAAAGTCAATCATCCGTCATTACCCGACCATCCTGACAATGCGCTGTATCAGAAATATTTCCCAAGCGGCGGTGCGTCAATCTTTACATTTGAGATCAAGGGCGGCGTAGAAGAGGCTCACAAATTCATAGACAGCTTGCAGATATTCTCTCTGCTTGCAAATGTCGCTGATGTTAAAAGTCTTGTAATTCACCCGGCAACAACTACACACAGTCAGCTTTCAGAAGAAGAACTGGCGGATCAGGGAATAAAGCCGAACACTATCCGTCTTTCTATCGGAACAGAGCATATCGACGATATCATTGCCGACCTGCAGCGCGGATTTGATGCAGTTAAATAAGTATTTCAAGAGATATAAATGCAGATAAGCTCTTAAAAAATCTACATAAATTAGGAGGTTCGTAAGCGGCATGGAGCTGAATTTTGATTTTATGGTCAAATATTTGCCGTGGTATATTGATGCGGCAATACTGACCGTGAAGATTGCTTTCTTCGGTATTTTGTTATCCCTGGTTGTCGGAGTAATCTGTTCCGTGGTGCAATATTATCGGGTTCCGATTATACGCAGAATCATTTCTGTTTATATTGAAATCAGCAGAAATACCCCTTTGTTGGTTCAGCTCTTCTTCCTTTATTTTGGACTTCCGAAAATCGGTATAGTTTGGAGTGCGGAGTTTTGCGCTATCGTAGGGATTGCATTCTTAGGCGGAAGTTATATGTCGGAGTCTATACGAAGCGGTCTTGAATCAGTCGAAAAATCGCAGATCGAATCTGCTGCAAGTCTTGGAATGAGCAATGCGCTCACTATGAAAGAAGTCATCTTTCCGCAGGCACTTGCAGTCTCGGTTCCCGGCATATGTGCGAATGTGATTTTTCTGATAAAAGAAACTTCGGTTGTCAGCGGAATCGCTCTTGCAGATCTGATGTATGTCACAAAAGACTTGATCGGTCTGTACTATGAAACCGATGAGGCTCTGCTTATGCTGGTGGTCTTTTATCTGATCATTCTGCTTCCGATTTCTATAATAGCGAGCATTATTGAGAGGAGGCTGAGATATGCAGGATTCGGGAATTAGTGTACTTTTTATGGGAAAAAACTTCCTGAGGTTGCTTGAAGGTCTTTGGGTGACACTTCGGATCAGCTTAATTGCGGTGTTGTTATCTATCCCGCTTGGCATACTGTTTGGGATGTTCATGACAATGAAAAATCCGGTATCAAGGGCAGTCAGCCGTGTGTATCTGGAATTTATACGCATCATGCCGCAACTTGTTCTCCTTTTTATCGCTTATTTCGGCGTAACAAGAGCATTTGGCTGGAACCTTTCTGCTGATGTAAGTGCGGTCATCGTGTTTACACTGTGGGGAACTGCTGAAATGGGAGACCTGGTGCGAGGGGCGCTGATAAGTATTCCGAAACACCAATATGACAGTGCTGCAGCTCTCGGAATGAACAAGATACAGACTTTCGGATATGTAGTCGTTCCGCAGACGATGCGCAGACTCATTCCGCTTACAATCAATTTAACAACACGTATGATAAAAACAACAAGCCTTGTCGTGCTAATCGGTATGACTGAGGTTCTCAAGGTTGGCAAACAGATTATTGACGCCAACCGCTTCGATTATCCCACTGCGGCGCTGTGGGTGTACGGAGTAATATTTCTACTGTATTTCCTTGCTTGTTGGCCAATTTCCATGCTGGCAAAGAAACTCGAAAAACGCTGGAGGTGAACACAGTAAATGGAAGAAAGAATACAGCTGCAGGTATCAGGTCTTGTAAAAAGATTCGGTACGGAAACTGTTCTTGACGGTATCGATCTTTGTATTCGCAAAGGTGAAGTTGTTGTGGTACTCGGTCCGTCAGGTTGCGGAAAAAGTACGCTTCTGCGATGTATGAACGGTTTGGAGTCACCGAGTGCCGGCACCATCTTTTTGGACGGAGAAGAGGTAACATCCGACGGCAAAAAGATCACGCAGCTTCGACAAAAAATCGGAATGGTTTTTCAAAGCTATGATTTATTCCCGAATAAAAACATTATGGATAATATCACTTTAGCTCCCGTCAAGGTGCAGAAACGCCTGAAAAGCGAAGTGGAGCAGGATGCTGAAAGACTTCTGAAAAGAGTAGGACTTTGGGAAAAACGCAAAGCGTATCCCAGAGAACTCTCCGGCGGTCAGAAACAGCGTGTGGCGATTATCCGTGCACTTTGTATGAACCCCGAAGTAATGCTCTTTGATGAAGTGACAGCGGCACTCGACCCTGAGATGGTCAGAGAAGTTCTGGATGTTATGCTGGAACTTGCCGATCAGGGTATGACGATGGTTATCGTTACCCATGAAATGCAGTTTGCCCGTGCAATTGCAGACCGTATTATATTTTTGGATAACGGAAACATTGTCGAAGATTCCAAACCGGATGAATTTTTTACAAATCCAAAAACACAGCGGGCAAGGGAATTCCTGCAAACCTTTGCTTATAAAAAACGCAGGACACATACAGATTAAAACGGCAATCAGCCGTTAATTTTGAAAGAAGGTATTTTATTATGAAACGCAAAAATCTTTTTATTAAATTAATAACTTTAGTAGTAGCCTCTCTGCTTTTGGTAAGCAGTCTTGCAGGCTGCGGTGATAATAAGGACGGTACAGCTGTTTCCTTCCGGACTTTGGATGAAATCAAGGAAAGCGGAAAAATCGTAATCGGTGTATTCAGCGATAAGGCGCCCTTTGGTTATGTAGATGAAAACGGCAAGTATCAGGGATATGATGTTTACTTTGCCGAACGTATTGCCAAAGACCTCGGTGTAGAAGTTGAATATGTTTCCACCGATCCTGCAAGCCGCGTGGAATATGCAGCAACAGGCAAGGTTGATATTATCCTCGCAAACTTTACCGTAACCGAGGAACGTGCTCAGCAGGTTGATTTTGCACTGCCATACATGAAGGTAAAGCTCGGTGTTGTTTCTCCTGACAATGCGCTTATTACCGATGTTGAACAGCTGAGCGGAAAAGAACTCATTGTTGTTAAAGGCACTACAGCTGAAACCTATTTTGAAAAGAACTATCCGAATGTAAAACTCCAGAAATATGACGAATATGCCGATGCATATAACGCTTTGCTCGACGGACGCGGAGATGCATTCTCTACAGATAACACAGAAGTTCTTGCATGGGCAATTCAAAATCCGGGATTTACCGTAGGTATTGATGCACTCGGTAATGCAGATACTATTGCTCCTGCCGTTCAGAAAGGAAATACAACTCTTCTTGATTGGCTCAATAATGAAATAGAAACACTGGGCAAAGAGAATTTCTTCCATGCCGATTACGCAGCAACTCTTGCTTCTGTATACGGTGATGCTGCCGACCCTGATAACCTTGTGGTAGAGGGCGGTAAAGTAGAATAATTGCTTTGGAGGTTACTATCATGTCTAAAATATATACATCTGCCGATCAGCTAATCGGAAAAACTCCCCTTTTAGAACTCACACATATTGAAAAAGCTTTAAACCTTAAAGCGAAGATCGTGGCAAAGCTGGAATACTTCAATCCGGCAGGCTCTGTAAAAGACCGTATAGCAAAGGAAATGATCGACGAGGCAGAGACTTCCGGAAAATTGAAACCCGGCTCAGTCATCATTGAACCTACCTCCGGCAATACCGGTATCGGTCTTGCGGCTGTGGCAGCTGCGCGTGGATACAGAATCATTATTGTAATGCCCGAAACTATGTCGGTTGAGCGCAGACAGCTGATGAAAGCCTACGGTGCAGAACTGGTACTGACTGAAGGTGCAAAAGGCATGAAAGGTGCTATTGCAAAGGCTGAGGAATTGGCTAATGAGATTCCGAACAGCTTTATTCCCGGTCAGTTTGTCAATCCTGCCAATCCAAAGGCACACAGAGAGAATACCGGTCCGGAAATATATGAGGACACTGACGGAAAGGTGGATATCTTTGTTGCCGGTGTCGGAACGGGCGGTACCGTAACCGGTGTAGGCGAGTATCTGAAAGCCAAGAATCCGTCTGTCAAGGTTGTTGCGGTTGAACCTGCCGCTTCTGCGGTGCTCTCAACAGGTGTTGCAGGTCCGCACAAGATTCAGGGTATCGGCGCAGGTTTTGTTCCTGATGTTCTGAACACAGGTATTTACGATGAGATCATCCCCGTATCAAATGAGGATGCTTTTGCAACCGGAAAACTGATTGGCAAAAGCGAAGGTGTCCTCGTAGGTATTTCTTCCGGTGCTGCCGCATGGGCTGCTGTTGAACTTGCAAAGCGTCCCGAAAACGAAGGAAAAACTATTGTTGTACTTCTGCCGGATACCGGCGACAGATATTTGTCTACACCGCTGTTTGCAGAATGATCATCAAGGCTCCGGTACTGTCATTATTGTATTGGGGCCTTTAACCCTGTTTTGTTGGAGGTGATTTAAAATGTTTGATTCATCATTCTTTGATACGGTTTATGACAGAAAAAATACAGGTGCAATAAAATACGGGGTACATTCTGTAGGTAGAGCATCTCCTGTAATTCCGATGTGGATTGCGGATATGGATTTCAAATCCCCTCCGGCGGTTACGGATGCGCTCATAAACGCAGCACAACATGGAATATATGGTTACGGCGATACCGACGAGGAATATGATGAACTTATCATAAATTGGTACGAACACAGAATTGGATTTAGGATTGAAAAAGAACAAATACTTAAAGTACCGGGTGTGATTTTCGGTGTAGCAGCTGCAATTCGGGCTATGTCTGAACCGGACGATTCCGTGCTGATCTGTCAGCCTGTGTATTATCCATTTGCTGAAATCATACCGGGAAATCACCGCAAAACAGTAGTTAGCGAACTTATTCTGAAAGACGGTCGGTATGAAATTGATTTTGACGATTTTGAAAATAAAATCAGGCAGAATAACGTAAAAGTATTTTTATTGTGTTCTCCTCATAATCCCGTGGGACGGGTGTGGTCAAAAGAGGAACTTACTCAAATTGCAGAAATCTGTCGGAGATATGATGTGTATATCATTTCGGATGAGATCCATTCAGACTTTATTTATCCCGGTTATAAGCATACTCCTATTGCATCTTTATCAGATGAGGTTGCAGACAGAACTGTAACCTGTCTGTCTCCGACAAAAACCTTTAATCTGGCAGGATTGCAGGCGGCAAATATCATAGTTCCGAATAAAACATTGCGGAAACGGATACGAAAAGAATGTGTCGCTACAGGTTACAGCCATTTGAATATTATGGCTGTGGCAGCCACCAAAGCTGCTTATAGAGACGGTGAAGAGTGGCTGGATGGTTTACTGCAATATCTGCAGCAAAATATTGCTCTGATAAAATCAGCTTTTCCGGAGCATGCTCCCGTTTCGGCTTTGAACATGGAAGGCACCTATCTTGCTTGGCTTGACTGCAGGAAGCTGAATCTGCCTTTCTCTGAACTGGACGATCTGTTTCTGAATAAAGCAGGTGTCAGGCTGCATAACGGGAATACCTTCGGCGCAGGCGGTCAAGGCTTCATGCGCATGAATATTGCTTGTCCAAGCTCTGTGCTTGAGGAGGCTGTGGAGCGTATCAAGTCTGCTGTTTACAGTTTACGGAGTGTGAAAATATGAAAATACAAGAACTTCAGGATGAAATCATCCGATTAAAAAAAGAAAAAGGCATTTGTATCCTTGCTCATGCATATCAAGGGCATGATATATGGGAGGTTGCGGATTATATAGGAGATTCCTTTGGACTAAGTCAAAAGGCGGCCGAGGTGCAGGATCAAACTGTTATTATGTGCGGCGTTCGTTTTATGGCGGAAACAGTAAAGATACTCTCGCCGCAGAAAACGGTATTTCTTGCCAATCCCATTGCAGGCTGTCCCATGGCAGACCAAATGGATAGTGACCTTATCGCACAGATGAAAGAGGAAATGCCGGAGCATACAGTGGTCGCGTATATCAATACCACGGCGGAGCTGAAGACAGTTTGTGATGTCTGTGTTACTTCCTCATCTGCGGTAAAAATTATCCGCAATATCCCAAACGATAAGATACTGTTTATTCCCGATTGTAATTTGGGCGATTGGGTCTCAAAGCAGGTGCCGGAAAAGAAGATCGAGCTGGTACGGGGCGGCTGTCCCACGCATTTACGAATGACAAAACGCGATGTGGAGATAGCAAGAGAACAGCATCCCGGTGCAGAGATACTGATGCATCCCGAATGTCACCCGAGCATTGTTGCACTTGCGGATTTTGTGGGAAGCACCACTGAAATCATGTCCTATGCAGAAAAAGGCGCAGGCAACGAATATATTATTGGTACCGAGAACAGTATTGTGGAACATCTTCAGTTCAAATGTCCTGATAAGAGCTTTTATCCTCTTTCTAAAGACTGTGTATGCCACAATATGTCAGCAACCACACTGATGGATGTTTACAGAACGGTCAAAGGAATCGGCGGAGAAGAAATCGTTATGAGCGATGAACTGATTGCAGCTTCGCGGAAGTGTATCGATGAAATGCTGAGGTTGGGACAATGAAAAAGGCACTCATTGCTATGAGCGGCGGAGTGGATTCCTCCTTGGCAGCAAAGATGATGATAGATCTTGGATACGAATGTATCGGATGTACGATGAAGTTATACCATAATGAAGACATCGGCGTTGAACGGTCGCGTACCTGTTGTTCTCTTGATGATGTGGAAGATGCAAGGAGTGTCGCCTACAAGCTCGGTATGCCGTATTATGTTTTTAACTTCTCCGAAGGTTTCCGTGAGAAAGTGATGCGGAAATTCGTACAATGCTATGAAGCAGGCATCACACCCAATCCGTGCATTGACTGCAACCGATATATGAAGTTTGACAAGCTCTATGAACGGGCGAAACTTCTCGGCTGCGATTATATTGTAACCGGACACTATGCAAGAATCGAATATGACGGAAATCGGTATTTGCTCAAAAAGGCTGTGGACGACACAAAGGATCAAAGCTATGTATTGTATTCTATGACACAAGCGCAGCTCGCTGCTACGATGCTTCCGCTCGGCCGCATGAGAAAAACAGAGGTGCGCCGGATTGCGGAGGAAAGCGGCTTCGTTAATGCGGAAAAGCCGGACAGTCAGGATATATGTTTTGTCCCGAATGGTGATTATGCGGCATTTTTAGAGAAATATACCGGGAAAACATATCCGCCCGGCAATTTTGTATCTGATGACGGCGCAGTTTTAGGTGAGCACAAGGGCATTGTCAGATATACCATAGGACAGCATAAGAGACTTGGAATTTCCACACCGGAGCCGATGTATGTAAGCAGAATCAATATAAAAGAAAATACCGTAACACTCGGAACAGCGCAGGATATATACAGCACAGAAACCTTTGCCGAAGATTTTAACTGGATTTCCGGTGAAGCTCCTACGGCTGAAATACGGTGCAAAGTAAAAATACGTTACCGTCATCCTGAGCAGTGGGCTACCGTAATTCCGACAGGCGATAAAACTGTTCATATTATCTTCGATGAACCTCAGCGAGCGATCACGCCCGGACAGGCTGCGGTGCTGTATGACGGTGATGTTGTTCTCGGCGGCGGCACTATTCGATAAAAAAAGGAGTCAGTAAGATGAGTAAAAGAATATATGGAGACGAGTACGGTTTTCAGACAAGGGCCGTGCATACCGGAAATGATGTGGATAGCGAAACAGGGGCTATTAAGCGTCCGATTACAATGGCCAACAGTTATGAACTTCCTTATGATCCGACCGATGTGAATTGGTCGAGTGCAGCGGGAAATTTATATACGAGAAACGGCGGTTCAAACCAAAAGTATTTGCAGGAGAAGCTGGCTTCCCTTGAAGGCGGCGAAGACTGTGTTGTACTGGCAAGCGGTGTGGCGGCTCTGTCCGGTTTATTTTTCGCACTGCTTCAAAGCGGCGACCACGTTATCTTTTCCAGCGTTACGTATATTGCAGTATATCGTCTGCTTAACGAACTGTTTAACAATAAATTTCATGTGGAAACGACGATTGTTGACACCTCTGATTTGGATGCAGTTCGTACGGCTATCCGTCCGAATACAAAACTGATTCATATCGAAACTCCCGGTAATCCTACGCTGACTATTTCAGACATTAGCGCAATCGCTGATATTGCCCATGAAAAGGGAGCGCTATTATCGGTGGATAACACCTTTGCTTCTCCTTTCAATCAGCGTCCTATTGAACTCGGGGCTGACTTTACTATAGAAAGCCTGACAAAATACATTAACGGTCACGGTGATGCGATGGGCGGTGCTATTATCGGAAAAACCGAATATTTGGATATTATTCGTGCACAGTCGCAGATCAATCTCGGCGGTACTATCAGTCCGTTTAATGCTTGGCTTATTATGCGCGGCTCGGTAACGCTTCCTCTGCGTATGCGTCAGCACAATGAAAATGCACTCAAAGTTGCAAAGTGGCTTGAAGCACAGCCATGTGTAAGCTTTGTAGCTTATCCCGGTCTCGAAAGACATAAGGGACATGAAACCGCAGTAAAACAGATGTCGCCCGGCTTTGGAGGTGTACTTTCTTTTGGTTTGAAAGCTGACCACGATACGCATAACCGATTCGTGAGCTGCCTCAAAGTGATTACCTCCGCGGTTTCGCTCGGACATGATGAAAGCCTGATAGTATTTCTTGGAGAGAATGATGAGCGGCAATATCTCTACCCTGAGGAATTCCATAACGGATTTTTCCGCTTTAGTGTCGGCATTGAGGATGTCGAGGATATTATTGAAGATTTAAGGCAGGCACTTAAGACGGTTGGTCTTTTATGATGAATGTTCTAACCGTCTGTTGCCGGTCTGATTATAGCAGCAGAAGTTATAAAGGATTTGACGCATTTCGATGCTAACGTATAAAGATTACAAGAGGAAAGGAGTATAAAAATGACAATATCGTCAAAAGGCAGGTATGCTTTGCGTGTTTTGATTGACCTTGCAGAAAATGATAACGGTTACTATATTCCTATGAAAGTCGTTGCAGAACGGCAAGGACTGTCGCTCAAATATTTGGAGCGTATTTTGCCGATTCTGAAACAAAATCATATTGTAGAAGGTGTTCATGGTAAGGGAGGCGGATACCGCCTGACCAGAAAACCGGAGGAATATACCGTAGGTGAAATTCTGCGTTTAGTCGAAGGTGATTTTGCGCCTGTGTCGTGTCTTGAATGTGGTGCTGAACCGTGTGATAGGGCAGATAAGTGCAGAACTGTTTCTATGTGGAAAAACCTGCAGGGTATGATAGACGGATATTTTGACGGAATTACGCTTAAAAATCTGATGCAGAATACATCAGAGAATCTGAGCGGTATTGATATTTCATTCTTGGATGCATCGCTATGACTATACAACAGTTACACTATGTGATTACCATTTCCGAAACCGGCTCTCTGAATAAAGCCGCAGAAATATTATATGTTGCACAACCGTCCTTGACCAGTGCGATAAAGGAACTTGAAAAAGAGTTGGGAATTACGATTTTTCACCGAAGCGGGCGCGGCGTGACGCTTACCAATGACGGCGCGGAATTTGTATCTTCTGCCCGCCAAATTTATCAGCAGTACGAATCACTTTTGGATAAATACGGGAAGAATGGAACACTGAAAAAGAAATTCGGTATATCTGCACAGCACTATTCGTTTGCGGTAAAGAGCTTTGTTGAGATGGTGAAAAAATATAATACGGCAGAATATGAGTTTGCTATCCGGGAAACTAAAACACGGGAAGTCATAGAAGATGTAAGTACGTTAAAGAGTGAAATCGGTATTATCTTTTTGAGTGACTTTAACCGTATGGCAATTACGAAACTGTTGCACGCAAAAGATTTGGAATTCCATGAATTAACGGAGTGCGATGCCTATGTGTACCTTTGGAAAGGACATCCGTTGGCAAACTGTAAATCCGTTCGTCTTTCGCAGTTGAATGATTATCCCTGCCTTTCATTTGAGCAGGGAGATAACAGTTCCTTCTACTTTGCGGAAGAGATTCTCAGCACAAATGAATACGCCAGAACAATTAAAGCTAACGACCGCGCAACTATGCTGAATCTAATGATAGGTCTGAGTGGTTATACTCTTTGCTCGGGTATTATCAGCGAGGAATTAAATGGTGATGAATATATTGCAATACCGTTTGAACACGAGGATCAGGACACGGCAGACCGAATGGTAATCGGGTACATCACAAAAAAGAATATGATGCTCAGCCAAATGGGAGAGCTTTATATTCAGGAAATTAAAAACTATTTAAAGCAATATGATAAAAGTAATAAAATTTAAACAGTCACATATAATTGAGAAATTCAATGCTGTAAGATATGCGGTATTACTTTGGCTATAGATTAAATCTATACCTTAGTATACTCAAACGGTATTAGGCAAAATATTCCCGGAAGAGTACAATACTGACAGCTGTTATAGGATACAGTCTGTTCTTTTTTTGCATAGAAAAAAGAAAAATATATTAACGGGAGGTATCGAAGATGCCTGAAAAAGATGAGACAAAAAAATCATATTTGGAGCTCATAGACAACTTGATAAAAGACGTGAAATATGGAACGGTAACTGTTATTGTTCAGGACGGAAAAGTGATCCAAATAGATAAAACAGAGAAGATTAGATTAAAAAACTGACCGGAAAACCGGAGGCTTTTTATAGAGAATGTTCTATAGAAACCTTCGGTTTTTTATTTATTTAGGGAGCGGAAGCGTATGTTAATTTTTCAGAATGATACGTTGGAAAATCTTTATTCTCATGCTGAGACTGAATATCCGCAGGAGTGCTGCGGAATTCTGCTTGGGTTGCGGAAAGCCGGAAAAAGAATTGTGTATAGCGTTATTCAAACCGAAAATACTGCTGATGAAAAACAAAAAGATACTCATTTTCTGATAAAACCATTGGATGTCCTCAAGGCGGAAACTTCGGCAGAGAAAGAACAGTTAGAAATTGTAGGATTTTATCATTCACATCCGGACTATGATGCAATCGCTTCCGATGAAGATATATTGCACATGGTATCCGGTCATTCGTATCCGATTGTTTCTGTAAAAAACGGAGTCCGTGTAAATGTGAGATGCTTTGAAAAAATACTGCAAACTGACACTTGCACACAAGAAGAAATCTTGATGAAGGAGAAATAAAATGCAAATTTCAGTATATATATCGGCAACACTGCGAGCCTTTGCAGGCAAAAAGGCAAAGCTTGAAATAGAAGGGAAGACTGTCCGCGAGATTTTGGAACGCCTGCAGGAGGAGTATCCGGAAATCAGAGAAGTTTTATTTGATGAAAACAGAAAACTCAGACCATTTGTGAGCGTTTATGTCAATGATGACAGGATAGGTAATGGTATAGGTTGGGATTCTGCTGTTTCTGAGAACGACAGTATTCTGCTTCTGCCATCTATTGCAGGCGGCACCCCGTCCGAAAGCATTATTTCAGATGAACGAAGAAAGGAAGTTTCCTTGGACGATTACGAAATTGAACGGTTTAATAAGCATTTGATGCTTCGGGAGATCGGCGTCAAAGGTCAAAAACGGATAAAAGCGGCGAAGGTACTTATTATAGGACTCGGTGCATTGGGATCTCCGGTAGTCCAGTATTTAGCTGCAGCGGGAGTCGGAACTGTTGGTATTGCTGATACAGGAGAGGTTTCTTTAGGTGATTTGCAAAGTCAGGTCATTCACGGAGTGCGAGATGTGCACAGACCTAAAATCGCGTCAGCAAGAGATACCATTAAAGCGATAAATCCTAAAATAAAGATAGAAACTATAAGTGAGGTTCTAGACGCTGATAATATTGCAGATATCATAGCAGATTATGACATCGTAGCAGACTGTACGGATAACTACAGGTCAAGATATCTTATAAGCGATGCCTGCGTATTATCTGGCAAACCGCTGGTTTTCGGCGCTGTCTATCAGTTCGAAGGACGGGTAAGTGTATTTGATGCGAAATCGGGTCCTTGTTTTCGGTGTCAGTATCCATCGCCTCCGCCGGCAGGACTTGTGCCTACCTGCGCCGCTGGCGGTGTGATCAGTCCTTTGGCAGGAATTATCGGAAGTATTCAGGCAAATGAAGTTTTAAAGCTGATCATCGGCGGCGGAGAAAGTCTTATAGGAAAATTGCTTGTTGTAGATACATGGAATAACCGCACTTCGATTTTAAAGGTAGATAAGGATGAGAGTTGTCCTATCTGCGGAAAGACACCATCGATTTTAGAAATTGAAAACTTTGATTACGAGGATTTCTGCGGATTAAAGCAGGACGAGGATGAGATTCCGGTTGAAGGCATCGATGCCGAAGAATTAGTCCGTAGAATAGAGCAGGGAGACCCGCTTACCCTAGTGGATGTGAGAGAACCTCATGAGAGGGCAATACATCGCTTTCCGAATGCGATCGTAATTCCAATCGGGCAGCTGGCAAGAAGACAGAAAGAACTTGATCCGGATGTGGATACAGTATTTATCTGCAGAGAAGGCAAAAGAAGCATTCTGGCAATAAATACTTTAAGAGAGGCCGGATACAAAGGCCCGGTGTACAACCTGAAGGGCGGAATCGAGGCTGCAAAAAACATTATATTCTCTCACGAAGGAGCATGGCTGTAATTTTCTCAGCAATATCGGCTGTTTATAAAACCCTATATGAACCCGAATGAGAAAGTTTTACATAAAAATTAATTATATTTTGGAGGTTATAAAAATGGCAAAAGAAGAACAGGGTATTAACGCATTGGGAGTGAAGGCGGCATATAATCTTGCCAATGTTACAAAAACAAAACCGCAGTATGGAGCGCTTACACCGAAGTGGTTAACTAAATTTATGGAATTTAAAGGACTTGAAACCGGTATATACCGTGTAAATAAGGTTGTTGAAGGCGAAACTCCTCTGGATGTTTTGTGCAGCCAGACCAAGAAATCCGATATTATACCGGACGGTTACATAGAGTATGAAGAAGAGCCGAGAGAATACCGTCTGAATTCCATATCCACCATCATCAATGTCAATACGGCTATTGAGGATGTATACAGTGCACCTTACAATCAGGTAAAGGAACAGCTTTCTTTAGCTATCGAGAGCTTAAGAGAAAGACAGGAAAGCCAGCTTATCAATAATGACGATTATGGTCTTCTTAAAAATGTTCCGGATTCTCAGAGGATTCAGTCCCGCACCGGAGCACCTACACCGGATGATCTTGATGAGCTTATATCAAAGGTTTGGAAAGAGCCTTCTTTCTTCCTGGCTCATCCCAGAGCTATTGCTGCATTTGAAAGAGAATGCACAAAGAGGGGTGTTCCGCCTGTGACAACAAACATTGCCGGCGGCACATTTATTCTCTGGAGAGGAATCCCGATCATTCCCACTGATAAGCTTTTAGTTGACGGACTCAAAAATCCGAAGAGTCAGAGCGGTAAAACAAACATCCTTCTTATCCGTACGGGTGAAGCAAAACGCGGTGTTGTCGGACTTTATCAGGCAGGAATGAAAAATGAGCAGTCAAGAGGCTTGTCTGTAAGATTCAGAGGCATTGATGATAAAGGTGTTGCATCTTATCTGCTGTCCCTGTACTGCTCCGCAGCAATTCTGGCAGATGATGCTATTGCTGTATTGGAGGATGTCGAGGTAGGCGAATACTATGACTACGAATAATTTTGGAGAAAGTGCCGCAGACTTTGGCCTGCCTTCGGAAGTGGAATTAGAGGGTCTGGCTAACGCGATGCTTTCTGATATTGACGGCAGTCTCTTTCAGCCGGAAGTATGTGCTGACGGTATTGAAAAGCTTGTTACCGCCGGCGATACGGGCGTATTTGATACTGCGGCAGCAAAAGCAGAAAAAATATTCGGTGAGCAGCTCAGAGTACAGGATTTTGAGAGTATTATCGATGATTTGAAGCGAGAAGCAAGCTATGATGAGTTGTCCGGGATTACAAATGAGTACCCTGATTTTTCTGACATAGGCGGAGCTTTTCGCGAGTTGGAGGATCATACTGCTGCATATGAGTATGCGGATCCGGCAAGCAGGAGCAATCAGTATACAGGATATGCTCCTCAGGTGATCTCACAGCAACAGGCTGACACCGGCGCAGACATATCAGTGCGCACTACGGCAAATGATCACAATGTTATTCCGGCAAAGGATCATTCCGGCATAGATACTCATAGCGTAGGAGGACAGAAAGGCAACAGCCAAATCGTTGTAGGCACGAAGACAGTGGAGCAAATCCGTCAGGACTTTCCGATATTACAGGAAAAGGTAAACGGAAATCCGTTGATTTGGTTAGACAATGGCGCGACAACGCAGCGTCCCCGACAGGTGATAGACAGACTTAGTTACTACTATGAGCATGAAAATTCAAATGTTCACAGAGGTGCACATACTCTTGCGGCAAAATCTACCGATGCTTATGAAAAAGCAAGGCAGACCGTTGCAGATTTTATCGGCGCTTCCTCTAAGGACAATATTGTCTTTGTAAGAGGTACAACGGAGGGTATCAACTTAATTGCTCATTGAAGATTTCACCGGAGCAATCAATAGCTTAGACAAAAACTAAAGGAGAAGAAGTATGGCAGAGTATATAATCAATGACACAGCAGACATTACGGATGTAAACTGTCCTGTAACATTTGTAAAGGCAAAGGTAGCCTTAGACGAGCTTGAAGAAGGAGAAATCCTGAAAGTTCATATGAACGGGGGAGAGCCTGCCGAAAATGTGCCGCGAAGCCTTAAAGAAGAGGGTCATGAGATACTTGACCTAATACAAAATGACGACAGCACATTTGATCTTATCGTCAGGAAGGTCGGTGATTAGCAAATGGCAGAAAGAGTAACAAACAGCGAATTCCGTGAAAAGGTAATAGGTCATCCGGGACTGGCAGTCGTTGAGTTTTATTCTGACAGCTGTGTCCCGTGTAAAAGAATGTCTCCGGTTTTGGCGGCTTTAGAAGATCGTTATCAGGAAAATATTTATGTGGCAAAAGTTAATGTCGCATACGAGAACGAACTTGCAGAAGAATACAATATCGGATCAACGCCTACTTTTCTGTTTTTCAGAAACGGTGGGATCGTAGAGAGATTTTCCGGTGCAAGAAAAAGAGATGAACTGGAACAGATAATAGAATCCAATTTATGAAAGGATGAAAAAATATGAAAATCACAGTATCGGGTGAGATAAAAGAGGTTCAGGCAGAACTGACCGTAGCAGAGCTTATTAAACAGGAAAATGTCGAGACACCGGAGTATATCTCTGTATCGGTGAACGATGATTTTGTTAAGAGCGAGGATTTTGCCACGCACAAGTTGCAGGAAGGTGACAATGTGGAATTCCTTTATTTTATGGGAGGCGGCAGCGATGGCATTTACAAATGAACAGTTAGAACGCTATTCAAGACATATTATTCTTAAAGAGATCGGTGTTAAGGGACAGAAAAAGCTTCTTAACGCCAAAGTACTAATTATCGGAGCCGGCGGTCTTGGCGCCCCTGCGGCAATGTATCTTGCAGCAGCAGGTGTCGGTACGATCGGTATCGTAGATGCAGACGAGGTAGATTTGTCCAATCTGCAAAGGCAGATCATTCACGCCACAGATGATGTGGGAAAGCCGAAGGTTCAGTCTGCAAAGGAAACTATGAACAAAATGAATCCCGATGTTACGGTGAATGCATATCACGAGTTCGTATCTGCTGATAACATTCTTGAACTTATTAAGGACTATGACTTTGTTATAGACGGAACGGATAATTTCCCGGCGAAGTTCCTTATCAATGATGCCTGTGTTATGGCGAAAAAACCTTTTTCGCACGCAGGAATTATTCGCTTTAAGGGGCAGCTTATGACGTATGTGCCGGGTGAGGGTCCTTGCTATCGCTGTGTATTTAAAAATCCGCCGCCGAAAGATGCAGTTCCCACCTGTAAGCAGGCGGGTGTAGTAGGTGCTATGGGTGGTGTTATCGGTAGTCTTCAGGCAATGGAAGCTATTAAATACATTACAGGTGTCGGCGAATTGCTTACCGGTTCTTTGCTTACATTTGATGCAATAAAAATGAATTTCCACAAGGTAAAACTTCCGAAAGCGGACGGCAAGTGTGCTGTATGCGGAACTGATCCGACAATTACAGAGCTTATTGATTACGAACAGGCCGAATGTGAAGGAATATAAGGAGTAACGGTAACTATGATAAAAATATCTGGGGATGATTACCGAAAAATCATTAATCATGCCATTTCACAGCTTCCCGACGAAGCCTGCGGACTGATTGCAGGCGAAGCGGACGGAGCGGATAAGCTGATTAAAAAAGTGTATCTGCTCACAAATATAGATCACTCCAATGAACATTTTTCTTTGGATCCCAAGGAACAGCTGGCGGCTATCAAAGATATGAGAGCTTCGGGATACATTCCTCTCGGTAACTGGCATTCTCATCCCGAAACACCGTCAAGACCGTCGGAGGAGGATAAACGCCTTGCCTACGACAAAAATGCAAGTTATTTTATCCTTTCTCTAATGGATAAAGATAATCCGGTCTTAAATTCTTTTCACATTGAGGGCTCGGATGTAACAAAAGAAGATTTGATAATTGAAGACGGTAATCAAAAATGAGAGATTTATTGATAATAGGAAGCGGTCCGGCAGGTATGTCCGCTTTCATTTATGCGAAAAGGGCCAATCTTGATGTTTTAGTTGCAGAAAAGGAATTCCTCGGAACAGGGCAGATTGCCGAGAGCTTGCAGGTCGATAATTATATCGGACTTGTCGGGAAAAGCGGATATGAGCTTGGAGAGGCTTTCCGGCAGGATGCGGAAAAATTCGGTGCCGAATTCTATGAGGGGAAGGCTTTAAAAATTACGCAAAAGAATGCCTTTTGGGTTACAGAGTTTGATAACGGCGAATCGGTTGAATCAAAAGCAGTAATTTATGCCGCCGGTGCCTCTCATAAAAGGCTTCATATCCCGGGCGAAGACAAATTTCTTGGAAACGGTGTGTCCTTTTGCGCTTTGTGTGACGGAGCACTGTATCAGAATAAAACGGTTGCGGTTGTCGGCGGCGGTGATACAGCGCTCGATGATGCACTTTATCTATCTGATATTGCTGCTAAGGTATATTTGATACATAGAAGAACTGAGTTTCGCGGTGCGCAGAAAAACATACTAAAAGTAAAGAAAAAGACGAACATAGAAACGGTTTTAGCTGTAAATGTCACAGGAATCAATGGCGATAGCCGTATTGAGGCGATAACTCTTGATAACGGAAATAAAATCACTGTTGACGGAGTATTTATTGCGATAGGAATGGCCCCTCAAACCGATGTGCTTGGAGATATAGTTGAAATTGATGATTACGGATATGTAATAGCAGATGAAACCGGAATAACAAAAGCTCCGGGTTTGTTTGCGGCCGGTGATGTACGTACAAAAAAACTACGTCAAGTTATAACAGCAGCTTCTGACGGAGCAAATGCTGCTATATCTGCGATAGAATATTTAAAAAGTTCAGAGTGCATTTGAACTGATGTTCAAATAGAAACTGATAAGCGAGGTATCAATATGGGAGACAACTCTTTTGAAGAAATTGAAGTAAAGAATATTTTGGCAGAGGATTTTGCCAAGCTGGATTTTTCGAAGATAACATTGCTGGATTTAAGAGAAAAAGACGAAGTGCTGGTTTCAGGAATAAAGAGTGCCATCAATATCCCATTTTCTCAGGTAAGCAAGAGGCTGGATGATGTGCCCAAAGATCTTCCTGTATATGTTTTTTGCAGAACCGGCGATTGGAGTGAAGAGATTGCTGAGATACTGGCGGATCGCGGCTATGATGCATATAACCTTGTAGGCGGCTTCAAAGCATATAAAGAATACCTTGCAAATGCAGAGCCAATACTGATTGATGCAAAGAATCTGAAATGTCCGGGTCCGATTGTAAAGGTCGCAGATGTTGTGCGTAATCTGGCAGACGGACAGAAAGTGTTCGTCGAAGCTACGGAGGATGCTTTTGCCTCTGATATTGCCGTGTGGTGCCAAAGAACGGGTAATAATCTGGAAAAACTTGAGGTAAAGCCGGATGTTATTGAAGCTACTATAGAAAAGCGGACAAAGCAAGCTGAAAATGTAACGGTATTGCCTGACGGAAAAACCTTTGTGGTTTTCAGCGGCGACTTGGATAAAACAATTGCAGCCTTTATTATGGCAAACGGAGCTGCCGCAATGGGCAGAGAGGTTACTATCTTCTTTACATTTTGGGGACTGAACATTTTAAGAAAACCTAAAAAGGTAAAGATCAAAAAGAGCTTTATAGAGAAAATGTTCGGTATTATGATGCCTAGAGGAACAAAGAAACTCGGACTTTCCAGAATGAATATGGGAGGCGCCGGTGCAAAAATGATCCGCGCAGTTATGAAGAGCAAAGGTGTGTCATCTCTGGAAGAACTCATTCAAAATGCCATCGGACACGGTGTTCGCCTTGTGGCTTGCCAAATGTCTATGGAAATTATGGGAATAAAAAAAGAAGAACTGATTGACGGTGTTGAGCTCGGCGGTGTTGCGACCTTTCTTGGCTCCGGAGAGCAGTCCGATATGAGTTTGTTTATTTGAAGGAGAATATATGGAAATGCCTCATAGACTTGAAAACGATGTCAATCGCCTTGTTGAAAAAATAATCTCAGACTATGAGCAAAAACGAGACATCGATATTGTAGAAACTTTTATGCCGCCCAATAAGGATGACATTGTAAAAATAATAGATCAGATTCGGAGTATTATATTTCCGGGTTATTATAAAAATAAAAGCTACCGTATATATACGGTTCGCAATAACTTGTCAATGCAGCTTGAAGATGTGCTGTATAACCTAAGCAAGCAGATTTCAATTGTACTTAAGTATCTTCCGGAGCATTCCGGAAAGGATGAAAAGAAACTTTTGTACGAAGGAGAAAAGCTAACGCTTCGATTTCTGGACAGATTAACGGTAATACGGGAATTGATTCAGACGGATTTGCAGGCGGCATATGACGGAGATCCTGCAGCTTTCAATAAACCGGAAATCATATTTTCATACCCCGGACTGTTTGCGATTATGGTTAATAGAATTGCGCATGAGCTCTATCTGCTTGGTGTTCCGCTTATACCGAGAATTATGACTGAGTATGCTCATACGCAGACAGGCATTGATATTCATCCGGGAGCTACACTCGGAAAATATTTTTTTATAGATCACGGTACGGGCATTGTAATTGGAGAAACTGCCATTATAGGTGATTATGTGAAAATCTATCAGGGAGTAACTATCGGTGCACTCTCGACACGGGGCGGACAAAAACTGCACGGTAAAAAAAGGCACCCAACCATAGAAGACAATGTGACTATCTATGCCGGAGCATCTATTCTCGGGGGAGAAACCGTGATAGGACATAATTCGGTTATCGGCGGTAATGCTTTTATTACAACCTCAATCCCGGGTAATACAAGGGTCAGCATAAAGAATCAGGAGTTGGAATATAAGCAAGGCCTTAATGGAAACCGCAGTACCACAGAAATCGTACAAAGCGATGAGTGGTATTATGTGATATAAGAAAAAATACAAAAAACATATCGTATCAGAATTTTAAAATAGATTATATTTTTTTAGCATTTCCATATGCTTTTCAGCCATCTTCTCAAAAGTATAATCTTTTATTGTTTCAATGGACGCTTTCCCTGCTTTTGAAAGTTCTTCATCGGATTTTCGGAGCAGGTCTTTTATTTTCAAGGCAAGTTCTTCCGCATCGTCAATCGGGATGATGAAACCGTTCACTCCGTTATTTACAAGCGAAACTCCGGCAACGCATCTGTCAGTAGTTATGACCGGCAGACCGCATGACATAGCTTCGTTTATAACAAGTCCCCAGACATCGGTCCTGGTGGGAAGTACAAAGATATCCGAAGCTCTGTAATATTTCACAAGTTCGGCGTATGTTTTGAAACCTTCGAATTTTACACAGGTCACATTGTTTTCTGTGATAAGCCTTTTATATTCGTCTGTAGGCTCGCCGCCGACGATATATAAGGATGTGTTTTCGGGAATGTTTTTTGATGCCTTTATAAGCACGTCAAACCCCTTGCTCTCGATGAAACGGCCTACAGATATTACGATTCTGCCTGCAACAGGCATACCGAGCTCTCTGCGGAGAATTTCTTTTTCCTCTGAAGTCGCAGGAGTATCAAAAATATCCTTTGCGTAAAGTGATGTGAAAGGATAATGATGAATTTTGCTCTTGTCAGCTCCGTAATGTATTAGGTATTTGTCGGTTTCACTGCCTGTTGAAAGATAAGCGGCGGCGCCGGATATGAAATGCTTTTTGAATTTATATTTAAAGCCTGTACCGTTGTCCTTTATGAGGCCGCCGTCAGAACTTAAAATGTACGGTATTTTCTTTCTGCGCATAAATTTTATCGCAGACATTGCGGTGGGGGAGCTATAACCGCTGACGATTATATTGTCAAAGTTTCCGTTTTTGATAATTTTGCGTATAGAAGGGCAGTATGCTTTATCGGAGGACACTTTGATGCCTTTAAGAAAAACGGCGTTAAAAGACATTCCTTTAGTTTTTATCCAGGATTCTTCTCTGTCGTCTGCACCTTTACGCTCAAAGCAAACCGTCAGGTCAACATACTTTGAAAATTCATTGAAAAAATCAACTCTGTACGGTACGGGAACATTGGTAATGAATAAAACTTTCTTCAAGTCAATTACCTCCCGTTTTTTCAAACACATTGCGCCACATTTCGATAACTGCGCCGCGGTTCATTCTTTCTTTTATGCAAGCGGACGGCTCAGTCATTTTCGGCTTTGCTTTAAATTCGTCAAATGTCATGTCGGAAATTGCATCGCAGTCGTATATTTCAGTGTCATTTTCTTCGTAATAGTTGTACAAAAGGCTGCCTTTAGGGAGATACACTTTTTTAGTCATATAGAGGAGTCTGCATATATTTCCGAGAGCAATCTGTCTGTAAACTTTAAATATCGCAATATCTATATCCCACAGGAAATGCACATAGTCCCAAAGCGGCATGTTTTTCATCTGGAAAGTGACCTTGTCACCGAAAAGCTTTGTCGCATGATCTATAACTTGCTGTGCGTAGTCGTCCTCGCCGTATGAGAGCGGAATATATATGTGGATGTTCTCATCGCTGAATTTAGCGAGACTGTCCAGCACTTCGATGTGATGAGCGTTCGGTGTTGCGGAGTGTCCGACCAGAATGTTGACCATCTCCGGATTGTGGAACACCTCGGGTTTTTGCTCGTCAATCTGTGTATGCCTGTATACGCTGTATGTGGCAAGCATTATTTTCTGATTTTTATTGAATTCTTTTCTGTAAACGTCCTCGTCTGTGGGGAATATTACGACTACAGAATCAACTTTCTTTCTCCACATGCGGTGTATTGTATTAACACCGTAGCGCACAATCGGATTTCCGTCGTTTCGTTTCCAGTTAAAAAGATCTGCGCCCCATTCAACCCATGTGGATTTCTTCATATATGACGGCTTTTTAAGCATTTTCAGCTGAGTAGTCCAGTACCAGCCCATTGAATGCCACAAAACACTTTCGGCAGAGTCGATGTATGCAAACATTCTTCCGAGTTCGCCTTTTTCCGCCTCCGGAAGCCATACAATATTTTCAAATCCTTCGAGGCTGTGCTGAGGGTTGTCCTTTGTGTCACGGATTATGAAAAGGTGATCTTTGTTGTCAAAGTTTTCATTGACGAGTTTTACGTAGCCGTCAACCGTTCCGTAATTGGAGGCGGTCATTATGTGAAGATATTTTACCTGTGTATCACTTAAAATCTTGTCTACAGTATCCGAAAGAACCCCGGAAACCTTGTCGATGCTGTGGTTGTTTTCACTGACAGCGCGGTTATTTTCTCCGAGCTTTCGGCAAAGCTTTTCATCCTTTGCTAGTGTATTTATTTTTTCTGCAAGAGAAAGTGAATCGCACGGCGCAAAACAAAGACCGTTACAGCCGTCTTTTACACACTCATTTGTCTGCTTAAAGTCTGAAATAATTACAGGCTTCATAAAACAGCCTGCCTCAAAAGCAGGGCGCGCCTGATGCGGCTTTACAGACGGAAAAACAAGTGCGTCACACGCCGCATAAGCTTTTCTCATATCGCGGACCATGCCTATAAAATGAATTCTGCCGTTATATTTTTTTGCAGTTGCTTTGAAACTTACGCTGAAATTTTCTTTATCATCACCGGCAATAAGCAAGTGAACTTTTCCGTCAAGCTGTGAGACTGCATTCTCCAGAATATCTATGCCTTTCAGCCTGTCGCTTCCTCCGGCGTACAAAACGTAAAAGGCATTTTCCGAAGGTTCAATGCCGAGTTCGTTCAGTGCTTCGTTTCTGTCATAAGAGTCAAAGAAACTGTCGGGAACGCTGTTTTTTACGGTAATCGGATATTTTATATTCAGATTGAATTTTAGTCTGTCATAGTCTGAAATAAAGAACACACCGTCAGCCTGATTGAGCAGGGCGCAGTATTTTTTGAAAAAAGATTTTTTTCCGTTCTCCGGAAATGTTTCACGCACAAAGCAAATTGCTTTTGCCGAAGTTTCTTTTTTTATTTTAGGTATCATGAAGCTGAGAGTGATTGAATTAAGCATTACAACATCGGGTTTCGTCTGTGCGATAAGAGGCTTGACTTCTTTCCATGAGGGATTGCGTCTCAACGCCTGTTTGGCGTAGGTTCTGCTTAAAACCGCAGGGCCTCCGCTGTAATATTCTATGCCGCCCAACTTGTTCGCGTAAGCAACCGCTGATATTCCGCTATCCATAAGAAGCTTCTGCATATCGGAACCTTCGGGGCAGAGCACAGTGACATTGTATTCATTTTCAAGCATCTTTGCGGTCTGTATAAGGCTTCTGCCTGCGCCGCCGATATTTCCGCAATGATGAATTATCGTAATGTTTCTCTTCATGATAAAAGTTCCAAAACCTTTCCTGCCTGTGTTTTGTTGTTCTTGTATTTCAATACAAATTCTTTTGCCGAAGCACCTTTTGTAAACAGTTCTGTGCCGTCCTTTGACAATATATCTTTCAGACATGCTGAAATTCCGTCTGCCGTTTCTTCTTCTATGATATAGATGTGGTCGTAATATTCTTTCGGCATACCGGGGAGCTTTGTTGTAAGGACGGGAGTTCCGGACGCCATGTATTCAAGATTCTTTGACGGAAAAGAGTATTTTGTAAATTCGCCGCTTGAGGGTCTGGGATTTATGAGGAGTGATGCCTTTTGCTCTGCTTCGACGACTTCCTCGTTAGGAACAACGCCTTTATATATAACCGACGGATTTTTTTTACAGAATTCTTTCAATTCATCTGTGTAAGAGCCGTTTCCGTAAATCCAAAGTTCACTTTCCGGGATATTTGCCGCGGCAAAGCCCTCTGCCAGAATCTTGAGTCCGTATTCGACCTCGATACCGCCCGCATAAATGCAGACCTTTTTATTGAATTTTTTGTCTAAAGTATTTTCCTCTTCCGACATGTTTATATCGGCCTGTCCTTCTATAACCCTATACGGTTTTCCGGTAGGGTTGATTTTGACGTTCATCTGCTCGGTCAAAAGTACGAAGCTTTTGCACATATCAATGACTTTATCGTAAATTTTCTTAAAAAGCTTATTTTCGGAAATTCCCAAATACTCAGGTAAGTCGGTTATCAGACCGACGCTTTCAGCATTACACTTTTTAGCGGCTCTGAGTGCTCCGTATGAAGCTGACAGGCTGAGAACATCGCAAACCACGGCAGCTTTTTCGCCGGAAATTTTACTGTTTTCTTTGAACATCTTTAAACACTTCTTATAAGTGTTTCTTATGATGCTTATGTGTTTAAAAACAGGAAGCAAAGAAAATGAGACATAATTATACTCTATGTTGTTTTCTTTGTCGGCGGCGCATGAAAATTTTCCGCTGCCGTAATTTTCTCTTGTAACGGGTGCTGAGGAAATTACGGTGACTTCGACGCCTTCGTTTTTCGCCAGTCCCTCAGCCATGAGCCTGTTATACTTCTGTGCCTGCATGCCGGGGGCGTGTTTCATATCGCCGAAAAGCTTTGTATAAGTTTTTTTACTGCAAAGGCTTGATACGTAGATGACTTTCATTATCTGATTTCTCTGCACTCGATGTAGTAACGCTTTTCGAAAGCTTCACCCATTGAGAACGTCTTTCTCGGAAGTGAACCGTTTTTGATAACTGTTAAGAACAAATCGTTTTTGTCCATCTTAGGAAGAAGTATACCCATATTGTTTTCGCTGCTTCCCAAAGAGCGTGTGACATCCTCGCCGTGAACATAGTCTACTGTGACGCCGGAGTTTTTCTTTATATACTCGTCAATATACATCTGTATAGCGCCGACCGCTAAAGTGTGAACAGAGCTGTCGATGTAAATAATGCCGTTGCCTTTGGGTGAGCAGAACGGAATGATGTGGAACTTCCCGAATTCCTCACCTGTGTAGGCTTCTTCGAACTTACCCTCTCCGCCGTAGACACATGTAGCTTTGTCTCCGAAATATTCTGTAAGACCGTCTGTAAAATCTTCTGCGTCAATTCCGAAGAGAACACGGTGAATAGGCTCAAATGCAATACCTCTGTCGTGGACGTTGACTATTTCACAGAGGGCGAAGCGGGCAGGGTGCTCCATATCTGCGCCAGCCGCCTTTAGTTCCTCCCAATGGCACTTTGCCGAAGCGAGTGAATGGTTTCCGTCGCCTACCGCAAAGAGCAGAGGTGCGATATCATCTGTCAGATTATATTTTTTTGCAAAAACTTCTTTAGAGGCGAGTTTTGCGAGAGCATCTGCCATAGTATCGCAGATTTTTTCGTCTGTAATTTTATAGCCTTTTATATGACCGCCCTGCTGGAGCATGTCAAAATCGTAGATGCACTCAAATGCGCCTGATTTTGCTTTTTCTGCGATAGGTTCAACTACAGTTTTGTCCGGGTCATCAATCAGAATCATAATATGAGGCATTTCGATGTCTGCATTTTTTCTGATTTTCATTCTCGGGGGAATTCTTTCGATAACGGTGCCCTCGGTTGCTCTGATAAGAGAATCGGAGCCTTTTTTGAAATCGTATTTTTCGAGGTCGAGTGCAACAACGATGCCCGTGCGGACAGGTGAAATAGGGGTAGTTCTCTCAAGCAGAATCATAGACGATTCGTGTTTTTCGAGAACGCCGTCCTTTATATATGATGTCATCGTTTTATTTATATTAGCTATTCTTTCGTCTGCATCCGGGCGGTTAAGATAAATTTCGGGAAGCATAAGGTTGTATGTGGAAACACTGCCTGATGTTTTTTCTTCGGTTTCTTTCCAATAGTCGGGCTGTGAAGTGTACTGGTCGCATGCGACGGTTGCCCACTTAGTCATGTCTGTTCCGCTTTTGGGGAGAAGTATATCTGGGATCATAAGACCTATATTTTCATAAATTTTTTTGCTCATAATAAAAGAGCACCTCCGTACCGTTTTTACTATAATAATACACGATAATTTTATATTCGATTATGCATGATTGTCAATGCAATATTGCCGTGTTTTTCCTGATACGGAATTATATTTTTACTCCGGAATAACAAATTCTATCCCTTCGATGGATTCGAGGTTTTCTCGCATGGAATGATAATCGTAAATTCTGTTTGCAGTAATTCGTACTCCGATATTCCCTTTAATGGTGCTTTTGGGAGCGGTTGTTTCAAGCAGAATTTCAGAGCCGTAAATTTCTTTTATTCTATCGCATATCTCACCGGCTTTTTTTAACTCGGAAATCTCAAGATAGATATGTACAGACATCTTTCTTTTCCGCTCAAGTCTGGTAAGCAATGCAGCAGTTCCGACACAGCAAACCATGCCGATTATCGCGCCGCTGTAAAAACCGTATCCCAAAGCCACACCGATAGCGGCCGTTGCCCACATGCCTGCTGCGGTTGTAAGACCTGTGATTACATTGCTGTTTTTCACAATAATCATGCCTGCGCCCAAGAAACCGATGCCGGAAATTACCTGCGCCGGTATACGTGCCACATCTCCCTGAACACTTAGTATTTCAGCCACGAACATACTTGTTACAGAGGTCATGGCAGATCCTATACAGACAAGAATATGTGTGCGCAGACCTGCCGCGCTTCCGTGCCTGCCGCGCTCGTTTCCGATGATTCCGCCGATTATAATGGCTAAAAGCAGACGAAGAGTTACCGTAACGATATTCAGATCTCTGAGATACAAAACGATTTCATTTAAAGTATTTATAAAAATCACCCTCAATAAATGATAAGAATTTCAAAATATTTGCAATATACTTTTCAGATTATTTTTATTGATTATACTCTGTCGGAGGTTGTATTTCAAGCAAAGGCATTCCTTAAAAGCAACTATATAATATTATATTATGCCCCTGTTTTTCTTGACACAAAAGCCCTGCGGTGAGATAATGTATCGGTGAAAATTTGTTTGTGAAACCACACACGAAAGGAATATAAATTTATGCGCAACATGGGATTAAACGAAATAAGAGAAAAGTATCTTTCTTTCTTTGAGAGCAAAGGTCACTTGCGTATGCAGAGCTTTTCGCTCGTGCCGCAGAACGACCCGAGTATTCTTTTGATAAATGCAGGCATGACACCTCTTAAGCCTTATTTTACAGGTGCGGAGGAGCCGCCGAGAAAGCGTGTAACAACTTGTCAGAAATGTATCCGTACTCCCGATATAGACAACGTCGGAAAAACAGCGCGTCACGGTACATTCTTTGAAATGCTCGGAAACTTCTCGTTCGGTGACTATTTTAAGAAAGAAGTTATTCCGTGGGCATGGGAATTCATGACAGAAGTTATGGAGATACCTGCGGACAAGCTCTATGTGACTATATATCTTGACGATGACGAGGCTTATGAAATCTGGACAAAAGACGTAGGTGTTCCGGACAGCCACATTTTCAGAATGGGCAAAGAGGAAAACTTCTGGGAGCACGGCACGGGACCTTGCGGACCGTGTTCGGAAATTCACTTTGACAGAGGCGAAAAGTACGGCTGCGGAAAGCCCGATTGTAAAGTCGGTTGTGACTGCGACAGATTTATGGAAGTCTGGAATCTCGTGTTCACGCAGTTTGACAGAAAAGCAGACGGTTCATACGAAAGACTTGCATTCCCGAACATTGACACAGGTATGGGTCTTGAGAGACTTGCCTGCGTAATGCAGAATGTGGACAACCTTTTCGAGGTTGATACTGTCAGAAGAGTTCTTGATACTGTCTGCGACTGGTCAGGTGTTAAATACGGTGCGGAGTGGAAAAACGATGTATCTATCCGTGTTATCACAGACCACATCAGAAGTACGGTTATGATGGTAAGCGACGGCGTTGTTCCGTCAAACGGCGGCAGAGGCTACGTTCTGAGAAGACTTTTGAGAGGCGCATCCAGACACGGCAGAATGCTCGGAATGAAAAAACCTTTCTTAAGCGAGCTTGCACAGATTGTTATCGAAGAGTCCGGCGGAGCATATCCGAACCTTGTAGAGAAAGCCGACTATATTAAGAAAGTTATCCGTATCGAAGAAGAGAGCTTTGCATCTACTATCGACCAGGGCATGTCGCTTCTCACAACGATTATGGACGAGGCAAAGGCAGAGGGAAAGACGGAGGTTTCTGGAGAGGCCGCATTTAAACTTCATGATACATACGGATTTCCGTTTGACCTCACAAAAGAAATTGCCGCAGAAAACGGATTCAGCATTGACGAAGACGGTTTCAGAAGCGCGATGAAAGTTCAGAAAGAAAAGGCTCGTGAGGCTGTAAAGGGTAAAAACGGTTCATGGAGCGGAAAAGAAGTTGAAATCCCGGCAGAATGTCCTGTGACTGAATTTGTAGGCTACGAAACACTTACTTGCGACGCGGAAATTCTTTATATACTCAAAAAAGACGAAAATGCGGAAGAGGGACAGCCTAGTGTCGTTGCGGTAGAAAATGCAAATGACGGCGAAGAGGTAATCATTATTACTGACAAGACTCCTTTCTATGCAGAGAGCGGCGGACAGGCAGGCGATACGGGTGTTATAGAGACATCCTCAGACAGTGTTATCCGTGTAATCGGCACAGAAAAGACTGCAGACAAAAAGTGGAAACATATATGCGTAGTAGAAAGCGGTATGGTTGAGCAGGGTGACAAATGCGTGATGAAGGTTGACAGAGCGGAAAGACTTGCCACAGAGAGAAACCACAGTGCGACACACCTTATTCAGAAAGCGCTTCAGAAAGTATTGGGCGACCATGTACATCAGGCAGGTTCAAGCGTAAATCCCGAAAGACTTCGTTTTGATTTCAACCATATGCAGGCTATGACCGAAGACGAGATAAAGCAGGTTGAGGCTATCGTAAACGAGGCTGTTTACGAAGATTACGCTGTAAATGTTCAGGAGATGCCCATTGACGAGGCGAAGAAACTCGGTGCTATGGCATTGTTCGGAGAAAAGTACGGAAATGTTGTACGAGTAGTCGATATGGGCGGTTACAGCATCGAATTCTGCGGCGGTACACACGTAAAGAGCACTGCTACAATAGGTCTTGTAAAGATTCTTCACGAAAGCGCTGTTGCGGCAGGTATCAGAAGAATAGAAGCTGTGACGGGCAATGTCGCAAGAATGTATTTTGCAGAGAAAGAGCAGATGTTAAATGACACGGCTGCGGCTCTCAAAGCTGCACCGGCTGATGCTAAAGACAAGGCTGCCGCGCTTTCTGCACAGTACAAGGCAGCGGTAAAAGAGCTTGATGATATAAAGAAAGAAATGGCATCGGGCGACGTTGATTCGCTCATAGCAAACGCAAAGGTTGTAAACGGAACAACAGTCGTGGCAGGTCGTTTTGATATGCTTGAAGGAGAAGGTCTCCGCGATATGGCAGAAAAGCTCCGTGACAAGCTTGAAAACGGTATTGTACTTGTGGCATCGGGTGCAAACGGCAAAGTACAGCTTGTGGCAATGGCTACAAAGGCTGCTGTAGAAAGCGGCGTATCATGCGGCAAAGTAATAAAACAGGCTGCTATGATGTGCGGCGGTGGCGGCGGCGGACGTCCCGATATGGCACAGGCAGGCGGAAAGAACCCCGAAGCTATCGATGAAATGCTTTCAAAAGTTGACACAATGCTTTGATAAAATTGTTTGATAAAAAGTGCGAAGCGGTTTTAATCGAAGAATTAAAACCGCTTCGTTATTGAAACCGGTGTTATTACAGACAGTTACAAAAATAATAACACCGAACCAAAAAACAGGAGGTAGTTAAAATGAATGATTGTCTTTTTTGTAAAATAATCGCAGGAGAAATTCCTTCGACAAAGGTATATGAGGACGAATATTGTTATGCATTTAAGGACATAGCTCCGCAGATGCCGGTACACATTATAGTTGTGCCTAAGAAACATCTTGCAAATGTTTTAGAGTATACAGAGGAAGATACAGAGATTGCAGGAAGAATTCAGCTTGCAATAGCAAAAATTGCGCGTGAACAGGGATTTGCGGAGAACGGTTTCCGTGTAATCAATAACTGCGGAAGAGATGCAATGCAGACAGTACATCATATTCACTACCACATTCTGGCAGGCGGAATGATGGGCGAGAAAATCGTTTGATAAAGGCGGAATTCGGAGGACATTAAAGTGAATTACATCGTTATTAACGGACCAAACATAAATATGATAGGCATTCGCGAACCGGAGATTTACGGACGTGATACATATGCTGATTTGTGTGACTTTATCAAAAAGTCGGCTGATGAAATGGGTGACACCGTGACGGTTGTGCAGTCAAACAGCGAGGGCAATGTTGTGGATTTCATACAGGAGTCTTACGGAAAGTATGACGGAATCGTTATAAATGCCGGTGCTTACACTCATTACAGTTATGCGATTTTAGATGCTCTTAAGGCTGTTTCGGGCAAAGTTGCGGCCGTGGAAGTTCATCTAAGTGATATTAACAAGCGCGACGAGTTTCGTAAAAATTCGGTTATACGACCTGCTTGCGTGGATGTTGTCTGCGGTATGGGTATCAAAGGTTACAAAGAGGCTGCGGTGCGCCTTAAAAAATATCTTGCCGAAAACGGCAGAATTTGAAATTTTATGTAAAGTGAAATGTGTTTATAAAAAATTACGGGAGAAACATTTTATGCGTTTTTTGAAACCTTCTGTTTGGGTGGAAACGATTCACCATATCGACTACCAAAAGTTATACGACAGCGGAAAGAGAGCCATATATTTTGATATTGATAATACAATGGCAAGTTATAATGATCCGCTTCCGGATGAAAAACTTCACAAGTTTGTCAAAAATCTTCATGAGATAGGTTTTAAAGTTGCGGTTCTGTCAAATGCAAAGAGCGGAAGGGCAAAGTTGTTTGCAGATGCGCTTGCTTTAGATTTTGAAGGAAAGGCCTTGAAACCGCGACGAAAAGGATTTAACCGTCTGAGTGAAAGACTCGGCGTGAAAGCCGATGAGGTCGTTATGATAGGCGACCAGCTTTTTACCGATATATGGGGAGGCAACCGTTTCGGCTGTTATACGGTTTTGGTGACACCGATTGACAGAAGCGGGGATCCCGGTTTTGTGAAATTTAAACGCATATTCGAAACTCCTGTTATAAAAAAATTGTCAAAATCGGAAACCAATTAAAAAGTAATTAAAAAACAGATTTAAAGAAATCATATAAACGACGGCTTTATAGAAAGATAGGGTGAAAATTACATGGCTAAGGCATCAAAAAAAGCAGGAAGCGTACTTGCTGTTATATGCGGTTGCTTAGGCGCAGGCTGGCTCTTTTATTACGGATTGGAGGAATTTGTAAACTGGATTTTAGGTTACAAGTTCGGAAACAGTCTGTTTAAATATTTCTTTGGAACAGAAATGTTTTGTCTTGCACTGCTTATGCTTGCAATATCTTTCTTTGTGACTGTGATAAAGGATCTTAACCTCATAAAAAGAGGTGTGCTGATTTTTTCAACGGTAATATCGGTGATTACATTGTTGTGTTACTGCCTATACATGTTTTACTCATGGCCGTTATCTTTAAAATACACAACTTTCTGGGAAATTGCTGCGATGATAGTGTTATTAGTATCATATCTTCTGTTTTTCCTTTACCATTTGGGTTCAAAAAAATTAAAAGATGTTGCATGGCTAACAGGCTTGATGGCGACAGTCGGACTGTTTGTAATATATTGCATAATGCTTTCAAATAATGCAATAGGAGCAAATACTTTTGTATTCCATATATTCAGGTGTTTATCCCACATCGCTGTATTTTATTGCGGTTTGAAGAAGTATTAAAATTATAAAAAAAAGTGTCCTCAATGAGTTGGGCATTTTTCGGAGTGTAATCAGAATGGATAACAGTAAAAAACAATCTGTCGGCGCAGGATTTTTGATACTTTCTGCAGCCAGTATAGCGGTAAAACTTATGTCGCTGGTATTTGTGCCGGTGATAAGAAGCTGTCTCGGGGGAGATGCGGGATACAGTGTTTACAGCACTGCGTATTCCGTTTATGCATTCATTTATGTGTTGACGACCGCCGGATTTCCGGTTGCAATATCAAAACTTGTTACAGAGCTTACAGTGACGAAACATTCCGAAGAAGCCGAGAAAGCTTTTAAGACAGCGAGAACTTTTCTGATAATAATCGGCGCTTTCTTTATGGCGCTGATGGGAATATTTGCAAAGCCCATTGCACGTTTTATGAATAATGAGGAGAGCTGGGCAGGTATTTTATGTATCGCGCCTACTTTGCTTATTTGTGCAATTTTATCTGCTTACAGGGGATATTTCCAGGGAAGAAAAAACATGATACCGACTGCTTCGTCGCAGATAATAGAGCAGATTGTACATGTGGCAGTGTCAATTCTTCTCGTTGTCCTGCTAAAATCAAAAGGCATTATCTGGGCGGTGGCCGGAGCATCAATAGGTACTGCTGTAGGTGCATTGGTAGCATTGCTGATAGTGATGTATTTTTACGGAAAGAACAAACCGAATGTCAATGCCGTAATAATTTCTGAAAGAGATCTGAGAGAAAAAGAGGGCATCCTGCCTGTATCAACATCTTCGATAATAAAGAAAATTTTTTATTACAGCCTGCCGATAACACTCAGCTCGGCTGTACAGTACGGAGGAGACTTGATTGATAATAAAATGATAAAAAGCAGACTTCTGGACGCTGGGTTTGCTGAATTTGAATCAAAAAGTATGCACGGAGCATTTATGGCAATGCGTCAGCTTATAAATGTACCTGTGGCACTTGTAACGGCGCTTTGCATAAGCGTTCTTCCGGCAGTCGCTTCAGCTTATGCGGTAAAAAATATAAAAAAAGTATCGGAACGTGCGGAATACGGCTTTAAACTGTGCTATACGGTATCTATACCGGTCATTGCGGCAATGATCGCATTTGCACAGCCTATATACAAATTGCTCGGATACGGCAGCACAAATTATCCGCTTCTCATGGCGGCGGCGGGAAGTGTATTGCTTCTCGGAACGATGCATCTGCAGAGTTCGGTTCTCCAGGGTGTAAACCGAATGTTTACTTCATCGGTATTTCTTTGCCTATGTGTTGTAATCAAAGCCGTATCAAATTACTTCCTTGTTGTAATACCGGGTATAAATGTATACGGTGCGGTAATTGCAACATATATTTCATATTTGATTCCCGTGCTGTTAAATCACTATGTAATATCCAAAAAAGAAAGAATAAAGATTTCTTTCATGAAAATCATATACAGACCTGTTGCGGCGTCTGTTGCGATGATTATTGTTTCGCTTCCCATATATTTGCTCCTTAGATTCCTTTTGGGTCTTATCGGAGACGGGTATTTTATGACACTTATTGCTTTTGTTCCTACGGTACTGGCTGCGGTCGCTGTTTATTTCTATGTGATGAGAAAAATGGGGGCACTCACAGATGACGAACTGGATGAAATATCTCCGAAAATAACAAAATTGCTCAAAAGAGTTCACTTGATAAGATAAATCATTCAGAAGTCCGGGTAAAGGTAAATATTATGGAATACAGATTTAAAGAAAATATATGCGGCATTGAATGTGAGTTTATAACAAGCGATAAGTGCTTTTCGCCTAAAAGCGCGGATCGCGGCACGCTTGCAATGCTTTCCGTTTGCCGGATAAATGATAATGAGACCGTACTTGATCTCGGATGCGGATACGGAACCGTCGGGATATGGGCGGCTCATTTTACCGCTGAAGAGAACATCTATATGCTCGATATAAATGCAGATGCGCTTGAATGTGCAAGACAGAATGCTGCAATAAACGGTTTCCCCGAAATCAATATAATTGAGAGCAACGGTTACGAAAATTTAGACAGGGCAGGTTTCGATGCGATTCTTTCAAACCCACCGTATCACACCGATTTTTCTGTCGCTAAAATGTTTATAGAAAAAGGTTTCAACCGCCTCAAGGTCGGCGGCCGTATGTACATGGTAACAAAACGCCTTGATTGGTATAGAAATAAGCTGACATCAGTGTTCGGGGGAGTAAAAGTAAACGAAATCGACGGGTACTATATATTCACGGCAGAAAAAAGGTCTTCGAGCATGGCAAACAAGAAGAAAAAATAATAAATTGCCTGACAAAATATTTGTTGAATTTCTTGTACGCATAAAAATGATGTGATAAAATATTTAAAAGCTGTTTTAAATTGATTTAAAGGGAGGTATCGGATTTGAGAAAAATTATAGAAAAAACAGGAATTGTTTTTGTAATTGCCATGTTTTTGATTGTGTGTTCTTGCTTTTTTGCGGGAAGCAATTTTTTGTATAACGGTACCTTATGCGAAAGTTCATTTTCCGTTTCAGCTGCGGAAGAGGATGATAATAACAGCGTGGTTACTTCGGATACCGGCTCGCAGGACAGCACAGCCCAAACGGAGAATTCTGCGGATACAGAACAGAATAACGGTGCTGCTGCCGGTCAGAATAAATCGGAGAGCGCATTTTTCAAATGGGCCATTCCGATTACATGTATACTGAGTCTTGTTCTTGCAGTTTTTCTTGCAATTCGCAAGGCAAATAAAATATACGGAAAAGAATGGGAATGATTTTCGGTGATAAACATAAAAATATACCGAAATATCATATATTGTAAAAAATTATTAAATTCGGAGGTTGTAAAATGGGTGATTATTCAAATTTAAAAATTTCAGAACTTTATGATTTAACTAAAACTATCGCGGCAGATCTCTTTGAGGGTAAGGTTTATCCGTGGGAGGTTCTTCCTGAAATAGGTTCTTTTATAAAGAAACTCGGTGCAACACTTCCAGAAGACGAATATGAAAAACGCGGAGAGGACATTTGGGTATCAAAACAGGCTACAGTATATCCGACTGCTTATATTAACGGTCCTGCCATTATATGTGCAGGTGCAGAGGTAAGACATTGTGCATTTATCCGCGGTAATGCGATAGTCGGAGCAAATTCGGTAGTAGGTAACTCGACAGAACTCAAGAATGTTGTACTTTTTGATAATGTTCAGGTTCCTCATTACAATTATGTCGGAGACGCTATTCTCGGATATAAATCGCATATGGGTGCCGGATCTATCACATCCAATGTAAAATCTGACAAAAAACTTGTTGTACTAAAGTACGAAAACGAAGACGGTCAGAGAGAATATGTTGAGACAGGACTTAAAAAATTCGGTGCAATGATCGGAGACAATGTAGAAGTCGGCTGCGGCAGTGTGTTAAATCCAGGCACCATTATAGGAAGAAATACAAACATCTATCCTTTGTCCTCTGTAAGAGGATATGTAAAGCCGAACAGTATTTACAAAAAGCAGGGCGAAGTAGTAGGTAAGTTTCACGAATAATTAATTAATCGTTTGGATTGGATTATTTAATGAATAAATTAAAAAAGATCATCAGAGGTCTCGTTGCGGGATTCGGATTTTTCATTTTATATTATGTTGTAAGTATGGCTGTCAGCTTTGTAACGGAGCTGGCAGTCATTTTGCGGTATTATCCGTCATATATAACAAGCGAAAGCGGTTTGACAGAAGAGCAGTATGACTTGCTCGTAAATAAGCTGTATTCCTTAAACGGTTTGATGAATATCATAACAACCGTTTTGGTCATAGGTATCGTTGCATTGATTTTCCTTTTCAAAGGTCTTGATGCAAAGAATATATTGGGTATGAGGAAGCCGCAAAAAGGCTTTGCTTGGCTGTCATATTTCGGAGGAATATTTACCGGGGTATCATTATCATGCCTGATTACTATGCTGCCTGTTCCGGAGGCGTGGAACGAAGCAAACGACGAGGCGGTCGGCGCTGTAACGTCGGGAAACCCTCTTTTAGTAATAATTTCAATATTCATTTCAGCTCCGCTGCTTGAAGAATTTGTATTTCGCGGCGGGATGATGGGATTTATCAAAAAGAACTGGAATACCGCAGCTGCGGTAATAATCCCTGCCGTGATATTCGGAGTCATACACGGTAATATACTGCAAGGATTGTATACATTTGCCGCTGCGCTTGTATTTTCATATTTCAGACTGAAAGGAAAATCATTTTGGTGTGCCTTTCTCGCTCACTGCGGATTTAATATGTCAAACATTTTGACTGCGCTGATGGGCAGCACTCCGGCATTTATGAAATTTGTAGTCGGAACTGTGGCACTTGCTGTGGTGTTTTACGGAGCAGAGCATGTTTTTTCAGAAAAAATAAAAAAAGATAAGGAAACAAACGAATGAGGATACTTTTTATAGGCGATATTTTCGGTGTTCCGGGAAGAAGAATTATCGAGAACAAATTAGACGAAGTAAGAGAACAATATAAAATAGATTTTTGTATAGCAAATGCTGAAAATGCGTCACACGGAAGAGGTATGTCGATGTCGGCTGCTGACACACTGTACGGTGCAGGCGTTGATTTCATAACTATGGGTAATCACACCTGGGGAAACGGTGACCTGCTGAATTTTATTGATGATTATCCTGTGATAAGACCTGCAAATTATTCTGAGGGACTTCCGGGAAGAGGCTTTGACGTTGTAGATACGTTGTTCGGAAAAATTGCGATAATAAATCTCTTAGGCCGTGTTTCGATGGAGCCCTGTGATAATCCTTTTATTTGTGCCGACAAATGTCTTGAAAGTATAGAAAAAGAATACGGCGGAGCTGATGCAATCATAGTTGATTTTCACGCAGAAGCTACCTCTGAGAAAATTGCGATGGCGTACTATTTGGAGGGAAGGGTTTCTGCTGTAATAGGAACACATACACACGTTCAAACCGCTGATGATACTGTTTTACCGGGCGGAACGGCTTACATAACGGATGCAGGGATGACCGGTACAAGAGCAGGTGTAATAGGAATGAAACGCGCACAGGTTTTGGAGAAGTTTATCACCGGAATGCCTAAACGTTTTGAACCTGCCGAAGGCAAAGCTATAATGTGCGGTGTAGTTATTGAGACCGAAGGAGGCAGTCTGAAAGCTGTTTCAATAGAAAAAATTCAGATATCCGAATAATTTTATTCATGATATATTTGCAGCTAAAATATCGGATTATCCGGGAAATAATTTCAGTTTTTTACTCGGAAATGAAAATTTTTTGAGCGAAAGAAATGCTTTATTTAAAGGGTTTCTTTCGCTTTTTATCATGTAGACGTTTGGGAAATAATGCATAAATTAATGAAAATCAGGACAGCAGGTGGTAGACTTTCGTCATTGAAATTAAACTTTGGAGGTAATTAATGATGGATGTTTTAAAAGTTTCAGCAAGATCAAACCCAAATTCAGTTGCAGGCGCGCTTGCGGGCGTTGTCAGAGAATCAGGTGGAGCCGAAATTCAGGCTATAGGAGCCGGAGCATTAAATCAGGCTGTAAAAGCTGTCGCAATTTCAAGGGGCTTTCTTGCTCCCGCAGGTATTGAGCTTGTATGTATACCTGCATTTACCGACATTTTTATTGACGGTGAGGAACGCACGGCTATTCGACTTGTAGTTGAGCCGAGACAGACAAGACTCTATGCTATGTAATCGGTTGCGAAAAACAAAAATCTGATGCAGCTCATTCGGCATCGGATAATCTTTAGTATTTGAAAAGCGAAGCCGCCGCCCTTTCGTATCTGTGGGGCGGCGGCTTCGCACATATTTTGAATGTGCGAAAAAGTTGTAAATTGAGTCGCTTGATATTATACTATAGAGAAAATTGTATTCTTTGTGAGTTTAAGGAGTTATCTGATGTTCCGTTATGAAAAAGACAGTATAAACGGTGTTGAGCTCTTGAAGTTTGATGCACTTTCTGAAAAGAAAAATATTGTGCACTGCTTTACAACGAGAGCAGGCGGCGTGTCGGGCGGCGGATGTGAGTCGCTTAATATGAGTTTTAAGCGGGAGGAAAACCGCAAAAACGTGTCAGAAAATATAAAAAGAGTTGCAGAAGCTGCGGGGGTTGATTTTGACAGTGTTACGATGGTTCCTCAGGTACACGGCGGAAAGGTCAGGGTTGTTACGGAGGAGGACCGGGGAAAAGGAGTAAGCCGTGAGTCTTTTGACGAAGGATACGATGCCATGGTCACAAATATAAAGGGTGTGACGCTTGCTACAATTCACGGAGACTGTATTCCCGTTTTTCTGTACGACGAAAAAGCTTGTTGCATAGGTATGATACATTCGGGATGGAGAAGCACGCATGCGAGAATTTCGAGGAATGCGGTTGTTGCTATGGTTGAAAATTACGGTTCAAAACCTGAGGACATTATTGCAGTTATAGGTCCGGGCATATGTCAGAACTGTTTTGAGGCATCCGATGACGTATATGAGGCATTTGCTGAAGAATTCGGCAAAGAATTTACTGATGACTTGAGTGTTTGCCGTCCTGATTTGACAAGAAAGGGCAAATGGTATATATCATTACCCGGAATCGTTTATAAAACTTTGATTGCGGCAGGTGTCTTACCCGGCAATATTATCAGAAGCGGAGTTTGTACCTGTTGTGAAGAAAACCGTGACAAATATTTTTCTCACAGGAGAGAACACGGAAAAACCGGAGCAATGTCCGGATTTATTATGTTAAAATAATAGAAGCAGCGTAATTTTTTACTGCGTAATTATTCAGGATAATTAAGGGAGGAAATGAAGTGAAAAAGACATACAGAGTATTATTGATGATGTTAACTTTAGTGATGTTAATTTCATTTACTTCTTGCAGCGGAGAACAGTCTGTCGCTGACGATACTTTTGAGCCGCAGGAGGCAACTCCGGTTGCCGAGGATACAACTGTTTCGGAACCTTCCTACGGAGGTGTTCTGAGACTTGCAGCTTTGGCGTATGATTCCCTCAATCCGCTCACAACAAACAGCGAGGACATTAAACAATACATGTCACTTGTTTATTCGAGTTTTGTCGCACTTGACCACAGCGGAAAACCGGAACCTGAGATTGCGGAGAGTTGGGAGAGCAGTGACGGTTGTATGACATGGACTTTTAAACTGAGGCAGGGCATAAGCTGGCATGACGGCGGAACGATAGATGCGGAAGATGTTGTTTCTACAATTAATTATATAAAGACAAAAGGCGGCATTTATGCCGATAATGTAAAGTATATAAAAACTTTTAAGGCGCAAGATGCAATGACGGTATTGATCTCATGTAATGAGCCGTGTTCCGTGCTTCCTCTTATGATGTCATTTCCCGTATTAAAGACGGAGAATATAAACACAATCGGTTCGATGCCTGTCGGAAGCGGAATGTATTCGTTTAATTATATTAAAAGTTCACAGAATAAAATATACCTTGACAGGTTTAACGGATATTACGGAGACAAACCGTATATTGATTCGATAGAAATAACAACATATGCGACAGAAACTGAAAAATATAAAGCTGAGTCTGACTTCTCTGTTGTATATGACGGTGTAATAAAATCTGAAAACATTAAGGAAGCTGTCTGCAACAGTAATATTGCGGGGGATTTGTTTACTTTGATGTACTTTAACCTGAGCGGAGAGGGTAGTTATGCTGCTGTAAAAGATGCAAATGTAAGAAAAGCGATTAATTCTTACCTTGACAGAGGCGGTCTGATAAATGCGGCAGCTTCGGGAAATGCAAGCGCCGCTGTTTTGCCTGTCGCGAAAGGAAATTTTCTGGTGTACGGTGACGGAGCGTCAGAAAATTCAGACAGCGCAGCAGGAGACGAATTTATGAAAGCTGCCGGTTATTCCAAAAACGAGTCGGGATTCTGGGCGAAAAACGGGGCGGTAATAGATATCGTATGTGTCGTTCCGGCAGATGACACCGAATTTCTTTTAGCTTCTGAGCGAATGGAAAAAGATTTGGAAAAATCGGGAATATCGGTTACTCTGAATTTCTGTGATACGGAAGAATACAGTCTTGCTTTAAAAAACGGAACATATTCTGTTTTAATGGCTCAGATTTCGTTATCTTCCCGTATAGATTTTGAAAGTATATTTAAAACCGGTGCGAAACTCAATATAAATTCTTTTTCCGATAAAGAAATTGACGCTTTGATAGATTCCGCAAAAACTGCGGAGGATTATGAGAGTATAATTGAGATTTACGGGAAAATTTCAGATATGCTTAAAGACAGTCTGCCTATATGCGGTTTGTATATAAAAGGACAGACAATAGTTATGAGCAGCAATTTACACGGTGTTACAGAAAACGGTTTGTATTCGTGGGATATATTTGCAGATGCTGATAAATGGTACATTGAATAAATTCGGATAAAATGATATTTTAAATATCTCGGCATAATATAGAGGAAAAACAAGGGAAGATATATATGGCAAAGAATTTTTTTGATAAGAGAAAGAAAATAATACTTGCGATAAACGCTGTGACGGCGGCATTGCTCATTTTTTTTGATCAGATGATAAAGATTATAGTAGATAAAAACATCGAGTATTCAATCGAATCAATTCCGGTGATTGATAACTTTTTCAGTATTGTACATTGGCATAACACAGGCGGTGCATGGGGACTTATGTCTGATTATACATGGGTTTTGACGGCTTTAACGATTACAGCGTGTGTTGTTTTTGTATATTTAATTATCTGTTCAAAAGCTACACTTTCAAACATCTCACTTGTTTTGGTTCTCAGCGGTGCCGTTGGAAATGTCATTGACAGAATAAGGCTTGGATACGTAATCGACTATTTAAATTTCTATAACCTTTTCGGCTACAGCTTTCCTGCTTTTAATTTAGCTGATATTTGCGTGGTTTCGGGATGTATAGGTCTGATTTTATGTGTGATTTTTTGCAAAACTCCGATGTTTGAAGAAAGTACATTGGTCGGAAGACTTTTAAGTGACAAAAAAGACGGAGAAGATTCTGACAGGAAATAAAATATGCAAGAGATAACGATTACAGTAGAAAAAGATGATGAGGGAAAAAGGATAGATGCATATATAACAGCGGCCGTTCCAGGTAACATCGATACCGATGAAGATTCAGAGGATTTTCCTGAATTAAGCAGAAGCGCTGTACAGAAACTCATCGAAAACGGCGAAGTATCTTTGAACGGAAAAGCTGTTAAAAGTAATTACAAAGTCAGATGCGGCGATTTGATTTCTGTTGTGTATACAGAGCCTAAAGAACCGGATGTTCTTGCTGAAAATATTCCGCTTGACATTATTTATGAAGATAAAGATGTTGTTGTGATAAACAAGCCTCGGGGAATGGTTGTTCATCCCGCCCCCGGAAATTACAGCGGAACTTTGGTAAATGCTCTTATGTACCATTGCGGAGAACTTTCGGATATAAACGGTGTAAAAAGACCCGGGATAGTTCACAGAATTGATAAAGACACAACAGGACTTTTGGTTGTTGCAAAAAATAATAAGGCGCATCACAGTCTGGCTGAGCAGCTTAAAGTTCATGATGTTGCAAGAACATATTATGCGATTGTAGAAGGTGTTATAAAAGAAAATACCGGAACAGTGGATGCTCCCGTAGGCAGGCATCCGACAGACAGAAAGAAAATGTGTGTAAATATAAAAAACGGAAAAAGTGCTGTTACACATTTTAAGGTTCTTGAGAGATTTGAAAAGTGCACATTTGTTGAGTGCAGACTTGAGACAGGAAGGACGCACCAGATAAGAGTCCACATGTCATATATCGGTCATCCTGTTACCGGTGATCCGGTGTACGGAATTAAAAATCCCAGAGGGATGACAGGTCAGGCGCTCCATGCCGGCAGAATTGAGTTTTCACATCCGGCGACAGAAGAAAAAGTTTCATTCTCTGCGCCTCTTCCTGATGATTTTGAAAGTCTTCTTTCGAAGCTGAGAGGCGGATATGTCCATTGATAATTGAGAAAAATATGTTAATATAAAAAGTGCTTGACGGAGAACTAAAATCTGTATGATATTACGGAGGTAAATATTATGGGTAAAAAATTTACGGCGTTGTTGATTGTGTTTATAACAGCGACATGTTTTATATGCGGCTGCCATGTAGAGAAAGACAAACCTGTTGAAACTGTTGCGGCTGTGACACCTACATTGACACCGACTCCGGAGATCGGAAACGATACCGATATAACAACTGCCGGCTTTGATATTGACACGATAAAAGCGGGTGACAAGATTTCCGTATTTACGGTAACGAGTGCTGATATAAAGAAATATGAAGACGGAACACTTTTGGATGTGGAAATAAAATTTACCGGTTCATTTGCAGTGAGAGGAACATACCGTATTTCGGAAGATGCAGACAGTTCAAGTTGTTTCTTTGAGTTTACTGATGAATATGCAGATTACCTTCCTTTCCCGAGAAATGTTGTAAGTGAGTTTGACGGATTTTATATTGACGTATCAAAAATACAGGACATTTACGGTGACGGCGCCGAAGAAACTGCGGCGATTGTGATAGAAGAATACTCTGTAAAATACAGCAGTGAGGACGGAGAATGGAAAGCAAACGCTGGTTCATTTTCGAAAGATGAAAACGAGTATGCCATAATGCAGTAATTTTTGCTTGTACAAGTTTTTATTATGATGTATAATTTCATGGATTATTTATTTAGTTAATATTTTGTATATATTTGGAGGTATATTTATGATATCCGCAGGAGATTTTAGAAATGGTATGACATTTGAAATGGACAACGGCGTATGGCAGATTGTCGAATTTCAGCATGTAAAACCCGGTAAAGGCGCAGCTTTTGTAAGAACAAAGATTAAAAATGTTATTACAGGTGCTACTGTAGAAAGATCTTTTAACCCTACAGACAGACTTCCCGAAGCAAGAGTAGAGAGAAGAGATATGCAGTATCTTTACAACGACGAAGATCTTTACTACTTCATGGACGTTGAGACATACGATCAGATGCCTATAAATGCAGAGACAGTAGGCGATTCACTTAAGTTTGTAAAAGAAAATGATGTATGTAAGATTCTTTCTTTTAAAGGCAATGTTTTCGGTATCGAGCCTCCTACATTTGTAGAACTCGAAGTTACAGAGACAGAGCCCGGTATAAAAGGCGATACAGCTACTAACACACTCAAGCCGGCTACAGTAGAAACCGGTGCTACCGTTAAGGTTCAGATGTTTATAAATATCGGTGACCGTATAAAGATTGACACACGTACAGGCGAATATCTTGGACGTGCATAATTATAAAACCGGTTATTGATTACTTATAAAGGGGGATTTTACCATGGGATATTTGATTGAGAGAGTCAGCTACCTCAGAGGACTTGCTGACGGTATGAAACTTGATAAAGATTCAAATGAAGTAAGACTTCTTGATGAGATTATCGAACTTATTGATGATATAGCAACTTCCGTAGAATCTTTGGAAGAACAGCAAGACGACCTTTCGGAGACATTGGCAGATCTTGAGGAAGACTTCTGTGATCTCGAAGATTATATTTACGAGGACGAAGATGAGCTTTGCTGTGATGAGTTGGAATGTCCGAATTGCGGAAGTATTCTTTCCATTGACGAAGATATTCTCGATGATTCAGATGAAATCACAATTAAGTGCCCGAACTGCGGAGAAGATGTAAGCATTGACTTCGAATGTGACGGCGACTGCTGCGGATGTGCAGGTTGTGACGATGAGGAAGAAGAATAATTTCAAAATAATTTTATTGAAGCCACGGTTGTATAATTAGTGCAACCGTGGCTTTTTTTCAGGCGTAAAAAAATACACCTATTTTTTTATTAATTATTTAATAAATTATACATTTTTATGTTTGACCCGCGTAATAATACTGTTGTAAAATAGAGTGAATATCGTTGTTCCATTATGGCGTATATTAACTTATGACAGGAGGATTAATATGGCGAAGCGTTTTCGATTGTCTGAAAAACAGAATATAAGAATTCCTGTGCCCGAAAAATTTCAGGCCCGTTTTGGTATGTATATTAAGTCTGACTTTAAACCTGCTCATAAAGTTTCATTGGATTTATCCGGCACAAAAAAGCATAGTAAAGTTGTTCCGGCCGCTGCGGCTAAAACTGTAAAAAAGAAAACTGTGTCATCAAAGAAGTCTGTGAAGAATAACAAAAAGAAAAAAAATACTGCAGATTTTAATACTTTTGTTCGTATTATAGCATTTGTAATTATGTTTTGTTCTTTGGCTGTTTTGTGTAATTATGCTTCAGGATATATTGAAGATATCGAATTAAATAACGCTATTGTTGATGAATTCGGAATTTCTTTTTATGCACCTGACGAAAAAATCGACGAGGCTTTGGCAAGAGAAGTTCCGAAATATCCGATCGAAGAGACAGAGGCTCCCGGAGAAGAGGGTCAGCGTTTTACTTATCCTGTTGTATCGTCGATTGACAGTATAAAAAGACTCGCGGACGCATATAAGGACTTTGTATTTTGGATATATGTCGAAGATACAAGTATAAGTTATTCTGTAGTACAGGCTGAGGATAACGACTATTATCTCAGAAGAAACATAAACGGTGAAGATAATCTTTCCGGAACATTATTCCTGGATTACAGAAATGAAAGTGATATGTCATACGGAAACAATATCGTTTACGGACACAATATGCAAAACGGTACTATGTTCGGCTCGCTGAAAAAGTATGCTGATAAGTCTTATTTCGACAGCCATTTGATGATTTACACATATACGGAAACAGAAGTTACCGCTTGGAAGATTTTTTCCGTATACGAAACTACTACGGATAATTACTATATACAGACAAGTTTTGTAAACAAAGACAATTATTTTGAGTTTATAAAAGGACTTCAGCAGGATTCTCTCCACCAAAGCGATGTGGAACTTACCGAAGATACTCCGATACTGACGCTTTCTACATGCCATAAGTATGATTATGCCAACGGCCGTTTTGTAATTCATGCAGCAAAGGTTTTTACTTCCGCTATTTCATAACGAGGTATACTGATGAAAATTGAAACAATAAAAAATCAAATGTTTGAAAATATAGAAATTAATAAGCTTTTCTTTACGGATTATTTACCGACATTAAATCCGCAATCTGTAAAAGTGTATATGTATCTTTTATATATTTCTTCGGAAAATAAGGATTTTACGGTAGAGACAGTTGCAGGCGAGCTTCATATGGGAAAGAACGAACTTGAAGATTGCCTTGTTTTGCTGCAGGCAGCGGAATTACTGCAAATTCAGTCCGGAGTTGTTGTTATAAATGATTTGGCTTTAAATGAACTTAAAAAAAGTTACACTTTGAGAACTGCCAAAAATCCTTTGCAAAGCGATTTTACCGACGAAAAGCGAAAAGAACATGTCCAGATGATGAAATCAGTAAGTGACAGGTTTTTCGGAGGGAATATGCCTCCGTCGTGGTTTAATCAGATAGAACTTTGGCAGGAGAAATTCGGATTCTCTTCCGATGTTATATTTATGCTTTTCCAGCACTGTGAGATGAACAGAAGCATGACCAAAGCTTACGTAAGGGCAGTTGCCGAAGAGTGGAACAGACAGGGAATAAAAACCGGAAGTGATCTGGGCAAATATCTCGAAGATTATGATGAGTATTGCAAGATGCGCAGCGCTATTGCAAAAAAACTTAATATAAGAAGATATTTTAATGAATACGAAGAGAGCATTATAAAAAAGTGGTATTTTACATACGGATATACGATGAGTATAGTAGAGATTGCGTTAAAGAAATCAGTGTACAGGACAAACGCTACTTTGGGAACTTTTGATGCAATCATTTCGGACTGGCACAGGAATAATCTGAAAACGGTTACGGAGATAGAAGAGTACGAAGCGGAGAGAAAAAAACAATACGGTGCGCAGAATGCATCTCAAAAAGCTGCGCGTGCACCGTACAAAAGTGCCGATACTATAAGAAATAATTTTGAACAGCGAAAGTATAATGATGATTTTTTTGATGGCATTTCAAAAGAGAGTTTATTGGACATAACAGAAGAGGACGGGAATAAGTAATGGAAGATAAATATGTCAAAAGTATTCACGAACAAATCTCTTCTATTTTATCCGAGAGAAGAAATTCAGCTCTCAGACTGCGGGAAGAGCGTATAAAATATGCTGAGAAAAATGTTCCGGGATACACAGAGATAAATGAAAAAATAAGGCGAAAAGGATTGGCATTGGGCAGACTTGCGTTTAAAGGAAAATCTTCCGGCGAATATAAAACGGCTCAGTCGGAACTTGATAAACTAATTGCAGAGAAAAATCTTCTGACCGAAAATATCGGAGATGATTTTTTTGATAATGTATACTTTTGCAGAGTATGTTCCGACGAAGGATATTACACCGAATCGGGAAAGACCGTAAGATGCCGGTGTTACAAACAACTGCTGGCTGATTTACTTGCTGAAAATTTCGCAATAACACCGGACCGGGGAACTTTTGAAACATTCAGAACAGATATTTATACTTTTGATTTGAATGACGAAGAAGATTCGAAAGATCAAAAAGCTATTGCACCGCTTTCTCCTTCTGAATACATGGCGGCTGTTCTGAAAAAATGCCGTTCATTTGTAGCTGATTTCGGAACAGAAAATGCAAAAAATATGTTATTCTGGGGAAAGTCCGGCGTTGGTAAAAGTTTTATGTGCAATGCTATTGCATACGAACTTGTGAAAAAAGGTGTTCCGGTTATGTATATATCGGCTCCTTCAATGCTTGCAAAGGCTACTTCAGTGACCGTAAACGACGAGCAGAGGATAGAAAAACAGGAGTTTTGCAATCTTATACGAAGTATTGATGTTCTGATAATCGATGATCTCGGAACGGAAAAGCAAAGCGATGCAAAATATCAGGAATTGCTCGAAGTTCTGAATGAACGAAGCAGAAAATACGGAAGCGGACTCCGGACAATAGTATCAACAAATCTCTCTCAAAAAAATATGTTCAGGTATTATGATGAGAGAATTGCTTCAAGATTATATGATGAATTCACGGGTTTAAAATTTATAGGGCAAAATCTCCGTTTTAAGAAAAAATAATGTTGCAAAATTATTTATAAGCTTTATAATATCCACGTTTGCGTAATTTAAAAAACCTTTGGGGGTAATTTTGAAATGATACGTTTTGCAAAAAGTCCTTTAGCTCCTGACGGCATGTCAGATACTACGGATTTATATAAGGTAAAGGTAAACGGCTTGACATGCGATGTCCATCAGGCTCGTGTTTCTGCTATGCCTTTCAACAGAACATGGCCCGGCAAACAAAGATCAATAGACCAGACTGAGATAGCAGGTTTTATATGCTTTGAGGCTGATGAGAAAGTTACTTTGGAAGTCGAATGTAATAAAGCTTTTAAAAAGGCGTTTGTCAAGCCGTTCTCAAAAAATATTACAACAGCTGCAAAAGGAAATATTATTACATTTGATATAACGGAAAACGGTCAGTATGTCCTCGAACTCGACGACGACCATGAGGCGTTACATATATTTGTAAATAATGTGAATGATTATGCTGACGGCGAAAATGCCACATATTATTTTGGACCGGGCGTACATTTCCCGGGACTTATACGAGTAAAATCGGGAGATACCGTATATGTGGATAAAGAAGCCATTGTATACGGTTCGATTTTGGGCGAAAGCGTTCACGATGTAAGAATTTTCGGTTATGGTATAATCGACGGCACATACGAAGAACGTATTATCGAACATTGCTATCTGCCCAGTACAAAAGGTAATATTAAATTCTATGACAGCCACGATATACTGATCGAAGGAGTTGTTTTGCGAAATTCCGCAATATGGGTAATAAGCCTTTTCGGATGCCATAATGTAGATATAGAAAACATAAAAATAATAGGTCAGTGGAGATACAATACCGACGGTGTGGATATATGTAACTCCGGCGATGTTGTTGTAAGGAATTCATTTATAAGAGCGTTTGATGATGTTATTACAATAAAGGGTATTCCAGAATACAAACATTTGCCCGTCGGACACATAGCCGTTGAAAACTGCGTAATGTGGTGCGGATGGGGCAGAAATATTGAGATAGGTATCGAAACGTATTGTACCGAGTTTTCGAATATCTTATTTAAGAATTGCGAACTTATACACAGCTCTGCTGCATGTATTGACATACAGAACGGCGGTGTTGCTGAGATTTCTGACATAAAATTTGAGAATATTAATGTCGAATATTCAAACACCTGTCTCCCGGAGATATATCATGAGTATGATGAGATGAAATATGAGCCCGGTGACAGAATAGGTATGCCTAACTTGATTTACTCGGATAATTTCAAATTCATATTGCCTGAGACTACCGAAGAAGAGAAAAATAATTACGGTGTTACGCACGGAATAATATACAAAAACATAAATGTATATCTTGATGAGGGCCTTCCGATGCCGCGCATACATATAGGTTCGAGGTCTGCGGACGCTATACATTATGATTTTATAATAGACGGACTTTATGTTAACGGAAAGAAGATAGAAAATCTTGAAGAGATGACATATCATCCGGATCCGAATGTAAAACAGATTTTTGTTTTGTGAGAAAATTTATAATGGAAAATAAAATAAAAATAACAATTTTAGATTCTGCGACCTTGGGCAAGGATATTGATTTGGAGCCGCTGTACAAACTCGGCGATGTATGCAAATACGACATGACCTCGTCTGAGGTCGTTTCCGTTCGCATAGAAGATTGCGATGCGGTAGTGTTAAATAAGGTCAAACTGAACGGTTCAAACCTTTCTGCAGCAAAGAAACTCAAATTGATTTGCGTTGCGGCGACCGGGTTTGACAACATAGATATTGATTATTGCCGTGAAAATAATATAGCGGTATGTAATGTTGCCGGATATTCTTCGTCAAGTGTGGCACAGCTTACGGCTTCAATGGTGCTTGCAATGTCGGTGCATCTTAAGGAGTATATGGAATATGTAAATACGGGAAAGTATACGGAAAGCGGTGTGCAGAACCGTCTGGAGCCTGTGTATCACGAACTGTGCGGTATGACATGGGGAATTGTGGGATACGGCACAATAGGAAAGCAGGTTTCGAAAGTTGCCGAAGCTTTTGGATGTAATGTTATCGTAAATAAGCGGAATTTCGAAGAAGGTATCGAATGTGTTGACATAGACGAACTTTGCCGCAGATCGGATATCATAACGCTCCACACCCCTTTAAACAACGGCACAAGAAATCTTATAAACGAAGAGCGCATTTCTATGATGAAGAAGAGCGTTCTGCTTGTAAATACTGCGCGCGGTGCGGTGGTTGATGAAGAGGCTGTTACAAACGCTGTTGTTTCGGGTCGGATTGCCGGTTTTGGATGTGATGTGTACTCGCAGGAGCCTTTTCCTGAAAACCATCCTTACAACCGTATAAAGCACCTCTCTAATGTGCTTCTGACCCCTCACATGGCATGGGGCGCATACGAGGCGCGGAACAGATGCCTTTCAGAAGTCGCAAAAAACATTGAAGCGTTTTTTGCAGGAGATGACAGAAATCGAATAGTATAAATTATATAATGAATTATTTGATTCCGCTGCCGCAATAAATCAGGCAGCGGTTTTGATATTTGTGTCATAGAAATATAAAGATTTATAAACATTAAACTAAATTTACAATTAAGGCTGTTTATTATATAATTAAGTGTCGTTCGGTAAGAAATAAAACTATCGGAGGAATATTTTGTTATGAAAAAATTTTCTGAAAAAATTACTGTGGTGATACTCACAGTTGTTTGTATATGTTCAGCAGTTTCGGCGTGCGGCGGAATTGCTCAAAATGCATCGACAGATCAGCCTTCCATAGGCGGCGGAGCATTCGGAGAAGAAAGTGTTGCTGCTGCATCTGACAAGTATTCGGACTTTGATCTTGATGCGATGTGGGATTCAAAAGCTACCATGATAACTCTTGCTGATTCAGGAATAAGCATTTCCGGTTCAGGCGCTTCTGCTGAGGGTAGTGTTCTTACCGTGAACCGTGAGGGCACGTATGTGCTGAGCGGAACATTAAGTGACGGTCAGATCGTCGTTACAGTAGAAAAAACAGAAAAAGTTCATCTTGTATTAAACGGCGTAAATATTTCTTGTTCCGATTCTTCAGCTCTATATGTAACCGGTGCAGATAAGGTTTCTGTTACAGTTGTAAAAGATACTGTTAATAGTTTAAGTGACGGTAGAACATATGTATATGAAGCAGGTGCAGCAGAACATAATTCATGCGTGTACAGCAAAGATGATCTTACATTTAACGGCACAGGTACGCTAAATGTAACAGGAAATTACAACAACGGTATTGCGACAACAAATGATTTGAAAATCGTTTCGGGAACTATAAATGTTACAGCGGTAAATAACGCTATAAAAGGTAAAGACAGCGTTGCGATAAATTCGGGAAATATTACCGTTATATCGCAGGATGACGGTATAAAAGTTGAGAATGAGCTGGAAACAGAAAAAGGCTATTTATGTATCGAAGGCGGAACAGTAAATATTACTGCAGGTGACGATGCATTACAGTCTCTTCAGACAGTAACAGTTTCCGGAGGAATGACAACGGTAAATGCAGGCGGTCAGGCTGTTAATTGCACCGGTACTGTAACAATAGACGAAAATTGTTTCAATGATAACAGCGATGCTGAATAATTCTATAAGATTTTATACAAAGGGGTAATGGTTTTATGACAGGCCGTTTTTCGGACAGACTTATAAAAAATTGTGAAGATAAAAAAAGTCATTTGGCTCTGACTTTGAGACCGGATGTAAAAAAACTTCCGGAATTTATAAAAAAAGGATATAAGAGCCTGGGTGCAGCTTTGTATTTGTACAACAAAGGATTTATAGATGCGGTGTGCGACATTCTTCCGGCAGTGGTGATGCCTCTTGCAGACTATGAGGTATACGGAATCAGCGGTTTTGTGGCTTTTGATGCAACCGTAAAGTACGCCAAGTCAAAGGGCATGATAGTCATTGCAGACGGCAAAAGAGGCGGAACAAAAGAGGACTGTATGGCATATGCACGTGCATATCTTGCGGCAAATGATATGGGTGTGTCAGAAGACGGCTCCGCTGTAATAGAAGGCACTTTCAGCGTAGATGCGCTGACTGTTTCTCCTTATTCGTCCTGTGAAGGTTTGCGGGATATGGTAAGATTCTGCGATGAGAATTCAAGAGGTCTTTTCATTTCGGCGATAACAACGGATTCTGACAAAGAAGATAATTTCGAAAATATTGTTTGCAAAGAAGACGAAGAACCACTGTATAAATCGGCAATAGCCGACGGCGGATTTTTCGGAAAAAATTATGTGGGCGACAGCGGCTACAGCATTGTAGGACTTGCGGTGAAATCCGCCGGCGACGCTTACGAAGTCAGAGATATTGACTCATGGGGTATTATTCTGGTTGATGCTGATGAAGATGAATATTTTATGACAGAAAGATATTCGGAATATTTTAATGCCGATGACGGACAAGGTGCTTTGATATGTGTCTCAAAACGTATTATGTACGCTTACGAAAATACCGAATATTCAGGCAAATACAGCGCTGAAACCTATGCAGAGGCTGCGCGCGAAGAATCCGTAAAATTGTCGAAAAAACTTAAAAGTGTTATCTAAGTTTGATTGACAAAGAGTTGTTATGTTAGTATTATAGCAGTTGAGGAGGAAGTTTTGTTTGATTAGAGTTATAGCCGGTATTGCAGGCGGTATGAAACTTAAAACTATTGATTCAGACAGTACAAAACCTACTCTTGACAGAGTAAAAGAAGCAATGTTCAGCATGATTTATAACTGGTTTCCGTGCGAAAATGTTCTTGACTTGTTTTCCGGAAACGGAAGTTTAGGGATAGAGGCACTGAGCAGAGGTGCCTGCCGCGCTGTTATGAATGACAAAAGCAAAGCCTGTTGCTCTGTTATAAAAGAAAATCTTTCGCACACGGGATTTTCGAAAAAGGTTGATGTTTACAGTAAAGACTTTTCAGAACTTATTTCCGTGATGAGAAAAGAGGGCAGATATTTTGACCTTGTCTTACTTGACCCGCCTTACGGCAGAGGTCTTATAGGTGAGACTCTGTGTTTGTTGCAGAAATCAGGTATCTGCGGTATTCCTGACAAAAACGGTTGCCGCGGTGATTGTATAGTTGTTGCGGAACATTCTGTGCAGGATGATATAAAAGACTGCTACGGCGGATTCGAAAGGCTGAAGTGCAAAAAATACGGCACTGTGGCCGTTTCGGTATTTATCTTAAGCCGGGACAAGGAGTGACTCTGAGTGGAGGAGAAAACAGTTAGAATCGGTGTCTATCCGGGTAGTTTTGACCCTCTTACAAACGGACATCTTGATATTATAAAGCGAGCCTCAAAGCTGTTCGACAAGCTGATAGTCGGAGTGTTTTGCAACAGCGCAAAAAAATCCATCTTCTCGATGGAGGAGCGCGTGGAGCTTATAAATAAAACTCTTGCGGTTTATCCGGAGCTTCATAATGTAGATGTTATAATGTTTGAGGGTTTGCTGGTGGATTTCGTAAAAAAAAGCGGAGCGTCTACGCTCGTGAGAGGACTGCGTGCCGTGTCGGATTACGAATACGAGCTTCAGATGGCTATGCTGAACAAGCACATGTGTGAGGATATTGACACGATATTCTTTATGACGGACATAAAAAACTCATTTTTGAGTTCGAGTATCATAAAGGATGTGGCGAAAAACGGCGGTAATATTTCCGGCCTTGTTCCGGAGGTTATCATAGATGATGTAAAGAATAAAATGTCTGAATGACTTTTATTGTATAGATTTTGTTTAGTAAAATATAAAAGCGGAAGGAAGAAATTTTATGAGAAACGATGTTGAATATTTGGAACTTCTCGAAGAATTAGAGCAGATTATTAAAGATGCCAAGCAGTCTCTTATCGGTAACAGATGCTCTATTGACAAAGCTGAAGTTCTTGGAATTATAAATGACCTTATGGAAGCTCTGCCGGATGAGATAAAGAGAGCCCGTTCTATCACGTCAGAAGCTAAAACAATTGTAAATAAAGCGAAGGACGATGCACAGCGTCTCTTGGATGATGCAGATGCAGAGGCGGACGAAATAGTAAAAACCGCACAGCTTGATTCGGACAGACAGGTTAAAGCAGCTCAGGAGAAAGCAAACAGCATTTTGGATCGTGCAGACGCAGAGGCTGAAGCTATTATTAAAGACGCAGAGAAGAAGAGTGCAGAGATGGTTGCTGCTCATCAGATTACGCAGCTTGCTACAGAACAGGCGAGAGAAACTGTTGATGACGCAAAGCGTCAGGCTTATGATGCAAAGATGGGCGCAAGAAGCTACGTTGACGATATGCTCGGAGATGTAGAACATACGCTCATGGAGTATGTGAGCGAAATTCAGGCCTGCAGAAAACAGTTTAAGTAATTCCGGTTAAGAAATGGCACGTTTTTTTATATCATCTGATAATATTAAATTTGATGAGAGCGGATGTGCAAACAGAATATACATTACCGGGACTGATGTGCGTCATATAAAAGACGTGCTTCGTATGAGTACAGGTGATAAAATTATTGCCTGTGACAGTCACGGTAACGAATATGTATGCTGTATTTCGCATATCTGTGCCGAATATATTGAGACTTCTATAGAAAGTGCGGCTTGCTGCAGCAGCGAGCCGCGCATTGTTATTGTACTTTGCCAGGGAATAGCAAAAGGCGAGAAAATGGATTTTATAATCCAAAAGAATGTTGAGTTGGGTCTTAACAAAATCATCCCTGTTATCACAGAACATACAGTAGTGAAATTTGCGAGTGAAAAAGATGCATCCAAAAAACAGGTCAGATGGCAGCGGATATCCGAAGAAGCGTCTAAACAGTGCGGTCGCGGAATTATACCTCCGGTGGAAGTTCCTATGGCTTTTAAGGAAGTTATTGATACAATAACATCTGATTCAGAAAGCGCCGGTACTTTATATATAATGCCGTACGAAAACGAAACAGAAAGAACACTTAAATCTGTTCTGAAGGAACGTGAGAGTGATTTGGCTGTAGGGGGAAAGATAAATAGAATTTATTTATTTATCGGTCCTGAGGGAGGTATATCAAGAAAAGAAACGGAGTACGCCGTATCTAAGGGATTTATTCCGGTTACATTAGGAAAGAGAATTTTAAGAACCGAAACAGCAGGAATTGCGACGATTGCGGCGATACGCTACGAAATTGGAGACTGATATGGAAAAAAGAAAACTTTTTGATGATTTTGACGGAGATATAGATGTTTTTGCAGAAGACGATTCTGTTGAGAAGTTTGATTTGCTCGGTAAAACCGACGAATTCAAAGAAACCGACGATGACGCCATTATGGCCTTTCTTGAAAAAAGACGCGCAAAACAGGCAGCAGAAGCAAAAAATGTTTCGAATTCCCGAAAAACAACGGACGGCAGGCATACAAAGACTGTGGTTAATAGAAAAAATGCAAAACATACTGTTGATGATAAAAATACAGATGCTAAGAAACTTACAGTCGGAAAAATTATAGGAAGGGTTGCAATCTGCACTGTTACATTTTTGGTTATAGTTGTTTTGACTTTGCTTACAGCAATTGCGATTATATGCAAAGGTCCGTCTGACATTGTCAGAGATATGTTTGTTACAAATATGATACAGACAGGTGAAATGGACTTTCTGGCGCATATTTTTCTCTCGGATGAAGAGGTTAATGCGATAATGCAGTCTAATGAGATAATTGTTCCCGAAGGCAGTACCGACACATCGTTAATACAGATCGGCGGAAATACAACTGATGCGGAGGGCGGAGAATCCGAGGAAACTCAGTTCGATATAAACGGACTTGAAATCATCGAGATAAAGGGAAAAACATATAAAGGAAAAATAATGATTGTAAACGATCCGTCACGAATATCTGTCGGAACTGCTGCTGCATACGGCGAAGATTGTGTAGGTTACACTACGTTGTATATGGCAGAGATGACGAATTCGATTGCTGCAATAAACGGCGGAGGCTATGAGGATAAGGCAAGTAACAAAACCGGAGGAACGCCTATGGGCAGAAATGAGTCCGGTGTAGTAATTGCAAACGGCGAACTCAAATACGGTAATATGGATACTACATATGAGATTATCGGTTTAGACAAAAACGGCATATTGCATGTTGACAATATGACTGTACGTGAGGCTCTTGATAAAGGAATAAGAGACGCCGTAAACTGGGGACCGATACTTGTTAAAAACGGAGAGCCGTGTGTAGTTCCGTCAGACGGTGCAAATGTAGGTTTTCATCCCAGGTCTGCAATCGGTCAACGCGCGGACGGTGCGATTCTTCTTTTGGTAGTAGACGGACGTCAGTCTAACAGTCTCGGAGCTTCGTATGATGATCTTATTGAGATAATGGTCAGCTACGGAGCGGTAAATGCGGCAAATCTTGACGGAGGAATGTCCTCATATATGGTTTATGAAAATGAGATAATAACAGAACCGTATTTGCTGTATGATCCTAGAAATGTTGCTACAAGCTGGCTTGTAAGCCGTGTGGAAGGAGAGTGAGCATCATGGAGGCAAAAAAAAGACTTCCTTTGTTTTGGCGTACATATTTAATAGTATTCGGTGTTATAATTTTAATTATGATAATACTGCTGTTATTGGGATACAATCTGATGATGGATTATCATAATTCTCAGAGTTACCCGTCTGACAGTGCAAATAATTACGCGAAATCTCTTACACAAGGTTCTTATGGGTTGCTTTGTGAAGACGAAACAAATGCAGCATGCGTTTTTGAAAAAGATGTGTACACTGATATAGTGAACCAAAAATTAAACGGCAGTGAAATTGTATGCGAGAAAGGTTTTTCAAGTGACAGATACACACGGCCGGTATACCGAATAAAGGCAAACGGCGAGTCTGTAGCAGATGTATCTTATTTGTTGAAAGACGAGACAAGTAAATTCGGTTTTGCTCTGTATGATTTTGAACATATTTATTCACTCATAAAAGGTGATTACGGAATCAGCTTGATAATCCCTTCCGATGCAATTCTTTATTTAAACAATGTTGCTGTCGGTGATAACTGGATAGTAGAAAATGATTTTCAGGAAATATATGATGTTTCCGCAAATTTATACGGCGACAGCAGCACTTCTTCATCTTCTGCTGTTTCTTATAAAAAATATGTCATCGAAGGATTGTTTGCCGAACCGCAGGTACGTGTAACCGATGCCGGAGGCAATATATTAAACACATCATATAATTCAGATTTAAAAGCATTTTGTACTATGCAGGATGTTGTTTATGTGCTTGCTCCGGATAATTTTACAGTCAGTATAAACGGTATAGATATTACCCGTCAGGATAGATTCATTTCAGAAAAAGATATAGTTTTTGAAGAGTTGTCCGGAATAACGGAATATATGTCTGCGGAAGTCAAATTGGTGAAGTATATTGTCACTGGTGTTGATAAGAACACTGTAAATGTTGTAGCGAAGAACTATGCCGGACTTCAGACACCGGTATATTATGATAATGATAACGGATATTACCATGTGTATAACTGTATGATCCAAGAATCTGACGAAGACAAACTTCTTGAGCAGTACGGTCTTTCCGAGGACCGCCTTATGGGATATGCCAAGGATTATGCGGAGTTTGTTGCAGATGACGGCGATCGGTGGAGTACGATTATGCCGTATGTTATGCCCGGATCTGATGTGTATGAAGCTTTTGACAGTTTTTGGTCTGTGCTTGCAAATCACAATTCGTTCTGGTATGAAGATGAAAAGATTACAGATATTTCTTTCTATGCAGAGGATGCTTTTTCCTGCAGAACAAGTTTTGTGTACTGGATCAAAGGCTTTGCCGGTGACGCAAATGCGACGAAGGATTATCCTACAGATGTGACCTTCTACTATGTTAAAAAAGACGGTGTATGGTACATAACAGATTGGGAACTTCACACCGTCGCTGAGTAACTTTAAAATTTCAATTAACAAAAGCGAACTGCTAAAAATAAATTTTTAACAGTTCGCTTTTTACATATGTAAATTTGTTAAAAAATTATTGCTTTTTTAAAAGAAGTAGTGTATACTGACTTCATCAACAGACGTGTTATAATATATATATGTAGACTTCTATGAGACACCCGATATGTCAGGTGGGAAGGTTTACAAAATAGCAACAGATGAAAACGGAAATGTTATCATCTACATTTTTGCTATCGGTACAACAATCTTTACCGTTACAGGTCTTATCGGTGCGGCTTTGGTTCTTGTTGTAGTAAGCAATAAGCGACGTAAAGCTGTTTGATTAATTTAGTTTATAATATATTACAGGATATGTTTTAAATATATTCTGTAATATACAAAATAATTTCTGAAAGGAATGAAGAATTATGACAAAAACATTTAGAAAAGTTATCGCAGTTATTCTGACGGTCGCTATGGTATTGTCTATGTTCAGCATCACATCATTTGCTGACGGAACAGAGCTCGAGTATGTCAATACCAATGCGTATACTTTGGCTTTTTCGCAGACAATAGAGGGTTATGAAGAATACTCCTCAAAACAACTTTCATATGCATTGCCCCATGCAATGCAGTATGACCTGTTGGATCCGTCAACGGGCACAATGACAACGAGACTGTCTGAGACAAATGTCTTCCATTTGGTTGATACCGTTAAGGTTGCCGCAGGACCTGCCGCAGGCGAAGAGGGTACTCCGTATGCTTCGCTTTGGGCATACTGTACTGATAATTCTGTTCCGGTTGATCAAGCAGGCGCAAATTACCGCCGCGTAAATCTTGAAGACAGTACATATTATGATGATGTGGCTTCAGGAAGAATACGTGCAGTTGTAATGAACGCTGTTCCGGTTATGGAAGCCGCTGATCTTCAGAGTGCTGTAAATGCATGGTTGGAAGCAAACAAGGGTGCAGGTAATTATACTGCTCTTACAGATCTTACAGCTTCAGAAGCAGCTCTTGCTACACAGGCAGCTATATGGCAGATTGCTAACTCTGATGCATTTAATGCAACTGATCCCTATGGCGCCACATCTGATATGACAGCGTATGAAGCAGCTATTAGATCAATGGTGGTATGGGAAGAACCGATAAGTCCTTGGGATACAGCAAGTGATAATACAAAAGCTAATGTAAAGGCTGTTTTCGATTATCTGTGCAGCCTTGATCCTGTAGACGCGAGTGCAAATGTTGTTTCCGACAGCACTATCAATATTACTTCTGCAACTACAGCAGAAGGCGTTACTACTGTAAACTTCACAACTGATGCTACAGTCGGTGCAGACGATGAGCTTGTTGCTACTGTATTTGTAGGCGAAGAAAAAGTAAGCCTTGCTTTGACAGCTGAAAATGTAGACGATACTCATACTGTTGCTGTTTCGGGTGAGGGCGATGTTCGCGTAGAAATCAACGGTTATCAGACTGCAGAAGATGTATTCCTGTACGACGCTGAGGGTGACCGTACTACATCACAGACATTGGTCGGTTACAGCAATTCAAGCATGCCTGTTCACGCAGAAGCTACTACAGCACCTGAGCGTGTTCTTAATATATGGAAATATACTCCCGCAACTGTCCAGAATCCCGGCGACGGTACTGAGCAGGAAGTTGCTGATACTTACACTCCTCTTGCAAACGTTCAGTTCGCAATCTTTAAGGTTTGCACAATTGACGAATATCTTGACGGAACAGTTGATCTGAATACTATTCCTTCGGAAGAAGAGATTGCAACATATGCAGTTATCCCGAATCAGATTGCAACAATAACAACAGACGAAAACGGTTTTGCTACACATAGCTTCGGCTACGGCGAAGAAGACGGCATTTACCTGATTGTCGAGTTGCCTAATGCAGCTGTTACTGCTCCGATTGATCCTTTCTTTGTAAGCATTCCGATGAGCAATGAGGACAATACAGATACACTTTATACTGTAAATGTATATCCTAAGAATGACACAGCTTTTGAAGAGCCTGTAATTGACAAAGACGTTACAGAAATCACAAATAAGAGCGATACATTTGATGTAAATGATGCGCATACATGGATTATCCAGACCAGCATTCCCAATGATATTGTTGATGCTCTCAAATACTCAGTTACAGATACTCTTGACACTAGATTGACATATGTAGAAGATTCAGTTGTAGTTAAACTTGCTCAGTTGACTGACGCAGCTAATGCTGAGACTGTTACACTTGAGAAAAATACAGACTACACACTTACTGTCACAACAGTTGACGGAGTTACTACCATCACAGTAGATCTTACTGAAAAAGGTATGGATGCTATCGCAGCTGCTGTAGGTGATGATTACGCAAACTATGAAGTTCGTGTATACATCGATACAGTGATTAACGAGACTGCTGATCTCGGCGTTATTATCCCCAACAGCGCAACAATTAACTATGAAAACGCTATCGGATTTGATTTCAGTGTTGAAGTTAAAGAAGAAGATAAACCTGAAGTACACACAGGCGGTTTGCAGATAAGCAAAGTCAACGATGACGGAGAAGTTCTTGCAGACGCAACATTTAAGATTGTACGCGCAGCTACAGAAGCAGAGATTGCTGACGAGTCTATCGAAAAGATCGAAATCGGCGGCGTATCATATGTATACGTAGACTTCTATGCGACATCCGATATGTCAGGTGAGAAGGTTTACGAAGTAACAACTGATGAAAACGGAAACGCTATCATCTTCGGTCTTGCATACGGCGACTACAAGATCATCGAGACAGTTGCACCTACCGGATACAACTTGCTCCGCGATCCTGTTGACGTTGCTATAGGCGAAACAAGCCACCTTGACGAAAACAGTGTAGAAGTTGTAAACATCAACAAGTTCACATTACCGTCTACCGGTGGTATCGGTACAACAATCTTTACCGTTACAGGTCTTATCCTTATCGGTGCTGCTGTAGTACTTATTGTAATCAGCAAGAAGAAGAGACGTACTGCTGCTTAATTAATATTCAAAAAAGCATCTCTTTTTAAGAGAAAAATAAAACCACAGTGCCTCAAAACTTATATTAAAAGTTTTGAGGCACTGTGGTTTTTGTCATAAATAGTAATAAAAATATTTTTATTTAGATGCACATTCATCCAATTCTTTTGCGAGTGCCATAAATTCGCCGGCGCTTCTGCTGCTTTTCTTGTAAGCGATTACAGGCATGCTGCTGTCCTGTGCCCATTCTATATTTGCATCGATCCTTACGTATGAGTCAAAAAGATATACGCTGTCGAGTTCTTTGAGAGTTTCGACAGTCTGTTTAAAGTAGTTCTTTCTCTCATTGACTTTTGTGATAACTATGCCCATTACGGAAAGGTCGCTTGCTATTTCTCTTGCTTCGCCGATGAATTCAAACAGGTTCTGTATACCAAACAGTCCCCAGGGGCTTGCTTCGACCGGTATTATGAGCTTATCCGAAGCGCAGAATATGTTAAGTGCCCAGCCGCCGAGTGTCGGAGGTGAGTCAATTAATATATAATCGTATACACCTGACTCTTTTACCTTGGATAAACATTTTTTGAGTATATATTCGCGCTGCCATTTTGTGAAAAGCTCGTATTCGACAGAGCTCATAAGAGTAGATGACGGTACTAAGTCAAGGTTCTCATAAGGAGTGTTTACTATGTAATCACTCAGGTCTTTCTGGTTTTTTATAGCATAATAGAGATTTTTGTCACTCTTTGCCATCTCAAGAACTTCCTCGTCTGAGAATACGGAAAGAGAAAGATTGAGCTGCATATCTCCGTCTATCATGAGCACTTTCTTACCAAGTAATGTGAGAGCGTATCCTACGTTTGCACATGTGGTGGATTTTCCGCTTCCGCCTTTGTTGTTAGAAAAACAAATAACTGTTGTTTTTTTTGCCATACGACAGCCGTCCTTTACAATATATTGTGTTTGAACATTGCAAGAATAACATAAAATTGTGGAAATTTCCACATATATTTAATATGGATTTTACTCTGTGCATTATGGTACAATTAGCAGTATTCAAAAAAATGCGGCAATCACCCGTGGAGGGTGCGCGCTTCAGAGGTATATATGGAGATTCTTGATTTTGTATTTCTTGCGGTATTTTTACCGGCTTTGTTTGTCGGATACTGTATTTTTCAAAAATGGGTGAAAGTGCAGAACTTGTTGATTCTGTTGGGCAGTCTGGCTTTTTATGCGAGCTATGGCTTTGACAATGTTGCTTTTTTGCTGTTTAGCATCCTGATAACATATTTCGGCGGGATGATTGGCTCAGGATTGTCAAAGAATCATCGCAAAGCGGGAAAAGCCGTGCACATAATATCGCTACTGCTGAATTTCGGAATGTTGTTTGTATTTAAGTATGCAGGTTTTATCGGCGATAATATTAACAGCATACTCGGGAAATTTGAGCAAAATATTAATTTTCCGGAGCTTCTTTTGCCGATAGGTCTCTCATTCTTTGTTTTCCAAAGTTCAACATATATCTTGGATTTAATGCAGAATAAGACGGTTGTTGAAAAAAACATTATTGATTTTGCTCTTTTTGTGTCATTTTTTCCGACCATTATTTCAGGTCCTATACAGAGAAGTACGGTTTTGCTTCCGCAGATTAAAGTAAAGCGTGAAATCAGATACACTAATTTCCAAAAGGCTGTGTACCTGTTTTTGTGGGGCGCATTTATGAAGTTTATAATAGCAGACCGCATTGCGCTTTTTACTAACGAGGTATTTGGTAATTCCGACGGGTACAGAGGACTCGTATTGATTCTGTCGGCTGTTGCATATTCTGTTCAGATATATGCTGATTTTGCAGGTTACAGTTATATGGCAACGGGTTGTGCGACTCTCTTCGGGTTCAATATCCGGGAAAATTTCAGACAGCCTTATCTTGCGACAAGTATAGCGGATTTCTGGAGAAGGTGGCATATTTCCCTTACAAGCTGGTTCCGTGATTATCTGTACATACCGCTCGGCGGAAACCGAAAAGGAAACTTCCGTAAGTATTTAAACGTATTGATTGTTTTTCTTGTGAGCGGACTTTGGCACGGTGCTGAATGGAGCTTTGTGATATGGGGTGCAATTCATGCAATTTATCAGATTGCGGGAAGTCTTACATTAAAGAAGCGACAAAAACTGTGCAGCGTACTTAAAATTGACAGAAACACGACTGCATACAGAATGTGGCAGAGGCTTTGTGTCTTTGTTATGACGACTTTTGCATGGGTATTTTTCAGGGCGGGCTCATTAGGAACAGCGATAAAATATATTGCCGGAATGTTTACCGGATGGAAACCGTGGACAATAACTGACGGAACGTTGTTTAACGTAGGTATAGAACCTATTGAATGGAATATCTTGTTTATTTCTGTTTTGGTTCTTGTTATTGTATCTGTTTACCGTGAACGCGGAAAAACTTGTGATGACTTTGTTAAAATAAATACCGTGTTCAGGTATGCGATATGCCTTGTATTGATAATTGTGATTGTCGTATTCGGTATTTACGGTGCGGAGTATTCTGACAGCGCGTTCATATACGCCGGATTTTAATTAAGGAGACTGTATGAAAAAAAGTATAACATATATAAAAAGATTTATAAGTCTTGCAATATTCATTTCTGTTTTATTTGGTTGTCTGTGGTATTTGAATACGGTTCTTATTCCGAAAAGAGCAGACGGAATTACCACTATGCAAAATTTATATGCTCAGGAGGAAAATACGATTGACGTATTATTGCTGGGCAGCAGCCGCAACGGGATGAATTTTGATGTTTCAGTGCTTTGGGATGAATTCGGTATGTCCGGATATTCCCTTTGGGGCAGTGTTCAACCGTTTTGGAATTCTTATTTTTCATTGAAAGAAGCGCTGAAAACGCAGACTCCGTCTGTGGTGGTTCTTGATACATTTGCGTCTACTTTGAGAATGGAACACTCGGATTATTCGAGGCAGGTAACGAATGTGTCGGGTATGAAGTTCTCGCTGAATAAGCTGGAGGCTATTTGTGTTTCTGCTCACTTTGACAGATGGGATGACCTTTTATTGGGCACGCCTCTTTATCATCAACGGTACAGTTCCCTTACTGAAAATGATTTTTCGCATTTTCCGTGGACCGAAGGTCTCATAAATGACAAAGGTACTTCGTACAGATACGGAACCGGAGAAATTGACGTAGTGGATGTTTCGGAGATTACAGAGTTGGGAGAGATTACCGAAAAAGAAAAATCCTACTTGATAAAAATAATAGAGTTATGTAAAGAAAAAGATATACCGCTTGTTCTTACTGCGACTCCGACGGGAAGACGTGTTGATGATCAACCGTATTACAATTCTGTAGCAAAAATTGCCGAAGAGTACGGTGTGGATTTTATCAACTTCAATTTGATGGATGAGGAGATCGGGTTTGTTGCCGATGACTATTGGACTGATAATGACCACCTTAATACAAACGGCTCGCGAAAAATATCACGGTATTTGGGCGAATACATTGACAGTAAATATGACATTGCCGATCATAGGGGCGATGCGGCGTATGAAAGCTGGGATGTTTTTTCAAGTCAAATAAGAGAGAATTATTTAAAAATGATCACTGCTCCCGATGATTTACTCGCTGAAATCGAAAGATACAATATGGAGGCTGTTGTAATAAAAAATACAGACGGCGATACAGGTGTCTCCGAAAGTGTTTCCGCAGGTCTCGAAAACTTAGGCATAGATACGCTTCGATTCAATGACTGCAAGCAGGGTGTGTGGTACCTGAAAAGCACTGACGGTAAATACACCGCTGAGGAAATACAAATTGTCGGGAACACTGCGAAATATGTATGTTGCTCGGGAACGGGAGATGTTGTATTTAACGGTGACAGTGTAAGTTGTTCGTTTCCGTGTGAAATTTCGGAAAATAATAAAAATGATGTTACGGTTTTAATATTTAATCCTGATATGCCGCACAAGAGTAATGTTGTTGCTATGGAGAATATAAATTCAAATGTTATCAGACATATTAAATGATGTTTTTATTGTGAATTCAGTGAATTTTTATTTTGCAAAAAACTTTTACAGCTATTGACTTGTATATGCAATTTGTTGTAAAATACTTATGCAAATTTAATGTAGTCCTGTTTTATGAGTGGGTCGCAAGTCCCGCTCATTTGTTTTTATTAAGGAGTGGTTTTGTTGGCAGGAGGAAAAGTTGTTACTGCGGTGGACAATCTGGTCAGGCCTATTATTGAAAACTTAGGCATTGAGCTGATTGAGACCGAATATGTAAAAGAAGGTCCAAATTGGTATCTTCGTCTGTACATCGACAAAAGAGGCGGTGTGTCGCTGGAGGATTGCCAGACGGTAAATGATGCGGTGACGGATGTTATCGATGAGGCAGATCCTATTTCAGGCGCATATGTTTTTGAAGTATCATCGCCGGGACTTGACAGACCGCTTAAAACCGACAAGGATTTTGAAAGATATCAGGGAGAACTTGTAGAAGTTAAACTGTATGCGCAAAAAGACGGTTGTGATAAGTTCGAAGGATATCTCGAAGGCAAAGAAAATGACATAATCCGCATAAAAACTGAAAAGGGCGGAATTATTGAGTTTACAAAGAGTGAAACTGCCTGCGTAAAGCGTGCGGTAAGATTCTGAAATATATTGGTATCTAGTTATAGTGAGTTATTTGAATGGAGGTTTTTACTAAAATGGGCGAAGAACTTATTGAAGCTCTTCTTGAGTTGGAGAAGGAAAAAGGCATAAAGAAAGAAGTTATTTTGAGTGCTGTCGAAGAAGCGTTAAATGCTTCATATTGTAAACCTATGGCAGAGACTGTTGCTACAGGTAAGCAGGCTGATACGGAAGTCCGCATTGACTATGAGACCGGTCGGGTATCTGTAATTGCTAAGAAAGTCGTTGTAGAAGAAGTTACTGATGAGAGCTGCGAGATTTCTTTGGCAAAAGCGAGAAGCTATGACCCTACATTCGAAGTGGGCGAGATCGCTGAAGAAGAGATTACTCCTTCAAATTTCGGCAGAATTGCGGCTCAGAAAGCAAAACAGATTATTCTCCAGAAATTGAAAGACGTAGAGCGTTCGATGCTTTATGAGACATATTCAGAAAAGAAAGACGATATCGTAACAGGTACTATTCAGAGAATTGAAATTAAAAACGGCAGAGAAGGCGAAGAAAAAGTTATTCACATAGAGCTTGGACGTATTGACGGTATCCTCCGCCAGAAGGAGCAGGTCGAAAGTGAATCTTACAAAGTGTACGACAGACTTAAAGCGTACGTTGTAGAAGTTAAAGATAAAGGAAAAAAGAAAAGTCAGGAGCCTTGCGTAATTCTTTCAAGAAGCCATCCGAACCTTGTAAAACGTCTTCTTGAGATGGAAGTTCCCGAAATTCAGAACGGAACTGTTGAGATTAAGAGCATTGCAAGGGAAGCCGGCTCTCGTTCAAAGATTGCCGTGTTCTCTAATAACGAAAACGTAGAACCTGTAGGCGCTTGTATCGGCCCTAAGGGAACAAGAATACAGAACGTAGTTGATGAACTTCGCGGCGAAAGAATTGATATTATAAAGTGGAGCCAGGATCCCGAAGAACTTATTTCAAGCAGCCTTAGCCCGGCAAAGGTTCTCCGGACATACATTGATGAAGAAGCACACAGCGCTCTTGTTGTTGTACCCGAAGATCAGCTTTCACTTGCTATCGGCGGAAACAAAGGTCAGAACGTAAGACTTGCAGCTAAGCTCACAGGTTGGAGGATTGACATTAAGAGTGATGCAGAAGTACGTCAGGATGCTGAAAACGCTATTTTCGGCAGAGAAGAGGAGTGATTTTAGTTTGAAAACTAAAAAAGTTCCTATGCGTATGTGTGTAAGCTGTCATACATCTAAGCCTAAAAAAGAACTTCTTAGAATTGTGAGAAGTACCGACGGTGATATTTCTCTTGATTTGACCGGAAGACTTAACGGAAGGGGCGCATATATATGTCCTTCGGCAAGTTGTATGGAAGCTGTTTGTAAGAGCAAACGTCTCGGAAAGATTTTTGAGGCTGAAGTGAGCGAGGCTAAATATACAGAACTCGCTGACCAATTTGTATCTTACATTGAAAAAAACGGAGGTGGCAGTATTGGATAAAAAAAGCAACAGAGTAAGTGATGTCGCAAAACGTCTTGGTTGTGACTTGCAGACACTTATGGAAAAATTGCGTAAAATGAATATAAAAGTTGTCAGTTCTGCATCATTGTTGACTGATGAGGATGTTGCAGCTGTGGAGAAAGAGATGAGCCGTAAACAGGCTCCTGCGACACAGCCTGCCGTCAAAAAAGAAAAAAGTAAAAGTACAAAAACTCAGGCTCAGACGGCTAAATCATCCGGTGTGGTTGTCAGAAGACGAGTTAAAGTAGAAGAAACAGACGACACTTCTGACGTGTCAAAAGTGTCTAAAAGCGCCGAAGCTTCGTCCGGTCTGAGAGCCGGTTTTGTAAACCGTGCTCAGGCAGATGAGCAGACCCAGGCACCGAAGGTAGTCAGAAGAGCGGCAGCTCCGAAAGCTGAGGAAACACCTGCTTCTGAAGCTCCGAAAATAACACGTGTTAAGCGCGCGATTCCCAAAACAGAAGAAACTTCAGAAGAAACCGTAAAAGAGGTTGCAAAAGAAGATGAGATTGCTGTTTCTGAGAAAGTAAACGAGACTAAGGTTGAAACTGCAGAAGTTCAGCCTGCCCCCGCAGAGCCCGAGAAAAAATCCGATGAAGACAAAAAGGAAGTTGTTCCCGAAAAAACAACAACATCATCTTTCGCAAGAAACGTTTCATCTAATGAAACAGTGGAAATCGATGTGGGCGGAACTGCGAAGCCGGATGTTAAGGAGCGCAAGAACGATACAGCCCAAAAGCCTTTTGACAGAGACAGAAGATCAAGCGAACGCGGCAATTTCCGCGAAGGTCAGAGAGACAGTGGAAATCAGCGTCCCGGCTTTAATAAAGACAGAGGCGACAGAAACGGTGAAAGACAGGGAGAAAGAAAGTTCCCGTCCCGTGACGGACAGCAGCGTCCTAATGACAGAGGCTCGCGCCCGAATCGTCCCGTATCTATTCCCGCAGTCGATCCGTCGGTTGCACAGCATCAGGAGAGCCGACGCAACGATAAGACGGCTGACAGAGCAAAGAAGGAGCGCAAAGAGTCATCTACTCAGAGACCTTCAAACAATCAGCCCCAGAAGGACAAATACAAAGCAGCCAAGAAATTTATGGGCGGCGATGTTTTCGGCGACGATGCATATGATGTAGACACTCCCGGCAAAAAGGGTAAGGGTAAGAAAGATAAAAGAGATAAGGGCAGAAACGCAAGCAGTGCGCCTGCAGTTATCGCGGTTCTTACCAACATCAAACTTCCTCCCGTTATGACCGTCAAAGAGTTTGCTGAGATGATAAAAAAGACATCTGCAGAAGTTATCAAAAAGCTTATGCTTATGGGAGTTATGGCAACTCTTAATCAGGAGATAGATTATGATACGGCGGCGCTCATTGCCGGGGAATTCGGAATTACCGCAGAGCCTGAGATAATTGTTACCGATGAGGAAATTCTCTTCCATGACGACGAAGAGGAAGACAAAGAAGAAGATTTGCAGGAAAGACCTCCTGTAGTTGTTGTAATGGGTCACGTTGACCACGGTAAAACATCTCTTCTCGATGCTATCCGTTCTACCAGTGTTACAGCCGGGGAGGCCGGCGGTATCACGCAGCACATCGGTGCTTATATGGTACGTATAAAAGGCAGAAAGATTACATTCCTTGATACTCCGGGACATGAAGCATTTACAGCTATGCGTGCGCGCGGTGCACAGGTTACTGACGTAGCTATCATAGTTGTTGCTGCTGATGACGGTGTAATGCCTCAGACAATAGAAGCAATAAATCACGCAAAAGCTGCCAATGTATCAATTGTTGTTGCAGTGAACAAAATAGACAGAGAAGGTGCAAATCCCGAACGTGTTAAACAGGAAATGGCAGAACACGGTATCGTTCCGGAAGAATGGGGCGGAGATGTTCCGTTTATTCCCGTATCTGCAAAGAAGGGCGAAAATATCGAAATGCTTTTGGAGACAGTACTCCTTTCAGCTGATATTCTCGAACTTAAGGCTAATCCCAAGAAACAGGCAAAGGGTACTATTATCGAGGCTAAACTCGATAAGAACAGAGGTCCTGTCGCTACACTTCTGGTACAGCGCGGTACAATTCGTGCGGGAGATGCTGTTATTTCGGAAGCTACATTCGGTCATATAAGAACAATGACAGATGATAAGGGTAATGCGATAAAAGAAGCAGGTCCGTCTACTCCTGTAGAGATTACGGGTCTTCCCGAAGTTCCTGAGGCAGGTAAGTTATTCTATGTTGTAAATGATGACGAAAAGAGAGCAAAGAGAGTTGCCGAGACAAGAAGAAATGCTGAAAGAGCTGCTGCCATCGGAAGCAGTTCAAAAGTTTCATTGGAGGATCTCTTCAGTCAGATTAAGGACGGCAAGGTCAAAGATCTCAATATTATCGTTAAGGCTGATGTTAAAGGCAGCGTAGAGGCAGTAAAACAGTCTCTTGAGAAACTCAGCAACGATGAGGTACGTGTTAAAACCATCCACGGAGGCGCCGGCGGCGTTACAGAATCAGACGTATTGCTTGCAGAAGCATCAAATGCTATTATCATCGGATTTAATGTTCGTCCTGTAGGTAACGTAGGAGAACTTGCAGCGTCAAAGGGTGTTGACGTCAGACTTTACAGAGTCATTTACGATGCGATAAACGACATTCAGGATGCTATGAACGGTATGCTTGAACCCGAGTTCAAAGAAGTCGTTCAGGGTATGTGCGAAATCAGAAAGACATTTAAGGTTTCAGGTGTCGGTACTATTGCAGGTGCGTATGTTACAAACGGTAAGATTGTTCGTAACAGCGGCGTAAGAATTGTGCGTGACGGTATAATCATTTATGAGGGCAAGCTTGCATCTCTTAAGAGATTTAAAGACGACGCCAAAGAAGTTGCACAGGGCTTTGAATGCGGACTTTCTTTTGAACGTTATGATGACATCAAAGAAGGCGATATGGTTGAATGCTTCTTGATGGAGGAGATTAAGAAAAATGGATAGAACCGTGAGAATTGCAGGCGAGATGAAACGTGTTATAAGTGATATTATTCGCGAAGAACTCAAAGATCCGAGAATACCGGTTATGACAAGTGTTCTGGATATCAAGCTTGCGAAGGATCTTAAATTTGCTAAAATTTACGTGAGTGTGTATGGCTCAGAGGCTGAAAAGGCCTCTGCCATACAGGCTCTTCGAAATTCTGCCGGATTTATTCGCCGCGAAATCGGTCGTAGAATGATTATCCGTGCAATCCCTGAACTGAACTTTGTTATTGACGAATCTATCGAGCACGGAGCTTATATGTCGGAGCTTATTACAAAAATAGTAAGCGAGGATAAAAAGCCGGACGGTGCTTTGGGTAATGAAAATGATTGATAAATTTGATGTTAAATATTGGAACGAATGTATAACTCAGATCGATAACGCTTCAAGCGTGTCTCTGTTTCCGCATATCCATGCGGACGGGGATGCGCTTGGTTCTGTTTTTGCACTTGCTGTTGCATTGCGAAAAAAGGATAAGGCTGTGAAAGTTTTTCTCTGTGACAGTCCCGAAGAGGCCTTGGGATTTTTAGTTCCCGGAAGCCAGTGGGGAATCGACGTCATTGTTTTGGACGCAACAGATAGTGATGATCTGAGTTTGTATACGGAAAATCCGAGTGATCTTGCAATAGGAATTGACTGTGCAGGTCCGGACAGAATGGACAACTGCTATGCCGTGTATAAAATGTCACCGAACAAAATAAAAATAGACCATCACGTGGAAAATCCCGGATGTGCTTTCGGCGACAGCAATTTTGTTTATGACGGCTGGGCGGCTACGGGCGAGGCTGTATGGCTTTTGCTTAATGCGATGGGTATCGAAATCGATTATGAGATTGCAATAAGACTTTACACCGCGCTTCTTACCGATACGGGAAGGTTTGTTTACAGCAATGTGACACCCCTCACGTTTTATATTGCTTCACAGCTCATTTCCGTGACAGGCAGTGATATCACATGGATCTCAAGGCAGGTTTACGATGTAAAGCCTAAAAGAATGATTAAATTGCTTTCCGCGGTTTATTCAAAAATCGAATATTTTGAAAACGGAAGGATTGCTTACGTGTACGTTCCTGACAAAATGTTTAAAGATGCCGGAGCACTTCTTGAAGATACGAACGCGCTTTCCTCGATTATGAGAGACATAGAGGACGTAGAGGTAAGTATTTTCGTCAGAGACGGGAAACACGGAGCCCTTGCTGAGGACGATAAAACCTTGCCGGCATTAAAGGCGAGTATGAGATCCTGCGATAAATGCAACGTTGCAGCTGTTGCGTCTGCTTTCGGCGGCGGCGGACACGTGCGTGCAGCAGGTCTTTCGTTTGCCGGAGAAGAGCCTGTACTTAAAGAAAAACTTCTTGCGGAAGTGAGGAAACAGCTTAATGGCTAAAGAAATTGCCTCAAAAGGCGAATGTGAAAAAGAGATAAGCGGATTTGTCAATTTAAACAAACCTGCCGGAATGACATCTTTTAAATGCGTCAGCGCCGTGAGAAGGATTACCGGTGTAAAGAAAACAGGACATGCAGGTACGCTCGACCCGGAGGCTACGGGAGTGCTTCCCGTATGTATAGGCAAGGCTACCAAATGCTCCGATTATTTTTTACGTATGGGAAAATCCTACAGAGCAGAGCTCCTTTTAGGTATTTCGTCAAATACCATGGATATCTGGGGTGAGATAATCTCCGAGAATTATTCAGCAGGCGATGTTGTAACAAAAGAACAGATACTCTGCGTTCTTGACCGTTTCAGAGGAGAAATAACGCAGATTCCTCCGGCTTTTTCGGCAATAAAGAAAGACGGCGTTCCGCTCTATAAACTTGCAAGACAAGGTATAGACGTGGAGGTCGAGAGCCGAACTGTCACGGTTTACAAGCTTGATCTGATTGAATTTTTCAAAGACGGCGACGGTCACACAAGGGCTGTAATCGATGTTCACTGTTCAAAGGGTACATATATAAGGTCAATCTGCAACGATATAGGAGGTGTGCTCGGCTGCGGTGCCGTTATGTCAAAACTTGTCAGAACATCTTACGGAGAACTTCTGTTAGAAAACTCAGTTACATTGGAAGAACTTGAAAAAGCCTTTGAAGAGGGACGCGGCGGCTTACTTGTTGCTCCTGTCGAAACGATTTTTGAAAACTACTCTTCAGTGGATATATCGGAAAAAGAAAAACAGGACTATATCCACGGAAAGCAGGTTAAGGTTGACGTATCGCGTGTCAGAACAGTCGGCGGATATGACGATATCTGCGTATACTTTAAAGGAGAATTGCTTGCGATAGCCCAAAAAGAAAAAGCAGGCGATAAAATTTGGCTCAGACCTTTTAGATTTTTCGGAGATTGATTATGAAAATATACGGTGATTTTGAGATTGAATACGGTGTCCCGGAAAATGCGGAGCCGTGTGAAAAATTTTTTGATACAGATATGTCCTGCGGTACCGGAATCGGTCTGGGAAACTTTGACGGCGTTCACAGAGGTCATGCATCTCTGATAGACACTCTTGCGGACGAGTGCCGAAAAAGGTCGCTCCTGTCTGTTGTATATACATTTTCGGATCATCCGAATAAAATTTTATTCAAAGACAGAGAGACTCCTGTTATTATGACGGTCGCGCAGAAGTCCGAGATATTTGCCCGGAAGGGTATTGATGTTTCTTATTTTGAGCTTTTTGACGAAGAATATGCCAATCTTCACGCAGAAGAATTTATTGAAGAATATCTGGTGAAAAAATTTAATGCGAAACTGATTGTTGTGGGTCACAATTATTCGTTCGGTCGGAAAGGTCTCGGCACACCGGCTTTGCTTAAAGAGTTCGGGAAAAAGTTCGGTTTTGATGTAATAGTTGTCCCACCTGTTATGGAGGACGAAAATGTTATTTCTAGTACGCTTCTCAGATCCTTTATAAGAGACGGAAGAATGAAAAAGTACAGAAAATTTACCGGAAGATATTATTCTATTCCCGGAGAGGTTGCCGTGGGCAGAAAAGTGGGTCATGAGCTTGGCTTCCCGACAGCAAATATAATGCCCCAAAAGGGTTTTGCTTTGCCTCTTTCGGGTGTATATGCATCAAAAACGGTGATTGACGGCAAAGTGTATGACGGAATAACAAATATCGGAAATAATCCGACTTTTGACGGAATAAAAGACATTACCGTCGAAACTCACATTTTTGATTATAATTGTGAATTATACGGGAAAAATATTGAAGTATTCTTTGTCGATATGATAAGAGGCGAGTGCCGCTTCAAGAATGCGGAGGAGCTTATTGATCAGATAAGATGTGATATAAAAAATGCAAGAAAAATTCTTGTAAAGAAAAACGACATTTAATGTCACTTTTGAAAATTATTTTGGAGAAAATTATCGAATGGAAAAAATTGCCGAAATTTGCGGAATTGAATTTTATTATATAGAAAACAGTAATTTTAAATCTGACACTGTCACTGTGAATTTTTGTGACAGACTTGATGCGAAACGTGCATACAAAAATGCTGTAATACCTGCGCTTCTGTGGCGAGGATGCCGTGATTATCCGACTTCAAAAAAGTTGACGGTTAAGTGTCAGGAGCTTTTCGGTACTGCTTTTATGACCGATGTGGGTAAAAGAAGCGAAATACAGCATATGCTTTTTATGGTGGATTTTTTAAAGGATGAGTATGTAAAAGCTTTTGACGGTGAGGAAAATTTTGATGATGAATATATTGCAAAGGAGGCATTTAAGCTTCTGATAAAGGTTTTGACCGACCCCGTAACGGAGGGCAGCGGTTTTTCTGAAAAATATTTCAAACAGGAATGTACTAACTTAAATAACGATATTTATGCCGAAAAAAATGATAAACATCATTATGCAATGAGGCGATGCCGTGAGGTTATGTTTGCGGGTGAGGCTTTTGCTGTTTCCGAGCTCGGATATGCGGAGGACGGCGAAAATTTGAGCTCCGAAGAGTTGTATGATTATTACAGGAGTTATTTCCTGAAAAAAGTTCCGTGCAGAGTATTTTATTGCGGAAAAAAACGTCCCGATGCGCTTGTGGACATGTTCAGGGAAGCTGCCGCAACAGGTGTTTTCGGTGACGGTGAGCGAGGCGGCGCATATATAGATTATGTCGAAAAACATTATATTTCCCGGGAAGAGATAAAGTCATTGACAGAAGAATATGAAATTTCCGACGGAAAGCTTGTAATGGGTTTCCGTACGAATACACCTCAGGACTCTGACGGATTTTTTCCTCTTGTACTGATGAATACTGTTTACGGAGGCGGCACATCGTCCAAGTTGTTTAAAAATGTCAGGGAGAAAAACAGTTTGGCTTATTATGCCGGTTCTAGAGTCTCTGCTGTAAAAGGCGTAATGTTTGTGACAGCCGGAATATCTCCTGATAAATTTGATACGGCAAGAGCAATCATACTTGAACAGCTTGATGAAATAAAAAAAGGCAATATAACAGACGAGGAATTTGAAGCGGCAAAGAATAATATTATAAACAATCTCAGAAATCTTGCTGAAGATCAGTATTCCCTGCTGGATTATTATCTTGACCAGAGTTTTCTTAACAAAAGTTATGCTTTGGATGAATATATTTCGAATATAGAAAAGGTAAAAAAAGAACAGTTGCCGGAAGTCGCAAAAAAGATTCAGCTTGATACTGTTTACTTTATGAAGGGAACTAAGGAGGATGACGATGAAGAGTAATATTACGCTTATCGAAGCGCCCGAACTCGGTGAGAAACTGTATGAATTCACACATTCATCCGGTCTGAAAGTTCAGATTATTCCTAAAAAAGGCATTTATAAAAAGTTTGCAGTTATTTCTGTAGGTTTTGGCGCTGTAAATACGAAGTTTATTTTGCCGGGGCAGTCAGAAATTACGACTGTACCCGACGGTGTTGCTCATTTTTTGGAGCATAAACTATTTGAACAGCCTGACGGCAATATGCTTGAGAGATTTAATGCTGCCGGTGCGAGGACTAATGCTGCAACCGGTTTTTCCAAGACATATTATTATTTTAACTGTACGGAAAATTTTGACATATGTTTTGATATGCTGATGCATTTTGTTACACATCCTTATATTACGCCGGAAAATGTTGAAAAAGAAAAGGGAATAATTTGCCGTGAGATAAAGATGTATGAGGACAATCCTGAATATGTTTCGTCCATGAATCTTTTTAAACTTCTATATCATAAAAATCCGGTCAGAAAAGAAATTGCAGGCTCCGTCAAGAGTGTTACGGAAACGACTCCGCAGGATTTGATGTTGTGTTATGATAACTTTTATATTCCTTCAAATATGGTATTGACTGTTGTAGGTGACTTGGAAACTGAGAAAATTTATGATGAGGTTTGCCGTCATTTTGACGGATTCGAAAGAAAAGAATGTCCCGTAAAATATTTTGAAAGAGAGCCCGACTCAGTTGTTGCCTACAGATCGGAGAAAAAGATGGATGTTTCCAGATCTATGTTCGCTATAGGATATAAAAATGATCCGTCTGTTTTGATAGGTGACGAATACCTCATACACGGACTGGCGGGAAATATTTTATGCAATATGCTTTTTGACAAGAGCTCGGTTTTCTTTGAAAAAATGTATGAGAAAGGTCTTATAGATTACAGCTTTTCAAGTGATTTTGAACTTGACAGAAATTATGCGGCGGCTTCTTTGGGCGGGGAGTCGGACAATCCGGAAGAGCTTTTGAAATACGTCAACGAATACATCTCAGAGACTTCTGCAAACGGTATAAACGAAAACGACTTTATCCGTGTTAAACGGTCGCTTCTCGGCAGTGACATAAGAATGTTAGCTTTTCCCGAAAGTATAGGTAAACTTTTTTCTTCAATGTATTTACAGGGGATTCAAGGGTTTGACTATTTCAATGTGTATGGTAAAATAACCGCAAATGATGTAAGAAAGGTTCTCGAGCGTGTTTATATGAGAGAGCCTGTTATGTCAGTCGTAAAACCTTTATAAATCAGAAAGGGGTTTTAATTTATGATGAATTTGAGTGCGGCGGCCGGTGTCATGGCTGCGGCTGAACATTATATAGAATTTCCGAAGCTCGGCATACGGTTTGACAACGTAAATACCTCTGTCAGCATAGGAAGTTTTAACATTGCATGGTATGGTATAATAATATGTGCCGGCATGATTATTTGCATGATTTTGGGTATGCTTAACTGTCACCGTATAAATCTTTCCAGAGACAATCTGACCGATTATCTTCTGGCGGCCATTCCGTCCGCAATCGTAGGAGCAAGGCTTTATTATGTGATATTTGAATGGGACAGTTACAAGGACAATCCTATTGATATAATTAAAATATGGAACGGCGGACTCGCCATATACGGCGGACTTATCGGCGCGGCAGTTGCTATTATAATAATGGCGAAGATAAAAAAACATTCGATACTCGATTTGTTGGATTTTGCAATGCCTCATATCTTCCTGGGACAGGCGATAGGCCGTTGGGGAAATTTTATAAACCAGGAGGCTTTCGGCCGTGTTACCGATCTGCCGTGGGGAATGACGGGAGATAAAATTGATTCTTTTGTCGTTTCCGAGTTAAAAGCTCCGTCCGGCTCTCTTGTTCATCCGACATTTTTGTATGAGTCACTTTGGTGCTTTATCGGTTTTATAATTTTGTACATATACTTTATAAAGTTCCGCAAAGGCAAAGGAGAAGTTCTGGCATTATATTTCTTTATATACGGACTTGAGCGAGCTGTTGTAGAAGGGCTCAGAATCGACAGCCTTTACATAGGCGGTGTGCGTGTTTCTCAGCTTCTGTCGGTTTTACTTGTGTTTATAAGTGTTCCGTTCTTCATTGATTGCAGAAAGAAGTTCCATAGAGATACTCTTTTGAGTGTTTCTTCTGAAGCTACACGTACAAAGCTTTCCGATTTGGCAGACAAGGTCAGAACGGAAGAAATAATTGAAGATGAAAATTCGGTTGATGTTGACTCGGAAACTGAAGATAGTACAGTTTCTGAATCATATAATGATTCCTTGGAGGATAACGGAGATTCCTCAGACAAGGACAAAGCAGAAGAGTAAAATTTTAAAGGATATAATTACAAATGAGATTTGAGCATGTTGAAATAGAAAGAAGCAGAAGGTTTGATTACATAAGACGTTTTGATTACGTTCTTATGATAGCTGTGCTTATCATTTCGGCGGTCGGACTTGTGTTTTTGAACAGTGCTCAATATGACAAATATCTTGACCATGGAGCAAAAGCTATGACCGTTCAGGTTGTAGGACTTTCTTTGGGTATCGTATCGGCTTTGATTATTTCTTTCTTCGATTACGGAAATTTCAAAAAGATATATATGCCTTTTTATGCAGCCAATTTACTTTTGATGCTTGTGGTTTTCATACCCGGAATCGGTACTGAATCGGGAGGCAGCAGAAGCTGGCTTGATTTGGGCATTACCACGTATCAGCCTTCAGAGCTGATGAAGCTCGCCATGATTATTTTTTTGGCATACTATATAGAAAAGGCAAATAACGAGGGATTAAATTTTAAAAACGGATGTATGATACTGGGCGGATTTTTGGTTCCTCTGGGAGTTGTATTTCTGCAAAAAGATTTGGGAATGGCGCTTGTTTACATAGTTATTTTCCTGACAATGCTATTTGTCGGAAAAATCAAGCTGAGGTACATCCTGTCAATTATTGCAGTAGGTTTAGTCGCCGTGCCGTTTGTATGGAAGTTTTATTTAAACGGTGTAAGGCGTTACCGATTTATGGGATTTTTAGATCCGGAGAATGAATTGTATTATGACTATACACTTCAGCTTAGGCGTTCTCTGTCGGCCATAAGCTCAGGCGGTCTTTTCGGCCAGGGTGTCGGAGAAGGCGAAATGAATACTTCAAACCGAATCATTGTTAAGCTTACCGATATGATTTTTACGGTTATTTGCGAAGAGGCGGGATTTATAGGCGCCGTTGCGGTTATCTGTATCTTTGCTTTCATACTTCTGAGAATGGTCAGAATTTCTTCCAAATCACGCGATATGTTCGGCCGATGCATTGTTGCGGGTATTTTGGCGATGTTTACATTTACAATTTTTGAAAATATAGGAATGAATATTGGAATAATGCCTATTACCGGTTTGCCGCTTCCTTTTGTCAGTCAGGGCGGCTCCGCAATGCTCACGAACTACATTGCGATAGGATTTGTGCTGAGCGTGTCAATGCGTCGCGAAAGCGGATTGTTTGATACCTAAAGCTACCCCCGTATAAAAATCCTGGTTTAGCTACGCTAAAAAGGATTTTTATACGGGGGGTAGCTTTAGGTTGCGGGAAGTGCGGTTTAGCTACACTAAAAAGGATTTTACTCCGACTTCTCATTTGGTTACGAAAATTTATAAAAAAATACACCGAAGAGTTTTAAACTCTTCGGTGTATTTTTATCGGAGTGACCTGACTTGAACAGGCGACCTCTTGCACCCCAAGCAAGCACTCTAGCCAAACTGAGCTACACCCCGATTTTTATTGTTGTATTGCTTGGGAAATCACAACAAAGCGGAGTATATCACAACAAAATTGTTTTGTAAACAATTTTTACGAAAAATTGTATTATTTTCTCTTGTTTAAAAGTGATAATGTCCCAAGTGTTTAAAAGTGAAAATGTCCCGTTTCACTTTTTGAATATATTTAGTACACTGCCTTATTGGAGGCGGTCATTATCAGAAAGGTGAATTTATCTATGAATGAACAGGAAAAAT
>JAFTXP010000006.1 GCA_017461545.1 Clostridia bacterium | reverse complement strand
TGGCGTAAAGATAACTTTATGAAATACGTACATGCAATGTGCGGAAGGGAAACTGACTGGGCTTCTTAAAAAACAAAAAGCACCGTTTTTTGGTGCTTATGTTTATGTTTTTTTAGGACATTTTCACTTTTAATTGACACAATTTTTACGAAAAATTGTATTATTTCTTTAAGGGTGAAATTTCTCATACTAAATGCTACTTTTCTTCTAGGGGTTGCATTTACTTTGAGAAATTACCATTTGTTTAAGGGAAATACTTTGAATACTGTTTGATTTTTATATGTGATTGCTGTATACTTTTATAAAATTTGAGATATACAGGAGGCACGTTGCTATATGATTATTAATCCAAGTTTCTATGAGAGAGAAGGCAACAGCGAAAAAGGGTACGATCTTTTCTCAAGATTGTTAAAAGACAGAATTATACTTTTATTTAATGAGATAAATGACGATTTAGCCTGTACGGTTATTTCACAGCTATTGTATTTGGAAGCTATTGACCCTGATAAAGATATTACTATTTATATAAACTCTCCGGGCGGTTCAGTATCAGCCGGATTCGGTATCTATGACACTATAAAACATCTTAAGTGTGATGTTAATACAGTGTGTGTAGGTATGGCTGCCAGCATGGGTGCTTTTCTTCTTGCGGCAGGTACGAAAGGCAAGCGTTCCGCACTCGAAAACAGCCAGATTATGATTCATCAGGTTCTGGGCGGTGTAGAAGGTCAGGCTTCTGATATGGAGATTGAGGCGAGACATATGCTCAGAATAAAAGATCGCCTTAATACCATTCTTGCCCAGAATACAGGCAAAGATGCTGCGACAGTTACGCAGGATACGGAGCGTAACAATTGGATGTTTGCGGAAGAAGCTAAAGAATACGGAATTATTGATACTGTTATCACCGACAGAAAGTAATTAAAATAAAACCACGTTTTACGTGGTTTTATTTTAATTACCGGAGATATGATTTAGAACGTTTTGTACTATTTGTATCATTTTATATATCATTGTATTATCTCGAAAGAAAGATACAGACAACGAATTTGATAATGCGTAAAAAATAAAGGAGAAAAGATTATGAGTTTGAAAGTTGTAAACCATCCTCTTATCCAGCATAAACTTACAATTATGAGACAGACAGAAACCGGTTCAAAGGATTTTCGACAGCTTCTTGATGAAATATCACTTCTTCTGGGATATGAAGTAACACGCGACCTTCCCGTAAAGGACGTCATAATAGAAACTCCTATGTGCGAAATGACCGGAAAAGCACTTGCCGGAAAGAAACTTGCGATAGTTCCCATTCTCCGTGCAGGTCTCGGAATGGTAAACGGTCTTGTGGATCTTATTCCTGCCGCAAAAGTCGGACATATAGGTCTTTACAGAGATCATGATACCCACAAACCCGTGTTCTATTACTGTAAGCTTCCAGAGGATATAGAGAATCGCATTGTTATAGTATGCGACCCGATGCTTGCAACAGGCGGAAGTGCTTCGGACGCGATAAATATGCTCAAAGAAAAGGGTTGTGCTTCAATAAAACTTATGTGTCTTGTTGCGGCTCCAGAAGGCGTGGCAAAGATTGAGGCTGATCATCCTGATGTAGATATTTTCACAGCTGCTCTTGATGAAAAACTCAACGAAGATGCATATATCGTTCCGGGGCTCGGTGACGCAGGCGACAGAATATTCGGTACAAAATAATACTGCTACCGATATTTGGAAGTAATATAAATAACAGCGAAAACCCGAAAACATTTTTAATGCTTTCGGGTTTTCGATTTGCATATTAAGTATATAATTCAGAAAGTTAAATAAGATAAAAGGGAGCATATATGAATTACATCGGAATTTCATTTTTAGCGATCATACCGGCATTGCTTTTGTGTTGGTACATTTACAGCAAGGACAGGATTGAAAAAGAGCCGTTTGGTTTACTTGCGCTGCTTTTTGTCGCCGGCGCTGTAGTATATTTTCCCGCAATTTTTACGGAAAATGCACTTATCGGATTGATAGACAATGCTTTTGCTTGTAAGGTTGAATACAGCCTTACCGGTGTTGCCGAATATGTTTCTGACGGTGCTTTTGCTGCTCATAGCTTTCTGTGCGGCATTTTTGCCGTCGCACTTATTGAAGAGTCTTTTAAATGGTTGGCTCTTTATCTTATAACCTTTAAAAACAAAAATTTCAGCCATCTTTTTGACGGAGTGGTTTATTCCGTATTTCTTTCGCTTGGTTTTGCCGCGGCTGAGAATGTTCGCTATGCTGTTATTGACGGATGGGATACTTTCTTTCTGCGTTCGGTTACCTCGGTTCCGGCGCACATGATATTCGGTATTGTGACAGGGGTTTGTTATACCGTCTGGCATACTTATAAGATTGCTGTTTTAAAGGAAAAGATACTTGAGGGTGAGGGCGTAATTACAATCCAAAAACCTTGCAGAAGTGCTTATTGGCTTATAATCAGTTTTGTGCTGCCGTTTGTGTTACATGGCTTTTACAGTTTTGCAGAGTTTTACACATCCGATATGATGAAAATGCTGTTTTATGTATTTATTGTTACTTTTTTTGCTCTTTGCTTTGTATTTGTTCGTTGGCTTTCCGCTGTGGACAGCATCGACGACGAAGTGGCTTTTCATTTACTTTCGATGAAATATCCTCAGCTTAAAAACCGCGGGGACACCACTCTCGATGATCTTGAAGAAATGGAAAGGAGCGAATAAGTATGGACGAAAAAGGCGGCAACGTGTTTGGCAACGCCGTGTTTTGTTTGCTTATTGTCGGTTGTGTTTTATTTGCTTTATACAGTTTTTTATTTGGCGGATATTTAGGTTCGACGAAGAGCAGTTATGGTTTTAACATAAATTTAGAAGATATTGAAACTGTGAAATACGATCTTCCCGAAAACAGAAACATGTACTTGCAGCTTGACGAAAATGAAAAGGAAATATACAAACAGATTCGTGAGGTTGTAGCAAGCGGAGGCGTCACCGTTACATTTTCATCTATTGACTACGATGTTTACATCGAGGCTTTGCCCCAAGCATACGATGCGGTATATTATGATTTCCCCGAGTTTTTCTGGCTTAACGGCGGTTTGGAATGCTCTGCAGGCAAATCAAAAAACGGAGTTGGATACGATATGGAGCTAGAGCTGGACTGCTACGATTATTGGAGATATACCGCCGATAAAGACGGATATATTGACGACGCTATTACCGAAGCGCAAAAGATTGCTTCTATGGCAAATACTTTTACCGATACATACGATAAAGTAAAGTTTGTTCATGATTATCTTGTGGTAAATGCCGAATACGACGATGTTTGTGCGGAGGAGATTAATAAGACGGTTCAGCGCGCTTCCAGCCAACAGTCTCACACAATATATGGCTGTCTTGTAAATAAGGTATGTGTCTGTGATGGTTATGCAAAAACTTTTCAGCTGATTATGATTATGCTTGGCATTGAGTGCGAATATGTCGAAGGTGATGCCGGCGGAGGTCATGCGTGGAACTATGTGGTTATAGAAGGCGAAGAATATTGGATGGATGTTACATGGGATGAAAACTCACTTGAAGACGATACCGGTGAACTTCTTGCTCCGTACGGCGTAAATTATGGATATTTCTGCGTAAAAGACGGAGATCTTTATGCTACGCATACACCTGAACCTACATTTAAAATTCCGGTTTGCGATTCCGACGAACATAACTTTTTCCATTATGAGAAGAGCTATTTGGAGACATACGATTTTGTTTCTGTTTGTACCGCAGCTGCTGAGCAGAGCGGCTCGCAGATAATACATATAAAATTCGCCTCCCGCGCTGAACTTGAAAAAGCTGTAGAAGAGTTGATTAATAAAAAGAAATTCAAGGCTATTCCCGATATAGGAAAAATGAATGCACAGTTTTATTTTTCAAAGGAGGACAGTTCATCACAAATATTACATTTTTATCTTCCCTGAAAGAAAAAATACTAAAATTTTTTGGACTGAAAAAACTGTTATGAAAAAAGGCAGTATTGTAAAAAATAATCAATAATGATATTATATCCATTGGTAATTTTTTTATTGTGAGGGATAATTATGGCAAATTATAATACAAAAATAGAGCCGGGCAGCATTAAGCGTTTAGGTGTACTTACATCAGGCGGAGATGCTCCGGGTATGAATACAGCTTTGAGAGCAGTTGTCAGAGCAGGCTTGCATTACGGATATCAGGTATACGGAATAAAAAAAGGTTATGAAGGTCTTTTGGCAGGCGAAATTATGGAGATGGACCGTAACTCTGTATCAGATATAATGAACAAAGGCGGCACAATTCTTCAGACAGCAAGATGTAAAGAATTTGAGACTCCCGAAGGCATTCAGAGAGCAGTTACAATTGCAAATGTATTTAAGCTTGATGCACTTGTTGTAATAGGCGGCGACGGATCGTTCCGCGGTGCCAGAGAACTTGCAAAAGCAGGTCTTCCGGTTATAGGTATTCCCGGTACGATTGACAACGATATCGGATGCACTGATTATACGATAGGATATGATACAGCACTTAATACTGTTATCGATGCTATAGACAAAATAAAAGATACGGCATGTTCGCATGAGCGTTGCAGTGTTATAGAAGTTATGGGACGCGATGCAGGATATATCGCGATAAACAGTGCGATTTCAGACGGTGCTGAGGTTTGTATTCTTCCAGAGAAAACTTTCGATATAAACGAAGACATTATCAAGCCTGTTATCGCTTGCAGAAATAAAGGAAAAAGACATTTTGTCGTTATCATTGCAGAGGGTGTCGGCGGAACGATGCATATTGCAGATCAGATAAAAGAAATAACCGGTATATCTACTACCGCTACAATTCTCGGACACATTCAACGAGGCGGAAGTCCGTCATCGAGAGACCGTGTCACAGCCAGTCTTATGGGACTTAAAGCTGTTGAAACATTGCACGGCGGCGATATAAACAAAGTAATCGCTTTGAATGGTACAGATTATGTGGCTCTTGATATCGAAGAAGCTATAAATACAAAAAAGACACTTGACGAAGATATGATTCGTGCAAATAAGATTCTTTCACTTTGATATTACATCCGCCGCACGGTAAAACCTGCGGCGGTTTTTCATTAAGGAAACTGAGTATGAATACCAAATTTGAAAAAATACTTGAATTTGATGTAATTAAAAAAATGCTCGAGGGACATGCTTCCTGTGAGCTGTCAAAAAAGAATATCCGTGAGCTTGCTCCTTACACCGATTTAGGTGAAGTACAGAACGCGCTTGATGAGACGGACGCCGCCGTAAGCCTTATATTGAGAAAAGGTCAGCCTCCGCTCGGCGGTGTAAAGGACGTGCGACACAGCCTTTTGAGGTCCTCTGCGGGAGGAATGCTCAGTTTTTCGGAGTTGCTTGCAGTGGGAGGATTGCTTAAGGCTTGCCGCCGGACGCTTGACTATGTTGAAGAGACTGACGCTTCGGAAGAAAACGGCAATATCGTTGTAAAGATAATAAATGAATTGTCAGAAGACTATGCTTTTGAAAACCGTATTTTCCGTTCTATTTTATCGGAAGAAGAAATGTCGGATGATGCAAGTCCGGCACTCAGAAGTATAAGACGTCAGATTGCCGATAAACAGACTGCTATAAAAGCAAAATTAAATGATGTTATACATTCGCAGAAATATTCAAAGGCTATGCAGGAAAGCCTTGTTACCATGAGAGGAGGCAGGTACTGTATACCGATAAAGGTCGAGTACAAATCCGAATTTCCCGGAATGGTGCACGATATGTCATCGTCGGGGCAGACTGTTTTTGTAGAGCCGGCTTTTGTTGTTGAAGCGAATAACAAAATACGAGAGCTTCAGGCAGAAGAGAAAAAAGAAATAGAAAGAATTACCCTTGAACTTTCCGAAGGCGTCGGAAGCAGACGTTTTACATTGGAAGAAAATCTGAAAATCATAACAAAGGTTGATTTTACCTTTGCAAAAGCGAGATTGGCACTTGATATGAAGGCGCAGAAGCCGATTGTAAATACATCCGGTATAATAAGAATCATAAAAGGCCGTCACCCTATGGTTGATAAACATAAAGTTGTACCTATAGATATAAGTCTCGGAGAAGGGTATACAACACTTGTGATAACCGGTCCTAATACAGGCGGAAAAACTGTGTCGCTTAAGACGGTAGGTCTTTTTACTGCAATGATGCAGTCGGGTTTGCTAGTTCCTGCAGAGTTCGGAACGGAACTGTCTGTATATGATGAGATATATGCGGATATAGGCGACGAACAGAGCATTGCACAGAGTTTAAGTACATTTTCGTCACATATGAAAACGATAGTTGAAATATTGGATTCGTATAAGGGAAAAGTTCTTGTATTGTTTGATGAGCTTGGTGCAGGTACTGACCCTGCAGAAGGTGCGGCGCTTGCCATGGCAATACTTGAGTGTGTTCACCAGATGGGTGCAACGACTGTTGCAACGACTCATTACAGCGAACTGAAAGTGTTTACAGCTACGACGCCCGGCTTTGAAAATGCCTGCTGCGAATTTGATGTGGAGTCTTTGCAGCCGACTTATAAGCTCCTTACGGGTATTCCCGGAAAGAGTAACGCCTTTGCAATATCGGAAAAGCTAGGTCTTGATAAGATTATCGTAGAAAGAGCCAAAGAGTTTTTATCTCAGGAGGATCTCCGTTTTGAGGATATGCTTACGGGTATCGAGAAAAGCCGTGCAGAGATAGATGCTCAGAAATCAGAAATAGAGTCACTTCATGCAGAAGCAGAGAGACTGAGGGATGAAGTAAAAAAACAGCAGGAATCGTTTGCGGAACAAAAAAACAAAATTATTGCAAAAGCGCGAGAGGAAGCCCGTGAAATACTTCAGAAGGCAAAATCTGAATCGGATAAGCTGTTGTCTCAGATGAGAAAAGACGTTCTTTCGGGCAATCATGAAGGCTTAAAAAAAGCAGAAGCTACGGGAAGAGCGTTTTCTAAGTTACAGACCGATACAGACGTACAGCTTTATAGTGCTTACGGAAAAAATCAAGATCTGACAAAACCTCCGAAAACCGTTAATGAAGGTCAATCTGTAAAGATTGTAAGCATCAACGGCGAGGGTGTAGTTCTTAAGGCTCCCGATAAAAACGGAAGTGTGTATGTTCAGGCGGGAATTATGAAAATCTATGTACCGTTGTCTGATTTGCGCATTATAAAAGACGATGGCAAAAACGTTCTTGCTGAAAAGCCTAAACGGTCTGCGGCAAGCGGATTTATGAAGGGTTCTGACATAAAGACCGAGATAGACATAAGAGGACACAATATAGAAGAAGCTGAGCTTGTTTTAGATAAGTATATCGATGATGCTGTTCTGGCTCATATGAAAAAAATAAATATAATTCACGGAAAAGGCACAGGCGTTTTACGAAAGGGTGTTCACGAGTTTCTCAAACGCGACAAACGTGTAAAATCTTTCAGAATCGGCGAATACGGTGAGGGTGATGCCGGTGTGACCGTCGCAGAGCTCAAGTAATTATTTAGTGGTTGATTTTTTATTTTAATCGTGTATACTTTTGGTATCTAAATATATTTTAGGAGGATTATTAAAATGAAAAAACTTTTAGCTTTAATTTTAGTTGTCTGCCTTTCAGTCGGTTGTTTCGTAGCATGCGGCGGAGAGGAAGAAACCAAAGCTACAGATGCTCCTGCTACAGAAGCACCGGCTACAACAGCACCGGCTACTGAGGAAGCTCCTGCTACAGAAGAAGCACCGGCTACTGAAGAAGTTCCTGCTACAGAAGGCACAGAAGCTACTCCCGGTTCTGAAGGAGAAGAGGGCGAGGGTGACGAAGCAGTATACGAAATACCTGACAACTCAGATCTCGATTGCGTTGTATTCGACTTCAGAGGCGGTTCTGTTGGCCACGAAGATTATTCTAACGGATACATGAATATTCAGGCAGGCGAAGGTTCCGGAAATAACGGCTGTTATATTGAAGGTGTTGACGGCGCAGATGCTACACAGCCCGGATATCTTAAGATGGAAGTTGAATTAGGAGATCCTTATATGTATCTTTACGATTTCGACGGTTTCGAACTTCAGGATTATCCGTTCCTCAAGATTGTTATGAAGAACAACTCTCCTGTTACAAACACTGAGTTCTTCCTCTTTACAGTTGGCGAGAACCTTACAGGTATGGAGCATATTAATGTTGACGGCATCACTGCTAATGATACTGAGTTCAAAGAGTACGTTGTTGACCTCAGAGCTGAAGGTGCTTCTAATACATTGACAGTTACTCCTCTTTCAAGTCTTGACCGTGAAGTTTCTGCTTTCCGTTTCGACGGTATGCCTTGTAACCCCGGCGATGACATCGAAGGTTGGTCAATGGATATTCAGTACATGGGCTTCTTCGCAACTGCTGAAGATGCTGCAGCTTACAAATAATATTGAGCTGAAATAAATCTCTTACAAAGAGGATTTTTAGAAGTTAACGGCGGTTACATCAGTAACCGCCGTTTCTTTATCAAAAAGTACACCTTTATGCCGTTTTCGCACGGCATAAAGGTGTACTTTTTTATTTTTAATTTGATATGCTGTATGGTATAATACTTGCATCAATTACGCAAACGTATCTGTTGACGGTTTCGTAAAATATTTCAGGAAAGGATCATAATTTTAATTATGCCAAAACATAAATCAGGCTTTGTAACGGTTGTGGGCAGACCGAATGTCGGTAAATCCACATTAATAAACAATCTTTTGGGTGAGAAAATTGCTATCACCTCTCCGAAACCGCAGACTACAAGAAATAACATGCGTGCGATTATTACGGAGAAAGATTATCAGATAATATTCATCGACACTCCCGGCATACATAAGCCGAAAAATAAGCTCGGTGAATTTATGGTGCAGGCTGCGTCATCCACTTTCAGTGAAGTAGACGTGGTGATGTATCTTTATGATGTTACAAATAAAGAAATTCCGCAGAGTGATTTAAAGATTATTGATGCAATAAAATCCGCTCGCAACAGTAAAACAAAAGTATTTCTCATTATCACAAAGATGGATTTGGTTGCAAAAGAGCAGGCTCTAGAAATAATTGCCAGAATGTCTGAGATAATGGAGTTTGATGAAATAATACCTGTTTCGGCTGTAAAAAAAGACGGTACAGATATTATTCTGAAAGCATTGGTAGATGCGATGCCGGAGGGACCTGCGTATTTTTCGGAGGACATATTGACTGATACTAATGTAAGAGAGATTGCGCGCGAAATTATCAGAGAGAAAATACTTCTCTTTACAAATGATGAAGTTCCGCACGGAGTAGGTATAGAAATAGTACAGTTTAAAGAACCGAAGTTTTCAGGCGGAACATGTACAATTGAGGCTAATATTTATTGTGAAAAGAATACCCATAAGACAATTCTTATCGGAAAACAAGGCGCAATGCTTAAAAAAATCGGTACTGCGGCGAGACATGATATAGAAAAGCTCACAGGTGAGAAAATTAACTTACAGCTGTGGGTTAAGGTGAAAACGGATTGGAGAAACAGTCCGTCTATGTTAAAGGAACTTGGTTTTAAAAACGATTGATTCAGACTATGAATATTGTCCATGTAAAAGCAATTGTATTAAAAGAAGCGCAGCTTAGAGAGAATGATAAAATGCTTACCTGTTTTTCTGATAAGTTTGGAAAAATATCGGTGTCAGTCCGCGGCGCGAAAAAAATCGGAAGCAAATTTACTGCTGTAGCTCAGCTTTTTTGTTACAGCGATATGGAGCTGTATTGCGGAAAAAAGGGAATATATACTCTAAAGGATGCACAGCTTATTGAATCATTTTACGATTTGCGAAATGATTTGGACAGATTGACTGTTGCAGGGAAAATTTTAAAGCTTGCATACAGGGTGACACAGGAGGAACTTGAAGACGAGGAAAGTCTCAGACTTCTTTTGAATTCGTTATTTTATTTGAGTCGCGGAGAGTTGTCGGAAGACTTGATTTACTGCATATACAGAATGAGGCTTGTGGCTGTTCAGGGATATTTTCCGAATGTAACATGTAAATTTTTCGGTACTGAGCAAGCTATGGAACATATATGCGAAGCACCTATGGAGAAATTGTTTAAATTTTCTGTGTCTGATGAAGTCATGGGAGAACTTGAAGCAATTTGTGACAAACTTGTAAAAGAGATGATTGAAGGAGCATAGATGCAAAGAAAGTCAGCTTTTATAAAATTTATAACAGCGCTCTTGACAGGCGTGATTTTATGTCAGACGGCAGGATGTAAAGGCTTTTTTGATTCAAACGGTCCGTCGTGGGATTACAATTCCGAAATAAATAAAGCTGCGGCACGTAATCATAAACCTTTTACCGGGGCCATATCATCCGACCCGGAATATGATCTTCCGGAAATGACTGAGCCGTTTAAGGTGATTGATATATCTGCATGGCAGGAGAAAGTTGATTTCAAAGCTGTTGCAGAAAGCGGTGTAGATGGCGTCATATTGCGGCTGGCAAGATACGATATGGACAAAGATACGTATTTTGATAGAAATTATTCAGAAGCAAAGAAAAACGGTCTTATGGTAGGGTGTTACTATTTTATGGGAGCCCAAAGCACCGACGAAGCATACAGCGACGCTGAGAAGGTAACAAAACTGCTTGACGAAAAGAAATATGAACTCGAACTCCCTGTTTTTTATGACGTGGAGGATGAACATGGTTCTTTGAGCGGAAATATTTCCTCTCTTGATAGGCAGCTGCTCACTGATATAATAAAAACATTCTGTGAAACGATGAGAGAAAACGGTTATTATACCGGATATTACAGTACAGTAAGTTTTGCGGAAAAAGAATATTATCCGGAACAATTATGCCAATATCCGTTTTGGGTGGCCAGATGGAGTGAGTCGGTTTCAGCACAGCTTACATATTATGTATGGCAATATTCGGCAACCGGAAGTGTACCGGGGGTAAACGGCGAGTGCGATATCAATTTGTGTTTTGCAGATTTTTGCACATATATTGAGAAGCACGGTTATAACAATTTAAGTAAATGATTCGGGGGATGATTTTATGGCAGAACAGCCTATAACAAAAGATATAAAGGATTTCAGGGCAAATGATTTTATAGTAGGATTTTTTTATGTGCGTACATCAGAGATTAAACAGACTGCTACAAACAGCAAATATATGAATTTTACGCTTTCCGACAAGACCGGCGACATAAACGCAAAACTTTGGGATGGAGACGAAGAAAATGCAAAGAGATTTGCTGCAGGTATCATTGTAAAAGCACAGGGAAGAATCGTAGAGTGGCAGGGTCAGATGCAGTTCAAAATCGAGCGTATAAGAAGAACCATTTCAGATGACAACGTTACCGTAGAGGATTTTGTTCCGTCTGCGCCTATTACTGCAGATTCAATGCTTTCATATATAGAAAATATTGCCTCGGAAATGCAGGATATTGATTACAGGACGCTTGTTTTAAAATTGATTGACGTGTACAGAGATAAGCTGTTGTATTTTCCTGCCGCAAAGAGTAATCACCATGCGGTAAGAGGCGGTCTTTTATATCATGTTTCCACAATGCTCCGCGCGGCAGAATCTTTATCGCAAATCTACACAGGATTTTTAAACCGCGATTTGTTGTATGCCGGAGTTATTTTACACGACATCGGAAAAATTGAAGAAATGAAAACAGGCGCTTCGGGATTGGTAGAGGAATATTCGGTTGCCGGAACGCTTTTGGGTCATATTTCACAGGGAATGATGATTATAGGCAAATATGCCGAAGACTTAAATATTGACAAAGAAAAAACTCTCATGATACAGCATATGATTTTATCTCATCACTATCTCCCGGAGTACGGAAGTCCGAAGTTTCCTCAATTCCCGGAGGCAGAACTTTTGCATTATCTGGATATACTTGATGCAAGAATGTACGATATGAAGAAAATATCGGAGAGTTTAGATCCCGGTACTTTCAGCGAGAGGCAGCGCTCTTTGGACAACAGGGCAATTTACAAACCTTCTTACGAATCGGCAGCGGCTGTTGCGCCGGATGACGAACGCGCAGAATAATATACGGAAAATATACTGACATATTTCTGTATTTATAATACGAAATGAGTGAACATTGATTGGCGGATTTTAGAATTATAACCGGCAGAGCCGGATCGGGAAAAAGCAGTTATTGCATAAAAAGAATGGCAGAGTTTATAAAACTGCGGACAGGCGAAATAGGAACTGCTCCTGCATTTCTTATTGTGCCGGAGCAGTTCAGTGTTCAGGCTGAAAAGCGTCTTATGAAAGAGGCTGAGTTGCCGGGTCTTTTAATTGATGAAGTATTGAGTTTTAAAAGAGCGGCATGCCGTGTACTTGGAAGATGCGGAGGCTTAAAATACGACCTGTTGTCACAGTCGGGTAAAGTTATGCTTTTAACACAGGCTGTAAGAAATATATCCGACAGTCTCGAATTCTATGTCACACATGCGTCAAAACCTCGCGGCATGGAAGCTTTGCTGATGTTAATAGAAGAATTCGGACGATACGGAGTATCATCTGAAAGGTTAAAAGAGATAGCGGATAAGGAAGATACAGATTCTCTTCTCAGACTGAAACTTTCCGATTTGTCAAAGATATACAAAGAATACAGAAATCTGACATCGGGTAAATTTTATGACAGCGAAACTCTGTACAACGACTTTATATATGAGCTTCCAAATGACGAAATGTTTAAAGGCGCTCATGTATGGATAGACGGATTTAACGGATTTACATCACAGGAATTTGATATTATAAAAGCTCTGGGATGCGTATGTGCGGAAGTGAATATCAGTATATGTGCCGATATTGAGGAGAAGATTCTTTTTGAAAATTCAAATGTCACTTACAAAAAACTTATCGGTATTGCGGACTCCTGCGGAATCAAAGCGGATTTCATTGTTATAGGTAAAGAAGATACAGTACCGCCGCGTTTTAAAAATAACAGGTATTTAGCTCATCTGGAAATGAATTACAGTAAATATCCGTATGTGCAGCTAAAAGGAAAAAATACCGGAATATCCGTGTGCGAATGCGGCAACAGATATTATGAGACAGAAGAATGTGCAAAAAAAATCACAGAATTTATTATAGAAGGATATAAATTCAGCGACATTGCGGTTGTATCGGGTGATCTGGAACAATATAAAAACATAATAAGCTCAGTTTTTCCTACATACGGAATACAGTTTTTTGTAGATGAAAAAAGGCAGATATCATCTCATCCGCTTTGTCGGTACATTATCGGAATTTTGGAGCTTATCTCTTCCAACTGGCAGTATCTTTCTGTTTTTTCATTTTTGAAAACAGGTTTATATGAGCAAAATATGCAACTGGTAGATAAACTTGAAAATGAGATACTGGAAAAAGGTATAAAGGGTAAGTCAGGAGTAAAAGGCTGGTCGAAATATGTAGAAAAGTGCAAAGCCGAGATAGCTGAGGCGTCGGAAAACGGATATGCATACCGAAGTAAAATTGCAGTAAAACTTCTTGCGGTAAAATTATTCAACGATGTTGAATCGTTCAGGGAAGAAATAAAAAAGAGCAAGTCGGTATCCGACTGTTGCGAGGCAATTATCAGATTTTTGATAAAAACTGAAACATATGAAAAAATATCTTGTATTGCTTCGGAATTAAGAAAACAAGGCAGGCTTGACAGCGCAGACGAGTACTCAAGAATATGGAATATTGTTACGGAAGTAATAGAACAGGCCGACACTTTTTTAGGCAATAAAGAGATAAAAGGCGTAAATATAAAAGCTCAATTCGTTGAGGACATACTTGCAAACGGTTTTGCACAGTACAAAGCGGGATTTATTCCTCATTCAGCGGAATGTGTGCAAATCGGCACACCGGAGCGCTCGAAAAGTTTAAATCCTAAGATATTGATTGTACTCGGCGCAAATGAAGGTGTGTTTCCGTCTACAATCAAAGATAACGGTCTTTTAACAGATGCCGATCGGGATGCTCTGTCGAAAAACGGTATGGAATTATCAGACGACAACAAAAAACGTGCATTTTACTCCGATTTTGTTATTTACACGGTTATGACAACTCCGTCTGAAAAATTATTTATAACTTACTCTCTTGCAAATTCAAAAGGTGATGCAATGAGACCATCGGCGATAATCAGAAAGTTATTGAAGTTGTTTCCTGATATTGACGTGGAGAGAGGTAAAAATGGCGGTATTGATTTCAGCAGAAGCGGCTGTAATGAGAGTGATACGTATACTTTTAATCCCGATACTTCGATAGACGGAAGCATTGCGGAAAAACTGCTGGGATTTGATTCTGAAAGACCGGTTCTTTCGGTATCAAGAATAAACACATACAACGGATGTCCTTATTCATTTTTGCTTCAATACTGTTTTAATTTAAAACCGAGGAAAGAATATAAAATGGAGGTAACCGAAATAGGTTCCCTTCTTCACGGTGTAATCGAAAAAGCGTTTAAGACAGTTGCCGAAGATGAAACAGGCATAAAAGTTTTGAGTTATTCGGATTGTTCTGAAATTGTTGACAGTGTTTTTGATGAAGAAGTCGTAAATATAGGCGATAACGGCGATGTTTTCTTAGGTACGGAACGAAGCGCATATATTACTTCAAGAATTAAGAATATTGCAAAAAAAGAACTCAAAAACTTAATAGAGCAGCTGCAGTTCAACCACTTAAAACCGATTGGTTTTGAAGTGGGATACGGATTTGGTGATGATAATTTATTGCCTCCTGTAAGCGTTTGTTGTTCGGATGATTTTACAGTTTCGGTACAAGGCAAAATAGACAGAATTGATGCGGGTTTTCTGCGTACTGAGGATATGTCTGAAGACGAAGATACCCCCGCTTATTTCCGGGTTATAGACTATAAGAGTTCGGCTCGTAACATTTCAGTAAGCGATATAGTAAACGGAAGGGATGTGCAATTGATCGTTTATATTGAAGCTGTTACAAAAGGCTTGCCCAAGCTTCCGAGGTATAAAGATAAAAAAGTTGTTCCTGCGGCAGCATTTTATTATGCCTTTGATAAGGCTAACATATCTTTGGATAAGCGCTGCACCGGAGATATTGACAGCCAAAATAAAGAAAATTTCATGGACGGTTTATACTTAGCCAAGGAAGAAGCAATGCAATCTTTGCACGGCGGGGTTCATAAACTTACACGCACATCAATGACCAATAAAGCTGCCGTTCCGGAGGGCGGATTTGAAAAGTTAGTCGGAGAGGCAAACAGAAATATTGCGGAAACTGCTCTTTCTATGAAAGCCGGAAAGTTTCCCGCAAAGCCCATTTCGGATTTGAAAGCATGCGAATACTGTGACTTTAAGTCAGTATGCCGCGTGAATACATCGGATCCTAAAAATGTAAGAATACTTAAAAGTGTTTCGGAAGAGGATTTTTGGAGCCAAAAAACAAACGATAATGAATGACAGCGACAGTAACGGCAACGGAAGAAACCGCCGGGCAGACTTTTTTCTGCCCGGCGGTTCACGATTTTTATATATTACGCACTAAAAAATTTTTTAAAAAGTTCTCTCATATAATAGGGATCTTTGCTGCCGCAGAGTTCACGTACAGAATGCATAGAAAGCATCGCAGCGCCTATATCTACCGACAGTGCGGAAAATTCTGTTGCCAGAATCGGTCCTATTGTGCTCCCTGAGCGCATATCGCTGTGATTTGCAAATAACTGACATGGTACATCTGCGTCTTTGCAGAGTTTTTTAAAGAAAGCGCAGCCTTTGGGAGAACTGGAATATGATTGGTTTGACGATGTTTTGAGAACAGGACCGCCATTCATTTTTATCTGCATATCGGGGTCGCTTTTCCCCGGATATGCAGGGTGGACGGCATGAGCCATATCTGCGGAAAGGATAACCGACTCAGCAAGTGCTGCAACGGTTTCTCCGTGTGTAAGACCGAAACTTTCGCAAACTCTTTCAAGTACGGCTGCAGCAAATCGGCTCGATGCGCCGCTTGCCGTTTTCGAACCGCATTCTTCGTTATCAAAAGCAAATGCGGCAAAGCATCTTTTGCTTGCGGCTTCTTTTGCCGCAGAATCACCAGGCAAACTGCTGAATATCGAATAAACCATTGCAAGATCGTCAATTCTGCCTGCAGATATAAATTCGTCATTCGCTCCTACAAAACATGTTTTTTGCGCTTCGTAAGGCATCAAATCAAAACTCAGTATGTCTTCTTCTTTTATTCCTGCGATTCCTGCAATAAAATGGGTGAATTTCTTCTCACCTGAAGAGCATAGCATGAGGATAGGCGAGAGCTCATTCTGAATATTGAACTTCGCGCTTTCGTTTACATCTCTGACTATATGAATTGCTGCGCTCGGAATTATTACGCAGGGTTTCTTTGTGTCAATATCAACAGCTTTCTGTGTGCCTGCTGCGTCAACATATATGCGTCCTGCAAGTGCGAGCGGTCTGTCAAGCCATGTGTGAAGAATTGTTCCGCCGTATGATTCTACTGAAAGTCTTTCGTAGCCGCTGTCAAGCTTTGAACCGCACGGTTTTATTCTGAAACCGGGAGAGTCTGTGTGCGCCGCAGCGATATTAAATCCGCTGCGGACGTTTTCGGGATTTGCGGAAAAAGCACATATCGCATTTTCGTGTATAACATAATAAAGGATGTCAGCTTTAATATCCCAACTGTCTGTATATGAAAGTTTTATTGCTCCTTTTTCTCTGAGAATCTTTTCCGTCTGAGAAACCGCATGGTATGAGGTCGGCGAGCAGTCAATGAATTCTGCTAAACCTTTTGCGGATTTCAGTATATCTTGTGATAAATTCGGCATAATTTAAACCTCCTTCAAAATATGCTGATAATGAATTTATTATATAAAATTTTTTCACATAATACTATCCAAAAAATCAATAAATTATTATATGTACAGGAATTATCCGGAAAGTTCGGTTTTGCTTTGAAAAACAGCAAAAAACTTGCAATTAAATAAGCGGTTGTTATATAATGATATGTGCTTTTAAGAATATTTTAATCAATATTTAAATTGCAATATAAATTTTATTAAAAGAGGTAGAGTTTATGGCAAAAGTTACTTTCAGAGAAGAACGTTGCAAGGGCTGCAAACTTTGTGTTGATGTATGTCCTAAAAAAATCGTTACCATTAAAGAAGATACGCTTAATCAGAGCGGATTTCATCCTGCCGGTGTTTATGAGATGGACAAATGTATCGGTTGTGCATTCTGCGCGACTATGTGTCCTGACTGTGTAATCACGGTAGAGCGTTAATCAAGGCAGAAAGGCGGAATCAGAACATGGGTGAAAAAATATTAATGAAAGGCAATGAGGTAATTGCCGAAGCAGCGCTCAGAGCAGGCTGCAGACATTATTTCGGATATCCTATCACACCTCAGACAGAGGTTGCTCATTATATGGCAAAGAAGATGGAGCAGATAGGCGGCGTATTCGTACAGGCGGAGAGTGAGGTTGCTGCCATAAATATGGTTTACGGCTCGGCAAGCACAGGCGCGAGAGTTATGACATCTTCATCTAGCCCCGGAATCAGCCTTAAGCAGGAGGGCATTTCGTACTCCGCAGGTGCTGAACTTCCGATGGTTATTATAGACATCGTAAGATGCGGTCCCGGACTCGGCGGAATTCTTCCGGCACAGTGCGACTATTTCCAGATGGTAAAAGGCGGCGGACACGGAGACTACAATCTTATCGTTCTTGCTCCCTGCAGTGTTCAGGAGATGTACGAACTCGTTGTAGATGCGTTCAATATAGCTGATACATACAGAAACCCCGTTGTAGTAATGGGTGACGGATATCTCGGTCAGATGATGGAGGCTGTTGAGTTCAGAGACGAAGAGCCTATCGTAAAGGTGGAGAAGCCATGGGCTACATGCGGATCAAAGCTTGAGCGTCCGCATAATGTAACCACATCTATCTACATTGACCCCGATGTTCTTGAAGCTCATAACAACAAGCTTCAGGCAAAATACCGTGAGGTCGAGAAGAACGAGGTACGTGTGGAAGAATACAACTGCGACGGTGCAGACGTTATTGTAACTGCTTACGGTACAGTTGCACGTATTGTAAAGAATGTTATCAAAGAAGCTGAAAAAGAAGGAATAAAAGTCGGTCTTATCAGACCTATCACTCTTTGGCCGTTCCCGTCGGCATCTTATGAAAAATATGCTGACAAAGTAAAAGGTTTCCTCTGTGTAGAGATGAGTACAGGTCAGATGTTAGAGGACGTAAAGCTTGCCGTTAACGGCAAAAACACTGTTGAATTCTACGGAAGAACAGGCGGTAACGTTCCCACTCAGGCAGCTATTCTCGAAGAAGTTCGCAAGATTGCTGCAAAGAAATAATAGGAGGTATTGAAGAATGGAAACAGTATTTAAAAAACCTCATGCGCTTACTGACAAAGCATTTCACTATTGCCCGGGATGTACTCACGGTATAGTACACAGACTCGTAGCGGAAGTTATGGACGAACTCGGAATCGAAGGCGATACAGTAGGTATTGCATCAGTAGGTTGTACATATAACAGCTATGAATATTTTAATTGCGATATGATTCAGGCAGCGCACGGAAGAGCTCCGGCTGTTGCAACAGGCGCAAAGCGTTCACTTCCCGGAAAATATGTATACACATATCAGGGTGACGGCGACCTTGCGGCTATCGGTACTGCCGAAATAGTACACGCTGCCACAAGAGGCGAAAAGATTACAACAATCTTCGTAAACAACGCTATTTACGGCATGACTTCAGGTCAGATGGCTCCGACCACATTGGTAGGTCAGGTCACAACAACAACTCCTTTCGGAAGAAAGCCCGAACTTCACGGATATCCCGTAAGAGTATCCGAGATGCTCTCTACATTGGAAGGCGCTGTATATGTTGAGCGTGTTGCGGTAAATAACGTTCAGAACATCAAAAAAGCAAAAGCTGCTATAAAGAAAGCTTTCCAGGTACAGATGGCAGGCCTCGGCTTCTCAATCGTCGAAGTTCTCTCAATCTGTCCGACAAACTGGGGAATGACTCCTTCAAACGCACTCAAATGGCTTGAAGAAAACATGATGGAACATTATCCTCTCGGAAACTTCAAGGGAAAGGATTTGGAGGTGTAAGATAATGGAACAGATCATTTTAGCAGGCTTCGGCGGACAGGGTATTTTGTCCATGGGTAAATTCATCGCTTACGCAGGTCTCGAAGAGGAAAAAAACGTTTCATGGCTTCCTTCATACGGTCCTGAGATGCGAGGCGGTACGGCAAACTGTAACGTTATCGTTGCAGAAGAAGAGGTAGGTTCGCCCATCATCGGTAAGGCTTCCGTTCTTATCGTAATGAATCAGCCTTCACTCGAAAAATTCGAAGATGCGGTAGAAGAGGGAGGAATCGTCATTCTCGACAGCAGCCTTGTTCCTGTAATGCCGAAAAGAAAGGATCTCAGAGTTTTTGCAATTCCCGCCACAACCATGGCTTACGAACTCGGCAATGCTACATTCGCAGGAATCATTCTTCTCGGAAAGCTTCTCGGTGAAACAAAAGTTGTTACCGAAGAAAACTTCGAAAAGGCTCTCACAAAGATCCTTCCTCCGAAGAAACACGGTCTAATTCCCGCAGAAATGAAAGCTCTCGCAATGGGCAGAGATTACAAGTAATAATTTCATCAGATTGTTATTTAATATGATTTAAAAAGAATACGGTGCGCAGACTCTGTATGGAGTATGCGCACCGCATTTCATACACTTCGCTGTTGACACCAACAATTGCGAAGTGTATTATTTTAATAAGGGGCATTGCAGATAAACGGTTATGTCCCCGCGTTTTGATTAAATAGTCTCCACTTACGGGGCGAACAAAGTCTTTTATAAAACTTTTGTTCAATTGGCGGCGATTATTTTTTTGTTGTGTTTTTTATTAAGACTAAGTTTATGATGGCTAATATGATCATTAGTAGTTCGTAGTCAGACATAAACACCACCTCCCCTCTCCGAGACGCCACAAAAATTATGTAGTCTCGGGCGGGGAGCACAACCGCCTACCGTATGGGCAACGCCCGAATTCCATTGTAGACAAAATCCAAAAATTGTAAATGATAGGAGAAATTTCCCGGGAAATTTGCACATTGAAAGTACCGTTTTTATACTTGCATTTATGCAAAGCCGAGGGTTATATTATAAAGAATGAAATTATTGATATTAGAATGTTTGGGATAAAGAGTTTGGGCTGATAATTGCGGAGATTGAGTGAGGAGTTGGGTTGTGAGTTTATGAATGAAGATAAAGAAAATAGAAATATACGTTCATCGGCGGCGGAGTATTTGACTTTTGTTGCTGCTACGGGTGATTCAAACGATAGCATTGAAATGCGTTATGAGGATGAGAATATATGGCTTACTCAAAAAATGATGGCTACTCTTTATAACGTTTCCGTACCGGCAATAAATCAACACTTAAAAAAACTTTATCAAGATGCTGAACTCGATGAATCCTCAACTATTAAGAAATTCTTAATAGTTCAAAAAGAAGGGAACAGAGAGGTTGCAAGAAACGTTGACCATTATAATTTACAAACGATAATTTCAGTAGGATTTAAGGTAAACAATGAGAGAGCCGTACAGTTTAGAAAATGGGCAAATGCTATTGTGAAAGATTATACTATTCAGGGTTGGGTAATGGATGATGAACGACTGAATAATGATGGCTCTGTTTTAACAAAAGAATATTTTGAAAAACAACTTGAAAAAATTCGTGAAATTCGTTTGTCAGAACGTAAGTTTTATCAGAAAATAACTGATATTTATGCGACAGCTTTGGATTATGATCCTTCTGCCAAGGCGACCAGGCGTTTTTTTGCAGCTGTGCAGAATAAAATGCATTATAGCGTTCATGGACAGACTGCTGCAGAAGTTATCTACAATCGTGCAGATGCAGAAAAAGAAAATATGGGTCCTACAAGTTGGGACGGTTCTCCTAATGGAAAAATACACAAATATGATGTTACAGTTGCAAAGAATTATTTAAGTGACAAAGAACATGAACAGCTTTCACGAATAGTTTCTGCATATCTTGATATGGCTGAAATGCAGGCTGAACGGCATATTCCTATGACTATGGCAGATTGGGAAGAAAGGCTTAACGGTTTTCTCAAAATTTGGGATAGAGATGTTTTGCAGGATGCTGGAAAAATATCAGCAGAACTTGCACAAATGCACGCCTTAAGCGAGTTTGAAAAATACAGAGTAATTCAAGATTGTGCTTACGAAAGTGATTTTGATAAGTTTTTACACGATGTTGAAAACAACGAGCAAATCAGCAGATTTGACTCTACAGGCATGTAAGAGGTGTTATTTTGAAAAAATCCGAACTTAAAAATAAAAGATTGCAGATGATTGCCGATAATATGACCGATTGTAAGCGGTTTGCCGATATCGGCACAGACCATGCATGGCTGCCTGTTTACATGGTATCAAACGGTTTTTCGGAGAGTGCGATTGCGTGTGATATACGAAAAGGTCCGATTTCTGTTGCACGGAAGAATATATCTGAGTACGGGCTTTCTGCTATAATTGAGACAAGGCTCGGCCCCGGGTTTTCTGTTCTTTCTTCTGATGATGAGCTGGATGCGGTTGTAGTTGCCGGTATGGGAGGTTTGATGATCGCAGAGATTATCGAGAATGATAAAACTTTTGCACAGACTTTACCGATGATGTATCTTCAGCCTAATACATGTGAGCCGGAGCTTAGGGAGTATCTTTACAAGAACGGATATGAGACAGTCGATGAGCAGGCAGAACAGGACGGCAGACATACATATTTGATGATAAAATGTCGGTATAATCCTGCTTTGAATCAAATAATAAGAGAGCCCGAGGATTTTATTGAAGAGCAAATTCGGTTGACTTTGGGTGAAATTATGCCGTTCAGAAGAAGTGAGTCTGATAGGTTATATTTTGTTAAACTGAAGAATAAAACAGACAGGATTCTTGCCGGAATGGACACATCGGTAAAAGAGACCGAAGAGCGAACAAGGCGGCGCGCCGTATATGAGGCTCTTAATGAGCGCCTTGACGAGCTTCTGCGGTAAACGGAGGTAGATTTATGAAAGTTAAAGAAATCATTGATATATTAAACGAAACAGCACCGCCGGAGCTTGCGATGTCATTTGACCACGTAGGACTCATGACAGGCTCTGAGGAAAACGATGTTTACAAGATCATGGTGTGCCTCGACCTTGACGGAAGAGTTCTTGACGAAGCGGAAAAAAACGGGTGCGATATGGTGGTGACTCACCATCCGCTTATATTTCATCCTGTCGAAGATTTGACTGAGGATTCAGTGAGAGGCAGATTACTTTGCAGGATAGTCCGTGATAGGTTGAATGTATTTTCTGCGCATACGAATCTCGATTTTACAGACGGCGGGGTAAATGATGCGCTTGCCGCAAAACTTGGACTTGAGGATGTGACAAAAACTGCGGATATGCAACATCGGTACGGAGTTTTAGAGAAAAGTATTTCTTTTAAAGAATTTGCGGAAAAGGTTGATATAAAGCTTGGTGCGGAGGGAGTTAAATGCGTTGTTCCCGATATGTTTGATACGGACAGGAAAATAAACAGGGTAGGTGTATCGTGCGGTTCATTTGACGGCGCTGTGGATTGGATATACGAAAATGACATAGATGTACTGGTGACGGGCGAGGTCAAACATTCCGCCGCGATAGATCTTTCTATGGAGAGCTTTGCCACGGTATCCGCAGGTCATTATCCGACGGAGATATGGGGAGCTGAGGCCCTGTTTTCAAAGCTCTGCGAGAAGCTTGGCGGCAAAGTTGAAATCGTTATGAGCAAGAAAGGTAAAAACCCGTTGCAGAGTTTGTAAAACTTGTTAACGATAAGCCAAAAATAAATTAAAAAAACCGGCGTGCACGAAAATGTTTAATGTTTTCGTGCACGCCGGTTTTTCGCATAAGGCATTATATGATTTACGATAAAATTACCGATTTTATTTTCTCTTTTTTATAGCCTTTACAACCGCATATACTGCCGGGGAGAAAACAAGGTTGATTATGAATTCAAAGATGAAATTTATTCCGGCGCAGCCGATTATGAGGAAGTACAGGAAAGTTGTACCTTCTGCCACAAAGTTGGCGCTGATGATGTCTTTAAGGAACAGCGCACCGAAGATGAAAAGACCTGTGTTTATTACAGGAGCAGCAGCACTGGCAACAAAAGTTGCGACATATGAATTTTTCTTTGACACCAGTTGATAAAGCCATGCGGAGCCGAGTCCTGCGAGTATTCCTTTGCCAAGGCAGATGAGAGACGTGATTACCGGACTGTTTGTGAATAATATGTGTGTAAAAGGATCTGTACCGGTGATACCTGCGATGAGTGTAATCATTCCGAAAAGAAAACCTAAGAAAGCACCGCCTGTTTTGCCTACGAATATGCCGCCGAGGACTATAGGTATGAGTACGAAGCTCAGGTTAACTGTTCCGATTCTGAATACGGATCCGAAAAGCTGGAGTACAATAACCAGCGCTGTCAAAACCGCCATAACGGTTAATTTTAATGTTAAATTGTGAATTTGTTTTTTTGATAAACTTTTTTCTTTTTTCATGGTAAACCTCCTGTTTTGCCGTAGAATGGCTTCCTTCTAAAATAATAAATTTTATGTTTTGTTATTTACTTGCTTTACTGTTCTTTTTGTAAAGAATGTAAAGCCCTTTGAGCATCAGATACTCGTCGTAAATGATTTCATGTCTGCAGACATTGCAGATTTCTTTTGCGAGGCCGCCTGTTGCGACAACGGTGCATTTTTTGCCGAGTTCTTCTTCGATACGCTCGACGATACCGTCAATCATGCCGGCATTGCCGTAAATAAGACCCGACTGCATACAGCTGATTGTGTTTGTGCCTATTGCCTTTTTCGGGGGGATTAGTGCAATGTGCGGAAGCTGAGCTGTTTTTTCTGCTAAAGCGTCGATTGAAATTTTTACACCGGGAATAATAGCTCCGCCTATCATTTCATTGTTTTCCGTAACCGCTGAAATAGTTGTGGCAGTACCCATGTCAACAACAATACAAGGTTTTTCGTACAGTGCCGCGGCTGCAACGCTGTCAACCAAAAGGTCGCTTCCGAGTTGTGCAGGGTCGTCGATTTTGATATTGATACCGGTTTTCATTCCCGGACCGACAACGATAGGCGCAATACCTGTAAAAAGCTTTATCGCCTCGTATAAAATTGTTGTGATATGCGGAACAACAGATGAAATTATGACACCTTCTATGTCCTGATTAGAGTAGCCTCTGATGTCTAAAATTTCCTTGATACTGACTGCGTACTCGTCTGCGGTACGCTTTGTGGACGTGGATATCCTTGCAACGAAAAGCAAAGATTCCTCTTTGTAGCCGCCGAGAACGATATTACTGTTTCCGACGTCAATGGTGAAAATCATATAAATACCTCCTGCTGCTGTTTCTTAATCGTATAGAATACAGCGCAAGTGCAATATACATCAAAATTTGTTTTAAAGCAAGTTATTGTTGAAAAACAAATAGAATATATCGTATAATTTGTGTCTAATCTATTTATAAGCAGAAATGAAATATATTTAGGTACAGAATATAAATTTCAGAGGTAGAGAATTGTCAGATATAGATTTTAACGAAAAAAACAAATATACAGATTTCAGCGGTATGAAATCCTCAAAGACTTTTTCTCCTTCGGCTACCATTTTTGAAGAGAAAAAGAAGAAAAAATTCCGGATTTTTATTGTTATTGTTGTTGTGCTGATTGCATGCATTGTTGCTTCGATAGTAAATATCGCAAAGTGTAACAACACTATAAATGTTAAAAACATTATTGTTGAGCACGAGGATATACCGGCTTCTTTTTCAGGTTACAAGATATTACAGATAAGCGACATAAACGGAAAAGAATTCGGTGACAGACAGGAGGAACTTATTGCTCTTGTAAAGGGCCTCGATTATGATATGATACTTCTTACCGGTGATTATTACGGCGAAGACAAAAATGACCCGTGGGCATTGCTTGATTTGCTTGACGGACTAGAGACTGATAAGCCGATTTACTATATTTTAGGCGAAGAAGATGTTGAGGCGCGTGACACAGAGGACGATGACTGGATGATGTGCATAAATCCTCCTGCGGGCAATCAGATTGTAACAGCTCTCGAAGAACGGGGCGCTTTGTCCGTATATCCGGCGCAAAGAATTGAATCCGCAGCAGGTGAATATATATATCTTACGGGTATAAAAAACAACAACACATTAAAGGAATTTGATTTCGAAGCTGAGAGTGAGTTCAGTATATGTGTAACACACAAGCCGATTGACTATAATGTTGATTCACGACTCAGAGATGTAAATACACGAATTATCACCGAACTTGACTATGATTTAAACATTGCAGGACATACGCTCGGCGGTCAGTACAAACTGCCGATTCTGGGAACTGTGTATACAAGTGATTACGGAATATTCCCACAGGAAAAGCAAGTTTACGGGCTCAGCACTGACAGCAGCGGCAGATATAATTATATCTGCGGCGGTCTCGGGGTAAAATCAGGTTTCAGAGTAGGAATCAGTCCGGAGATATCTATAATAGAACTTAAATCTACAGGTAAATGACATGAAAAAATATTCACGCAATTTTCGAAGCATAATTCTCTCAGTTGTTCTTGCAGGAATCATATCTTCCTTTTTCAGCGGTTGTTCGGCGACAAATCCCGAAAGTTCAAACGAAACTAATACAACGGAGGGAATTGTAATTACAATGGATAACGAAAATATTACGGCGGTGCCGCAGGATTCACCGCTGCCGACTGATAACCCTGAGAATACGGTCGTACAGCCGCCTGTACAGACTCCCGCACAGACGGAAACGATAAGTGAAAACTCAGCGAAGTGGATAGATAGGTACAAAAGTCTCGGTTATGACGGAGACAGGATTTTGATGTCAACTTCTGAGATAGATTCTTTCAACAACAAAGTTTCATCGCTCTCCGATGCTGTTATCGATATTCTGAATATTCCTCAGTCAATGAATTGCAGTGAAATTGCATATAAAATCGAGTCGATGAGCTGTCCGTCTCTTCCGAAATATGACTATGACGACAGTGAAATATCTCAGTCAAAGCTCGATGAGATTCTTGATAACAGAAACTTGTCTGATCTTTATGACGGCGGAAGTGTAAATCCTCGGATGGGTATCATTGTACAGCGTACTGCTCTCAGAAGCTTGCCGACAGATACTCCGTTTTTCTCAGACCCCGGCACGCAGTATTACGACAGAATACAGGAGACGGAAGTAACAGTCGGAAGCGGTGTATGGGTTCTTCATGAGAGCAAAAACGGGGCGTACAGTTTCGTTCAGACATTCAATTACTGCGGCTGGGTAGCCTCAAAACACATTGCTGTTACGGACTCATATGACGAGTGGAAAGCTTTTGCAGCACCGGAGGATTTTGCGGTGGTAAAAGCTTCTTTATACATAACAAAGGACTCTTATATAAAACTTGACATGGGTGTAAAACTTCCTATAGCGGAGCGAAGCCTCGCCGGATACAAAGTGAAGCTTCCCGGCAGAAATTCAGACGGCAGTCTTTACTATGACTACATAACACTCGGAGGCGATATCGCCTGTTACGGATATATGCCTTTTACGGTCAATAATTTTTACATACAGGCGTTCAAATACGAAGGGGCAACTTACGGATGGGGCGGTCTTTATGACAGTGTGGACTGTTCCGGCTTTGTCAGTGCCGTTATGAGAGTTTTCGGTTTTGAACTTCCCAGAAATGTGAGCCAGCAGCGGAACACGGTCGGAGAGATAATCGATTTTGAAGGAACGGGTAAGGAGAATATTGAAAGCGTGCTTGACGGAATAAATGTGCCTGCAGCCGTTTACAAGCCCGGTCACGTGATGCTGTACCTCGGAAAATTTGACGGCGCATATTATGTCATACATTCGCCTGAGGGCGGACGGGTGGTTTGCGAGGAGATTCTCGGAACATCTGCAACAAATTTAATGAGTATAAATAAGTTCTGTTGAACGAAGATTTCTGATTTCAGAAAATTTTCCCGCAGAGTTATCTGTTAGCAAGAGCGCATCAGCCTGCAAATTTTTACTGATTTGCAGGCTGATGTGCTCTTGCTATTTTAATTTTGTTAAACATACTGCTCAAAATATATGAATTTTATATTAACAATGTTACCTTATAAATATAGAAATTTATAAGGAGGCTTAATCTATGAAAAAAACAGGCAAAAATTTTAAAAGGTTTTTATCTTTATTACTTGTTGTCTGTACCGTTTGTTCTGTACTGCCAAAGAACTTACGCGCACAGCTTCAGACAAGTAACGCACAGGAAACTATTTCGTATTACGATGAAACTGTTACTCCCTTAGGTGAGATTGTTTCACTCAGAGAAGAGAATGTAAAACATTTCCGGATGAGTGACGGCTCGGTTATTGCCGCAACATACGATGTTCCGGTACACAGCTTGGAAAACGGCGAATGGGTCGATATCGACAACACGCTATCTGAAGTTTCAGACGAGCTTCAGACAAGCAATCAGCGTATAAAATTTGCAAAGAAAATAAACGGCAGCAAAAAAATACTTACGCTTCACGACGGCAACAAGAAAATTGAATTTTCCATGCCTGATGCAGTAAAGAAAACTGAAGGCATTGCGACAAATCTTAACAGCGAAGATGACAATACACAGACAGCGCTTCAAAAGATGATGAGCCTCGACAAAGTCAGCGCTTCGGTACGCTATGACGATATTATGTCAGGCGTAGACCTTGAATATGTTGTCATCTCAAACACAATCAAGGAGAACATTATCGTAAAAGAGAAGGCAGACTCTTACGATTATGAATTTTCACTTAAATTAAACAATCTCGAAGCTGTTCTCGACGAAAGCGGAGATGTTCTTTTAAAGGACGGAGAGGAAACATATTACACAATACCGGCACCTTTTATGGTTGACGCAAACGGAGTGTATTCAGAGGCAGCAGAATACACACTCAGCGGCGATAGCGGAAGTTACACTTTGACTGTTACAGCTGATTCTGTATGGATGAATGATTCCGAAAGAGCATATCCCGTAACGATAGATCCGACGGTTACTAATCTCGATGATTCAAGTTTGGATGCATATGTCACTGATGGATATATATCGTCAAATACTGAAACATTTGCAGAAAATGTTGCTCATCTTTTGATCGGTACAAAGAACGGTGCGGAGCATCGCGCATATTGGAGGCTTAATAAACTTCCGTCATTACCGGAAAACAGTGTAATAACTTCTGCCAATTTTCAGGGCTTTACATATGCAACTTCGTCAGACGGAAGCAATACAAAATTCAATGTCAGCAAGGTTACATCGGATTGGACTACTTCAAATCTTAATTGGAACACGAAAGACACTTACGGAAGTGTAAGTCGTGAAGTTCTTGACTATTTGGTAGCACCTGCGGGAGTGGGATATTATGTTAAGTGGAACATTCTTGATACAGTAAAAAGTTGGTACGAAGGAACTGCATACAATTACGGACTATCTTTTTATGCAGAGGATGCATCGCTTGACGGAATAAGTATACATTCAAGTATTGCAACAGCAAATTACATAAAACCAACACTTATAATCGGCTATGTTTCAGATACAGGAATTTATGATAACCGTACTTATCATGAGACAAGTATTTCCGAAAATGCATCTGCATATGTTGATTACACCAGCGGATATTTAAAAACACTCATTTCGGAGATTTACTGCGAGGACGGAGACGAAGCCGCATGGCCGGTAGACCTTGTATACAATGCATCGCAGCTTGCAACGGGAAGCGAACTTTCAAACGCTGATATGGGAAATTACTGGCGACTTGGCATAGATGAAACCGTAGTACAGAATGCAACCGATACATCAATGTATAATTTTGTCGATTCTACCGGTGGAATCCACTACATGAAGTACAACAGTACAGACAAGTTATATCATGACATTACAGATGCCGGAACAACACTTTCTATACTATCAGACGGCTCATACGAAGTTACATACAACGGAGAAACGTATAATTTTAACAATAAAGGATTACTTGAATCTATAATTTCGGATGATACAACTTTATCAATTAACCGTAACAGTGTGGGACAGATTACGCAGATATATTTAAACGATGAAACAGCTAAATCTTTTGCTGTTTCATACGATACAAACGGATACTTAAAAACAATTACAAGGCAGAACATAGAAAACCTTCAGGGGCTTCGTTTTACCTACGCTGACTCTATACTTAGTGGTATCGAGGTAATGAATGACGACGGCGTATATGAGTCTAAGTATGCCTTTGAATACGACACAAACGGCAACCTCTCACAGATTACGAATCTGAAAGATAAAACGCGTGTGAAATACACATACGAAACAAGTTTTTTGAAGCGTGTGCTGACGGTAACCGAAGAGAAATTTTCGGACACCGAAAGTACAGTTACCGGAGAATATATATTCCGCTATGAAACAGGAGCTACATATGTGTATGAGCCGGGTGCGAACGGTGAATTTGATAACGTGTCAATATCATACGGTCAAGTAAATGTTGTTAATTCGGAATGTGATGACATCTTTACCGCATACCTTTACGACAGCAGTTACCGCATCACTCAGACATACTCAGAGAACATCACGGGAAGTGAATTCTACAGCGGCGCAATCTACACATATGACGAGGACGGTAATGTAAAACGAATCACAAATGTGCAGGACGACCGCAATATAAATTATATCGACACACCGTCGTTTACAACATTACCTACAACAAGTGAAAATGCAACTTACACATACGCAATTGACAGCGAGATTACAAAGCTCGGTGTAAGCTCTGTGAAAATTACAGGAAGCGAGACTTCCGAGGGCGAAGCGGTAATTAAAATTACTCCCACAAGTGTTCCGGTAGGCAAGGCAGTATTCTCTTGCTATGTAAAAACCGAAAATGTAACAGGAGAAGTATTTGCAAGAGTTGCTAATGCGTATAACACTGCTACAACAGGCGAATCAATTCGTTTTACAGGAACAACCGCAGAAGATGTAGGCAACGGTTGGCAGAGAATATTCTTTACATTTGAAGTGCAGAACAAGCTTCACAATGTAATAGAGCTCGTTATGAAGGATTCCGCAGGTACAGCGTACTTTGATGGATTCCAGCTTGAGGCAAACCATACAACACCATCAAGCGTGAGCAGACTGACAAACGGCAGCGGAAGCTACGGTGTAAGCATAGGTTGGGATAAGGTAAACAGTGGTGTCACAACCTACGAAGACGATTACACTTTCTATATCACAGGCAACAAATCTTCAGTAAACACTTTATCGCAGACTGTCACTATGAATACCGGCGTAGACGAAGTATATGTGCTCTCAGGTCTCACGAAAGCACTTTCCGCTTATGCAGGAAACGCTTCATGGTACAGTCAGCCCACACCTGTTTATCGAATATCAACAGAGGTCACACTCACAGACGGTACAAACACTTGGACACAGGCACCGCAGGTTACTGACCTCAATAAAGATAACAGCAACTGGCAGTATTTTTCACACCCTGTATTTGTAGACAAGACAGATGAAACACACGACTACACGAATGCTACAGTTGCAAGCGTAAAGATAACGCTTGACTACTCGTATAACGCAAATACGGCGTACTTCAAACAGATGACGTTTACCCGAACAAGCGCCCTCGACTTTGCGTATGACGAAGAGGGTAATGTTATTTCAATGTCAATGTACTACGCCGATGACTATACAGGCGAGGATGACGAAACTGTATCAAGTGACACAGTAGACCTTGAGGACAACACCGAAACAACATACACTGACGAAACAGAGGAACACGTTCAGTCCATCACCTACAAAGACGAGGACGGAAATGTAACATCTGTCACACGCTACACATACAACGACGACTATTCACTTGTACTTTCCGAAATCAACCGCGAGGGAAGCTCCGAAACAGGCAGAATTCTTTCGGAAACTCTGAACACTTATGACGCAGACGGAAACCTCATAAAGGTTGAAACATATCTAGCTAGCGGAACACTCGCACAGCGTACCGTAACTGAGTATGACGCAAACGGAAATGTAACCCGTGAAATCGATGTAAACGGAGTAGTAAAAACATATCAGTATGACAGTGAAGACCGTGTAATTTACGAGACAACAGGCGACATCCGCAAGGTCGGATATGTATATCACGAAAACTCCGGCGAAGTAAGCTACACATATGATGATTTAAACGGCAACGGAAGCTTTGACGCAGATGTAGACAAGCGTATCTGCTACACATATGACGGTGACGGAAATCTCACACTCATCGACGGCAACACTGACTATACACTTTCGTATGACATACTCGGACAGACAACTTCTGTAAAGGTAGGAAACATCGAAAACTTTGTAACCTACACCTACAGCGGCCGTCAGGGTAACCTCACATCAATGTCGTACTTAAACGGCTACAGAGAGACATACGAGTATGACAATAACAACAATGTGACAAAGCTCTGGAGAAAGACAAGCAGTACCGCAGAAAGTACTCTTTCGTATGAATGGGTATACAATGCAGCAGATCTTTTGTACAAAGAGTTTGATTATGAATTAAACCGCACAACTCACTATGAGTATGATGCGGACGGCGGACTTCTGAGAACATATACTATCGATGCAGACGGCAAAACTATCTTGCAGATAGAGTATCCGCAGAAAGGTTCAGCCGATAGCTCCGTAAGATACATAATCGACGGCGTAATCTTGGACGAACTCGATGTATCAGCAGACGAGGAAAACAATACAACAACGCTTAACTCTCACGCAGGTATCGTAACAACTACAACCGACGACCTTGGCAGAGTAATCGGATCTATATTGCAAACTACAGGCGACTTCGCGCTTATGGAAAGCTACAGCTACTTAAACGTTGTAATGACTTCCGGAAAAGCCGACACCTCGAGCAGTACATATGTATCCACACTCACAATGGCAGACGGAACAGTGTACGGCTACAGCTATGACAGTATCGGAAACATCACAAGAGTGACCGAAAACGGAATACTGAAGCTCAGCTATCAGTATGACGGACAGGGTCAGCTCATCCGTGAGGATAATGCATATGCAAACGAGAGCTACGCC
>JAFTXP010000005.1 GCA_017461545.1 Clostridia bacterium | reverse complement strand
TGAAAAAGAATTGATAAAAGAAGTACAAAAGCATGAATCAAGATACAACAGAACAGCAAAGACAGTATTAGACTTTAAAAGTCCAAATCAAGTTGTAGCAGAATATTTCTCTAAGTGTAACATATGTCTTGACAATTAAGATAAGAACTTAAAACCGAAAGAGAAAAAGTATTTAATAAAAGCCGAAAAAGTGTTATATTAAAGTGTGAGAAATTATTTTAATATAAGGAAAAGCAATGGAAAATAAAACCCCCGGAAAATTGAATATGAAAGGAACTGTCCTTGCAGGCTTTTTCTGGCGTTTTATGGAAAAGGGCGGCACTGCCGTCGTGGAATTCATTGTCCAGACGATACTGGCGCGCGCATTTTTATCTCCCGAAGATTTTTCGACAGTCGGACTTATATCCATTTTTATAAATATCTCAAACATCTGTATACAGGCAGGCTTTAATACAGCTCTCATACAGAAAAAAGATGCGGATGACGAAGACTGCTCCTCGGTATTTTTCCTGTCGCTCGGTCTTTCAATAGTTTTCTACATTGCACTGTTTTTCTGCGCGCCGTATGTAGCATCGTTTTACGGCAACAGCCAACTTATACTTATATTGCGAATCCAGGCGCTCACACTCATAACAGGCGCTTTCAGCACAGTTCCTACAGCCATCCTCACAAAAGCAATGGATTTCAAAAAAATCTTTTACAGAACACTCGGCGCAACAATATGCTCCGCAGTTGTAGGACTTGCAATGGCATTTGCAGGCTGCGGACTGTGGACAATCGTAGGGCAAAATCTCACGGTAAATATCGTCGGTACGATTTTTCTGTGGTTCTCCGTAAAGTGGAGACCTAAAAGAGTCTTTTCAAAAGGAAAAATAAAATCACTGTTTGGATTCGGCGGAAAAATCTTAGGTTCAAACCTCATAAACACCTTGTACGCAAACATCGTTCCTCTCTGCATGGAAAAATTTTACGCAGGCAGCGGAACGCTCGGCTATTACAACAAGGCAAGAACAATCCCCGAAAAGCTCACCGACAACATAAACGGTACGATTTCCACAGTAATATTCCCGTCACTCTCATCAATACAAAATGACAAACAGAGAGTAAAGGAGCTCACAAGAAGATTTATCGTAACAAGCAGTTTTGTAATGTTCGCAATGATGGCAGGCCTTATTGCCACGGCAAAGCCGCTCGTTACTTTGTGGCTCACCGACAAATGGGCTTTCAGTATACCCATGATGCAGATAGTATGTATTTCCTACGCATTCATTCCGATAAACAGCGCAAACCTTCAGGCAATAAGCGCAATGGGACGAAGCGACATATACATGAAGCTTGAAATCATAAAAGATGTAATCGGCGTGGTATTGCTGGGCGCAGCTTTTGCTGTAAGCCATTTCCTCGATCTCGGCGGAAAAGGTCTAATACTTGTTCTAGGAACACAGGCCTTAATCTCACTTATATCAGTCATCGCAAACGCAATACCGAACAAAAAGCTCCTGGATTACAGCTTGGGCGAACAGCTCAGGGATATAATGCCCTCGCTGATACTTGCAATAACGATGGGAATCTTTACATGGTGCTTCACACTTTTAAACTTACCAAACTGGCTCACATTGATAATCCAATTCGTTTTCGGTGTGACCTACTATTTCGGAGTTGCATATTTACTTAAATTCGAATGTTTTTCATATCTGATTGCAACTGTAAAAGAATATTTAAACAGACGTAAGAAAAAATAAGGTGATAACATATGAAAACTGATAAAATTCAATGCAAAACAAAATATTCATCACCGATACACAAGCTCGAAAATTTCTGCGAAAACGGCAACGAAATATATATAAAGCGCGAGGACTTGCTTCCGGGATATTTCGGGGGGAATAAAGCACGTATCGCATCGGCATTTGTGAACGATGCAATTTCAAAAGGCTGCAACTGTGTTCTTGCATACGGTTCCGCCTCCTCAAACATGTGCCGTGTAATTACGATGCTCTGCAAAAAAGAAAATCTTCACTGCGCCGTCCTCTCCTCAGTTGATGACGGGGAGGAATACACTCACACAATAAACAGCCGTATCACGGAAGCCACCGGTTTTCCGTTTTATACCTGCAAAAAAAGCGAAGTGGCAAAGTCACTTGAAAAAATAATCAATGACCTTACCTCCGCAGGGAGAAAAGTCTACTATATTTATGACAAGCAAAACATTCCCGCAGGTATTTCGGCATACAGGGAAGCCTTCAAAGAAATTTCCTCTGTAGGAATCGACTTTGACTATATCTTCCACGCCTCCGGCACGGGAATCACACAAGCAGGTCTCATATGCGGAAAGACACTTGCAGAATCAACATCCCCTTGCAAAAATTCAGAGATCGTCGGAATCTCAGTTTCACGCGATGCGGAAAAAGAAACCGAAATATTAAAGGACTATATCAATGACTATCTGACCGCAAGCGGTCACTGCGGCAAAGCCGCAGACGCCGCCTCGCACATTCGCTTCACCGACCTATACAGGCTCGGCGGCTACGGCAAATACGACCGCAACCTGCTTGACAGACTCGCGACCCTCCTTTACAAAGAGGGCATCGGACTCGATCCGGTATACAGCGGAAAAGCATTCTTCGGAATGATTGATTATATAAAAGATAACAACATTTCAGGCAAAAAAATTCTTTTTATCAACACCGGAAGCGCGCCGCTCTTCTTTGATAAATTACCTGAAATAAATTCATAAAAAGCAGTTGATTTAGGAGAAATCTATGAACATTTTATTTACATCGGCAGGCAGAAGAACATACCTTCTGAAATATTTTAAAGAAGCTCTCGCAGAAAGCGGAGAAATCCATGCAATGAACAGTTCCGACCTTACGCCCATCGTAAAGGTTGCAGACAAGTTCACCGTTTCCCCGCTTATCTATGACCCGTCATACATTGATTTTGTCCTCGGCTACTGCAAAGAAAATAAAATCGACGCGGTTATTTCGCTTTTCGACATCGACCTGCCCGTTCTGTCATCAAACAAAAAACGATTTGAAGACGCCGGTATAAAACTCATTGTTTCAGACTATGAAGCGGTTGCAAAATGCAATGACAAGCTCATGACATATATAACATTCTGCGAAACCGAGGTAAAAGTTCCCAAAACTTATGTCACGCTCAAAAACGTTATACGTGACCTCCGCGAAGGCAAGATGAAATACCCCGTAATAGTAAAACCGCGCTGGGGCATGGGTTCGATTGCAGTCTACGAAGCAACATGCGAACAGGAGTTGCGCGCCTTTTACAAAAAAACTCTGCGTGAAATACAAAAATCTTACCTCAAATATGAATCATTTGCCGAAAAAGGGTACGAAATACTCATTCAGGAAAAAATCGAAGGACAGGAATACGGCCTCGATATAATAAATGATTTAAACGGAAAATATGTAAATACAATCGTCAAAAAGAAATTTGCAATGCGCGCAGGCGAAACCGATGCCGCAGAAATTGTTGAATACGAAAGGCTTTCAGCCTTAGGAAAAAGAATAAGCGGTCTTGTCGGACACATCGCAAACTTAGACGTTGACGTGCTTGTGCAGGACGGCGTTCCCTATATAATCGAGATGAACGCGCGCTTCGGCGGCGGCTATCCGTTCAGCCACGCAGCAGGCGTAAACCTCCCCCTCGCAATAATCAAATGGATCAAAGGAGAAGAAGCTCCGCAGGAACTTTTCACTCCCGAAATCGGAGTTATTGCACACAAAGACATAAACATCACCGTTTTGTAATAATATTACAGGAAAGGGTCAATTCAATGGAAAACAACAGTAAAATTACACCGCCGGTATTTGTAACAAGACCGAGCATGCCTCCCTACGAAGAGTACATTGAAGAAATCAAACAGATCTGGGACGCGCATTGGCTCACAAACTTCGGCTCCATCCATAATAAATTTAAAGAGCAATTAAAAGACTTCCTCAAAGCCGACAACATTTCACTTTTCACAAACGGCCACATGGCGCTGTACTCTGCCATCGTTTCACTCGGCTTAAAAGGCGAAATCATCACAACACCCTACACCTTCGCATCCACAACTCATGCGATCGTCCAGGCAGGCTGCACTCCCGTTTTCTGTGACATAAACCCCGATACTTTCACTATCGACACAGAAAAAATCGAAGCGCTTATCACAAACAAGACCTGTGCAATCCTCCCCGTCCACGTGTACGGAGTTGTCTGCGACATAGAAAAGATAAACAGAATCGCAAATAAATATAATCTGAAAATCATATACGATGCGGCGCACGCTTTCGGCGTGACATACAAGGGCAAAGGAATAGGCATGTACGGCGATTGCAGCATGTTCAGCTTCCACGCGACAAAAGCCTTCAACTCAATCGAAGGCGGCGCGCTCTCTTTCGCAGACAGCCGCCTCGGTAAAAAATTCAAGGAATTTAAGAACTTCGGTCTCATTGACGGAGAAAACATTAACGAATTCGGTACCAACGCCAAAATGAACGAATTTCAGGCCGCAATGGGCGTCTGCAATCTGCGCCACATAAACGAAGTCATCGCAAAAAGACGGTTGCTTTCGGAAATATACAGAAACGCGCTCAAAGACATTCCCGGAGTCAAACTCCTTCCGATTCAGGAAAACGTTCAGACAAATTACGCCTACTTTCCTGTAATATTTGACACCGCTGCAGGTTGTCCGACTGACCGTGACACAGTAAAAGCAGAACTCGAAAAAAACAATATTTTTGCACGCAGATATTTTTATCCAATAACCGCGGACTTCCCGTGCTACAAGGAATACCGCAAACGAAACGACACACCTGTCGCACGTGACATCTCAAGCAAAGTTTTGTCACTCCCGCTTTACGCAGACCTTGCAACAGAAGATGCGGAAAGAATTTGTGAGATAATAAAAAATTTAGTATAAAATAATCGAAAGCCCTGCCACACTTGCGGCAGGGCTTTCGGCTTTCACTCAGTCCGTTTTTAAAGACTTTATACGCCTGTAAAAAGTGGATGTGCTCATATTCAGAAGTTTTGCAGCTTCATCTAAAGTAATCTGATGATTTCTGTATTTCCGACACACCTCGTAAAGCTTGGTGTCATCAACCTGTATCGCTTTTCTTCCGTGGTATTTGCCGTTCTTCTTTGCAGCAGCGATGCCCTCGCTTTGCAATTTTTTTATATTTCCCGACTCTCTTTTATATAAACGGTAAAGCAGGTCATAACAAGATTTTCTGTTTCGGTCATCAATAACGAATCTTTCAAATTCCACGGTCAAACCGAGACAAATATTTTCCAATAACTTTCTTTGAACATCACATGAGCGTTTTAGCTTTGCAATCTCTCCGTCGAGATTTCTGACCTTTTCGCCGTCAAGCGGACGTCTGACATACAGGCGGTCGCCGATATATTTAGTATCAGTCTTTATCAGCCACTCAAGCTGATTCAGATAATTCATACCGCAGTCCTCAAGAAGTCTCCATAAATCCTCACGGTTTGAACTCGGTGCCCGCTCTGCCACAAAAGTTGGTATAGAATTTCTCCTGACATATTCTTTTCTGCGGAGTTCAAGATCGATTCCGGGGATGCCCTGAAAGACCGACGAATCCAAAAGCTCTATCACTGAATAATTCGGTCTGAAGCGGTATTCGAACGTATCATTCTCCCAAAGTTCATATTCTATTTCCGACACAACGTATTCAAATCCTAAATCATCTTTAAGGCAAATAAGTGCATTAACTGTGTACGGCTCCATAAATTTCACCTCTTTATAAGTGCCTCGTATTTGTCAATAGGGTATATTTTCAATTTTGACAATAACATTTTGTCAAAACATTTTTTATACCCTATTGACAATGCATTTCATAAAACTAACATTGCAATCACATCTGTTTTTGGATTATTTGAATTAAAATATAACAATCGTCCGTATAAAGCTAATAAACTTTATGAAAACTGAGCCCCCTCCGGTCTCGGCTTTGTTGCTATTCATGCTGAGAGATTATTCAGGCTCATATTTTCCAACTTTTCAAAATATTCTCCTTCGGAAAGAGGTCCATCAACTTCATCATTTATTGTATTAATTATGTAGAATTGATAACTTGTTTCATCAATATTCTTAGAGAAGTCCTCAGAGGCATCAGCACACTTCAAACATATATATTGATCATTATGACAAAATTCTACAACGTAATCCCCACCAACATTTGAAAGAGAATGCTCTGAGGCTTTCTTACCACATACTATCTTCCGGGAGTTAACGTGCCAAATCTCATAATCATTTGGTAACTTATATGACCAATCATTGTTACCTATTTGGCTGTCTAAACTGAAGAAAGTACACGCACTCAGCCAAAGGCTCATAAAAAGTAAAAGTCCAACTACAGGAAATTTTTTCATTAGATTACCTCCATTTTCCGTATACAGTGTATGTAGCCTCCCAAGAATATGGTTTTATAATGCCAATTTTCTGCAAACAAAATAAAATCCTCAGGTCGATATTTGTACATCCCAAACAACGATAGGACCACGCCTAACACTAACTACAGGACCATAATTAGTTAAAGCAAGATTTTATAATTGCATTTTCAGTCTCAAGCTACTTTTTAGGTAGCGTCTAATAGTGGCGTTTTCAAGAATTATCATTTAAAATCAGTTCTTGATTTTTTACTGCAAAGTAAGCCGTTACTAAAAGATGCAAATATGCAATTACATAATTGACAAACTGCATAACTGTTTCACTCGAACAAAATTTATCTATCATAATATTGGGTACTACTATAATTAAATTTGCTGTAAATATTATAGCCAGCCTTTTTAAAAATTGCGAAACAGTCACATTGTTTTTATAACAAGCATATAACCAGAAAAAACCGTAAGAAAATTTATAACAGGTATAAACATTATTATTTTCTGAACTTTAATAGACATAACGAATCCTCCTTATTCCCACTTAACTCTAAGTGAACCGCCAAAAAGAAATGAAGCGCCAAGAATCTCGGAGAGAGCCCTTGCTTATCAAAAGCTCATCACATTATCAGTGCCACAACCTGATAAAACAGGCACGCAACGCCCCAGGCAACACCGCACTGGAATAAAACAATCAGAGCTGTTTTCCAAGCAGAATTTATTTCCCTCTTTATAGCCGCAATAGCCGCGATACACGGAGTATAAAGCAACGTAAATATAAGGAAACTCATCGCAGAAAGCGGAGAGAACAAGCTTGACAGCGAAGCACCGCCCAAAAGAACTTCAAGAGTGCTGACAACGGCCTCCTTTGCCGTGATACCGCTGATGAGCGCAGTTGAAATTCTCCAGTCGTTAAAACCAAGCGGAACAAATATCGGGGAAATGACTTTTGCGATTGCCGCAAGCAAGCTCTGCGAGTTGTCATCTACAAAATTCAGCCGCATATCAAAAGACTGCAAGAACCAAATTATTATTGTTCCGATGAATATCACGGTAAACGCCCTTTGCAGAAAATCCTTCGCCTTATCCCACATCAGAAGCGTCACGCTTTTTGCAGACGGCATTCTGTAATTCGGAAGCTCCATTACGAACGGAACCGGATTGCCTTTGAACGACGTGGATTTCAATATCAATGCAACGATTATTCCGACAATTATTCCGAGCAGATACAGACCGATCATGACCAGTGCCTGATACTTCTCAAAAAATGCAGCCGCAAAAAAAGCATATATCGGAATTTTCGCAGAACAACTCATAAAAGGAGTCAAAAGAATCGTCATCTTGCGGTCTCTTTCCGAGGACAATGTACGGGTAGCCATTATCGCAGGAACGCTGCAACCAAACCCTATAAGCATAGGCACGATACTTCTGCCCGAAAGACCGATTTTTCTGAGCAGCTTATCCATGACAAACGCCACTCGCGCCATATATCCTGTGTCCTCCAAAATAGACAGGAAGAAAAACAACACAACAATAATCGGCAGAAAGCTAAGAACACTTCCCACACCTGCAAAAATGCCGTCAATAACGAGGCTGTGTACAACCGGATTGATTTTATACGAAGTGAGCATATTGTCAGCCAACTCCGTCACCTTTTCAACACCCATCTCCATCAGCGAGCTCAAAAAAGCGCCGATGACATTAAATGTCAGAATAAATATGAGAAACATATTCAAGATAAACAGCGGAATCGCCAGATACTTGTTTGTGAATACGCTGTCAATTTTCATACTGCGGCGCAGTTCCTTGCTCTCCTGCGGTTTCTTTACAGTATCCTTGCAAGCGCCTTCTATAAATGAATATCTCATGTCGGCAATCGCCGCATTTCTGTCAAGACCGCAGCCGTTTTCCATCTCAACAATGCTGTGCTCCATCATATCAAGCTCGTTTTCGTTGAGCTCCAGCCTGTCGATAATGTCTTGATCACCCTCAATCAATTTAACAGCGGCAAATCTCGGGGAAATCCCTCTGTCCTCCGCATGATCCTCTATAAGATGCGACACAGCATGTATGCATCTGTGAACATGCCCCGAAGAACAAAAATCTTTAACCGCGGGATAAATCTTTTTCCGTGCAACCTCATTCGCCTTTTCGATAAGCTCGTCAACGCCTTCGTTCTTAGCCGCACTTATCGGTATCACAGGAACACCCAAACGCTCAGAAAGCGCAGAAACATCAATTGAGCCGTGATTATTTCTGACCTCGTCCATCATATTAAGAGCGATTACCGTCGGCACCTTAAGCTCCAGAAGCTGAAGCGACAAATAAAGGTTTCTTTCAATATTCGTTGCATCGACTATATTTATAATTCCGTCAGGCTTTTCATTCAATATAAAGTCACGGGTAATTATTTCCTCACTTGTGTACGGCCTGATCGAATAAATACCCGGAAGGTCAACAACCTTGCAATCCTTCAAAGTTCTTATACTTCCGATTTTCTGATCGACCGTCACTCCCGGAAAATTTCCGACGTGCTGATTCGAACCGGTAAGCTGATTAAACAAAGTGGTTTTGCCGCAATTCTGATTTCCTGCCAATGCAAATATCATTCTGCGACCTCCTCTGTTACTTCAATCTTTTTCGCATCTTCGATTCTCAGCGTCAGAGTATAACCTCTGAGACGCAATTCAATCGGATCTCCCATAGGAGCACGTTTCACAAGCGTCACTTTAGTCTTCGGTATAATGCCCATATCAAGCAATCTGTACCGAAGCACACCTTCTCCGCCGACTTTCGTTATTACAGCAGTCTTTCCTATCTCAAGCTCATCCAACGTCATATGTAAAACTTCCTTTCAGGAACTTATTATCATTATATAAACTCGATACATTATAATATTCATGACTTTAGTTTACAATAACAGTTTTAAAGAGCGCAAAAAGCCCGCGTCGGCACATGAAGTCCGACGCGGGCTCTTTACCCTCGATTTGAGAAATCAAGACGAAACCTTTTTCAGTATCAGCCGCCTAATGATCTGACAAGAACACATTCACCGTTATAAAGTGTGCAAGCTGAAGCAACCATAACTTCACCGAGTTTTTCAGCGGATACAGTAACCATAGAAGGAGCAGTCCATTTCTTCATAAAAACACCTCCGAAAATATATTATTACAGAATTCTGTAATTTACCCATTAGATAGCATTTCGCTTTTTTTCAAATCGTCTTTTCGCTTTTCTATAAAGTCAAACCCGTTCTTTATCAGCTCGAAATGCTCTTTGCCGTTTATTCTCACTCTTTTTACAAAAGAATTCTTTTCCAGAACGCCTATATGATAGCTTATATCAGCAGAACTTGTCCCAAGCTCATCTGCCATATCTACAAGCCTCTTCGGACCTGCCGCCAAGGACAATATCACATTTGTTCTCATCTCACAGTGGTTATCTTTTAAATAATCCTGCTTTTTGTAACAGCTTTCCGCATATTGAGAATAAGCGCCTATCCCAAAACATAAAACAGAAAGATTTTTTCCGGTAAGTCTGTTTAGCGAATACGGAGGGAACATACTTACTGTAACAATGATTTTTTCACCCAGCGCACTTATTCTCGATGTAAACTCTTCCGATTCTAACAGATAGTCTTCACGGTCAGGTATAAGTCTGCCTTTAAGCCACTCTGTATACCGCGATATCCTCTCGTCATTTACTTTATATTCTCCGTCTATGACATAATACAGTTTCTCAATGAACGAAATAAATTCTTTATATGCGAATTCGCCGTCTTCGTAAAAATATCTGATAGCCCGTTTTTCTCTCACCGTGTAATTCTGACTCTTGATAAAACGCATCACCGCGGCATGTGAATTTACAATATCTAAATATTTTTCTCTTTCACTCTCAGGCTGACCCTCCGTTATCCTGAAAATTTCCGCAAGAAAAAACTGAGGAGACATTTTACGAAAATAATTTAAAACGTCGCGTATTAGCAACTCCTCCTGAGTCATAAGCATCTGTGTCATTTTATGAAATATACTTCCTTCATCAGGCGCATTTACAGACTTAACAAAAAAAGGTTTTAATTCTTTGGCATTTTTATCTATGAAATCACAGATTCTCGCATAGCTGTCGCAGATATCCGGACTTGGAGTAACATTATATGATTTAAAAAATGCGGACAAAGACGAAGACGTTGAATACATCCACAATACAGTAAACAAATCCAAAACAATTCCGCGTCTCTTTTTAAATATGATTTCCGGCATAAGCTTCTCCCATTTTGAAACAAATTTTTAATGCTTTAATTTTGTTTCATCTGCACGGTATTTTTCTCGCGCAACAAATATAATACAGTCTGTGCTGTATAAAAGTCTATAAAATTCGGCAAAATATTACAAAATTAAAACAAGTTCTATTATATTCGATATTTTACTATAGATGGAACATATAACAAAACCCTCGGCGAGTGAAATAAACTCGCCGAGGGTTTTGTCTCCCATAAGAAACGCTGTGCCACAGCGTTTCTTACGCTTTTCATAAAAATCATTTCATCAATTCAAAAAATCTGTCGTATACAGGCTGTCCTTCCAAAGGAGCTCTGCATGAATCAGCGCTGAACTGAACTGATATTGCATTTGCTTTTTTGTAAGATAAACCTTCACATGAATTGTCATTTATGTTTGCAAACATAATTTCAGCAATATCGGAATTTACACTGTCAGAAACAACTGCGTAACCGTGATTCTGGCTTGTGATAAAAACTTTGCCGGTAACACTGTCTTTGCAAGGTTGGTTAGCTCCGCGATGACCGTGATGCATTTTCTCAACCTTGAGCCCTGATGCAAGAGCCATAACCTGATGACCTAAACCGATACCGAGCATAGGAATATTTGAAGCAAGAAGTTTTTTTACTTCAGCAATTACGCCGATAAGCTCTGTCGGATCTCCCGGACCGTCGGATACGATGATGCCGTCAGGATTGAGCGCAAGTATTTCATCAGCAGAAGTGTTGTACGGATAAACCGTCAGATTGCAACCGCGTGAAATAAGAGTTTTTTTGAGAGATGCTTTGACGCCCAGATCAAGCACTGCGATGTTTTTATCTCCGTCTGCGCCCTCTTTATATGCTTCTTTTGTTGAAACTGTAGGAACTACATCTGAAATCTTGTAGGATTTTACTTTTTCTAAATCAACACTGTCAGGATTTGAAGTGATGATACCGTTCATAGTGCCGGCAGTTCTTATTTTCATAGTGAGAGCTCGTGTATCGATTCCGGCAAGAGCTGTGATTTTCTTTTCTTTTAAGAAAGTGTCAATATCACCTTCGCAGCGGAAGTTCGACGGTGCATCACACACTTCTTTTACGATGTAAGCCGATGCTCCGATTCCCGCACTTTCGAAATCCTCTGAAATAATTCCGTAATTTCCTATGAGCGGAAATGTCTGAACTATAATCTGACCTTTATATCCCGGATCTGTCAAAGTTTCAATATAACCTATCATGTTGGTCGAAAAAACGACTTCTCCTGTTACTTCCTCGATATGTCCGAAGAACTTACCCTCATACTTGGTTCCGTCCTCCAAAACAAGATATGCTTTCTGTGTTGACATATACATTCCTCCGCAAGCTGAATTCTTCATAACATGACTGTAGGTATCACATTATCTGTGATACCTACAATAATGCTTTCCGATGTTTTATTGTAAACTTTTCAGACTTTTGTTTCAATATTTTTTATCGAAATTTCTTGAAAAAAATTAATAATTGTATGCTTTAATCTGGAAGTATGCCTTCGGATGTGCACATACAGGGCAAACCTCGGGAGCTTTCTTGCCTACAACGATATGACCGCAGTTTGAACATTCCCAGATACAATCGCCGTCTTTGGAGAATACAAGTCCTCCTTCGACATTTTCAATAAGCTTTCTGTATCTTTCTTCGTGCTCTTTTTCAATAGCTGCAACACCCTCGAACAATGCGGCAATCTGTGTGAAGCCCTCTTCTCTTGCCTCTTTTGCAAACTGGTCATACATATCTGTCCACTCGTAATTTTCACCCGCTGCAGCATCTCTCAGATTTTCAAGAGTTCCCGGAATCTCTCCGCCGTGAAGAAGCTTAAACCAAAGTTTTGCATGCTCCTTCTCATTTGCAGCTGTCTCTTCAAATATTTTTGCAATCTGTACATATCCATCTTTTTTAGCCTTAGATGCATAATATGTGTACTTATTTCTTGCCTGTGACTCTCCGGCAAATGCCGCCATAAGATTAGCCTCTGTTCTTGAACCTTTTAATTCCATTTTAAAATCCCTCCGAAAAATTTATATTAATTTAATATATTAAACAGATTTTATCAAATCTGCTGTAACCTTATAAGAATTACTTTTCCCTACATTCATCACAAATATAACTCACATTTAAATCATATGAAACAAATGAATCTCCAAGTTTACTTTTTATCTCTTCCGTAATATCGTCAATCATAATATCTGAAAGAGCTCCGCACTTTACGCAGACAGTATGGTCATGGCGGAAAGTGTTATCATAACAGTCAGGCTTACCTGACACAGCAATCCTTCTGATCTTACCCTCTTTTACGAGTGAATTAAGATTATTGTAAACAGTCGCCAGCACAACCTTAGAGTTCTGTTCTTTTGCTCTTATAAAAATCTGATCTGCAGTAGGATGGTCATGAGACGAATTTACGATATCCAGAATCATTTTACTATTCTTTGTCATGAGTACCTCCTGTGAAAAATTAAACAATACAACTTTTTGAAATTAGAATAATTCTAACTTATGATTGGATTATACACATCAATATATGCTTTGTCAACAACTTTTTAGAATTATTCTAAAAAGTTGTTGACAAAGAGATATTGTCCCGTTTCACTCTTAAACACTTGGGACATTATCACTTTTGAAAAAGCGCACTCCTGAAAAATATATCTCATGTCTACTTTTGAAAAAACAAATTAAAAATAAATATTTTTCGTGTCCACTTTTATTGACAAGTACAATTTAAACAAGATTATTTTTGAATTAGTGCAATTCTACTCTTCCAATAATCTTGAATATGTGCTAAAACACAGAAAATAATAATCTTGAATTGTGAAACCAGGTGATTGGATGAAAAGAAAAGTATATGACAAATTACTTCAATGGAAGAATGATTCACACGGTCAAACCGCTCTTCTGATAGACGGAGCAAGACGTGTAGGCAAAAGTTACATTGTCGAAAAATTCGCAAAAGAAAATTATAAGACCTACATTATTATCGACTTTAACAAGGAGAGCAATGAGGTAACTGATTTGTTTGTAAATTACCTTAATGACTTGGATACGCTTTTTATGTATCTTTCCGGCTATTATAACACTAAATTATACCCAAAAGAATCGCTTGTTATTTTTGACGAAGTACAAATGTTTCCCAGGGCAAGAGCTGCCATTAAGTATTTAGTGGCTGACGGAAGATATGATTATATTGAAACAGGCTCTTTAATGTCGATTAGAAAAATGTAAAGGATATAGTTATTCCATCCGAAGAACGCCATATAAGTATGTATCCGATGGACTTTGAAGAGGTCGACAAAGTAAAGCGTGATATTCTCACTCTGTACCGCGGAGACATAATGAAACACTCTGAAGGTAATGCGCTTGAAATCGAAGCAAATTTTGATGAAATTCCTGCTCAACTTTCAAAGCACGAAAAAAAATTCAAAATCAGCGATATCATGCCGGGTGCGCGTATGCGAAACTACAAACAACCTTTTTATTGGCTTGACGATGCTATGATAGTCAACACTTGCTATAATTCCACAGAACCGAATATCGGACTTAAACTCAATATGGAACGAAAAACATTAAAATGCTATATGGCAGATACAGGACTTCTGCTCAGCCACGCATTTGATGAAAACGGAATTGTGAGCGAAGAGATATACAAGAAACTACTCTTTGACAAATTGTCGGTAAATTGCGGTATGCTTATGGAAAATATTGTGGCACAGATGTTGGTTGCAGCAGGACACAAATTATATTTTTATTCAAAATCTTCAAGAGAAAATGCTGAAGACAGAATGAAAATCGACTTTTTGATCGCCAAGAGCAAGGACACTAATATGCATAACATTTCGCCCATAGAAGTAAAGTCCGGCGACCGATACACTTTATCTTCAATAAATAAATTCAGGAAGAAATTCAAAGATCAATTAAACACTCCGTTTATTCTTCATACAAAGGATTTAAAATCAGAAGACGGCATAATTTTTCTTCCGCTTTATATGACGATGCTGTTATGACCAAGTTGCACTTTTCTTTGTCTAATACGATTTTCTAAATGCGGACTCTGTCACGAGTTGGCATAATATAAAATTGCAAAAGTGGCTGTAAAAAAACAGTCAAACGAACCCGGGACTTCAAATCAATTTATGAAGTTCCGGGCTCGTGTGTAGGCTCTGTTCCACTTTATTGTACCGTATGCACCCTCCGCCCGAATACTTCTGTTCATGCGTAGAAGAGCTACATGAACACTATTAAGATTACTCAAATCTTGTTTAAAAGTGATAATGTCCCGTTTCACTTTTTGAATATATTTAGTACACCGCATTATTGGAGGCGGTCATTATCAGAAAGGTAAATTTATCTATGAATGAACAGGAAAAATATTTTCCATTATCTTTACATATTATCCATTTTCACGGGAAATAGTTTTTGAATCACCTTTGTGATATTGTGGTATCGGGCGCTGCCCAAAAACAGGCCGAAGGCTCCTCTTGTTTGTATTTTGGTAGTTTTTTTAGATACATATAAGGGGGTGGTTTTATGAGCGATTTCGAAATAATTGTTTTAGTATTTTACATAATAAATCTTGTTCTTAAAATCTCAGAAAACCAGACCAAAAAAATAATCGTCAACTGTCACCGCAGTTGACGATTAAAGCCAACAAGAGGAGCAACTGCCTGTCGGCAGCGCCTTCTTTATTTTTATATTATTCTCTTAAAGAAAATTTGTCAAATACTATTTTAAGCTTACTCGATTGTCAGAATATCACTAAAACCTGTCACATCAAAAACTTCATTAATAGTATCATTTACATTTCTGATAACCATCGGGCCTTGTCTGTTCATTATTTTCTGAGCAGATAAAAGCACCCGGAGACCGGCAGACGAAATGTAGTCAAGAGCAGCGAAATCAAAAATAACACTGTCTTTTCCTTCAAATTCACTTTTTACAACCGCTTCAAGCTCAGGCGCCGTTGTTGTATCAAGTCTTCCGGCAAGTTCGATCACAAGCTCTTTTCCTTGTTGAGCCATTTTTATTTCCATAAAATACACCTTTCCTTGTATTATTCTTTTTCGACAAACTCAATAGAATAAAGCTTTAAATGACCGGTAGAACCGAAATGCAACATAAATGCAATGACACCTGCATCACAGTCAATCGGAAGTTCATATGTGTGTCTTCCGGCTTTGGCATTAAAGCCGTTTACATTGAAGGGATACTGGAAATGCCTTTCCTCGTGGAACTGTCCGTCATAACACATCAGATTAAGACATAAAATACCGTCCTGATCAAGCTCTGCATCAACCAATATATGATCTATCTTTCTGCCGTCATGGAATTGTGTAGGACCGATGACAACTTTATCAGGAGCAAAGTCAAATTCAAGACATCCTTTCGGCGGGTATCCCGCATCAGTTATATTTACATAAGAAAAATGCTGTCTTGTCTTGTCAAAAGCATATTTTTTTATTCGCTCTTCTTTAATACGGCTTACTGCATAATCACGAATACTGTCCACATCGCCTATTATGAGAACATAATCATAGTCATAAACAATATTGTGATCAATAATTTCACAGCAAAGAGGACTTATGTATCCTGTCGGGAAATCCTTTTCTCCGCCGGTTCCCATCTGGGACACATCAGCAGCCGCAAAGCCGCCGATCCAATCGCACGTATCGTTGTTATAGACACCGAGACCGTAACCATCATCGTCAACAAGAGCCGCCCAACCCTCTGTAGCCTTAAATCCAACCCAAGGCCAGCCGCGTTTGTTCTCTTTGTTGCATATTTCAGTAATCGCATCGCCTGTACACGGCTCATTTCCTATGTATGAAACGAGTTTGTACCATACACCGTTTGTGTAAACAGCAGGAAGCTCCTGATGTCTGCCCTTATACTGTGTTTTGTCGGCTCTGTTATTATTTAATCTTGCGCGAACTTTTACTTTTTTGCCCTCAAGCGAATACCATGTTTCAAAAGTACATTCGCCCGGCACATTGTCCATCGGCCACTGCATCGGAATGCTCTTTACATAAACTTCATTGTCTGAAACTTTATATTCGAGAACCGTTGACGGATGATTATAGCAGTCACCGACCTGAATAGGATTCCAACCTAAAGTTTTCCACTCCTCGCGAACAACCTGTCCCTCCGGTTCGAAAGGAATAGGACCGCTGTAAAATGACATCTGAATCTGACGTCCCCAGTCAAAACTGTTTATAAGGTTTGGTTTTCCGTGCTCGGAAAGATATGTAACCGAACCGCCCAATCCTATATTTACACCTAATTTAATATACTCATTTTCAAGGAACAAAATATGTTCATCGTTCAAAAGAGTTCTGTCTTTTAATATCTCCGCCATAAAAAAACCTCCGCATTTTCTTTTTATTTATTACAAAAACTTAATCAACCAGAATATATATTCAGAGAATTATTTAAAAGTTTTTAATTACCCTACAATTTTATTAAGAAGTTCGTTATTAAATGTAACATTATATATACCCTTAAGCGGTTCTTTTAAATTTTCATAAACATCCTCTTGCATAGGCTGTACTAAAATAGCCTGCCATGTCGGAACACCGTCGCCGCAGAAATATACAATATGATAACCTGCGTCGGATTTAATAAGTCCGATACTTCCCGGTTTACGACTGTCATCAAACAACCATTCATCAAAATTATCTATATCAAGTTCTCCCTCGCGAACATACATATAGAGACCGCCGTTTTCAACAGAAGAAATATCTGTAGAATATTCTTTTACCAACGCAGAGAAAGATTCCTCTGTTGCTTCTCCGTTTTCCCATTCCTTTATAATATTTAGAGCAGTACTTCTTGTAGCATCTTCGGATGCGTAATTTTCTGTCTCCATCAATATCTGACGGAAATTTTTTGTAGAATCTTCATTAAAATAAAGACTCTTATTAAGATAATATACAACAAATACATTTTCTTCAATTTCTATGATGGTTGAATCACCGGTCTGACGTTCATCACTAAACGCCCACTTAGCAAAATCATCATCCTCATTATATCCCATTGTTCTCTTATAGACATCCTGAAGATATTCTTCTGAGGTAACGCCGGTAGTTTCTGCCAGTTTTGCAGTTTCAATATATTTTAAAATAATTCCATCAAACTCTTCCGCAGACTCACTTGCCTGTAATTCTTCAGCTAAACCATAGGCCTGCTCTCTCGAAGTTTTTATCTCCTCTTCGGTAGCATTTTCATCGAAAGTAGCCTCAAAACTGAAATATGTGTAATCAATAAAGCAAGTTTGACTTGCATATGCGTCAAAGTTTTCTTCCAAAAACGATGTGTAGTCGTCATCAGTATAAGCAAGAGTAGCCGCATCAACTTTATCGGTATAATAACGCGTAGCTAATTTTTTTATCTCCTGACATTTTCTTATATTTGCCTCTGTAATTCCTTCTCCGTATGCATATTCGATATAGCCTTGGAGGGTATAACCTTCCTCAGCACCGTATTCTTCAAAAGCCTCGATAATTCCGTCAATATCATCTTTTTCTTTTTCTGACAGTGTATATCCCTCATCCTTAGCAGCAGATGCCAGCAAAATAAAACTTTCTGCATTATCTTTAGCCTGCTGTAAAAAATAGTTATACCATGTTATACCTGCAGTTTCATCATAATACTGATCTTTCAGAGAAACCTCCTCATTGATATTTATGTTTTCTGAATTATCATTCATAAAATCATTATAATTGTCGTAATACAAATACTGCATATCCCCCAAAGTGAGTTCATAATACTTCGATTTAACAGCAATTTGGTTTATTTCGCTATTTTCTTTGGAAATTTTCTTGGAAACAGAATTGATTATTATTACAGTAGTCACTATAGCAACAACAGCAACAAGTGTTACTGCAACTATCCATGCGACAACATTTGTCCTTTTCTGTTTTTTTCTGGCTATATGTTCGCGTTCTTTTTTGCGCTGTTTTTTTTCACGTCTTTGCTGTGATGAAGTTTTTTCCATATCAAATCCTCCGCATTTATAAACATCGCCAAATATAATCTATATATACATTTTTATTGTAAGAAAACCTTTCAGAAAAAGCAAGAACAAATATAGAAATAATAAGAAAAACATGGAAATAAACTGTTAAAACTCCGCATTAGAAGACAATCCGTTATCCTTTTTAGGAATTCTTATAACAAATTCATAATAATCTTTTCTGTCAAACTGAGCAGCATGAACAATAAGACCGGATCTTACGATGCTGTTTATCAGAGATTTTAAATTTCTGACAAATAAATTTATTTCATTTATAACCATACGTCTTGTTGATAAACCACATTCTTCATAATTCTTTTTGCCCGAAAATTCATTGGATTTCTTATAAGGAATAACATTCTTTGCCAGAATATCCGAAATAAAATCCTCAGTTTTCTGAACTGTATAGTGATGATCGCAAATCGCTTTGAGAGCTTTCAACTGAAGCTGTTCGTCGGGAAGTCTAAGCAAAGCCCTCGCATGACGCTCCGTCAAATTATTATCATTTATGATTTTCTGTACCAAAGGCGGAAGTTTCAGTAAACGTACTTTGTTTGCGATAGTCGATTGGCTCTTTCCGACTTTCTGAGCAAGCTGCTCCTGTGTGATACCATGATCCATAACAAGACAATAATACGCCTCTGCCTCTTCCAGAAAACTCAGACTTTCTCTCTGTAAATTCTCTATCAAGGCAATAACCGCAGAGTCATCATCATCAAACTCGTATATAATAGCCGGAATATATTTCATATCAGCCATTTTGGATGCTCTGAGACGTCGTTCTCCGGCAATCAACTCATATGTACCGTTTGACAGTTTTCTAACCGTAATCGGTTGCAATACACCGTATTCTCTGATGGACTCCGATAATTCAGATAATGCTTCTTTTATAAAAATTTTTCTGGGCTGAAAAGGATTTGTTTTTATTTCGTCAATCAGTAACTGAACAACTTTTCTGTCAGAACTGTTTTCCAAACCTTCTCCGTTTCCATTATAATATCCTGCTTCCGCAAAAGAAATAGCTACACTCATAGTAAAACCTCCTCAATATATCATCAGATGTGTCATAAAAATTCTCTGTTGTGAATATATTGTAAATGGGTTGTACCATATTTTTCCACCCAAATATTTCTACGTTTCGGAACGAAAAGTATCATTCTTCGACAAAAATGACACAAGTTTCTACATATTACAGCGGTTTTTTCGTTGCAATCCCGGCTTTTCTTGGGTAAATTGTAGAAATCTGTCGAACTTTTTTTACATAAAAAATGTGTCTATGCTGCTTTTCATCCCCTGCCGACAGCAAAAAATCATCCTCTTTTTCAACTTTTCCGTTTAAAAGCTTGAGCGCATTGTTAAAATCAGGCTCGTTTTCGGGATTACCCTTCATTGCAGCAAAATACCCTCCCACTTTAACAAACGGCATACAATATTCAAGCAAAACAGGCATCGCAGCAACGGCGCGTGCCGTTACAAAATCAAACTTTTCTCTGTATTTCGGATTTCTTCCCAAGTCCTCTGCACGGGAATGTACAATATCCACATTTTTAAGCTCTGTCTGTCTGCAAACCTCATTCAAAAAAGTCAATCTTTTGGCAAGAGAATCGCAAAGACATAAATCGAGCTCCGGGCAACAAATTTTCAGGGGGATTCCGGGAAAACCTGCACCGGTACCTATGTCTGCGGCATTTTTCGCACCGATTTCACGGACGAAAGGCACAATGCTTACTGAATCGGCAAAATGCTTGACCATTATTGACTCATCGTCTGTGATTGCAGTGAGGTTCATCTTTTCGTTCCATTCCTGCAATAATCTTTTATATATATAAAACTTTTCAAACATTTCCTTTGTTATTTCGACACCGAAAGTTTTCGATTCCTTTGCCAAAATATCATAAAGCTTCTGTTCAGACATAAGCGGACTCCTTAAATAAAAAATATATAAAACCCGTCAGACTTCTTTAAAATACACAAGCAACGCCGTTATATCTGCCGGAGAAACACCGCTTATGCGGCTCGCCTGACCGATTGAGGCAGGCTTGATTTTATTAAGCTTTTCGCGAGCTTCGAGACTCAGCGTATTTATCTGTTTATAATCAAAATCTTCAGGAAGAATCTTCTTTTCCATTTTTCTGAATTGGTTTATCTGCTGTTCCTGACGCTTGATATAACCCTCATATTTAACAAGAATTTCAAGTTCGTCGCCGACTTCTTTTGAAACCTCGCAAGGATTATCAATTCCCGCAAGTTTTTCAATTTCTTTTATATCGGAATACATGAGTTCCGGTCTTCTGAGCAGGTCGGCAAGAGATGCTGAACTTTTCAGCGGAGTACTTCCCTTTTCTTCAAGATATCCGTTAATCATTTTAGGATGTGAAATATACGTGGACTCAAGTCTTTCTCTCTCATTTTTTATGTTTTCCTGTTTTTTAAGGAATTTCTGATATCTCTCTTCGGAAATAAGACCTACTTTATATCCTTTTTCAAGCAAACGCTCCTCCGCATTGTCATGGCGCAATATAAGTCTGTATTCAGCCCTTGAAGTCATCATTCTGTACGGCTCATTTGTACCCATTGTGACAAGGTCATCAATCAAAACGCCTGTATACCCTTCGGAGCGGTCAATAATCATCGGTTCCCTGCCCTGTAATTTAAGTGCAGCGTTTATTCCTGCAACAATTCCCTGGGCAGCAGCTTCCTCGTAACCCGAAGAACCGTTTATCTGACCGGCAAAGAAAAGATTGTCAACAATTCTGCTTTCAAGAGAAAGCTTCAATTGCTGCGCATCAATGGCGTCGTACTCAATCGCATACGCCGGACGCATAATGACAACATCTGAAAGACCCTTTATAGAGCGGATAAATTGAATCTGCACATCTTCGGGAAGGCTTGACGACATTCCCTGAAGATACATTTCCTCGGTATTTCTTCCCATCGGCTCAACAAACGCCTGATGGCGTTCTTTGTCGGCAAAACGCATCACTTTATCTTCGATAGAAGGACAGTACCTCGGACCGACACCCTCGATGGAACCGTTAAACATAGGCGAGCGGTGAATGTTTTTTCTGATAATCTCGTGCGTTTCAGCAGTCGTATGAGTGAGATAACAAGGCATCTGGTCAATTTCCACTTTGTCTGTTTCTGCAGAAAACGGCTCTATCACATCATCTCCGTATTGAATTTCCATTTGAGAAAAATCAATACCCTCACGGCGTATTCTTGCAGGAGTTCCGGTTTTAAATCTTATAAGTGAAAAACCAAGCTCTTTAAGCCTTGGTGAAAGGCTGTTTGCGGGAAAAAGCCCGTCAGGACCGCTACTGTAGCTGACATCTCCGATAATGACTCTTCCTTTTAAATATGTACCTGTGCAAAGAATAACGGATTTACATTTATATGTTGCACCTGTGTGTGTAACAACGCCTGTCACATGAGGAATTGTCTCGCCATCTTCAGTAAGTATATCAATAATTTCACCCTGCTTGACCTCAAGATTTTTTTGGAGTTCAAGCTCGTGCTTCATTTCTTCCTGATATCTACGTCTGTCTATCTGTGCTCGAAGCGAATAAACGGCAGGACCTTTTGCTTTATTCAGAATTTTTGATTGCAAAGTGGTTTTATCTGCAATTTTACCCATACTTCCGCCAAGCGCGTCTATCTCACGGACAAGCTGACCTTTTGATGTGCCTCCTATACTCGGATTGCACGGCATATTTCCGACACTGTCAAGATTTATAGCAAATATTATAGTTTTAAAACCCATTCTTGCGCACGCAAGCGCCGCCTCACAACCTGCATGTCCGGCGCCTACGACTGCAACATCACATTCCCCTGCATCAAAATAGTTATTCTTATTCATAACTCTTCCTCTTATTTTCCAACGCAAAATCTGCTGAAAATATCATTTACAACATCTTCCGACACAGATTTTCCCGTAATTTCACCTAATTTTTCCGCACAAAGCCAAATATCATACGAAATACAGTCAAGAGGCATATTTTTTTCATAGCTCTCCTTTGCCTTATCAAGATGGTTAAGCGCCGAATCTACAAGCGCCTTATGTCTCTCATTCGTAAGAATATTTTCGCTGTTATTATATATTTCCCCGAGGGAAAACTTATCTTTTATAATTTGATAAAGATTTTCAACACCCTTCTCCGTCTTCATTGACATCTCAACAGTACAAAAATCCTTAAAAAACTCTTTCAGAAAATCAATATTTTCTTTGCTTGCCACATCGACTTTGTTGATTATTACAATCGTTCTGCCTGAATCAAGAAAACTTATATGCTCATCAAGCACCGACTTTTCTGCAAGACTGTCGGCATCTGCAATATATATAACAAGCTCTGCATCCGAAATTCTGTCAATGGCCTTATCAACACCGATTTTCTCAACAATATCATCGGTATCGCGAAGTCCCGCAGTATCTGTAACAGTAACGGAAATTCCGTCAATCTGAATAAATTCCTCAATAACGTCTCTTGTTGTACCGGGAATATCCGTAACAATCGCCCTGTTATAACCCGAAAGAACATTCATCAAAGAAGATTTTCCGGCATTAGGACAACCCGAAAGAACTAAATTTATACCTTCTTTAATAAGCCTGCCCCTGTAATACGTTTCGCTGAGCCTTTTCAATGACTTTTCCGCATCAATCATTATCTGCATTGAATGATCTCCGGTAATTCCGTCCATTTCATATTCAGGGTAATCAATCGACACATCAATTTCCGACAAACAGCCTATCAAAGAAGATCTGATACCTTCAATTTGTTTTGACAGCCTGCCTTCAAGCTGACTTACAGCCGCCCTGCGGCTCTGCTCAGTTTTGGAATTGATAATATCCATCACAGCTTCAGCCTTTGCAAGGTCGAGCTTTCCGTTAAGGAAAGCTCTTTTAGTAAACTCGCCCGGCTCCGCCGGGCGTGCACCGCTTTTAATCACGGCAGAAAGCACGCGGCTCAGAACCGCAAAACTGCCGTGGCAGTTGATTTCTGCTACATTTTCGCCTGTATACGAATACGGCGCAGGCATTTTGCTCAACAAACATTCATCGATGAAATCCACACTCACGCCGACTTTTCCTTTTTCATCCGTATTTTTTACAAAATCATAGATATATCCATGACGGATTTCATGATTATTCATAGAGGAAACATCGTTCATTGAAGGAAAATCGCCGCTTTCTCCGTCTGAAAAATATTTGTCACAGATATGCAAAAAAGCTTCTTTGTTTCTACAAAAAAGCTTATCTGAAATGGTGAAAGCGTCTTCACCGCTTATTCTTATTATTCCTACTCCACTGCTCCCCGGAGCAGTGGAGATAGCTGCAATAGTATCACTAAAATTATTCACGATATTAAAATACCTTTGTATAAGGTTTAATACGGACAACAACGCATCTGTCCGGTTCTTCACCCTGACTTACTGATTCAACATTAGGATTTGTCTGCAAAGCTGCATGGATAACACGTCTTTCACAAGCAGGCATCGGAGCAAGAGAAACAGGTCTTTTATATTTTGCTACACGGGCAGCAGCTCTGTTAGCCATTCCAATCAAAACTTCTTCTCTCTGTTTTCTGTAATTTTCTACATCAACAATAACTCTTTTATAATCCTCACGGCCTTTGTTTACCATAAGTTTTAATAGATATGACAGAGAATAAAGAGTATCTCCGTGTTTACCTATAAGAGCTCCTACGTTTTCTCCGAAAATATCGACATTTATTTCGTCTCTTGTCTCTTTGATTTTTATTTCTGCCTCAATACCCATTGTTTCAATCAATTTCTCAAGAAAATTTCTTACAACCTTTTCATCAGAAACATTTGCCGTAACTCTTACTTTAGAAACTTTCGTTCCGAAAAGACCGAGAACTCCTTTTGAACCTTCATCCAGAATCTCAACGTCAGCGTCTTCCAATTCTATACCGAGTTCCGCAAGAGCAAGATCAATAGCTTCTTCAACTGTTTTTCCTTCTTTTTCTACGTATCTTGACATGTTAATCATCCTTCTTTCTTTTGAATAAAAAATTTATTCATTAAGATTGTCTGCAAGAGAGACAACAAATTACCTATAAACCAATAAAAGCCAAGTGCTGCAGGAAGAACAAAAGCAAAATACAATGTCATAAGGGGCATCAGCTTAAGCATCATATTAGTAGCCTGTTGTGTATTGTCCTCAACATCTTTCTTATTTTTTTTCTTTTTCATTCCGCTTGTAATCCACTGAGAAATATATGTGGTTCCTGTTGCAAGAATAGGAATCAGAATAAGGGCTGCAAGCGCAAAATCTCCGTCAAATACATTTTTAAGTGCATGCCACGGAGTTTCACCCAAATCAAAAATTCTCAGAAAATCCATATTTATAAAATCATCTGCTTTTACACCGCTTGCTGCAAGCGTTTCTGCATGGTTGGCAAAGTTTTCCGGATTAAGGAAAAAGCTGTTTGCAGACAACTGATCAACAGAATCGGCACTTGTTACAGCCGGATTAATTATTTTTCCAACTGCCAATATTGCCTCAGATGAAAGACCTGAAATGTACTGCAGCGGATTCCTTACAATCTGGTAAATAGAAATAATCAACGGAAACTGTATAAGCATCGGAAGACATCCTGCCATAGGATTTACACCATACTTTTGGTAAAGTTTCTGTTGCTCAATAGAAAGTTTTTCTCTGTCATCACCGTAGTTTTCGCTTAATTCTCTGAGTTTAGGCTGTAAAGCTTGAGTCATCATCATTGACTTCTGCTGTTTCAGAGTAAGCGGAAATAAAATGATTTTAGTCAAAAGCGTAAAAAGAATAATAGCTATTCCGTAATTTTCGAAAGCTACATATTTATAAAAGAAATTCATTATCACGCCAAAAGGCTCTGTTATAAAATCCATTTATTTTCCTCACAATATAATATTACTTTACAGGATCATATCCGCCTTTGCAAAACGGATTACATCTTAAAATTCTGTATATTGCCATAGCTGTACCCTTCAGTGCTCCGTATTTTTCTATAGCCTGAATAGCATAAGTAGAACATGTAGGATAAAATCTGCAACACGGTTTTTTAAGAGGTGAAATATATTTTTTGTAAACATTTATCACCTTAATTAATAATTTTTTCATATTTTTTCTCTACAGCAATATAAGCAAAAAACAGGAGCGCCGAAAAACATCACGACGTTCACTGTTTCACATTAAAACGAAGTATATCTAATGATATCAAAGCTTTCTTCATATCGCTTTGCACATCAGAATATTTTGGAACACTTTCTGCTTTGAGCCTGTTATTGGGCGAGGCTGCTGACCTTACAGAAGGCCTCGCCGCAATTACTATATCGTATCCTTTTATCATATCTTTATTCAAAATACGGTAATTCTCTCGTATTAAACGTTTCATACGATTACGCTGAACACTGTTTCCGAATTTTTTTCCGACAGTAATTCCCAGTCTGTTTACAGATAGTTTATTCTTTTGTACATAAACTACAATGTATTTGCAGCCTTTTTTTCTGCCATGACGATATAATTTTCTAAAATCATCATTTGATTTTATAGAAAATACCCTATCGGTAATATCTGTATAAAATTCGCCTTTTTTGTACGATATGCTCTTCATAAATTATTAACGAAAAAGCTCTTTTAAACTAAAAGAAAAGATCAATTTTCGATATATATCAAATATATCAAGCTGAAAGAACTTTTCTGCCTTTCTGTCTTCTTCTCTTAAGAACCTTTCTGCCGTTTGCAGTGCTCATTCTTGCTCTGAATCCGTGAACCTTACTTCTCTGTCTTTTTTTAGGCTGATACGGTCTAACCATCGTGACACACCTCCCAGTTTTTCTATTACCGATGTATTATATCTGCCACTTTGATTTATGTCAACAAACAAAAATTTTTTTTAATCATCAAAAAAATTTTTTATTTAACAAATTTTACAACATGTTGTTGTTTTACAAAAATTTTAACACTAAAAGTTGTGCAAAAAAAATTTTTTTTTTATTTTTTCCTTTATTTAAGGCATTTTTTGCAGTTGCAAAAGAGTTTGTTTTTCTGTTATAGTGGGACTATCTTCTTTTACAAATGATGAATTTTTAAGACTAATAACAACCGGTTGTATGCTTTTTTACAGAGCCACAATAGGTTGATTTTTTATTCTGTAAAATAGTATACATATATATTACGGAGCTTGTTTGGAGGAACTATTGATGGAGTCTAATTTACAGGACATTTGGAAAAATTGTCTTGATATTTTACATAAAAGAACTAATCGTACATTTTTTGAAGCTTATCTCTCCGGTTGTAATCTTGTTTCACTTAAGGGGAATGTTGCCGTTATACAGGTTACTGACAAATTTATAAAGAGCAGACTTGAGTCACTTTCAGGAGAAACTAATAATAACTCTCTTTATAAAGAGATAGTTCATGCCCTTGCAGAAGTTACGGGTACAGAATATTCTTTAGAATTTATGACAAAAGAGGAATTCATTTCTGCTGAAATTTCTTCTTCCGAAGAATATCCAAATGATGAGTTTGTAACTCATCTTAACAGCAGACTTACTTTTGACTCATTTATTATAGGAAGCAGTAATAAATTCGCACATGCCGCAGCATCTGCTGTTGCCGAAAAACCCGGGGAAAAATATAATCCTTTATTTATTTACGGTAATTCCGGACTCGGTAAAACTCATCTTCTTCATGCTATAGGAAATGAAATAAAAGAAAATAACCCAGACATGAAAGTTCTCTACATTACAACCGAGAATTTTACAAATGACTTTATAGAATCTTTAAAACATAAAACACCTGCATCTTTCAGAGAAAAATTCAGAAATGTAGATGTTCTTTTAATAGACGACATTCAATTTATTGCGAAAGCAATTTCTACACAGGAAGAATTTTTTAATACATTCAATTCTTTACATAATGAAGGAAAACAAATAGTAATTACAAGTGACCGTCCTATCAGCGAACTTTCTGTTTTAGAAGACAGATTAAAAACCAGATTTAGTTGCGGTCTTATTGCAGATATTCAAACGCCTGATTACGAAACAAAATTTGCAATTATAGAAAGAAAAGCTGCAGAAAATGATATTTTAATTGAAAATGATATTATTGATTACATTGCAATTTCATCAGGAAGCAGTGTTAGAGAAATTGAAGGAGTAATCAATCATTTTTCTCTTTCTCTGTCACAGGGCAGAGATATAACAATGACTCTGGCAAAAGAAGCTATAAAACATCTTAACGGCAACGACGTAAATGAAATATCGGTTGCAGTTATTATAGATGTAGTTTCCAGATATTACGGAATCTCAGTAGAAGATATAATGTCTAAAAAGAGGACAAGAAATATCACGGTGGCAAGACATATCGCAATTTTTCTCTGCAGAAGTCTTACTAATCTTTCTTTTCCCGAGATAGGTAAGGCTTTTAATGGTATTCATCACACTTCTGTAATGGGTGCTTTTGAAAGTATAAATGAAAAGATTTCTACAAATCCGGATATAAAATCTTCAATAGACGATCTTAAAAAAACACTTTCATCTAATATATAAATTTTTTTGAATAAAAAGTTTCCCACATTTTTTCTGTGGGTTTGTGAGTTTTATCTGTGGGAAAATTTGTGGGAAACTTGTGGGTTATTTTAAGGCTGTGGGTTATGTGGGAAACTTTCCTTTTTTTCCACATGTTTTCCCACAGGAAAAAAATTCATTTTTTCCTTTATTTAACGTGTTTTAACATAGTTTCCCACATAACCCACAGCACCTACTACTACTACTAAAAATAGTTATATTATTTATATAGTTCATTTGTTTTTTTTCACAATTTCTTAATTTTTAAAATATTGGGAAATAAATCAAATTTTATAAAAAAATTTTTACTTTTATATAACTGAGTGTTATAATTATTCTATCTTTTGACGGAGGATAAACATTATGAAATTTACTTGTAACAGAGATGCTCTTATAGAGGGTATAAATATTGTACAAAAAGCAATTCCGGGAAAATCTACTTTACCTGTTTTAGAAGGTATTTTGATAGAAGTCGGAGAAGAGCTTATTCTTACAGGTTCAGATAATGAAATAAGTATCACCTATGAGGTTCCTTCTATTATAGAAGAAATAGGGGGAGTAGTGGTTTCCTCAAAAACATTTGGAGATATTATAAGAAAACTTCCTGATATCTATGTTACAGTAGAAACATCTGAAGAAGGAAAGAGTATTATTATAGACAGCGGTAACGCTCACTTTGAGATAAATTATATAGACAAGTCCGGTTATCCTAAGGTTATGGCTCTTGATACTGAAGATGCTCTTTCTATATCTCAGAATAATCTAAAAACTTTGATAAGACAGACTGCATTTTCTGCCAGTCAGGATAATACAAGACCTATCTTAAAAGGTGTTCTTATAGAAAATAAAAACAGTCTTCTTAATTTTGTAGCTCTTGATGGTTTCAGACTTGCTATAAAAAATATAGAAAGTTCTTATTCTAAGGATTTCAGTATGATAGTTTCAGCGAGAGTTCTTAATGAATTATCTAAAATTATTGATCCTTCGGACGATTTTATTTATATATGTTCTGATTCTACACAGATTATGTTTTATAACAATAAGTTTAAGATGATTTCCAGACTTCTTCAGGGTGAATTTATCGATTATACAAGAATGATTCCTAAAGAGAAAAAAACTGTTATAAAACTGAACAGAAAAGAATTTTTATCTGCTGTTGAGCGTGTAGCAATAGTTCTTGATGATGACAGAAAAAAACCTATCGTTATAAAAAACTATGATGATGAGATTGTTATAAATGTTGCAGGAGAGAGGGGAGTTTCACGAGAAGTAATAAGTGCCGAAATTTCCGGCGAAGAAATGGAACTTTTCTTTAGTTCAAGACACATTTTAGAATGTCTGAGAGCTGTTGACGAAGAGACTGTAAATTTAGACTTAACAAGTCCCCTTCATCCTGTTGTTATTAAATCTGACGACGATGACAGTTTTACATTTCTTGTAATGCCTGTCAGACAGCCCGGTACCAGGTGATAATAAGTGGAAGTTAGTTCACTAAATCTTAAAAATTTCAGAAATTATGATAATTACAGAATAGATTTTAATAACGGTGTAAACGTTATTTGCGGAAAAAATGGCCTTGGTAAGACAAACTTATTAGAGGCCATGTTTCTTTGTGCCGTCGGAAAATCTTTCAGAACTTCCAAAGACATTGAAATGATAAAAAATGATAAAGATAAATACGAGGTTGGCATTACAATAGATAAAGATATAAATGAATCTGTTTATATTACTTATGACCGTAAAAGAGAGCGTTCTATAAAGATAAACGGTTTATATATAAGAAAAATGCGTCATTTGATGGGAACTCTTATGGCTGTTGTTTTTGCTCCGGAGGACTTACTTTTAATATCAAGCGGACCTTCTGCGAGAAGAAGATTTATGGATATTTCACTGAGTCAGCTGAGCCAGTCCTATTATTATGATCTTGTTACTTATAATAAGTTAGTTAACCAAAAGAATATTTATTTAAAACATAAAAAAATTGATTCTATTGAAATAGATGTTTTTAATGAACAGCTTGCTGAGACAGGATCAAGAATTATTTTTGAAAGAATAAAATTTATAGAAAAAATAAACGAATTTTCACAAGATATACACAGTTATATTACTGACAGTAAAGAAAAAATAAATTTGAAATATATCGGAAGTTTTAAGACGGATGCTATAGAAAATGATTGTGAAAAAATAAAAGATGATTATTATAAGATACTTTGTTTAAATTTAGAAAGAGAAAAAGAGAGAGAATTTTGTCTTTTCGGACCACACAAAGATGATTTGGATATTTTTTTAAATAATGAAAATTTAAAAATGTTCGGTTCTCAGGGACAAAAGAGAACTGCTGTAATTTCTATGAAAATTGCTGAACTTAAATTAATGGAAAAATATACCGGAAGGAAACCAGTTTTGTTTCTGGATGATGTTCTTTCTGAACTTGATAAAAAAAGACAGCAGAAATTGTTGTATTTTATTGACGGAATACAAACTTTTATAACTTGTACAGACTTTGATATTGATATAGACAGTCAAAATGTTAATTTAATCAATCTTGAACAAAAATAATATAAAAATACCAAAAAAAATAAAATGGATTTTTGGGGCAATTTTAGGCTTAAAAGCTTGTTAAATATTACAAAATGTGGTATAGTTCAATGGTATTATTGGCTATTGAAAAGGAGACTTTTGTAATTATGTTTTTGCATCTCGGAAGTAATGTTTCAATACCTACAAAAAATATACTGGGAGTTTTTGATTTAGAACTTACAACAACTACAGGTACGACACGTGAAGTTCTTAAAAAAGCTGAAAATGAAGGCAGAGTAGTAAATGTCTCAGAAGATATGCCTACATCTTTTGTTGTCGTAAGAGAAATTTTATCAGAAACCGGAGAAGAAGTTAATTTTATTTATTTGACTCCTATTTCAGCTTCTACACTGAGAAAAAGAGTAATGTTATATTGAAGGAGATTTATGCGGTATGAGCGAAGATTTAAATTATGAGACTGCTGTTACAGAATCTTATAATGAAAGTGATATTCAGGTATTAGAAGGACTTGAAGCCGTAAGATTAAGACCTGGTATGTATATAGGAAGTACTTCTGAAAGAGGACTTCATCATCTTGTTTACGAGATAGTTGATAACAGTATAGATGAAGCTCTTGCAGGACGCTGTGATACTATAAAAGTAACAATAAACAGCGATAATTCTATTACAGTAGAGGATAACGGTGCCGGTATTCCTGTAGGTATACACGCAAAAATGGGTATTCCTACCGTTGAGGTAGTTCATACTGTACTTCATGCAGGCGGTAAATTCGGAGGAAACGGTTACAGTGTTTCCGGCGGTTTGCACGGTGTTGGTGCATCTGTTGTTAATGCTCTTTCTCAGTATATGGAAGTAGAAGTAAGCAGAGACGGAAATGTTTATTATCAGAGATATGAAAGAGGAAAAACAGTATCAGAACTCAAGGTTATAGGAAAAGCTTCGTCTACAGGTACAAAAACAACTTTTAAACCTGACGGGGAAATTTTTGATACGCTTATTTTCTCAAGAGAAACTTTGCTTAACAGATTCAGAGAAATGGCTTTCTTAAATAAAGAAGTAAGAATTATATTCTCTGACAGCCGTGATGAAGAACCTTTCTGCGAAGAATTGTACTATGAGGGCGGAATTATATCATATGTTGAATATTTGAACAGAAAAGAAGAGGTTTTACATAATCCTCCTATTTATGTTTGCGGAGAGAAAGAGGGATCTTTTGCGGAAGTTGCTATGCAGTATAACGATTCTTATGTAGAGAATATATACAGCTATGCAAATAATATCCGTACTTATGAGGGAGGTACTCATCTTACAGGTTTTAAATCTGCTATAACAAAGATTTTTAATAATTATGCTTTTAAATATAACGTTTTAAAAGAAAGTGACAAACCTCTTTCCGGTGAAGATATAAGAGAAGGTATAACGGTTGTTATAAGTGTAAAACTTCACAATCCGCAGTTTGAAGGTCAGACAAAAGAAAAACTCGGAAACAGCGAAATAAGAGGTCTCGTTGAGGGTGTAATGAGTGAAAAACTTGAAGTTTTTCTTGAAGAAAATCCTGCTATTGCAAAAATGATACTTGAAAAATGTATAACTGCTGCAAGAGCAAGAGAGGCTGCAAGAAAAGCAAGAGAACTTACAAGAAGAAAATCTGCTTTCGAATCTACATCACTTCCCGGAAAACTTGCTGACTGTTCGGAAAAAGATCCGAGTCTTTGTGAAATATATATCGTCGAGGGTGATTCTGCCGGCGGTTCTGCAAAACAGGGCAGAGACAGAGAAATTCAGGCTATTCTTCCTTTGTGGGGAAAAATGCTCAATGTAGAGAAGTCCAGAATTGATAAAGTTTATAATAATGAGAAACTTTTACCTGTAATTATGGCTCTCGGTGCAAATGTAGGTTCTGACTTTGATGTTACAAAGCTGAGATATCATAAAGTTATTATTATGGCCGATGCCGATGTCGATGGTTCACATATCAGAATGCTTCTTATGACATTCTTCTTCAGATATATGAGACCTTTGATAGAGGAAGGATATCTCTATATTGCACAGCCTCCTCTTTATAAAATTTCTAAAAATAAAGATTCTGTATATGCATTTGATGAAAAAGAGCTTGATGCAAAGATAGAGGAAAAAGGCTGGAAGCGAGGAGACAGTAATGTCGTAATTCAGCGATTCAAAGGTCTTGGTGAGATGAACGGTGAGGAACTTTGGACAACAACAATGGATCCTAATGCACGTGTTATGTTGCAGGTAACTGTTGAAGATGCATGCGCTGCCAGTGAAACTTTTGCGGATTTGATGGGTGAAAAAGTAGAACCAAGAAAAAAATACATTCAGGAGAATGCACAATTTGTAACAAATCTTGATATTTAATTATAAAAATGTTTCACGTGAAACATTTGGAAAGTGATGAAACAATTTATGGCTAAGGTAATATCAGTTGCTAACCAAAAAGGCGGAGTAGGTAAAACTACAACTTCTATTAACCTAAGCGCATGTGTTGCGTACAGAGGAAAAAAAGTCCTTTTAATAGACTTAGACCCACAGGGAAATGCTACTACAGGACTCGGAATTGATAAAAAAAGTACAGAAAAGTCCATATATGATGTTATTATAAACGATATGGATATAAAAGAAGTAATAATACCGACTATTCAGAAAAATCTAAATATTTGCCCTTCAAGTATATCTCTTGCCGGAGCAGAAGTAGAACTTGTAAGTTTATTTTCACGTGAATCTAAGCTGAAAATGGCTATTGAAAATATAAAAGATGAATATGATTATATTTTTATAGATTGTCCTCCTGCACTTGGATTACTTACAATTAATGCTCTTACAGGGTCTGATACTGTTTTAGTTCCTATCCAATGTGAATTTTTTGCTTTGGAAGGTCTTTCACAGCTTATGGATACAGTTCAGTCTGTACAAAAGTATCTTAACAAGAGTCTTAAAGTAGAAGGTGTTGTTATGACTATGTTTGATGTCAGAACAAATCTTTCCATTGAGGTTGTAGAAGCAGTAAAGAGTCATTTTGAAGATAAAGTTTATGGTACTATTATTCCAAGAAATGTAAAACTCAGCGAATGTCCGAGTTACGGACTTCCTATAATAAAATATGATCCCAAATCAAAGGGTGCAGAGGCATATTTAAATCTTGCCGATGAATTTATATCACTTTCATGAAAAGGAAATTTGAATTATGGCTAAACCAAAAAAAACAGCTCTCGGAGGCGGAGTTAACGCCTTATTTCAAAATAAAATGGTTGTTGAAGAAGTAAAAAAAGAAGTTTCTGATTCAGTTATTTTAATAAATATTGCAGATATTGAGCCGGGCGAAGGACAACCCCGTAAAAATTTTGATAAAGATAAAATACAACAGCTTGCAGATTCTATAAAAGAACATGGTATTATTCAGCCGATTGTTGTATCAAAAGAAGAAAATTCTTATAGAATTATTGCCGGAGAAAGAAGATGGCGTGCTGCACGTGTTGCGGGACTCAAAAAAATTCCGGCGATAGAAAAAAATGTTTCCCGTAAAGAAGTATTGGAATTAGCTTTAATAGAAAACATTCAGAGAGAAGATTTAAATCCAATTGAAGAAGCGGAAGCTTATCAAAGACTTATAGAAGAATATAAATTGACACAAGAAAAACTTTCTGAAGTTGTCGGAAAAAGTCGTCCTTTTATTACAAACAAGATGCGACTTTTAGTTTTAAATAAAGATGTCAGAATGATGATTATAAAAGGTGAGTTATCTGAAGGTCACGGAAGAACTCTTTTATCTTTAAATGATAAAGAAAATCAGGATATTGCAGCCAAAATTATTGTCGAAAACGGATATAGTGTCAGACAAACAGAGGCTTTGGTAAAAAAATTGAATAATCCTAAAAATATTGTAGATAATGAAGAAAATTCAGTTTCAGACAAATCTTTTATTGAAGTAAGAAAAATACAGAACGATTTAAAAAACGCTCTCGGAACAAAAGTAAAGTTAATGGACAATAACGGAAAGGGTAAAATTGTTATTGATTATTTCTCTGCGGATGAAAGAGAAAGATTGATTCAATACTTGATAGAGAAAAAATAAATGTTTCACGTGAAACATTTTTGTTTTTCGGTTAGGAGTAATTGTTATGACAGGCGGAATTCTTATTTATATTTTATTAGTAGTTCTTTTTATTCTTATTATAGTTAATTTAGCTTTGGTTTTGCTTTTATATTCTAAAATTGCAAATATCAGACAAAATCAAGCTGTTTTAAATAAAAAATTTGCAAATGACACTGTCGAAGATCTTTTAATGAAAAATTTTGAAAGACAGGCTGAACTTGGAAGAGATGTTGCAAAGTATAAAAACGATGTATTCATTCTTCAGGAAAAACAGAGAAAAAATTTTGACAGTATTAAACTTGTCAGATATAGTGCTTCTGATGATAATGATGCTAAATTAAGTTTTTCTTTGGGATTAACTAATGAGGCGAATGACGGAATTGTTTTAACAGGTCTTTACTTTAGAAATGGTGTCAATTTGTATGTTAAGCATATAAATGAAGGTGTTCCGGATATGGAACTTTCAGAAGAAGAACAAAAGGTCATTATTAGAAAATAAATGAAAGGTCAACAGATATGATTGATTTAAGTGATAAACAATCTTTGATCAACGAGATTCTTAAATTAAAAAAAGAAAAGGATGCTGTTATTTTAGCTCATTCTTACCAAACAGCAGATATTCAGGAAATTGCTGATGTTATAGGTGATTCATACGCTTTAAGCAAATATTGCACAAAGGTTAAAGAAAAAACTTTGGTTTTCTGCGGCGTTCATTTTATGGCAGAGAGTGCAAAAATTCTTTCTCCTGAAAAAACAGTATTACTGCCGGAGAAAAATGCAGGATGTCCAATGGCAGATATGGTTACGGCTCCTGAACTCAGAGCATTCAAAAAAATGTACCCTGATGCGGCTGTTGTGACATATATTAATTCATCTGCTGCTGTAAAAGCGGAGTCAGATGTTATCGTTACTTCTTCTAATGCTGTTAAAGTTGTAAGTAATATGAAAGAAAAACAGATAATTTTCTGCCCGGATAAAAATTTAGGTGCTTTTGTTGCTGCAAAATGTCCTGATAAAGAGTTTATTTTGTGGGATGGTTATTGTCCTGTTCATAATAAAATGATAAAAGAATATGTTTATGCGGCAAAAGAAAAGTATCCTGAAGCAAAGATTCTGGTTCATCCCGAATGTCCCTCCGATGTATGTAAGTTGGCTGATTTTATCGGAAGTACGAAAGAAATTATGGAATATGCTTCAAAGACAGATTATAAGGCTTTTATTGTCGGAACAGAACAGGGTGTTCTTCATCCTATGAGCCGAGATAACAAAGGCAAAAAGTTCTATTTACTTTCTGAGGATCTTGTTTGTGAAGATATGAAACTTACTACTTTGGATAGCTTATACAGATGTCTTTTAACAGGAAGTTATGAAATGGATTTGGATGAGGAAATTATTCAAAAAGCTTCAAAAGCGCTAAATCGAATGATTGAACTTGCCTCAAAATAACATATTTGAATAAAAACAAATAAATTTTGCTTCTCAGCGAGGAAAAAAATATGGATTCTTACAGATATTTAGTAAATTTTGATACAGATAATTTGGAAAAAGTATATTCTGATATAATTATTATCGGAAGCGGTATTGCCGGTGTATATACCGCACTTACTCTTGATTCTAAATATAATATTTCTATTTTGACAAAGGATAAAGTTGAAATAAGTAATTCTGTTCTTGCGCAGGGCGGTATTGCTGTGTCTCTTGATAAAGACGATTCTCCGGATATGCATATGGCGGATACTTTAAATGCAGGTGCAGGTCTTTGTAATGAGTCTACCGTCAGGGTTTTGGTTGATGAAGCCGCTGAAAATATTGACAGACTTTGCAAGCTCGGTGTTGATTTTGATAAGAGCAGCAAGGATTCAAATACTTTGGCTCTTACAAGGGAAGCTGCCCACAGCACGAGAAGAATTATTCATGCGGGCGATGCTACCGGAAAAGAAGTTTGCGACAAGCTTATTCAGCGGGTGAGCGAGCGTAAAAATGTACATATTCACGAGCAGATTTGGGTTGTTGATCTTCTTGTAAAGGATAATCGCTGCTACGGTGTTCTTATTTACGATGAGTCATCAAAAGAATATAAAGTGTACTATGCCGGGCTTGTTATTTGCGCTTCGGGAGGTTACGGTAATCTTTATCAGTATACCACAAACCCCGATGTTTCTACGGGAGACGGTGCCGCTTTTTCTTACAGAGCGGGAGCAGAGCTTATGGATCTTGAATTTGTACAGTTTCATCCGACAGTTCTTTATCATAAGGAAAACAGAAGCTTTTTGATTTCCGAAGCTGTAAGAGGAGAGGGAGCTTACCTTAAAAACGGCAAAGGGGAGCGCTTTATGGATAATTACCATGAAAAAGCAGAACTTGCGCCTCGTGATGTTGTTGCACGCTCAATTTTCCTTGAGATGCAGAAAAACGGCGAAAAAAATGCATACCTTGATATAAGATACAAGGGCAGAGAATATCTTGAAAAACGGTTCCCGATGATTTTTGCAACTTGTATGAAGTACGGTATTGATATGTCAAAGGACTTTATTCCGATAGCTCCTGCCGAGCATTACTGCATGGGAGGAATAAAAACCGATGTTTACGGAAAAACGTCTATAAAGGGATTTTATGCATGCGGTGAAGCCGCATGTAACGGCATTCACGGGGCTAACCGTCTTGCCAGCAATTCACTTCTTGAAGGACTTGTTTTCGGTCATAGAATCGGTGTTGAAGCTGAGGAAATTCTGGCTGACTTTGACGGAAATTTCCCTCGTTTTGTTTGTGATGCAGAAAGAAAGCCTGCTTTGAATGAAGAAGATATTAAAAAGTATATATCTTCTATCAGAGAGTCTATGACACATAACGTCGGAATAATCAGAAACGAAGAAAACATGACTAAGGCACTGAAGCTTGTCCGTGAAATAAAGGAAAAGATTACAGGAACGGAGAATACATGCGTAGAGGCCTTTATTTTGCAGAATAACGTGCTTTTGGCTGAAGCCTTGATAACTTCGGCTATTGAGCGTAAAGAAAGCAGAGGAGCCCATTACAGGCTTGATTATCCTTATACAGATGATCAGAATTGGAAAAGAAACATCATAAGGAGTGTTAAATGATGATAGATTTTATGAAGGTTGACGAAATTATATACGCAGCGCTTGATGAGGATATGCCTTTCGGTGACATTACTACGGAATATACTGTTCCGGCTGACAGAATTTCAGAAGGCCGTCTTATAGCAAAAGAGGATGGCGTAATCGCCGGACTGCCTGTTTTTACAAGGGTTTTTGAACTTATAGATCCTGATGTAGAGATAACGCTTCTCAAAAATGACGGAGACTGTGTTTATAAAGGAGATTTGATTGCGGCGTTAAAAGGTCCTTCCAGGGCGATTTTGAAGGGGGAAAGGGTCGGATTAAACTTGGTACAGAGAATGTCTGGAACCGCCACTTTGACGCGCAAATTTGTCGATTTGGTAAAGGATTATGACGTTAAGATTGCAGATACAAGAAAAACCACCCCGGGTCTTCGCTATCTTGAAAAATATGCGGTTCGCATAGGCGGCGGAAGCAACCACAGATTTTCTTTGTCTGACGGTGTTCTGATTAAGGATAACCACATTGCCGCTGCCGGCGGAATTACAGCGGCTGTTACGGCCGTCCGTGAAAATATTCCTCATACCGTGAAAATTGAAGTTGAAACAGAGTCTCTTGATATGGTTAAAGAGGCTGTTGCGGTTAAGGCAGACATCATCATGCTTGATAACATGACAAACGATATGATGGCTGAGGCAGTCAAATACATAGACGGCAGGGCTCTGACAGAGGCATCCGGCGATATGAACGAAGAACGCGTTGTTTCTGTTGCAGAAACAGGTGTTGATATTATTTCAATCGGTAAGCTTACTCATTCTATTAAATGTCTTGATATAAGTTTAAAGTTTTAATCGGTTTTTTTTGAAAAGGTTTAAAGAATAGTGTTTTTGCAAAATGTGCCTGCACCGTGATTTACGGATGCAGGCTTTTTGTGTGTTTTGAGAAAAATTTAATTTTAATACAAATAGTAAAACAGTCCAAAAACCACATTTAAGAATGTGGTTTTTATGGAGCTTGTATAAAGTTTTTTTTCAAATGCTGAAAAAAACGATTTTGTCAACCTCAAATCATAAAAATTTTTCAAAAAATTTTGTTATTTTTTCGTACAAAATACATCTTAATATGACAAAATTCTCTCGACAAAATTCGTGGAGATTCGCCGTGCCGAAAGGCTTGTTTTATCGTTAAATAAAGCAAAAAATAAAGTTTCCCACAGGCTCTGCACAAAACTGTGGGAAATTTGATAAAATCCTAAAAAAGCCTATGGTTGACGTGTTTTTTGAGGTTTTGCACAAAACGAAGTTTCCCACAGCCTGTGGGAAACTCGGGCAAAAAGTGGTTTTTTATTTATTCCACACAAAACAGACTATGAATACAAAAATTTGTATTATTTCCCGGGAAATAGCATATATCCTTTAAACTAATTCTTCTTTGTGATAATATCCTTTCCACAACGTGAAAAACGGAAACAGTTACAGCCTTTTTGAAGAAAAATTTTTATTAAGTCACGATGATTTTGTATATCTTGAGGAGCGTTTTTGATGGATGATAAGAAAATAAAAGTTGTAGTCGCAGACGGGGATTCGTTGTTTGCGGATACCGTCAGAGCAGGACTGTGTAAATTTGACTTGTATGATGTTAAGGTGATTTCCGATTTTTCATGTTTTTCTGAGTTTATATGTTCAGAAAGACCGGATGTCATTGTTATGGATATTATTTTACCCGGGATTGATGGTTTGTATTTCATAAAAAAATCGGCAGAGCTTTTTAATGGAGCGTTCTCTCCTGAAATTATAATCGTGTCTGCTTTTTATAATGAGCGATATATAAAAGATTCTTCTCTGATGGGAGTATACAGTTATTTTATAAAACCGGTTTCTTTAAATGTGCTTTTGGATGCTGTTCGTGATGCATCAGAACAAAAACACAAAAAGGTTCTTCCTTCTTATATGGCTTTTGGGAAGAGCAACATTTCTATAGTAGAAGAGCCGGTCATGTTTGCATCTTCTGATTCACCAAAACCGTTGCAGGACAGCGCTCAGTCACAGAGACGTCTTATTGTAAAAATAACCCAGCTTTTGCATGATATGGGCATTCCTGCGCATCTGTGCGGACATGATTATCTGCGGGATGCTATTATGATGGTTATGGATAGCCATGAGATTTCCGGAAGAATGACAAAGGAGATTTATCCTGAGATTGCAAATAAGTATAAGAAAAGTCCACAAAGTGTGGAACGTGCTATCAGAACAGCCCTCGATGTTGCGTGGACAAGAGGAAAGACTGAACTTATAAACGAAATTTTCCGTTTCACCGTTAATATTCAAAAAGGGAGACCGACAAATTCGGAGTTTGTATCACTTATAGCGGACTATCTTAATTATGAGTGCATGAATGCAGTGTGACAGCATATGATTCACTGTACAGAAAACGGCAAACCACATGTTGTGTGATTTGCCGCTAAATGTAGAATTACTAATTTGTAATTACCACGGAAGAGATATGTATTCGATAGGGTTTACCGTCTGACCGCCTTTCAAAATCTCAAAGTGGAGGTGATTTCCTGTAGCAGTACCTGTCATTCCTACTGCAGCGATCGTCTGTCCTTGTCTTACTCTTTCTCCTGCCGAAACATAAAGTTCAGATGCGTGTGCATATCTTGAAAGAGTTCCGTCATCGTGCTGTATTTCTACCCACTTGCCATAGCCGTTTCCGTCATATCGGGAGATTGTAACAACTCCATCCGCAATTGCATATATCGGTGTGCCTTCATGTGCAGCAAGGTCTATACCCGAATGAAATTTATAAATTCCTGAAATTGGATGTGTTCTATATCCGTATTTTGATGAATAGTATACATATCCGCTGGTAGAGACCGGAAATAGATATCCTGAGGAAGATGTGCTTCCGTAACTTACATTTTCGTTTTCACTACTGCTAGTACTGTTTTCACTACTACTTTCTTCCTCGTTACTGCCGCTGCTTTCATCAGCATTGCTATTATTTTTTTCAGCTTCTTCTTGCTGCCGTTTAGCTTCTTCTTCCTCTTGCCTGCGTCTTTCCTCTTCTTCTTGTTTGCGTCTGGCTTCTTCTTCTCTCTTTAACTGTTCTTCATATTCCAACCTTGCAATTTCGTTATCAATATTTTCTAAGTCACCGGCTAAAGATTCCTCTTCTGCTTCCAATTTATCAAGTGCTGCAATGAGGTCAGCATATTCTTCCTGTTTTAATTCGATATTATTGTCAATTTCATCAATTGCTTTATCAATTTGCGCAATCAAAATTTCTTGGTTTGCAAAAGTATCTTCCTGCAGTTTTTTCTTGTGAGCCAAAGTTGCCTTCATTCCTGCTACTTCATTCATAAGCTCTTTGTCGTAATTCAACATTTTTTTGTATGTGGAAATTTTTTCAAAGAACATAAAAATGTTATCAGATTGTAATAACATATCAATCATACTGTAATCGGAATATTGATACATAACTTTTGCCCGCTC
>JAFTXP010000004.1 GCA_017461545.1 Clostridia bacterium | reverse complement strand
TGGCGTAAAGATAACTTTATGAAATACGTACATGCAATGTGCGGAAGGGAAACTGACTGGGCTTCTTAAAAAACAAAAAGCACCGTTTTTTGGTGCTTATGTTTATGTTTTTTTAGGACATTTTCACTTTTAATTGACACCCATATTTTTCCTTTTCAACAGCTTTTCTATGTAAAATCAAACACAACTTTTCCGGAATCTAATTTTAAAGCAGCATCAAAAAGCGTACCTTTTTTGGAAGTAAAACCTTTTATTTTTACAGTTCTACCGTTCGACAGCAGATCACGGACATTATTTACCGATATAACTCGGTTGCAAATAGAAAGATTTACGGAAAATTTACATCCTTCACGGTAATTTTTACATCCGTAACCGAATCTTGTTCTTATAACTGTTCCGCCGCAAAGTGGACAAACACCTACTTCATCACCGGCAAAACCGAAATCTGTATCGGTGTCAGGCTCGGCCGATGATATCTGAAAAACTTTTTCAATTTCTTTTCTTGCAATCATTACGCTTCCGTCTACCTGCATTTCACCGCGGAACACGGCCTTAAGAGCTTTGCCGACTTCTGCGGTTTTATATTTATCCATATTGATACCCATACGGTTAAGTGATTCTATTAAAAATTCACCACCCGGAAGAATTCTGTAAACGTCTTTTTTGAGTTCAATATATTTACTCTTTATTGCATTGTCTATAATACCTGTCCTTGTCGCCTCCGTTCCGAGCTCAAGACCTTCAAACATCGCCCTGTATTCTTCAGAGTCATCTTCATTTTCTATATTATTGGCGTTTGCCTTTTCCTCACGGAAAGGATTTTTTAGGTAGTTGTTAAGAGTCTCGATTGTATAATGCTTCGGCGGTGAAGTCTCCTTCTGTGCTGGCTTAAAGTCAATATTTACACGGTCTCCCTTTTCAAGCAACGGAAGGAGTTTGTCTTTTTGCGTACTGTCATCATATTTTGTCCAACCGGGCTCTACAATTACAGTTCCTTTCAGAGTGAACTGCTCATATCCTCCTACATCAATTATGATTTCGCTTTTTTCGACTTTACATTCTTCTGAACAGAAAACCGCGGCAAATCTTCTCATTACAGTTGAATACACGCAGTACTCTTCTTCCGACAGGCGATTTTTATCGGGAATTTTGAAGGTAGGAGTTATGGCTGAGTGCGACTCAATCTTTGAATCATCAAAGATTGTCTTTTTGAATTTGAATTCAACCGGATAACCTAGTTTCGCCACATTCGCTATTATCGTTTTTATTTTGTCCTGCTCGTTTGTTGCAAGATACTCCGAGTTCGTACGCGGATATGTAAGATATCCCTCCTCATACAGCTTCTGAACGATAGCAAGACTCTTATCCATAGACATCTTGTATTTTTTTCCCAGAACATTCTGAAGCTTTGAAAGAGAATACAATTTTCCCGGATTTAAAACATCTTTCTTTTTCTTTTTTGCTGTAACAATTGCATCCGACTCATTGTACAGCTTGCACATCGTCTCGGCTTCGCGAAGCTTAGTTTTATCAAATTTATTTTTACTGATAAGCTCTATTTCGGTGCCGTTCGTCTCCGCTTTACTTACAAGCGCATAGTAAATATCCGGAACAAAGTTTCTTATAGCCATGTCACGGTCATAAATTGCTTTAACAATTGGAACGATTACTCTGCCCACTCGGAGAAGCGTACCGCACTTAAGCGTTGCATATCTGGTCAAATTTACACCGTATAGCCAGTCAATATATGTTCTTGCAAAGCCTTCATTTGCAAGGTTGTTGTAATCTGCTTCATTCTTCATCTCCGAAAGCGCTCGTCCGACAGTCTCGGGAGTCTGATCCGGAAGCCATAGCCTCACGAAATTCTTATTGACACTTTCAAGTGAACCGTCAAACGAATTATATACACAAAGTCTTACAATTATCTCGCCCTCACGGTCCGAGTCACCAGCATTTACGATAGTGTCAACATCCTCTCTGTTACAGAGAGATTTAATTGTTTCAAACTGCGCCACGACGCCGCTGTCGGGTCTTTTGTCTTTATCTTTCCTTATATCAAACTCAAATTTCTCAGGGAAACACGGGATGTTGTCCATGGACCAATACTGCTTGCCTTCCGGGAGAGGTTTGTAATGTTCAATATCGCACAGTGAAAATAAGTGACCGAAAGCCCAGGTAACATAATACCCGCAACCTTCATAATAACCGTTTTTCTTTGTCATCTTTCCGATTCCGGCAACAATATTCCGAGCCAGACTCGGTTTTTCGGCAATTATCAAAATCACGAATTTTTCACACCTTTCATCAAAATTTATAGAAATCTTATTTTACAACTATTTTAAATGTTCTTTCTGCGTTTTCCGGGGCATCTCCCATGTCGCATACAAAACTGTAGGAATACGCTCCGTCCTCGTACTGAACCGTATAGCCGTCATAGTCGCCTTTGACATGAAAATCGTACAACGTCCATTCTCCGTCAATCTTTTCGTATATCTCGGGATTTCCCAATACGGTATAACCTACTGCTTTTACGGTCTGATTATTTCTTCCGCCGGACACAGTCACGATTGCCTCATTGTCAACGCACTTGACAGAAGGCAACAAGTAATCATCTTTAACTTCACCTTTTTCAGCAATAAGAGTAAACTTGTGCGTTAACGAATCCTCTATAACCTTATCTACATTATCCGAATCGGTATCTGTACCTAAACCGTACGGCAGAAGAATCAACTGAAGCTCAATTACGTCATCTTTGCTGAAGGTTATATTTTCTTCATTCAAAGAAAGGGAACCGACATTAAGTGATCCGTCAAATTCATTTTTGAATACAAAATTACCGTCCCACTCACGTCCGTCTACAGTTATATATGAATCTCTCACAATCAATCCGAAATTCTGACCGAATGACGATTCACTTATATCAAAACCGTAATACGAGAAATACGGCGTATCTTTTCCGAGTACATATATATCGCAGGAATTTTCCGTATTTTTATTCTTTATAACTTGTTTTGTATTATCTTCGGCAAGATAGCTTGCATTTTCAAAAACAATTTCTCTTCCATCAAAAGTAAACAATTCAAGCTCTTTCTTTAAATCAGTGAAAGATGTATCCTTAAGGAATTTCAGTGACAAGGTATAAAAAACTCTGTTTTCGTCTGTCTGCGGAAGTTCAAAATGCGTGAGCGTATATTCATAAGAACCATCATCCGAAATGTAGCTGTAATCAACATCTACGTAAGTATTTCCCGAAGAATTTATCTGAGAACCTGTATACTCGCTATTAACAGTTTTTCCCTCAGTATCCTCATGGCGTGTAAAATATAATCTTCCTACAGAATTATACTGCGGCTGACTGTCCCACATAGTACTGCTGAATCCGCGAAAATCAGGAAGAACCCATCCGTCCCTTCCGTATACATAATACGGAGCGATACAGTTTGACTCAGAAACTCCGGTAGACAGATGGTAGTAAGAAACATGAAAACAGATCGACGAAAGCTGCTTAATCGGAAATTCGCCCCAGTTCTGATACAGATGATACAGCGAAAACTTATACACTTTATTTTTTGTCGTTTTTAACGGCAAAATGGAATATCCCCACGCATCGTCCTGCGGGTCATACAAAGGTTCTTCGATTTCGCCTTTGAAATTTTTGCAGACCTCTATCGGAATAGGAAGCGCAACGCCGTCTTTATTTGTGATTGCAGCTCCCTCCAGAGCACCGGAATCGGTTTTCATGGAAATATATATTACTCTGTCATCACTCGACGTAATCGAGATATCAGCCGAATAGTAAACGTTTCTTCGTGATTTTTTGTATGCAGTGCTGAAGTCCGTACCGTCAACAGAAAACATATACGCGCCCGTTGCATAGTCATATCCGGTAAATTTTCCTTTACGGGAACTTTTAACAGTTATTCCCGAAAAAGGATTTCTCTCTATTTTTGCAGCCTCGGCAATGCCTTCAAACGAGTGTGCAGAATCATTATATATTCTGCTGCTTATCGAAACCGGCTTTCCGAATTTTATCCAAGAAGAATTTTTAAGATATACATATAAAGTGTATGACGAACTATCTTCAGAAAGTTTCAGCCTGTAACTGCTTCCGTCATTCGGAATTATAAATCCCACAACGCCGGCATCTTTTATATCAAATGCAACATACTCCGGACTTGTATATGTTTTACCGGAGAACAACGTCTCCGAAACTCCGCTGTTTTTTATAACGGAAGAAACAACGGATGATTTGTCGAAAGAAACCTTATAGCCGTATTCTTTTATATCTTTTACAGGTAAAACTGAATCCGTGGATAACACAGACGCTTCAAAATGAATTTTATCAGGATATGAATGAAATGTTTTTTCAACAGCTACCGGGACTTTCAATGTTTTTGAATAAGCAAACCTTGCGCTTTTTACTGTCACTTTCTCTCCTGCTTTTGTACCGAGATCAAAGCGTATTCCGGCAATATTTTTTTCGTAATTCCCAAGCAGTACCACATAGGTATGAAACTCTCCATCATTCTTAAGATCAAAAGAAGTCATCTGCTCTGCATTAAAGCCGTCCTTGTCGGATGTATAAAAATACACAGCACAATTACCGGAATCTCCGTCCGTTTTTAAAGTGATTTCAACAGCATTTGCAGCTTTGCCGTCTATAGACAATCCGTTCAAGTAAAAATACGGATCATACGAATCGGTAACCTTTACTGAAAAATTTCCATCAGAGTCTATGTACGGAGCACTCATATTGTATACTCCCCACGATGACGGAGTGAGATTAATACCGGCATCTGCGGGATAACTTACACCGCCGGAATATCCCATATATAAATCTCTGACATTGACGTCGTAATAATAATAACCCAATTTTGTAGTATTTATTTTTCCGTTTGAAAGGTATGAAGATACACTGTACTCATCGCCGCTTGAGTCAATGGCATAAACATCCAAAGTATCTTTAAAATATGAATTACCGTCCTTATTACTCAGAGTTGTGCCAATCTTCTCAGATGAGTAGATTGTCTCATTTAAAACGGTATCATTATTTTTCACCTCATAAGCAGTTCTGCCGCCATCGGTATATTTTGCCTGAATTTTGTTTGCGATTTCATTAGCATAAACGACGGACTCATTGAAATCGGACTGTTCAACAGGGCCTATATAGAAATCATCATCTTTTATTACCATATCGTCGTCCTGTATATCACACTCGGGACTCAAAGTCTGAAAATCGGTCGGAGAAGCCGAAGCGGGAACTTCGTTATAAACATTATCGCCTGCATCACCTGTACTGCTGTTTTTTTCTTCGTCTGTGCAACCGAAAGCAGATAACGCAACAGAAAGCAAAAGCACCGTCGAGATAACTCTTTTTAACAAATGATGAGTTGTCAACCTCATTTTATACCCCTCCGCCAATTAAAAACAAATCAAACGATAAATCCTACTTTTCTGTATACATCCTTTAACGTCTGTTCGGCAACTGCCCTTGCCTTTTCGCCGTTTTTACGCAATACCGACTCAAGATAACCTTTGTCCTTCATCAATTCGTCATACTCTTTTTTGATAGGTGCAAGTCTTTCACATACGGCAGTGCCCACAGCCACTTTAAAATCACCGTACCTGGAAGAAGCAAACTCCTTTTCAACATCTTCTCTGCTGATATCTTTAATCGAAGCATAAATATTTATAAGATTGCTGATACCGGGTTTGTTCTCTTCGTCGTAAATGATTTCAGAGCCGGAATCAGTAACTGCGCGTTTAAATTTCTTCATAATAGAAGTTTCGTCCTCTGTAATCATAACAAAATTATTTGCATTATCGTCAGACTTAGACATTTTTTTTGTGGGATCCTGAAGACTCATTACTTTTGCGCCTGTTTTGGGAATAAACGGCTCCGGAACGACAAAAGTCTCTCCGTATATCTTATTAAAACGCTCTGCAACGTTTCGTGCAAGTTCCAGATGCTGTTTCTGATCCTGTCCGATCGGTACCGCATCTGTCTGATAAAGCAGAATATCCGATGCCATCAATACGGGATAAGTGTAAAGCCCGCCGTTTATATTATCTGCATGGCGGCTGCTCTTATCCTTGAACTGTGTCATGCGGTTAAGCTCTCCCATATATGTAAAGCAACCTAAAATCCACGAAAGCTCCGCATGTTGAGGAACATGTGACTGAAGGAATAAAACATTTTTATCCGGATTAAGACCGGCAGCCAGATACAGTGCAATAAGAGAATAAGAACGTTCTCTGAGAGCTGCAGGATCCTGCCTTACAGTCAGTGTATGAAGGTCTACGACGCAGTAATAACACTCGTAGTCATTTTGTAAAAGCGGAAAATTCTTTAAAGCTCCCAGATAATTGCCTAAAGTTAGACTGCCTGACGGCTGTATTCCGCTGAATATTCTTTTATTTTGTTTTGTCTCAGCCATAATAAGACCTCCCGAATATATAAAATAGACATTTTAACCAAAGAAAAAGCAGTGCAGATATTACTCTACACTGCCCTTTATTATTGCAATAAAACAATTATAAGTCAACCGATTTTATCAATCTTCTTTGTTTTCTTCGGCTGCTTCTTCCTCAGCTGACTCAGCCTCGGGAGTTGCTTCAGGCTCTGCAGCTGACTCAGCATCTGTTTCTGCAAAAGCAACAGGAGCAATTGCTTTTTTCTTTTTCTTTGATACAACAATTACAATGACAACAACAGCAATAACAACAACTGCAGCTGCAGCAATAATAATGATAAGCATCATATTATTGCCTTTTTCTTCTTTAACTTCGACAGACTCAAGCGATTCTTCTGTTACTTTATAAACGGTCATAGAAGCAAGCGATGCGGTCCACTTATCTGATTTTTTCTCACCAACCAACTGTGTTCCGTTAAGAACATATGTATCCGCAATTTCAACACCGTCAGTCGGCTGTAATGTCTCAACATTAAAGTTAAGATAGATATCTGTGCCGTTCTTAAGCATAGCAAGAGTTTCAGCTGTGGCATCAAATGTTACACTCTTCTTTGTAAGTTCTGCATCCTCATTAAGGTCCATAGATGTCTTTGTTGTAACACACTTAGCAGTACCGATTATCTCACCGATATTGTTTATCTTAGTAGAGTCTTTTGCAACAACATCCTTTGCAAATTTAACGTTATCATAAACGTTACCGGTAGTAAGAACAATAGTATTTTTCTGCTGAGGATCAGCTGCCACATCACTGTAAAGCTGAGTTCCGAGAGCATCTATTTCGACTGTAACAGATGTTATTGTAGCTTTAGCCTTTGGAATACCTACAGTAGGTGTACCACGAACAAAAGAACTAACACCTGCTGCATTTGTAAACACCTCAACATCATCCTGTGTAAAAGTTCTGTTTATGTCATTTGCTGCAGCAAGCTCAGCCTCAGAATATGTTTTGTTACCGTCAGTATCTGTCTTTATACGGTACAACTGTATGTAAGCTGCTTCGAAACTGCTCTTTTTAGATTCATATTCTTTTTTATCTTTAGACTTATTTACTGTTCCGTCTTCGTCATAGTCAACGCTATCATCATATTCCGGATATGCAGAAATAAGACCTTTTTCTATAAGCATGCTATTAGTAACCTGACTGTTTACAAGAGCCTTTCCGTCAACAACACGGCTGGCGTAAGGAACCCAGATCAATGTGCCTGAAGCATCAGCAGTAAACGCTTCTACTCTGACTCCGTCAGCTTCGTGCCAGAGATTATTTGCATCTATAACGAATCCGTTATCATCAATCTTGTTTCCTGTATCGGAATCAATAAAATAACCATCCTGCTCTGCAAAGTTAGGATTCTTAGTATCTGCCTGATCATAAAAATCAGCAAGACCGTAAATGTTACTTGTATCCTTTATCATGATAGCAGTATTATCATGAATCTGCGTAATATAAGCGGCAGGTGTAGGATACTTTGTATAAGCAAGTTCAGAAGAACCTATACCTAAATCATAAGATTCCACAGCAAAAAAGTTTGAAACTGTTTCTTTAAATCTTTTGATTTCAGTTTCGCTCTGAGAAGTATAAAGCTGATTATCATTATTTTCAGTAACGTATATTGTATATGAATCTACAGCCTCACCGAAAGCATAGTATTTCTCTTTCTTAGTCTTACCATTATCGTCTACATATTCTCTCTCTTTTATTTCATAATTTACAACCATAGGCTCACTGTAGTGGAATGTAATAGAATAGAAATCAAACCCACCGATATCTGTAGGCTCTGTCGCTGCCATAGACGGCATAACAAAAGAAGATGCAAGTACTACAACCGTAAGAATGAGTACCAAAATTTTCTTCATAATAATATAACCCTCCTTGTAAAAACCAGTATGTCTGGTAATCTCAATATATATAAAAAATAATAATACACAGCATTGATAAAGTCAAATACAAAAATAAAATTGAGAACTTACATGGAAACGCAAACTTTTATGTCAAATTCCTATGATATCAGTTTGTGATAAATCCAAGACAGATTTATTGCATCTTTTGTTTGAAAATGATACATAAGGATACTGCTTAAAACCATATCGACAGCAAAAAATATACCGAATGAGACAATGGCTGAAGAAGGAATTTCTGTTACAAAAGACCATACCGCAGGATGAATTTTATAAACCAAAAGAAGTGATAGAAGTCCCCAACAGATAGAATACACAATCCACACTCTTCCGTTAATATTCAATGGACGCTGTGAATAATTCCAAAATGATACGCCCAAAAAATCTTTATAAAACATATCCATAATATATTCAACAAGGGTCGCAGCAATCATTCCTATAAAAAAAGTGATAATTTTATTATCTTTGAATGGAAATGACAATGCACTTACCGCAATTCCGCCCAACCCGTACACAGGACATAAAGCAGACAAGAGCATACATTTTCTTGATTCAATTTTGAAATTAAACACGAAACAAAATACAGTTTCTAAAACACAGCCGAAAAAACTGTATATAAAGAAACACCCTATCCATGAAATCAAAAAAATCACCTCATGAAAATAGGATGTCCCACATAAAAATTTTTATTCTGCTTATCGGATAATAATATTATATATTCTGACCAATGTCACAACTGTTATGGCTTCACTCTGAAAATAAATACCTGACTCAAGCAAAACTTTCTCCGTTAAATTTAAATTACCTCTTTTATACGCAACAATGTCTGCAACATCCAAAACGTTTACAGCACCGTCTGCATTTACATCTCCCTTTTTTACATAAGAACTTTCTGATGTATCAAAATGTTCCGAAACAAAATTCAAATAATCTTCAATATTTATCCAGCCTTCAATTCCATTGTATGAAACGTATCCCCACACATCGGAAATATTTGTGATATTTATGTATGCATTGTTCGGAACAGCAGCTTTTACTACTGCATACCCGGAAGGGTTTGATCTTATCAATGCAAAACCGTCATTATCTCTCGGTATATATACCTGATATAGACCGATTACATATCTGACGGGCTTCTCAACTTTCAAAAGTGTCTTTGAATCAGAAGAATATAAAAATACACTCTGCAAATTCACACTTTTACCAGCTGTACCTTTTGCATCAAATCCCAAACGTATAACATAATTACCTTCATCGATTTTTCCTTCGGTAGAATCTGCCGAAAATTCAAACGTGCCCTCTGATTCATTCAGATACTTTTTAAACAACGGTTCTCCCAAAAAATCAGCGTTATCTGCATATACAGAAATAAAGGGCAAAATATTATCGTTTGTACCGAAATAATCTTCAAGACCTGAATATCCGACGGTTATACTGCTTCCAAGCTCCATAACAGAACTGCTTAATCTTAAAGAAGGCTCCTGCGGTTTCGCAGTTAAAAATCTGATGTTCCTGAAATAAAGAATATTTCCGTCTCCGCTTGAATCAGAATATTCAAAAACTATTTTGTGTATTTCTCCTGTCCATTCTTCTTCACCGGACAAATCAATTAAATAATTGTACCACAACCCGTCACTTTTCCATTGAAATATTTTACTGCAAGCAGGTGTTGACTGATTATTTTCTGTATAAAAAGACATTTTCGCCTGTCCGCCGGCGGAAGTTTTTGCAGTTATCAAAACGTAACGGTACTTATCAGCATACATACTTCCCAGCTTATCAAACCTGAAATTAATATACGGCGTATTACTGCTTTCACTGCTTACTCTCATAAAAACATCTTCAGTAGTCTGATCCGTATATAAATCCACACTTGTACCGTCCGGAACATCTTCTTTTATCCACTTAACCGACTCATTGTTGTCAAAAACAATATCATTTGATTCTATAATAAGATCACTTACAAATTCCGCATAATTTAAATGAATAGATATATATCCTGTCTGACCGTTAAAGACAACTTTACCCCAATGCGTATTTACAATTTCGGTAACGGTAAATCGGTCATTTGTATTAAGCTGTCCTAAAACGCCGGTAGAATCATCTGCATTCGGCAATTCCCTGACGTTCAGAAAATCGGTTGTCACTCTGTATACACCCAAACTATACAAAATCTTTTCAAATGTTACCTTAATTTTTGTATCCGCACCTGAAATTTTAACCTTATATGATGCAGCGCCTGTTCCGTTTCCGTACACTTCAATATTTTCAGAACCGACAGTTATCGACGAACATTTATATCCTGACTCCGCCTTAATTTTAAAGGCAATAACTGAACCGTCATTCAGACCAGTCAGACGATTCAGTGAATAATCATCATTAAAACCTACTTTCCCGCCTTCATTTACAGCAGTTATTTCCGCAAAATACTTTGGCGCAGCAGGTTTGTCCTCAACCATTCTGAGTCCGTAATGTTCTGCAATACCGTCTGCAATTGAATATCCCATTTTTCTTCGGTTTTCTTCATCCTCAAGCAATGACACATCGGAAGGATTAGTACAAAAAGCACATTCAACTATCATAGACGCATTAAGGCCTCTTTGTTTTGCATATCTGTTAATTGCATAATAGTCGGCAGCGCTTCCGTCCGGATAATACAACCCTTTATACGACGCTTTAAGAAGTCCTCTGTTTCTTGTACCGGGTGATTCAGACAAATTTTCCAATATCTTATGAGCAATATCAGATGACTTTGTACTCATTTCAGCTCGGTAATTCTCGTTAGGGACGCATACAACCGATCCTGTTGCAGAGCTTGCAGCGGCAGAATTATTATGAATTGATATAAGCGCATCAGAACCGTTATCAACTGCAATATTCACTCTTTCCGACAAACTGATTTCAGCATCCGCTGTTCTTGTCATATAAACAGTAATTCCGTATTTTTCGAGCCTTTCTTTTGCTGATTTTGCGATTTCAAGATTATACCAACTTTCATAATGCGATCCGCCGTTAGAAAACGCAGAACTGGTTCCGGGATCTGAACCTCCATGACCGGGATCAAGTGTTATAACAACACCTGCCGCATCAGCAGATAAATACGAAACTCGTTCAGAATTTTCGCTGCTGATAAATTCTGACGTAAAAAAAACGGTCATAATACATAAAGCAAGTGCAAAAGATATATAACGCACTAATCTCCTCATGTATCCACCGCCTTAAATTTTTTCATCATAAGTAAAATAATTAAATAACTGTTGAGATTATAAGAAATATGTCGAAATAAGTCAAGAAATCACAGTTGGAAGTACTTTACAATCGGAACGACAAAAGCCGCAGGTGACTGTACGTCACCTGCGGCTGCAGTTTAATAAATATCAAACCAATATATCAGGCTTCGATAACAGAGACCTGCTTCTTATCCTTGCCAAGACGTGTGAATGATACTTTACCATCCTTTAAAGCGTAGATAGTATAGTCAGTACCAATACCAACGTTTGTACCGGGATGAATCTTTGTGCCTCTCTGTCTGACAATAATATTGCCGGCGACAACAGCCTGTCCGTCGCTCTTCTTCACACCGAGTCTCTTGGACTCAGAGTCTCTGCCGTTCTTTGTACTACCGAGACCTTTTTTGTGAGCGAATAACTGCAAATTAATCTTAAGCATGGGATTCTACCTCCTCTTCACTAACAACCAAATATTTACTTCCGTAGCTGTACTCAATCTGTTTAAATCCTATGACCATAGCATCTAAAACTGCATCAGCCGCAATATTTTCACTTCTGTCGGTTATCCTGGGCCGTTTCCATGAAAAATCACCGCTTTTTTCTTCAAATAAAGTCTGCTTCCTTCCGTCCGGGTTGTATTTCTCTTCGAAATATCCTGCAGCGGTATATGCAACAGCCGATGCGGCAGAACAAATAATATCCTTACCCTCAACATCATAACCTGCATGACCTTTTACTCTGAAACTTTGTACAGAGCCGTCTGCACCCCGACGAACAGCAACCTTAATCATAAGTACACGCCTCAGGCATTGATCTTCTCAATGATAACCTGTGTATAAGGCTGTCTGTGGCCCTGTCTTTTACGGTAGCCCTTCTTTGCCTTATGCTTAATAATCATGATCTTCTTATCTTTGCCGTTCTTTACAACCTTAGCATCAACAGTAGCACCCTCAACATAAGGAGCACCGAAAGTAACTTCGTCACCGTTTGAAACAGCAAGAACCTTGTCAAATACTACAGCCTCGTCAGCCTCCTTACCGATAAGCTCGATAAATACCTTCTCGCCCTCAGTAACTTTGTACTGCTTACCGCCTGTAACAACAATAGCATAATCCATAATATACACCTCCTATAAAGTCTCGCCTTACACAGAACCGGATCAATTCTGTTACGCAGGCACCATGCCGAAAAAAGGCATAGATTTAGAAGCCCCGTCAGAGCGGATACTGTGATATTCTACACTTGTTAGGAATGGATGTCAATAGTGAATTTTAACCGATTAACGGTCTTTTTTTTACCTCTTTTTTTTACCAAAACATAATATAAACTTCCTATCCCGGTTCATTTTCCCTTATATCAAAACATTAACGGCAAGTCTAATTACAAATATTAAAACAACTATATTAAACTCTAAATACGCAATTAGAAAAACTTGATATCAATTCAAGGTAATGTTTTGTGTGTTTAACTCAAGCGAAACTATTCAGCTACATACGGCTCAATATCAAATGACATCAGCCAGTCGATATCTATGGTATCATCAACATCTGTTATAAGATTATACCAATACTTATTACCGCTGTTGCAGAAAATATATATTGTATCAGGAACCGTGTCAGACATTTTCACTTCATAACCATAATCAACAGTAGATGCAATTCTGTAATTAACTATTGCCTTGTAATTTCTCCCATTACTAATGCTTTCGTACTGCTCTCGCCTAAATTTAGTTTCTCCATATTCCGTAGTTGTCGTAAATACCCACGTTTTCCGTATATACTTATTACTTTGACTTTCAGAATAATCCAAAACTTCAACATACTCTTGATCAAAAAAGCTATCTGGGCAAAGGCGTTCCATCGTATTAGAAAGTTCGTTTTCCGTATCGAGTACATAAAACAAACCGCTTGCTACTTCCGTAGAACTCCAGAGTGTTGTATACTCGTCGCCGGTCCAAGCAATATTTTCTACAGTAGCATTATAAGGCAAAACAGGTTGATACAGATCATCCATATCGCATACTTTTATTCCGTTATCATCACGAGAAAAACCATGCATAATATCAATTTCTTCTTCTGAGAAATTCGACTCAGTAACTCTTGAATAGAATTCATCCATTGAAGAAAAATAAATATATTGAATTATTTTTGAACTGTCATACGACGCATTATTTCCGGCGTTATCATAAAGTTGTATATAATACTGTCCGTTTTTATTAACCAATGTAGCTTTCGATTCATCTCTGTTCTCATCGTCCTTTTTCGTACACCCACATATTGATACAGAAAGAACCAGCGACAATATAAAACTAAAAATTCTAATTTTTTTCATGCAAATCACCTCTTAATTTCCTCTGTAGTATACGCCACTTGTAAACCGATTCATTTGCTCTGTGCAAGAATCACAAAACGGAGCTTCACCCATTTCAATGAGAGAATATAACCACTCCGCTGTCACAGGATTATATTTTTCCATTATACAGTTTAATTCATGATTTTCATCATCATACACATCCGGCATCCCCATCGTATGTGCAGTCTCGCGAGCTAAAATATTACCATCGCAAAAAGTTCCGGCTTCTCTATACAACACGGCAACAGACCGCAATTATGATACAACCTGTTGCCGTGTAAATTTATACCGCCAACTCAAGCGAAACTATTCAGCTACATACGGCTCAATATCAAATGACATCAGCCAGTCGATATCTAAAGGATCCTCGATTTTCGTCATAAGATTCCAACAATACTTATTTTCTCTTTTAGTGAAAACACTTACATCAAAAGGAATAGTATCTGAACATACAATATCCGAATTTGCATCAGGTTTTTCAATCGTGTAGCGTATTATTATCTTACGATACAGATCAATGGCATCTGTTTCGTATACTTCAATCCGCTTTTTAAATTTACCATCTACTGTCATGTGATTATATGTCCATTTTTTTGTTGTGTAACCGGTATTTTGAACTTCTGCATAGTCCAAAACTTCAATATTCTCTTGTTCAAAATAGTCATCCGGAAGAGCTGCTGCCATCTCGTTTTGAAACCGACCTTCTGTATTAAGCATAAATGCCATACCTTGGGTAACACTTGGCGAATTCCATAGTGTTACATACTCGTTACCACTCCATGCAATATTTTCTACGGAAGCATCATTTGGTAAAACAAGTTGATACAGATTATCCATATCACATACTTTAATTCCGTTATCATCACGAGAAAAACTATGCATAATATCAATTTCTTCTTCTGAGAAATCCAACTCAGTAACTCTTGAATAGAATTCATCCATTGAAGAAAAATAAATATATTGAATTATTTTTGAACTGTCATACGACGCATTATTTCCGGCTGTATCGTCAAGTTGTATATAATACTGTCCGTTTTTATTAACCAATGTAGCTTTCGATTCATCTTTGTTAGCATTGTCCTTTTTCGTACACCCACATATTGATACGGAAAGAACCAGCGACAATATAAAACTAAAAATTCTATTTTTTTTCATGCAAATCACCTCTTAATTTCCTTTATAGTATAATCCATTCGTAAACTGAGTCATTTGCTCTGTGCAAGAATCACAAAACGGCTCTGTATTCCCATTCATTATGTCTTCATAAAAAATTTCTGCTCTATATTTATTGTTTGCACCCATAAAAGGATAATACCGTTCCATTATGCAAATAAAACTACCTTGAATATCATGCCCCTTATTGTCATACACATCAAGCATCCCCATCGTATGTGCAGTTTCATGAGCTAAAATATTACCATCGCAAAAAGTTCCGGCTTCTATATACAACACGGCAACAGACCGCGATTATGATACAACCTGTTGCCGTGTAAATTTATACCGCCAACTCAAGCGAAACTATTCAGCTACATACGGCTCAATATCAAATGACATCAGCCAGTCGATATCTAAGGCGGATTCAATGTTATAAAATTCACTATACCAATACTTATCGCCGCTGTTGCAGAAAATATGTGTCCTATGAGGAATCGTGTCGGAATATGACACTTCATATCCAAAATCAACATCAGATTCAATGCTGTAGCGAATTATTACCTTGTAATATGCATCAGTACTAACCGTCTCATACTGCTCCTGCCTGAATTTAGATTTTCCGGTTTCCGAATTTGTTGTATATATCCATGATTTCATTATATACTTATCATTTTGGCTTTCGGAATAATCCAAAACTTCAACATGCTCTTTTTCAAAAAAGTTATCAGGACGAACCGAATTCATTACTTTATAAAAATCATCTTCCGTATTGAGTATTTCTACAATCCCACAAGCAACTTCCGGAGCATTCCACGTTGTTACATAACTATTACCTCCCCAAACAATGTCATCTACAACAGTATTATAAGGTAAAACAGGCTGATACAGATTATCCATATCGCATACTTTTATTCCGTTGTCATCACTAGGAAAACTTCTGCACATAATATCAAATTCTTCTTCAGAGAAATTTAAATCATTAACTTTTGAATAAAATTCATCCATTGAGGAAAAATAAATATATTCAGCTATCTTTGAATTCGCAGACGAATCTTTAATGTTTTTATCTATTTCGTCAAACTGTATATAATACTGTCCGTTTTTATTAACCAATGTAGCTTTCGATTCATCTCTGTTCTCATTGGCCTTTTTCGTACACCCACATATTGATACGGAAAGAACCAGCGACAATATAAAACTGAAAATTCTAATTTTTTTCATGCAAATCACCTCTTAATTTCCTTTATAGTATAATCCATTCGTAAACTGAGTCATTTGCTCTGTGCAAGAATCACAAAACGGCTCTGTATTCCCATTCATTATGTCTTCATAAAAAATTTCTGCTCTATACTTGTCATTTGCTGCTATAAAAGGATCATACCTTTCCATCACACAAGCAATGCCATTTTGATAATCATGCCCCACATCGTCATACACATCCGGCATTCCCATCGTATGTGCAGTTTCGTGAGCTAAAATATTACCATCGCAAAAAGTTCCGGCTTCTCTATACAACACGGCAACAGACCGCAATTATGATACAACCTGTTGCCGTGTAAATTTATACCTCCAACTCAAGCGAAACTATTCAGCTACATACGGCTCAATATCAAATGACATAAGCCAGTCGATATCTATGTCAGATACAATACTAATGGAATCATTAATCCAATATTTATCGCCGTTATTGCCGAAAACATGTAATCTATGCGGTATGGTGTCCGAAAACACCATGCCCTCTGAATATTTATCATTAGACTCAAGTCTGTATATAATTATTATCTTGCAATGCGAATCGGCACTGTCGGTCTCGTATTGTTCTTCTCTAAATTTATATTGACCGGAATCCGTAGTAGTAGTAAATGTCCACTTTTTCATGGTATACTTAGAATTTTGGTCTTCTGAATAATCCAATACTTCGACATGTTCTTTTTCATAGAAGTTATCGGGGCGTAATGCATTCATGATTCTATAAAAATCTTCTTCCCTATCAAACACTTGTATAGAACCGGATGCACCATCAGAAGCGACCCACGAAGTTACATATGCATCACCATACCAACGAACATTATCAACAACAGCATCATTAGGCAAAATCGGTTGATATAGCCTATCCATATCGCATACTCGTATACCATTATCATCGTTTGGAAAACTTCTGAACATAATATCAACTTCCTCTTCAGAAAAATCGACATTAGTAACTTTTGAATAAAACTCATCCATTGAAGAAAAAGTAATACATTCCTCTGTCACCGAATTTGTGAATGATTCATTAATGTTTTTATCTATTTCGTCAAACTGTATATAATATTGTCCGTTTTTATTAACCAATGTAGCTTTCGATTCATCTTTGTTCTCATCGTCCTTTTTCGTACACCCACATATTGATACGGAAAGAACCAGTGACAATATAAAACTAAAAATTCTAAATTTTTTCATGCAAATCACCTCTTAATTTCCTTTATAGTATAATCCATTCGTAAACTGAGTCATTTGCTCTGTGCAAGAATCACAAAACGGCTTAGTATATCCAGCTAATATATCTTCATAAAAAATTTCTGCTCTATACTTGTCATTTGCTGCTATAAAAGGATCATACCTTTCCATCACACAAGCAAAGCCATTTTGATAATCATGCCCCACATCGTCATACACATCCGGCATTCCCATCGTATGTGCAGTTTCGTGAGCTAAAGTTATCGCTTGACGCCATAGCATTTTCTCTTTTGTGTCTCCGTTAATTCTCAAAAATTGTATTACAGGTCTATTATTGATTACCAATGCCGTAGTGTCGCCATCATATTGTTCATGGGTAATATTACCATTGCAAAAAGTTCCGGCTGTCCTATTCGACCACAATACAGATATTGTATTGTCTTCCCGGTCGTCATAGTATAATTGATCGCTTATATTTTCAATATTCTTATGGTGGGATTTACAAATTAAACTACAAGAACTATCGCACGGTTCATTTATTCCATGTTCACATTCATCCACAATAGCATCTTCATATTTACTTATATATCCGGTATGTGCAAAGCTCAAGCCAAAATGACTATAAACTTTATTACAAAAAGCTGTCGCATCAGTGATGTTTAAAATTGCATCTGAATTATCTGCAAAAGAATCATCATAATAATGGGAATATCTAAAAAGATTATTTTGCATCAACACCCATTCATCTTTGTAGTCAGTATCATTATCATATTTTAACTGTTTAATATTTGTACCATCACCACCAATTCCAACAGCCATAACAAGATTGCCGGAATACCCCTCAGACGAGCGAGCCTTTATTATTAATCCGCCGCTTTCAGCCTCAGTTATTTTCCATTGTTGCCTCGAATCACCGGTATATGTTTCTTGAACCACTTTGGCACCGTCAGTAGATGTTTCTCCTGTTTTTATTGACAACGCAAGACCGCTTTTTGCTGAGATTATTTTATGATAACCGTTTTCTAAAGATATGAACGTCCAATGCTGATGAGATTGACCGTTAATTTCATGCTGCTCCATAAAACTACCGGAATTACTATAATTAGGTGCTTGGTTATTATCTATCTGTAAATAACGAGAAGAGCCTTTATTCTTTATATAGTAAGTACCTTCTTTAATTTCAACAGCCACTATCTTTACTTTAAAATGTGCAAGTGTTCCGTTTACACCGTTAACCCCGGTTATATTAGCTGTTCCAACTTTATGAGTTGTCATAAGTCCACTTTGCTCAACAACACTTACTACACTCGAATCCGATGAAGAAAAAATAAAATTTTGAGATACTGACTTATTTATATCAGAATTATAATATGCAGTTTTAAGACCAAGTCCAGACATATTACTACTCGAACCTACAAACATTTCTCTCGTAAACATTTCTCCTTCATGATAATTAGAATCATAAAATACACCCGGATTATAAACATCATAAACACGTACACCTTCTGATGGCAAAGAAGAATCAATTGTCAACGTCCAATATTGTGTTCTGTCTGCTAAATCTCTTGTCGATACAACGGCATCATACTTATTGGATGTAATCATTTTACCAATAGTCAACGCCTTTCCTAAACCTTTGAAAACATAGCCTTTATCAGTTGTACCCTGTATCAGCTCATATGTGATTGTCCATCGTTTAGATACGGGAGTGTTTTCCACAGTCTCATTCAAATCACTCTTATAAATAGTCGTATTTGAACCATTCGTATATAAGCACATATCTAACTTATGCAAAGGTCGCACGCTGTAGTATCCCTGTGCAAGATGTTTTATTCTCCATTTTTGATTAAGTCCGCCGCAATAGCTGTTTTGCGAACACAATAAAACATCCGTGTTATTTATAATTCCATTGTTCTTCACATCCAAAACTTTCCCGATATCCATATTAGTTATAACATAAATACCGTCCGGAACAGTAACATATACAGTACAGTGTTTTTTTATATTTGTTCCCTTTATAGTAGCCGTTATTTTGACAACACCGGCCTTGCGACCTCTTATATTTCCGGTGCTTGTTACAGTTGCAATTGTAGTGTCGCTAGATGACCAAGCTACGGATGCACCTGCCGGATTTGTAGTAGCACTCAACTTATATGTACTGCCCTCATCAACATCTATACTTGTAACATTAAGTGAAATAGAAGTATCACCGGTATATGTCAGCACTAAATAAGGTCTGAAACTTACTGTAGTATGCTCTGATGTATTAAACTGAGTATATGACAAAGATTCATTGCTTGTCAGTTTCAATACAAGACCGGATGAAAGTGTTAATTCCCCTGCTTTGCAACGTGAAACATAATCAGTTAAGTCAAAAGTTGTCCACTCATTGTTAGCTAAATTTGCAGTAGCTATTGGTGCGGATAAATGTGTAGAAAGTGTATTCCAAGTTATACCGGTTTCTGTCCATGCAGTTGCGCTTTGGTTATACAGCACTGAAACATTATGCGCAGTAACACCGGTAGCTTCCTTTACATAGAATTTAGCGCTTGTAATATCCGTTGATGAAATTGAGTTATATACCGCATCGCTTGCCAATCCGTCAAATCGTACAATCGTCCTCGCAATCCCGTAACCCGCATTGATTTGACCAAGGGTACAATACTGATAATCGCCGAAATTCTGTTCCGGAAAACCGCTGAACACAGTTGCTTCTACTATTGAGTCTATACCCTGTATGTTTTGTGAAATTTCAAGAGTCGGATCAATCACAACAGGATACACTGTCAACGGATCTTTAAGAAAGTCTTCGTCAGCTGAAACGTTCAAAAGATATTCCGAACTTTCCTTGACAGTTTCTATCGCCAAAGTTCCCTTATCCGGTCTACCTACGGCATCGTATACAATGATCTCTCCGAGGTATATTTTATCATTTGAATCTTCTTTATCAGCAAGATAGTAACAGCCTTTTTCCGAGAATACTTTTAATCCGTTGGTGTAAAGAGTAAATTCAAATGAATTTCTTCCGGTATATGATGAAAGAACAATATCTTCTTTTACGCCTGAAAGAAGCGGCGTGTAACGAAGATCTATACCGTTTTCGAAATAATTGTTATATGTAACACTATTGTCCGCATCATTAAAGGTCGCGTTAGCTTTGGATTTGCCGTTTTTAGGCACAAGTTTTACATTGTTTTCTTTATAGTCAAGCTCTATACCGTCTGTAGCCGTTTCGGGTATAGAAAGTTTCACGTCACTGTCTGTTACTTTGTACGCCTTGTCTTTGTGAACAAGCGTAATATCTTTTTCATGAATTTTGCCGTTGTCTGCTTTGTATTTCACATTCTTCTCCATGTAATACACAGACTCAGTGCCATCCTCGTTCAAAAAAACATATGTATTAAGTTTTTCCTTATCTTTAAGACGTTCAATATGCTTGGACTCAACAAGTGTTTTTTCATCCACATAGTCCATTATATTGCTATTTTCCTTAAGCTCAGATACGAGCTTTTCTGTCTGTTGCGACAGATCATCTGTATTATCGGCAACATTAAAATTCTCAGAAACACTGCTTTCATTTTCGAATTCAAGGTTTCTGCCGTAGCTGTATTTCCGCCGATATGAAGTATATTCATTCCGGTTAAAATACATACTACAAGAACTACTGATAAAATTCTTTTTAGTTTCTTCAAAAAAACTTCCCCCTTAATATTGTTAAATGTGTTTAGATTAACTCTTGCACAACATTTAACACTATCAAGAGGCAATTCCAATAAATTCGCTCTATCCGGTAAAGTTTCTTCCTATTTGGCAGTTTTTTGTTCAGATTATGAAACTGTACTTAATTTGTAAAATGCGGCATTTACTAATCTCACACATACAAAATAGCACGTTACATATATATTTGACATATTTTTGACAATAAGTTTAACAAAATTAAAACAGTCTGAGCAAACTACCCACTACCATAAAATTTATCAAAACTTCGCATAATTCAATTTTCACTTTATGCTGACTAAATATTTGCCTAAATTTCCCAAAGTTACGGATTTTCCGGCTATCTCCGTATCAATATTTCCGACGGCAGATTCAATCGTCACCGTAACATTGCTTTGCAAGGAATGACCTTTGACAATTATTACATCACCTTTTTTTACTTTCAGATTTTTTAATTCCGTTGAAGTGATGTTTGCCTTCATTGTATTATTTACGTAAACATATACACCGCCGCTGCCCATATCTGAACATTTTAACGATATCATTCCTCTGTCTTTTCCGAATTCTTCCGTAACAGACGCCGCTGCCTGAATATTATTTTTGTCAAATGCCATACCGCTTTCCGCATAAGACAATTCCTTGTCAGTGACTTTTAAATATATCTGTGTTGCCGTAACTGCAATCAGAAGAATTACTATAACCGAATAATAAAACTTAACATTCGTAAATAGTTTTAACATTTTTTCTTTTATATCAGCATTAAAACTAAATCCGGATTTTATTTTCAATCAATCTCACTACCAAAATATTAATACTGTTTATACTTATTCAGACAGTCTTTTTGATATTCATTCCCGCAGCATGTCCCGTTGAAAAAGCAATGGTGAGATTAAAACCGCCGGTATAACCGTCAACATCAATAACTTCGCCGGCAAAATACAGTCCTTTGCAAAGCTTTGATTCCATTGACTTTGGATTTATTTCGGAAGTCTTTATTCCGCCCATAGTGATAATAGCTTCACTAAAGGGAGCACTTCCTTTTATATGCAATTTAAAATTTTTTAATATTTCGGCGATTGTCCTGCGCTGAACTTTTGTTATTGTATATACTTTATCACACGGATTCAGCCCTGTACATTTTATTACAATCGGGATTAACCGTGATGGAAGTAAATCGCAAAACGCATTTGATATTTGCTTTTTATTATACTTTTCAAAATCTCTTATAAGACGCTCTTCCAGTTTGTCAATGCTAAGCGCAGGTTTAAAATCAATATATGCCGTTAATTTTTTAAAATCGTTTAAAGCGGCAAACCGGCTCGAACTCAATACTATCGGTCCGGATACACCTTTATTTGTAAAAAGCATTTCGCCAAAATCCGAAAACAGCTGTTTTCCGTTGCCGTCACACAATTTAAATACAACGTTTTTTAAAGAGAGTCCTTCCAATTCAGAAATCCATTTTTCGGAACATTCCAATGCACAAAGCGACGGTTTCGGAGTAACTATGGTATGACCTATCTTCTCTGCCCATATATATCCGTCACCGCTTGAACCTGTCAAAGGATACGATTTACCGCCTGTCGCAATTAAAACATTCTGCGAATAAAAACGCATGTCGTTTTCTTCGCACACTACGCCGCAAACAGCCTTTATTCCATCGTTTTCTTCAGTCATCAGTTCTTTCACTTTCATCCCGTATCTGACCGAAACACCGTATTTTTTAGCTTCATTCTTGAGAATTTCCGCAACATCGGAAGCTTTTTGCGAAGCAGGAAAAATTCGTCCGCCGCGTTCGTCAACCGTTTTGAGTCCTGCGTTATTGAAAAAATCTATAACATCAAAATTATCAAAACTTCTCAGGGCAGAATATAAGAAACGGCCGTTACCCGGAATATTTTCGATCAAAGTGTCAAAATCGCAGTTATTCGTAATATTACAGCGTCCTTTACCTGTTATCCTAAGCTTTCTGCCTATCATGCCGTTACGCTCTAAAACTATAACCGATAAACCCCTTTTGGCAGCAGCTATTGCAGCCATAATCCCGGCAGGACCTGCCCCGACAACAATAAAATCACATTTAATTTTAGGAGTATCATTATTCATATTTACTATCCTGTCTGCAAAAAATAATCAGGCGTTATACGCCTGATTTACAATACAACCGTAATGCCAAAGTTTATTTCTTTATCAGTTTGTAAACACTTCCCAAAACACCGTTTACAAACGAAGGTGAATCATCTGTCCCGTATGTTTTGGCAAGCTCAACAGCTTCATTTATAGAAACACTCTCCGGAATATCTTCGCGGTATTTTATCTCGTATGCTGCAACACGCAAAATCGCAAGGTCGGCTTTGCCCAAACGGTCAAAAGACCAGTCTTTTATACAAGCCGTAAGTATCGCATCAATCTCATGCAAATGTGAAACTGTTCCTCGTACGACATCACAAAGATAAATATATTCTTCAGATGCACCGCCTTCGCTGTCATCAAAATCCTGCATATAACCTTCTATAAGTTTTTCTATGGAATCAGGACTGCTGTCTGTCACCGAAAAAGAATATCCGAATATAATTTTTACAGCAGCTGTTCTTGCATCTCTTCTGCTCATTTTAATCCTCCGAAAAAAAGAATAATTGTATTTTTAACAATAAATTTTATCTGTACGAACCCGGCGGCAATATCTTATCCAAAAGTTTCTTAATAAAATCTTTGTCTTTTTGTATTTTTCTGCCTATCCAAAAGCCGGCAAAAACACACAGCGTAATAAATAAGGTTTGGAAAAAACCTATAAATACAAAAGAAAAGCCGATTGCCAAACCTATAAGTGCCCCGTTTATTCCGTAGTAGTTTGTTCTGTAAAATTTATATAATCTTCTTAACATAATATGCACTGCCTTTCATTATTCCTGTGCAGTATGCACACTTTCAACATTAACACTTATTTCCTTTACCTTTATCTCCATGGAAGCCTCTACAGATTCTTTTACCCTCTCCTGTATGCTCTTACAAAGACCGGGAATATTTATATCCGGAATAACTGTAAGTTTTATGGCAATCTCAACTTTCTGATCACGGAAATTAACCTTTGCCTTTGCATCCTTTACACCCTGGAAACGTTTAGATAACGCAAGCGCAATATTTTCTATAGAATTCGAAGAAATTCTTACTATACCGTTTTCGTTTTCGGCACAAATATATCTTGTACTTTTCTTAAGTCTGAGTCCTGAAGTAAGAACTACGATATTAAGAACAAAGAACACAAACCCTATCAAAAAAATCGCTATGTCGTATTGTTTGGACTGGTAGCATGTTATATTAATATAATCAAGAGCCATGGACATGAGCTCTTTATTTCCGAAAGGCGAAATCATTATAAAACCGCACACTACGGTTAAAAACAATGAATATATTGCAACTAAAATTCTGAAAAATAAATTCATACCTGTTTCTCCTCCATAAAAAATCCTTCAGCTATTCCTGAATATCATCTTCTGCATCATCAAAAAATTGGAATACGGACATATCGCGTGTTTTGGTTTTCTTCTGAGCTGCATTATCCTGAACATTCTTTTTGTCCTGAGATTTTTTCTTTTTTGCAAATTCGATTCCCTGAATGTGAATATTTACAGCCGAAACGACAACCCCGGTAAGTCTCTCTACGCTATCTTTTACATGTTCTTGTATTTCCCAGGCAATGTCGGAAATTCTGCTTCCGTAATTAACAATAACATACAGATCGATAACAGCTTCATCATCCTGCATTTCAACTTTTACACCTTTAGCAGGATTGTGTCTGCCAAGCGCCTCAACAATACCGCCGGCTATACCGACACTCATTCTTGCAACAGATTTCACCTCGGTGGCGGCAACACCTGCAACAATAGCAATAGACTCGTCGGTTATTCGCAGATTATCATCATCCGGCTCATCGCCGGAAGACATATGTTCGTCGAAATATTTTTCCTCCGGATTTTTACCTTCTAACTCATCACCAATATCAGGCATAAAAACCTCCCTGTTTAACGGTTAATTAAACAGGGAGATTATAACATTTTCAATCATTTCGGTCAATCTCTATACACACTGCTTACAGTTAAGTACTCCGAAGTAACTCCGGACTCCGAATATACCATGGAAGTAATAGTTTCTATCTCACTTTCCGATATATTTTTTGCAATCAATACTATATCAATGCAACCGTCATCATTATATTCAGCAAATACATCCTCATATCCTCTGCTTTTTAAAGCGCTCTCCAACAAATCCTCTGTCTCTGTCATAGAATTTACTGCAAGTATTTCATCCTGTGCAATTGAAACTTCCGCATCACTCGAACTTGTACTTTCGATAATTGACATACATTCTTCCGTCAAGGCACTTCGGTACGCTTCCCGCTCAATCCTGAGTCCCGCAATATAGTCCAGAGGACTGTCACACTTAATTCCCGTCAAATCAACATCTGTATTTGCCTGTTCACCATCAATATTTCCTGCCTCTTCACTATTGTAATCCTGAACAAAAATTACATCCTCTGACGACTCTGAAATTGTGCTGTCAACATCGGCTCCACTGTTTGTATCATCAGTTCTTATATTTTGATAAATTGCAGCAGCAAGCAAAACACAGCACACACACAGTGCCAATATTCTTTTTACTTTTAAACTCAATCAAAACATTCCTTTCATAATAAACTTGTTTTATTTATATGATTAATATATAAATAAATGCATAAATTATCGGTATCATTCAATTACCTTTTTCCACCACTGATATCTTATGGACAGGTATATCATATAAGCGCGAAACTGAGTCAATAATCATTTCTTTGACTAAACTGCTCTTAGCACCTTCAGCAGCGATAAGTACGCCTTTGATTTCTGGATACTCGTCATACACGTGAATTAAGCTTTCATTACCGTTCTCATCTTTAATAACTTTATATGTAACAGACTCATCAAGCTTTGAATTGACACGTTTTCCGCCGTTTGAATCAGTCTCTTCGGTATCTTCATCAAGCATGCTTTTCTCAGTTGCATTGACGGTTTTTGAGCTCGTATCCACATAGATTATTACATCAGCATCGCCTACATCCTTTATATCCTTTAAAAATGCTTCCAACCTTTCAGCCTCCGCATCAGCATAGGTCTTCATATCATTTACAGTGTTTTTTACCTGATTATCTTCAATTACATTTATACCTGTCTCTCCATTTTCAGAACCCGAATTCTTATCGGAAAATGCACCGGGGAGTATCAGAAGTAAAATCCCCGCAAATGCTAAAATCAGTTCTATCTTATATTTTTTTATCATGTTCATATTGAATGATATTTTTTTCATTTTATCCTCCGCTATTTCTCGTCAATATAAATTTCACACTGATCGCTTGAAACGCCGAACAACTCGGTTAAAACACTTATAACAGCACCTTCATCAATTTGAGTTTCTTCTTTTGCAGTATTAAAAGAAATGACAATATCTTCAACCAAAGGAATGTCCGTAAGAATATTATTTTCTATCTCAGACTGCGCTTGACCGTTTTCCTTATGAGATACTACATTGCATTTAACATTTAACACATTCCCGAAAAGCGACGAACTGACATCATCACATACAGAAACACTTACTTCACAAGACATACCTGTTTCGTCATATATTCTGTCCTTCGCAAGCTCACATATTGAATCAGAATATTCTGCCAGAACCGTTTCAACATATTTATCATCATCTTCCTCATCAATTTCACTTATTTTCTCTTCAAAAAAACGATTTATGCCGTCTGAGTTTAATCCATTCGAAAACAGATTCAGAACAGGTCCCGAAATTGCCAACAAAAAAATTATTCCGAAAGAAATATGAACTGTCTTTTTTATTGAATTCTCCGGCAATACACGCAAAATCAATGTCATCGCAATAGAGAAAATTAAAATACTTATCAGCCATTTTTCCATACATGCCTCCGTCTACGAAAACTTTACAGAAGTAAACATTGCAATATTGATAATAAAAAACACACCTATCAATCCGGTCATTCCCATCAGCATCGTCACCGATTCAGAAACACTGTTAATAACTTTTTTTACATGATTATTTCCGAATGGTGATACAACGAATGAAATAATCCTGAGTAATGCGACGTAAGCAAACAGTTTCAGAAAAGGTGATATTCCGGTAATAAAAACAGCAGCCGCAGCTCCGATACCCGCCGCGCTTTTTAATGCACATAACCCCGAAAAAACCAGATCCGCAGATTCGGACAAATAAGACCCTACATAAGGTATAAGGTTACCGGCATACTTTACGGTTTTACCGGCTACACCCGAGAATTGACCGGCAACCGCGCCCGTTATTGCCGTTATACAAAAGAAAACCGTCATTGTAAGACCTAAGCCCCAGACAAACAAGCTTTTCACACCGCATCGCAGCTCACTGACAGGAAATTTATCGGTCAGACATTCACACAGTCCCAGAGCCCCGTACAATACTGCCATCGGTATAAAAAACCAACATACCGATACTGAAACATACTGTGCAACTATAATAAAAACAGAACTGCCGGATTTCAGTCCCAAAGCCGCAATCAAAGGAATAATCGCAACCGATACAGATTCCATTCCGAGCGCCGCATCAATAGCAAACTGCACCGCACTCACAAACAAACTGCACAACAATATTGATACAACTACACCTGAAGTATTTTCATTCAGCTCATAAAAGGCACTGTTTTGTCCGACAAAATTCACTGCAATTGCAGATAAAATGCATATCCCCAGTATAACTGCAATCAAGCCGATATTCTCTGTCAACCCATCTATAAGTTCTTTAATTATTGACGAAAAAATACTTCCCGGCGATAAGTTCATCTCTCCGTTTAACGCATCAATCATCATATTTTTCGGATTTATAAGTCCGAAATCATATTCTCCGTAACTTTCAAGTTGTCCCGAAATTGAATCAATTTCATTGCTGTATTGATCGGTAACAAGCGACAAACCCGATTTTATTTCGCTTAAAACCATAAAACCATCACCCACGCTTTCTGCGGTCACTGTAAAAATCGGCACAGTATTTCAGCCATCAAAAAACATTTGATTTTATAATTTCAGACACTGTTTCTGTCAAAGACAGCGCGAGCGGCATCACGGTAGCAACGATACATATTCTGCCGGCAGTTTCTACCGTGACCGCGACAGCGCCTGCACCGCTGTCGCGGCAAGTTTCAGCTGCAAAGTTGCAGATGAAACTTATGCCGCAAACCTTCAGAATAATTTCAAGATATGTACTGTTAATACCATGTTCCGACAGTAAATTCTTTACAAAACCAAAAACATCGCTTACTGCTGAAACAAGAGAAGCAAGAATAATGCAACATCCTGCAATTGATACCATGACCGAATATTCCGATTTAATATTTTTAAAAAGAATTATCAATACAGCCAAAACAATACCTGCAATACTTATTTTAATAAACTCAAACATATTTTCCTCTAAAAATTAAATACTGCTCTTAATTCAGTCATCAATGTTCCTATTTCCTGTACTACTACAACAAGGACGATTACCAAACCGGCAATAGTAACCATCAAAGCCTGTTCATCACGACCTGATTTTGAAAGTAATATATTAATTACTGCAACAATAACTCCCACCGCTGCAATTTTAAAAATTAAATCAATATCCATAGTCGGTCTCCTTTACCATAATAATAAAATTATCACCGCTGCAACTGCTATGCTCATCTTTATATACAGACTTCCGTCCTTTTTTAGCTTTGCATCAGCTTCAGCAATTAATTTATCGAGTTTCTGTACTACTTCATTTATATGGTCAGAATGATGTTTTATATCTGACTTGCCGAGTGTTGTCGAAAGCCCTGAAAGCAGTTGTATCTCATCATCATGTAATAACCCGTAAGCAGAAATACTTTCCACAGATTCCACCCACGAAATCTCCGCAGAAAGTTGTCCTTCTGATAATTTTTCTTTAAATAGCGAAAAAATATTATATTCGGAATTTTTATCAAAAAACCTTATTCCGCACTCTTTCATACATTCGTCCAATACCAGTTCATCTAATACAATCTGACTTTCCAAAAATTCCAATCCTGATTTGTATGCAATCAGGACATCTTTTCGCTTTTGTAACTGTTTTCTTAATTTGAATCCGAACATCATAGCAGAAACAGCAGTAAGCGCCGAACCTGTGAATTTTAAAAAATAATAAGCCTGAACCAACCTGTCCACCTCTCAATTCAAAAGATTTCTCTTACAGTTCCGGGACCTTCCGATGCATCTAATATAATGAATCTTTCAAAAAAATTGTCATCAATCATATTTCCTATTTCCTTTCTGGCTCTGACTTCTTTTAATGAACTGCCGTGTGTCGTTGATATCACCTTTACACCTGAATTAATTGCCGACGCGACTGCCGTATAATCTCCGGGACTGCCTATCTCATCAGTTATAATAATTTGGGGAGCCATTGAACGAAGCATCATATGTATACCTTTTTCTTTTATGCATCCGTCTAAAACATCTGTTCTTATCCCTACATCATTTGATGGAATACCGCTTTCACAAGAACAAATTTCAGATCTTTCATCAATGATTCCTACATTCGCACCTCTGAAAAAAACAGGGTTCTGTCCGCCGTTTGATAAGTAACGAGCCATATCCCGTACCAATGTTGTTTTACCGCAGCAAGGCGGAGAAATTACCAGTGTACTTCTTATCTCAAATTCACTTTTGACGATATACGGCAATACCTTTTTCGAACAACCTATAACCTCATTTGAAATACGAATATTCAAAGCCGAAACATCCCGAATCATTCCGTCACTCTGAACTCTTCCGCATATTCCTACTCTATGTCCGCCGCAAATAGTTATAAATCCGTTTTTTATATCTTCAGTGAACGCATATAAAGAATTTCTGCAAATACGTAAAAATATATCCTTTAATTCATTTGATGATAAATAACATACATTTGCATCAGGCACTGAAACTAAACCGCCCGTTGAAATAAAGTACGAATTTCTGTTCATCATTATTTCTATAGGCTTATTTGCACGCAGTCTTATTTCATTAATTTTATATACGTTTTTTTCATCTATAACATTCAATAAAATTTTGCCGACAGGCCCGCCTATTTTATCGGCAATCTCATTTTTAAACTTTACACTGTTCATACCAGCCCCTCCTTCAGATAACTTGTACAAAACAATGTATGCACTAGAAATCGAAATTATGTCACCGCTTTTTTCATTAAGGAATTGTTCATTATTTTTTGCGGCTGCACAAAAGAAAAAACCCCCGTTCGGCAATGCCGAACGGGGGTTTTTTAAAGTCTGTATAAGTATTATTTAAAATTACTTAAGTTCAACTTCTGCGCCAGCTTCTTTCAACTTAGCAGCAAGAGCTTCTGCGTCGTCTTTAGAAACATTCTCTTTAAGAGTGCTGGGAGCACCGTCAACAATCTTCTTAGCGTCCATGAGAGCAGCACCTGTAAGCTCTTTAACGAGTTTGATAACTGCCATCTTGTTAGCGCCTGCGCTCTTAAGAATAACTGTGAATTCTGTCTGCTCAGCTGCTGCAGGAGCATCTCCTGCTACAGCGCCTGCTGCCGGTGCTGCAACTGCAGCTGCAGCTGTAACTCCGTATTTTTCTTCAATTGCTTTAACGAGCTCGAAAAGCTCCATAACTGTCATGCTATCGATTGATTCGATAATGCTATCAATTTTCTCTGACATTTTAATTTCCTCCAAAATTTTTAAAATATTACTGTTTATAACAGCACGGGATTTTCCCTAAAAAATATTGTATGCAGGTCTTTTATTAAGCCTCCTGCTCCTGCTTCTGCTCTGCAACAGCCTTAACAGCAACTGCGAGCTTGCTCATATTGCCTGTAAGGGCACCGAGCAACATAGAAAGAAGACCTTCTCTCGACGGAATCTTAGCAAGGTTCTCAACCTTATCAGCTGTAATAGTCTCGCCATCAACAATACCGCATTTGATTTCAAGATTTTTGTACTTCTTTGCATAATCCATAAGAATTTTAGCTGCGTCTGTATAGCTGTCGCTTGTCGCAATGGCTGTAGGACCGCTGAGATATGCATCCAATCCTTCAATACCAACCTGCGCAGCTGCTTTAGATGTGAGAGTATTCTTTCTTACTCTGAACTTAACTCCTGCTTTTCTCAAGTCAGCACGGAGAGCTGTATCCTCCTCAACAGTTAAACCTCTTGAGTCAACGATGACAGTAGCAACAGAATTCTTCAAATCCTCAGCTATCTCTGCAACTTCTGCTTTCTTTACAGAAAGAGTCTTTTCACTTGGCATCCTAGTGACACCTCCCTTCAATGATTAGCTATGCAAACAGGATTTTTTACAATAGCTTCATTGCCATAACAAAAAATCCTTCGGTAACCAAAGATAGTAACCGAAGGATCTGAATACAAGATTCTTTTCGCAACCTCGGCGGGACTTACTTGTTTAAAACAAAGCCAGCTGTCTTTGGCAACTTAGTTATTATATAATTTTTTTGACATATTGTCAATAAAATTCCAAAACTAAATAAAGTTTTATTATTTTGCAGGATTGATCTTTATTCCGGGGCCCATTGTTGATGTAACAACAGCGCTCTTTATATACTGACCTTTCGCTGCAGCCGGTTTAGCTTTCATAACGGCATCAAACAAAGCTCTGAAGTTCTCTTCGAGTTTTTCTTTACCGAAAGATGCTTTTCCGATAGGACAATGGATGATGTTTGTCTTGTCGAGTCTGTACTCGATTTTACCTGCTTTAAGTTCATTGATAGCTTTCTTAACATCCATTGTAACTGTACCTGCCTTCGGGTTAGGCATAAGTCCCTTAGGACCGAGAACCTTACCGAGACGACCTACGAGACCCATCATATCAGGTGTAGCAACGATAACATCGAAATCGAACCAATTCTCGTTCTGAATCTTCGCTACCATATCCTCAGCACCGACATAATCTGCACCTGCTGCTTCTGCATCAGTTGCCTTGTCTCCTTTTGCGAATACAAGAACACGCACTGTTTTACCTGTTCCGTGCGGAAGAACAACCGCACCTCTAACCTGCTGGTCTGCATGTCTTGAGTCAACACCTAAACGCAAGTGCAATTCGATTGTTTCGTCAAACTTTGCTTTTGATGTAGCAACAACTAAATCAAGAGCCTCTGAAGGATCATAAAGTTTTCTTGAATCAATCAACTTTGCGCTTTCTTTATATTTTTTACCTCTAAACACTTTTACTCACTCTCCTTACATTACTTTAACGGTTTGAACTAAACAATCAGTCAACTACAACAATACCCATACTTCTGGCTGTACCTGCGATCATGCTTGCAGCAGCTTCTACTGATGCGGCATTGAGGTCAGGCATCTTCTGCTCTGCGAGCTTCAAAAGTTCAGCCTTAGTAATAGTAGCAACCTTGTCTCTGTTCGGCTTTCCTGAACCGTGCTCTATTTTGCAAGCTTTCTTCAGCAAAACAGCTGCCGGCGGAGTCTTAGTAATGAAAGAAAAAGTTCTGTCCTCATAAACAGTAATAACAACAGGGATAATAAATCCTGCATCATTCTTTGTCTTTTCATTGAATTCCTTACAGAATCCCATAATGTTTACGCCATGCTGGCCTAATGCTGGTCCAACCGGTGGAGTTGGTGCTGCTTTTCCTGCAGGTATCTGCAATTTAACATAACCTTTGATTTTTTTTGCCATGGTAAAATCCACCTCCCAAAAATAATAAATATATCAATCTGCTTTAAGCAGAATAATACCAAAATAAATTATAAAACTTTCTGAATCTGTGAATATTCAAGTTCTGCCGAAATCTGACGGCCAAACATAGAAACAAGAACTTTTACACAGCCCTTTTCGACATTAACAGACTCAACAACGCCCGAGAAACTCTCAAGCGGTCCGGAAATAACATCAACTGCATCACCGGGTTCGTAGTCAACAACAGTCTCTACAAAGTCAACACCCAAAGCACGAATTTCCTGCTCTGTAAGCGGAGTAGGTTCAGAACCTGTTCCTACAAATCCCGTAACACCTCTTACATTCTTCACCACATGCCATGTCTCATTTGTATAAATCATTTTTACCAAAACATAGCCGGGGAACAACTTTTTAAGCGCTGACTTCTCTTTGCCGTCTTTGATTTCAACTTCCTCAAGCATGGGAATTATGATATCAAAGAAGTAATCCTGCAAACCCAAATTTTCAATCATGCGCTCAAGACTGGCCTTAACTTTATTCTCATAACCGGAATATGTATGAATAACATACCAGCCGGCAGCACCGGAAGCAGCTGATTCTTCCACAGAAACTGTTTCAACTGTATCAATGAATTCTTCTGTATCATTCATAGCAATATTGTCCTCCACGCCCGGAGACCTCCCTACAAATAATTATAAACCTATAAACTTACCTCATTTTTGTAATAAGGCTAAGAAGAGCATTCAAACCTAAATCTGCCAAAAAAATAATAAGACCGACAATTACACAGAACAATATAACTGAAACGGTATTAGCAAATACTTTTTTCTTAGTAGGCCATGTAACTTTCTTAAGCTCAAGAAAAATATTCTTAAAGAAAGTTGTAAAACCCTTCCATGCTCTGACAAAAATATTCTTTTTTACAGTTTTTCCGTTTTTATTGCTGTCTGCCATGAGCAAACCCCTCTCTCTAAATACTGCAAAATATTATGCAACAAAATACATGTAATACAAAAAAACAAATTATTTTGTTTCTTTATGAGCTGTATGTTTTTTACAGAACTTACAATACTTGTTCATTTCAAGTCTTTCAGTAGTGTTTTTCTTATTCTTCATAGAAGTATAATTTCTCTGTTTACACTCTGTACATGCCATAGTAACTTTAACTCTCATGTAAAACACCTCCACTTAAATACACGCGCATGCGGTAATTTACCATAATAAAATCTGCTTGTCAATACGAATAAGAACCTGTCGCACGACAAACCTCTAGGTATTTTACAACTTTTATCAAATTATTGCAACAATAAAAATAAATTATTTTCATAAAAAAACTTTGAAATAAAAGAATTATCAATCAAAACTACAATTTCCCCGGTGTTTGCCCATGTTCCTGAAATAGAAATAATCGAAAAAACAAAAGAACAAATTACTGCACCGAAAAGAATGCCGAATAAAAATCCGCCTAATGAATTGAGACTCCCCACTATCGGCAATTTCGAAAATATATCCAAAAAAGAGCCTATCACAAATAATATTATAATTAGAATTACCGAAACAGCCACATATGAGACTATATTTATGACAAGTAAATCAACCATGTCTGTCTCATTATTAATTATTCCTATACCTATTAATACACCGTTTATTACAGGTTGAAGAACTATACTTGCAACAAAGGAAATAAAAAAAGACACAAGCGAAAAAAGCGACCTTAACAGACCTTTTTTCATATAGACCAATGATACGATTGCAATAAAAGCAATCACAATTAAGTCTATCAATAAACCATTCATTAATTATTTCACCTCTATTTTTTTACCTTAAATGAAACAATCATCAAACGCGATTTCATCTGAACCAGTACACGCTCACTATTTATAAACTCAGCGATCTCAACATCTGACAAAGATGTATACTCACTTTGTTGTTTAAAGCTTTTACTTAACAAGTAAACGGAGTTATTGGAACTGATAATAAAGTTGTCTTTACCGGCTTTTATATTTTTAATTCTCTCACTGTATTCTACCGTCTCCGAAAGAACACCTTTCTTATCATAAAATACTACTTTTGATTTTTCTGAATTTTCATCACTGCTCCCGAATGAAACACAAAATCCCTCTTTTAATAAAGTATCTATACTGATTACTACATCTGAATCTACCGCTCTGCTCCACAATGTTGTTATCTTGTCGTCTTTAGTGTCGATAGATGCTGTTTTAGCTACCGTTATAAGAGAATCAGAGTTAGCTGCAACCAACAAATCGTTATCAACATATTCTACATATGGATATATACTGTCAAATACCTCAGTTGAAAAAACTTCACCGTCACTCATTTTAAAGAACATCATCACACCCTTTGCCTGTTCCCCTTCAGAATAAAATCCCGATAAAACAAACTGAGAACAGTCAGATGATATAGAGGATGAAACTATATACTCATCAACAAACTTTCCGCTGAAAACATCTTTTGAGTTTTCACTATAATCAATAATGTAGATTTCTGAATTATATTCCTCACTGTCAGTAATTACGCTCACAAACGTAGTCCCGTCATGTGCAACCGCATTTCTGACGCAATGGTCAAATGTTTTAGACCACATTATTCCCGAAGAATTAAATGCTGAAACACATTTAGATTCCGAATCATGTATTAAAACAAAATCATTATATGATACCAATACAGGACTAACGTATTTTACATCATTATGCCATTTCCATGTACCGCTGTTGTCATATCCGGTTATACCGTTTTCATCACAAATAATAATTGTATTATCAGCTGATGAAATCATATATTCACCCTGTGGATTAAATGAAACAGCAATTCCTTCAGCGGTATATTCCCTGTCAACCTCAAAGCCGAGAAATTCAAAAAACGTCTTGTAAAAGCCTGTGGCAAAGAATAAAACAATTACCAAAACTATGGTCACAATCAAAACAATTAAACCGACAAGTCTTTTATTTTTATTCATTTGTACTTTTTCGGAAATATTAATATTTTTTTCTTTTGAAACTTTTTTCATTTGTTATCCCCTCAGCAAAAAAAACTGCTAAAATCATTTCATCACGTCAACCAATACATCTAAAGAGCCTTTTATGCCGTAATCTTCAAAGTCTCCGTACAAAATAACAGCAGTCTCCATATAGCCGCCGAAGTACTCCCCGTCTTTATATAAATACGCAGTTGTATCATCACGTTTGTAACATTCCACAACAACAGATGTTCCGTCTATTCTTGTATACACAACTTTTATAAGCAACTCACCTTTCTCCGCAGGAGCATCAGTGTCAACAGTTGTTATTGAAATCAAATACAGAGAAGCAAGCAAATGATTGAATTTATCTTCAGGTGTATCTAAATTTTCATCCTGATAACTGTCCTCATCATGAACGAAGACATCATCAAAATATCTTTCTTCCAGATTATTATCACCAAAGACAAACTTCATTGTATGATCCGAACCTTCAAAATGAATATCTACGGTCTTAAGGTCAGTATACATATCATAGAACAATTTTCCGTCTATATAATCTTCAAGGGTTATATCTATCATAATATAAGATGCATCTATCGTATACACCGAGGACTCAACACCGTCAATAATACAATAATATTTTGAGGCGTCCGGGGTTTTATGACCGAGCGCAATAGATCTTGATTCCTTATTACCGGAACTGTCAGAATACACAATACTGTATTCTATTGTAGGCATATCCAAACCGTACTGACTCAAATCACTGCACTCTCCGTCATAAAGTTCTGACAAAGCAACATCTTTCAATGAATTAACGAGATTATTTATGTCATCACTCTCTCCGGCAATCTCTATCGGTTCTTTAACAGCCCATGTTATTGAATCTTTTTCGCTCTCAGACGCGGCAGCTTTAAATGTGCCGTATGCAGACATCATAAGTTCTCCGTTTTTTTTCACGACAAAATATGAAGGATTATATCCGTCCGAAAAAGAGAGAGCTTCCAATTTCACTAAAAGATTACGTGTCAATAAAATATCACTTGCAGTAAAGTTGTATATGCTGTAAACAGTATCTTCAACTCCGTCCACTGTAATATATCTGTACGTTTCAGTATTGTCGGTTATTCCGAAACGCACAGAAAAAGTCGTACCGTCATCTAAAACAAGCGTAGTGTACATAGAATCATCGGCTATTTCGAAATCAGATAAGCTATCATAATCTTTAATCACATTTCCGGATAAACTTTCAAACGTTTTGATAAAAGACTCAACAGAATTATCAAAAACATCAAGTTCCGTATGTGAAGAACAGTTCCATTTTTCATCAGCATAATATAAAGAAAAGTATTCTTCACTCTGAGATTCTATTTTTACAACTTTTGATGTGTCAAAATCAAAAATATCCACTCTTGTCTCTTCAGTAGGTTCTGACGTGGTTGAAACATTTTCACTGCCGGAAGAACCACTGTCGTCCGCGTTCTTTTTTAAGTAAGCTTTCACTGTAAAGAAAGCCGCAACTGCAACTGCAAGACATACAAGCGCAATAATTGTAGTTTTGAAATTTCTCATAAGTGTCTCCTTTTAACCCAAACTACAAAACCTATGATAAAAATTACAAGCGGAATCGCTATTGTAATAATAAAAGCCAACACTTTTTCTTCTGATTCAGTAACATCAACTACTGTAGATACTACACTATTATAGGTTTTACCTTCTATGGAATCAGCCGGATTTTCTCCGGTATAAATATCCATCCAGTCAAGACTGTCTTTTACAGTATCTATTCCGGATGTGCCGAAATAATATGTCTGAGCATACTGTAGATTCGCACTTGAGCCAAAAACAACGGCTTTAGACTCCGCATGACCTGCGTAGCATACAGATGATGCCGCAACTATTCTTTTACCCAACGGCTCTGTTTTATCTTCCAAAAGCGAAATCGAACTCGCACCTACAGAAGTCTCTATAAGAGCAGCAGCTTCATAGTATGACGAATCTATAGTGGTAAGAATATCAATACTTCTGGTGTTGTAACATAAAACCTTATATGATTCCGTACTTTCCAAAGCACCTGCAGCAATAGTGTCTGCTATAAATATATAATCTTCATCGTCTTTGTAACGTTTTTCTTCACTCTCTTCTATAACATCATAATTTATTTCAAGTCCGAATCGGAGTAACACCTTATTGAAATTTTTAAAATCAGTTGTTATATAATTGCCGTCATAATTTTCAGCATCCATAAAAAAGAATGCATTTCCGCCTCTGTCAAACCAATACTTCAGTTTATCAACAGTTTTGTCATCCAGATCAGACATCGGTCTAACAAAAAATATTACAGATGCATCTTCCGGAATATCCTGTGTTTTCAAATTCAGCGGTAGAATATCATAGTTTGCATCTTCTATATTTTCTACAAAAGAAGAATAGTTATTGTCTGTAACCTCAGCTTCACCAAAATCTACTGACCAGTATATTTTTGGAACTTCAGATGTTACACGTACAATAGCACTTGTAACTTTATTTTCCACCTGAAGACCTGTTGTAATCGTCTGAGCATAAAAATAATTTATTTGTTGCTCATATAAAATATACATATCATCGTCATCAATTTTTCTTATTTTTTCCCCACATTTAACTATATAATCGCCAGAAGAATAGTCTGAAGCATTATTCTCTCCTACAGTATTCTTTACAAAAGCAGGTTTTTTGCTTATATCCACATAAGATACTTCAACATTTTCATGATTGTCATACAAATCAAGAATTTTTATAACATCCGCCTTTTCCGAATCAGCCTCCCCCGACACCCTGTCATACAAAGCGTATATCTCAACTTTATCGGTAAGACCGTCCATAACTTTTTCACTTGTTTCAGAGAGTGTATAAAGTTTTTCTTCAGTAAGATCAAGATTCAGCGGAACTTGTTCAATGACAAGATTAACCAAAACGAAGACAATCAAAACTACAACCGTAAAAAGCACCGCATTTGTGCTGAATATGAGTTGACGAGTTTTTCTTCCTATATCCTTTTTTTCAGTATTATCATTTGTTTTGAGTTCTGTGCCCTTCTTATCTTTCATCAATTCCACCTCTTTCTTTCGATATTTACGATTGTAATGAACAATATTACAAAAGTAAACGAGAGATAATACACAATAGAAGTGAGATTGAATAATCCGGTAGCAAAGTCACTGTATCGCGAAGACAAAGAAATCCAAACAAGAATAGAGCCTATAGTTCCGCCAAGCTGAGTTCCTATCGTTTCCAAAAAGGATAATATCAACAAAATAACCATTCCTATAACAGCAGAAAGAGTTGCGTTTTCTGAAAACGACGAAGCAAGCAGACCGATTGAAATGTAGGCAGAACCGAGCAAAATAAATCCTATATAGCTTCCTATTGTTTTTGCCCATGGAAATACAGGTGTTATATCGGTAACCTCCATCATATTAAAAGACAATATAACCGGACAAATCGCTGTGCAGAGAACAATCAGCACAAACAGAGAAAAAGCAGCCGCATATTTTCCCAATACTATCTTCCAGATTTTAACAGGAGAAGTTCTCAACAAAACCTCTGTTCCGTTTCGTTTCTCTTCTGCAAACATTTTCATGGTTATTATCGGAATGAAAAAAACCAAAAAAGACGACAGCGAGTTAAGAGTATTCGAAAACTCTATGCTTCTGTTAACAAGATTTATATTCCAAAAATTCAATCCGGTAAGTGCAAGGAACGAACCGATTACAAAATAAGCAAGAGGAGATGTAAAATATGCATTCATCTCTCTTTTAAAAATAGCTTTCATCAGTCAAACGCCTCCTTTTCACGAGCATCTTGATTTACAATATCAATAAATATCTCTTCGAGCGATTTTCCTACAGAACGAAGTTCCAATATAGGATAATCCAGCTCGGAAAAAACTTTATTTATATCAAGACGTGCATCCATACCGGGTTTTGACTCAACAACAAATACAGAGTCATTATGATCCATTCTCAGGAAAGACGATGTTTTTATGCTGTCAATTATTGAAAGCAATCTTATACATTCGCTTTTAGGGGCACCAATAGTGATATTAAATCTGCTGACCTCACCTTTTTTCATTGAAAAATCAGAAACAGAACCGCTGGCAGCAACTTTACCGTTATTTATTATTACAACAGAATTACAGACTGCAGTAACTTCCTGCAGAATATGTGTACTTAAAATAACAGTATGCTCTTTTCCCAAAGAAGTAATAAGCTTACGCATTTCAACAATTTGTCTCGGGTCAAGGCCAACAGTAGGTTCGTCCAATATCAAAATCGGTGGGTCTCCTACCAGCGCCTGAGCAAATCCGACACGCTGCTTATAACCTTTAGAAAGATTTTTTATTACACGATTCTTTATGTCTCCGATTTTTAAAAGATACATGATATCATCAAGCATTGACTTACGGAGCTTCATAGGAACTTTTTTTAAGTCACATATGAAATTGAGATACTCCTTTACAGTCATATCAGTATATAAAGGAGGCATTTCGGGAAGATACCCAATCATTTTTTTTACAGCCTCCGGTTCTGCCATTATGTCATGACCGTCAATTTTAACAGTACCGCTTGTTGCAGAAAGATATCCCGTTATAATATTCATAGTGGTAGACTTGCCTGCTCCGTTCGGTCCCAAAAAACCTAAAATATCACCGCGTTTTACATTAAAACTAACATCATTTAATGCATTAATTTGTCCGAATTTTTTAGTCAAATTTTTAATTTCAATCATGCAAATATTAATTCTGCGAAGTAATCATCAGATTATCCGGAGAATTTTACCTCCTATATAACAATTAATAGATTTTTACATATGATGCATTGTCTCCCATAGGATCAATCTCTTCACCGGTTACAACATACATTCCGATTTTGTATCCTCCGTTGGCAAAATCAAGACCGATATCAATGTATTCACTCAAATTGTCTCCAAAACTGTGCTTAACGTTTTCTTTTAACGTCTGCAACAAATCCGTAACATTGGACAGTTTCAGATTATCTTTTGTCAATATTTGAGAAGACACTTCAGCAAGAAACTTAACTTGATTAGTCTTACGGTATTCATCTCCGCCGGCATAAGCATTTTCACCTGTCGATGTAAATTTCGTTCTGTTTCTTACATAAAACAAAGCAGTTTTGGCATCCATTTTCTGCGTGCCTTCCGTTACCCATACTTCTTTCGAACCATCAGGATATGTCTTATACATCACTTCGTCTGAAGTAACATAAACTCCGCCGACTATATCAATGATGTCCATAAAACCATACAAATCAACTTGTACATATTCATCAATTTCACATCCGTATGCAAATAAATTATCAATAATCGCACACAAAAAATCTATTCCGGAATTTCCGAACTTACCTCCGTTATATCTTACAATTGAACTACCCACGTATAGTGCAGCATTAATTTTACAGGACCCCGGAGAATAATAATAACCGGCTTTTATCATTGCATTAACAATATCATCAGTATACGGGACATAAGCATCTCGCGGTATTGAAACGATTTTTACTTCTTTAGACGCCTCGTTTACATTCAATACAAATATAGAATCACACAACGCTTCATCACTTATACCTAGAAGGAGAATATTTTTAGTACCTTCTTCAAACTTTACCTGATTACCCGTGACATATGTTACATTTCCGATTTCTCCTACAGGTTTATATTCACCTTCCATTTGATATGAATCATCCGGCACAAAACCACTGTGCAAATCATCAAGATTCAAAACGTCAGAACCTGTAATAGTAATAAATCCATGCGAACCTGTATCGTCAGCAGGATTAAAAATCAATTCTAAAACAGGTATGCCAATCCAAAAATAGACAACACATATAAAAGAAACAACTAAAGAAATAATAAGTAAAACAACCACAGGCGGTCTTAATTTCATTATAATAAACCCTCACTTTTAATAAAGTATCATATACGCAATTTAAATTATTTAGGACTGCCGACTTCATTGTGATATGTAGGAACATATTTTTTAATACATTCAGCTACAGCATTATGATCCTGATTTATACATGCATCAAAATCAGAAAGCATATGCTGAACATCTTCCCAGTCCATATAAAACGGTTTTGCAATAAAAATACCGTTATGAGAAGAATTTTCTACACCTTCTTCTGCACGAAGCAACTCTTCGTACAGTTTTTCGCCGGGCCGAAGTCCCGTATATTCTATTTTTATGTCCACGTCAGGAATATATCCTGAAAGTCTTATCATATCACGGGCTAAATCCGCAATCTTAACAGGATTGCCCATATCAAGAATAAATATTTCTCCGCCATTTGCCATTGCGCCTGCCTGAACAACGAGACGTGCAGCCTCAGGTATTGTCATAAAAAATCTGGTGATATCCGGGTGTGTTACAGTAACAGGACCCATTTCTGCAATCTGCTTTTTAAAAAGCGGAACAACACTTCCGTTGCTGCCCAATACATTTCCAAACCTTACGGCAACAAAACGTGTCTCACTTATTTTGCTGAACGCCTGAATAACAATTTCGGCAACACGTTTTGTTGCTCCCATGATATTTGTAGGATTAACAGCTTTGTCAGTAGAAATAAGTACAAAGCTGTTAACTTTATGCTCATGAGCAACTCTTGCCGAATTGTATGTACCGAAGATGTTATTCTTAACAGCTTCTCCCGGGCTGAATTCCATAAGAGGAACATGCTTGTGAGCAGCTGCATGGAAAACAACCTCAGGCTGTTCCAAATCAAATATGTCAGTCATCCTCTTATAATCTCTGACAGAACCTATGTAAGTTTTGAGCGGAATGTATTTACCGTATAATCTGAAAAGTTCGTTTTCGAGGTCATATACATTATTTTCATAAATATCAAAAAGTATAAGTTTTTTGGGATGATATTTTATAATTTGTCGGCAAAGTTCCGAACCTATAGAACCGCCTGCTCCGGTAACCAAAACAACAGAATCTTTTATATAACCGCTGATACTGTCAACATCGAGCTGAGTCTCCTCTCTGCCCAATATATCATTTATATCAACATCTCTGACAGAAGTGAGTTTCAGATCTCCGTCAATGACCATATCATAAAGCGACGGCAGACGTCTGACCTTACAACCTGTAGATTTGCAATTTTCCAGCATGTTAGCAAACTGTTCAGCGGTTGCAGAAGGAGCAGCAATTATAATAGTATCCACGTGCAAAGTATCCACCGTTTTGTCTACACCGTTGTGCGGACCATATATTCTGAGACCATGAATGCTCGACCCGGCTTTAGACTCATTATCATCATAAAATCCAACAATTCTGTATCCCTGATTCGGATTTCTCTGCAAGTCTCTGAGCAATGCAACTCCTGCTTCTCCTGCCCCATATACAAGAACTCTCGAAACAGTCTTTTTACTATGTTTATTAAGATATGAACTTCTCAAAGACTCAGCAGCACGAGGGATTGAACGTATAACAATAGTAGCAAGAGTTATGAGCATAGCTGCTATTAAAACAATACCTGTAGGTATTCTGGTAAGTCCTATTCCGTCCGGGATTAAAAATTCTGCTAGGAAGAAATTGTATAAGGCAGAAGCCATAGCGGCAACAAGATTTGCTGCAACAATACGAAAAGCATCTTCCAGAGTTATATGTTTAAGTAAAGTAGAATAAAGATTAAATATAATAAAAACTACGACATATATTACAATGATGCTTATAAAAGCGGGACTGAGAATCACCCTGTATACATCGCTGGGGGCCTGCGCAATAGTCTTTATTTCAGCCAATAAGTCGAACGCGCGGATAAAAGCAGCCACAAAAAAGCAAATAACAATAACTGCAATATCAATTGGTATCAAAACAAAAGATTTTATTTTTACATTCATGATCCTTTACCCCCATTAAATAATCTTTATTATCTTTCAAAGGATATCACTCAGGTATACAAAAGTCAATTTAAAATCTTATTAACTATTCTTTTTAACTTTTTATCCGCTTATCTTTATAAAAAAAAGCCATAGGAAAAACCTATGGCTAACAAATACAAATAAATAATGCTTACCACTCACCGAGATCAGGAATCTCAGGAATACTAAGTTCGTCTGCTATATCACTAACATTTTCGAAAACAAGAACATCTACTTCAGGCTCATCAAAATACATCATATTTCCAACATACCCCTTTCTCATGAAACAAACACAATATATGTTCAGCTGATAAAATCCTACTAAACATTAAATATTATACGCATGTAATCAATTTTGTCAATCTTTTTTCTAAAAATTTTTTCTAGTCCGACAGCATTTAAAATATCATAGCTCCCCTGTTGTCACAAACCATATCGTGTAATAAAATCCAAAAAATTTTTTCCGCTTATATTCTGTACCCAACGGTAAGCCAACCCAAAAGAAATAAGTTTTTCAATAAATATATCATGAATGCTGATTTTCAAATCAATGTCTTTCGGATATATATCGCCAACTCCGTCTATATCAAAACCAAAACCTATATTGTCTCCTATTCCGATTTCATTAGCGTATTTGACATGCGACAGCAATTCATCAATATAATAAGAAGTTTCGTCAACAGAAATATTATCACGCACAAATTTATAATAAAGGTTAAGACCTATATATCCTCCAAACTCTGCGATTTTCAGAGATTGCTGCAAAGTAAGATTTCTTGGATTATCACAGATTTCACGAAAATTTGAATGGCTTGCACAAATCGGTCGTGTTATCATACTCATAATATCTTTTACTGTATTGTCTGACGAATGTGATATATCAATAATTATACCGAGTTTTTCACACAATTCTACTAACTGTACGCCTTTTTTAGTCAGACCTGAATCTTCCTCCGTGCCGGTAGAATGACAGCCTGCTGCGAAAACATTATTATTATTCCAAACAGGAGACAAAATTCTCACACCGGCTTCATAAAACCTGTACAAATTTTCTAAACTGCCGTTTAAACATTCACAGCCTTCTATAGAAAGCAACGACATATATTTAGAGTTATTATCAATTGCATTATCAATATCACTTACAGATGTGCATCTTACTATGCCTTCATTTCGGGTACAATTTTTATAATGTTCAATATATCTGCAAGCCCTGCTGTATGCATCGGCATCTGATTCCCCTTCCAAGGCACAATACATTGCATACACCTGAATATGAGGATAAAGTTTACTTGTATTATATGTATTTATAAGATTTGACCTGCCCTCATCTACATAACCTAACGTATCACAATGAGTATCTGCAACAAAAAATTTTTTACTCATATATATCCCTGATTCCTCCTGCTTTATTATATTATGCAGAAGAAAATTAAAATTCTCTTTGAACAAAAAAAGCTCCGCATTATACATGCTTATGCTGCATAATGCGGTGTCCTTTATTAATTAATCAATTATTTACCCAATGCTTTAGTTACATTGACAACATTATCCTGGCTGTAACAGCTGAACATCTGATCAACGTCCTCTTTTTTCATCTTAGGTGTTATAAGTGAAATCAGCGGAACAATTATAAGCCCGATAATCATTGCTATTGCACCGGAGTGAAGCGATGTTTTAAATATAAAGCCATCCAGGATTTCTATACCGAAGCTGAAGCCTGTAAGACTCTTTATGAGCTGAACAACAGAAAGAGTAACACCCATTGCAAAGCTTACCCAGCATGAAGCCTTTGTAGTCTTCTTCCAGAACAATCCGTAGAGGAACGGAGCTATAAATGCGCCTGCAAGCGCTCCCCACGATACACCCATGAGCTGCGCAATGAATACGACATTTGATTTAGCCTGAACAACGGCGATAATCGCAGAAATAACTATAAAGAAAACAATAAATACTCTCATTGTCAGCATTTTCTTCTTATCTGTCAATTTACCTTTCATCGCAGGAGCAATAAGGTCAAGTGTCAATGATGAGCTCGATGTAAGAACCAACGATGAAAGCGTTGACATAGATGCGGACAAAACGAGAACCAAAACAACACCAATCATAATATCAGGCAAATTTTCGAGCATCTTGGGAACTATACTGTCGTATACGGGAGTTACTCGGTCTTTCTGATATTCTATTCCGTCCGCAAAAAGCCTTCCGAAGCCGCCTAAGAAATAGCATCCGCCGGCAACAATTACAGCAAATACTGTGGATATGATTGTGCCTTTCTTTATTGCGTCCTCATTTTTTATAGCGTAGAACTTATTTACCATCTGAGGCAATCCCCATGTTCCCAAGGAGGTCAGAATTACTACGACAAGCAGGAATATCGGGTCGGGGCCGAAGAAAGAGGTAAACGCACCGTTAAAGGTTGTTCCTGCAGCAGTCTGGGTTGATGTCTCCGAAAGCTTTGCAACAGCCTCCGTAAAGCCACCCTGTCCGTTAAGAACCGCAATAATTACTGCAACTATGCCGAAAATCATTATGATACCTTGAATAAAATCGTTTATGGCAGTAGCCATGTAGCCGCCGATTACAACATAAATTCCGGTAAATACAGCCATTGCAATAACGCATACCGAATAATCAATTCCGGGGAATGCCATTGTGAAGAGTCTTGACAATCCATTAAAAAGCGAAGCTGTGTAAGGAATCAAAAATATAAATACTATCATCGATGCAACGGTTCTCATCGTCGGAGATTTATACCTGAGTCCGAAGAAGTCAGGCATTGTCTTAGAATCAAGATGCTGTGTCATAATTCTTGTTCTTCTTCCGAGAACCACCCACGCAAGAAGCGAACCGAGCAATGCGTTTCCTATACCTATCCAAGTGGAAGCTAATCCGAATCTCCATCCGAACTGACCTGCATATCCTACAAATATTACTGCCGAAAAATAAGAAGTACCGAACGCAAAAGCAGTGAGCCATGCACCTGCTGAGCGTCCTCCGAGTACAAAACCGTCAACATCCTTTGCGTGACGCTTTGAATAAATACCTATTCCAATCATCACCGCAAAAAAGATTACCAACAAAATAATTTTAATTGCCATTCACATCATCCTTTACTGTTATATATTAAAATAATTTAATATCACTCTGTAGTCTGCGCTTCGACAAGACTCTTGCCGCAATATATCTCTCTGAGCTTTGGCTTCTCGATTTTCCCCGTAGGATTTCTAGGAACTTTTGCGAATATGATTTTCCTCGGTCTCTTATACCTCGGCATATCCATGCAGAAATTCATAACATACTCTTCCGTACATGTGATACCGTCCTTAACTTCAATAATAGCCGCAGCAATTTCGCCCAGCCTCTCGTCCGGAAGACCGATTACTGCAACATCTTTTACAACATCGCAGGCTCTGATGAAGTCCTCTATCTGAACGGGATAAAGGTTTTCGCCGCCCGTGATGATGACATCCTTTTTACGGTCAACAAGGTAAATAAAACCGTCCTCATCAACTTTTGCCATGTCTCCGGTGTAAAGCCATTCGCCTTTTAATATCTCGTCCGTTGCCTTTTGATTTTTATAGTAGCATTTCATAACGCCGGGGCCGCTTACGCAGAGCTCTCCCACTTCGCCCTGAGGAACCTCGTTGCCGTTTTCGTCTACAACAGCAGTTTTCCAAAGGTATCCTGCCTTTCCTATCGCACCTACTTTATGTATATTTTCGACACCGAGATGTACGCATCCGGGGCCAATGGACTCACTCAGACCGTAGTTCGTATCATAATCGTGATCCGGAAAAACTTTTTTCCAGCGCTTTATAAGGCTCGGAGGAACAGGCTGCGCACCTACGTGCATAAGTCTCCACTGCGAAATTCGGAAATCCTCAAGTTTTAAATCTCCTCGTTCAATAGAATCAAGAATATCCTGTACCCACGGCACAAGAAGCCATACAATAGTTGCTCGCTCCTCGGATACCGCTCTGAATATCCAGTCAGGTCTGACACCCTTGAGAAGCACGGCCTTACCGCCCGTAAGCAGACTTCCGAACCAGTGCATTTTCGCTCCGGTATGATAAAGCGGCGGTATACACAGGAAAACATCGTCTTTTGTCTGTGAATGGTGATTCTGCTCAGTAAGACAAGAGCTTACCAAGGCTTTATGAGCGTGCAAAATAGCTTTCGGGAAACCCGTAGTACCCGAAGAAAAATAAATCGCTGCATCATCCTCGTCTTTTATATCTACAGCCGGCGCAATCGAAGAGCAGTAATTAACAATTGTGTCGTAGCTGTCGGCAAACTCCGGAACATCATTTCCCACAAAAAAGAAATTTTTAATATTTCCGAGCTGATCCAATACTTCCTCCACTCTTCCTGTAAACTCTGGGCCGAACACCAGTGTTGTTGCGTCAGCAAGGTCAACGCAGTATTTTATTTCATCCGACGAATATCTGTAATTCATCGGAACTGCCAATGCCCCCGTTTTAAGCACACCAAAATAAATCGGCAACCACTCTATGCAGTTCATAAGAAGAACCGCGACTTTGTCGCCGCGTTTGATACCTCTTGTAAGAAGAAGATTGGCAAAACGGTTTGCTTTTATATCAAATTCCTTCCACGATATCTCCTTACGGTATTTTTCCGAAGAAGTGGATTCAATAAGGTTGTACTCACGCCAGGTGAGCGTACTGTCCGGCTGCGCAGCGGGATTTATCTCCACAAGCGCAACATCATTCGGATAAAGCTTTGCATTTTTTTCCAAAAATTCTGTGATAGGCATGTTAAATCTCCATTTCATCTATTCAGGCACGATAAATTGACAAATAAAAAGTCCTCAAGCTTTATATAAAGCTTGAGGACGAATAATATCAAATCCGCGGTACCACCTCAATTTGCCGATGCCTTGCGGCATAAGCCTCTGTCAGCACAAAATGCACACCATCCGATATGCGATCCTATGCTACGGGCTGTAACGGGCCTGCCCCGGCACATCCTATTTAGCCATAACAGGCTGTTCAGACTGCTACTCTCGAAATGTATTCGTACCACTCATCCTGCTGTCTCACACCTTCCGACAGTTCTCTGAAAAGGCTGCAATAATACTACTTCTTTTCGGTCAACGCATTTAACAATTCCATTGTATTTGCTGAAATAGTCTTTGTCAATATAATTTTTCAGCGGCGGAGTTCATTATGATGAACTCCGCCGCTGAACTTTAATAAACTTATCAATCTGATTTAATTTAATCAAGTTGTAGAAACATATGCTGCAAAACCTGCTGCATTAAGCTGTGTAACAAAATTTGTGGCATTAGCTTTTACTGAGAATGTTCCTGCGTAAACAACATACTGACCGTTTACTGTTGCGATATATGAGCTGAAACCTGCAGCACTGAGCTGATTAACAAGATTTGTAGCATTTGCTTTTACTGAGAATGTTCCGCATCTTACTTTGTAAGTTGTTGTCGATGTAAATGTTACTACTACTCCGCAATTGCCTTCAGGCATTGTGAACTGATATACAGCATCTCCGCCGTTGTTCTTTATTGTCCAAGCTGTACCGCCTACTAAAATCTGTGATACTTTGTATCCTGCTGCAGGTGTTGTCTGGAAGTTTATAACTGTTCCTGATGTTACCTGTGCTGATGTCACATTGTTTCCGAAGTGTACACTGCCGGAACCGCAGCTCACTGATGAATATACAGTATAGAGATTTGATGTAGTAACAATTTTTGTGAATGTTACTACTACTCCGCAATTGCCTTCGGGCATTGTGAACTGATATACAGCGTCTCCGCCGTTGTTCTTTATTGTCCAAGCTGTGCCGCCTACAAGAATCTTAGATACTTTGTATCCGGATGAAGGTGTTGTCTGGAAGTTTATAACTGTACCTGCTGCAACATTTGCAGATGTTACGTTATTGCCGAAGTGAACTTTTCCGCTGCCGCTTGCTACCGATGCAGATGCTGTGTATGTTGCAGCAACTTTTGAGAATGTAACTGATACTGCACAGTTTCCGGCAGGCATTGTGAACTGATATACAGCATTTCCGCCGTTGTTCTTTATTGTCTGGGTTGTGCCGCCAACAACAATCTTTGATACTGCATATCCTGAAGAAGGTGTTGTCTGGAAGTTTATCAACGTTCCCGCTGCAACTTTTGCAGATGTTACGTTATTGCCGAAGTGTACGCTGCCGCTGCCGCTTGCCACCGATGCAGATACCGTATAAGTAGCAGTCGTAGTAATCTTTGTAAAAGTTACCTTTACTGCACAGTTTCCGGCAGGCATTGTGAACTGATACACAGCATCTCCGCCGCTGTTTTTAATTGTCTGTGCTGTACCTCCTACAAGAATCTTAGATACCTTGTAACCTGCTGCAGGTGTCGTCTGATAATTTATTACCGTACCTGCTGCAACTTTTGCAGATGTTACATTATTGCCGAAGTGTACGCTGCCGCTTCCGCTTGCTACCGATGCAGATGCTGTGTAAAGTGTAGTTGTTGAAGAAACTGTACCTGTTCCGTTTCTGTGTACGAGACAGAACCAATCAATTGTTGTAGCTGCAATAGAATTGAGCTGTGCAGCTGTGAGCCATGAACCGGATACAGATGTATTTCTCTTAGCCGGATTTGCAGCGGAGTCATATACAAGATACTGACCCGTGGACGCATTATATCCGCAGAGAGCCATAAAGTGGTTAGGAACATGAACGATAGCTGTTCCGCCGTTTTTGAGGTGGTTAACCAATGTCGCGTTTGTAACAGTACCCCATGTGAGATTTGTAACTTTGAAACCGTACTTTGTACCGAAAGCACCGGTAATGTTAGCATAGAGTGTGTTTCTTACAGCACCCTGGCCGTATGAGCCGTTGTAATGATTGTTTGCATGTGCCCATGCTGCAAGCTCTGTCGGATGCATAAAGTTTCCTGTAAGATAATTTATAGCATTTACCGCAGAAAGAATTCCGCAACCGGATTCTGCAAGATTCCACTTGCCGTAATATATGCCGCCCCATCTTGCGTCGCCCTGCTGATAGCAAGTCGGAGCTGCCATGGATGTAATCGAGGCTGTACCCAAAACACCGATAAGGGTTGCCAAAACTAAAATAAAACTAAGAACTCTCTTTTTCATTAGAATTAAAATCTCTAAACGACCGCGCAAACACACTACGACAAAAGGCCGCAGTCAAATCCGGAAGAGATTTTATCCTCCCTCCAATATATAGAATTAATTATTTTTTTGGTAGGCAAATAGCGCTGTCTGCCTGCACAAGTATTTTTATACTAACATTTTATTCCAAATAAGTCAATAGAGATTGATAATTTTTTTCATTTTTCGCACATATGTAAATTTTCGTAAATTCTCAAAGTACATGCAACTATACAACTTACATGTTGCATTTAGTCTGAGAAATTCTGTTCTTATGCTTAGCTCAGTGCACATCTTCTCAGCCCTGTATTCTTTTTACACAGTTAATCTCACACTTTATACACTTTCTCAATATTATGTAGTGAAGGGATTACATAATAATTTAGGAGGTAAATTTATGAATAATTGCAGTTGTGCATCGGAATTTCTCAACACATCCCTGAGTGATATTGAATTTGATGAAAAATGCAGTACGCCGTCAAATTCTGCAGTACTTGCGAGAATATATGTGCCGGTGCAGCATCCCGGAAGACTCTACTCTCTTTGTGAAGGTTTAAGCAGAGGAACTATTTATCCCTGTCTTGATCAGCCTTACGCAGGCTGTCCCTGCTGCAATGCAGGCTGTGACGGAGAAGATATCTCTCCCGACTCATATATTTGTAAGAAGGAGGACTCACGTCATGGAAAACGATAACAGTTGCGCTTGCGCTAATAAAGCAGAAGCCTTGCGCGAAATCATGGCGCTCAATTTTGCTTTAACAGATTTGATTCAATATTTGGATACTCATCCGAATGACACTGAAACAATTAAGCTGTACAACAACCTTGTCAGCAGATACAGAACAATGCTTGAAAATTATCAGAATATTTTCGGTCCATTGATTGCGCAAACTTATGACGGCTCGACAGACTCATGGGATTGGGTCGACAACCCGTGGCCATGGAATAAGGAGGTATAATTTATGTGGCAATATCAAAAAAATCTTGAATACCCTATAAGAATAAAAAATCCTGATCCGAGAATGGCTAAGCTAATCATTACGCAATACGGCGGCGGAGACGGCGAACTCGGAGCGGCACTTCGTTATCTGAGCCAGCGTTTTACAATGCCTACAGGCGAAACAAAAGGATTACTTACAGATGTCGGCACCGAAGAACTTGCCCACCTTGAAATGATCGGTACAATGTGTACACAGCTTCTTGACGGCGCAACATGTAAACAATTAAGAGAATCCGGATACGATACAAACTATGTTGAGCACGGAATAGGAGTTTATCCGGCAAATGCTGCTGGAGTTCCTTTTACCGCATCGTATATTCAGTCAAAAGGTGACCCGGTAACGGATCTCACCGAAAATTTGGCGGCAGAACAAAAGGCAAAGCAGACATATGAATATCTGATTGATATGGCTGACGACCCTGATGTAATAGCTCCGCTTAAATTTTTAAGAGCACGTGAAATTATACACTTCCAGCGTTTCGGCGAAGCACTGCAGAAAGTCCAGGAACTTAACGGAAGAAAAAAATATTATTAATACATACAGAAAATATTTAAGCCGACGAAAGAGAAACCTTTCGCCGGCTTGATTTAAATCTTCTGTTTAAATTTTATATCAATAAAAGCATTGCGATTAAAGGCATTGTTGCAAGTGCCAGGATTGTACTTATCGGCACGACCTTGCCCGATGTCACGGTATCGCAGTTAAACTTCTCAGCAAAAACACCGACTGATGTTGCGCACGGGGTTGCAGAGCATACCAAAACCACCTGCATTGCCGTCTCGGAGCAGAGACCGAATACCATGAGAACTCTCAAAACAGCCCATACAAGAACAGGACACAATATAAGTCTCAGGAAAATACATTTGTACATTTCAATGTCTTTAAACACCGTTTTCCAGTCAACAGACGCCATATGGAAACCTACAAGCATCATTACAAGAGGGGCAACCATTCCGTCAAGGTAATCAATACAGGTTTTGAGAGGTGTAAGCTTCTCTATGTATCCGCTCAGAGGTGTTACGAAAATAATCATACCTGTTGCAATGGAGATTGTGGCAGGATTGATAAACATCTTCTTTACGGACATATATTTTTTATCTCCGGAGTATATGTAACAGCCGAGTGACCATATAAACAAATTAAATCCGATATTGTAGATTGTTGCATAGATTCCGGCATCGCTTCCCAAAAATGCTCGAATGAGAGGAATACCCATGTAGCCGGCATTGGAAAAAATTATCGCAAACCTTAAAACCTTCTGCTTATCAATCGGAACTTTCTTAAAGAAAAGCATTGCTACACCGAAAAATAAAACATGCGCTATTACAGAAAATATCGCAATTTGAACGATATTCCCCATTTTAGACGGATCATAATCCATTATAAATGAATTTATTATCATTGCAGGCTGAGCAATGTACAACGTCAGATTTGCAACACCCTTAGCAAATTTTTCTTCTCCGAAATTCAGTTTCTTAAATACAAAACCCGGTATAAGCATTATAACGAGTATAAGTACCTGATATAAAAGAGCCATTATTTCACTTTTGCCGATCATAAACTATCCCATTCTTCCCTTGTCATTATTACTTGGCGGGGCTTACTGCCTTCTGATTTAGACAAAAGTCCTCGTTCTTCTAACGTATCTATGATTCTTCCTGCACGGTTAAAACCGATTTTCAATTTTCTCTGCAAAAAAGATGCGGATAATTGATTAAATTCGAATGCGAGATCTGCGGCCTCCTGAATCAGCTCGGCATCCGCATCGAAATCCTCCGAATCGTCTCCGCCCTTCCTGACAGTTGTGTTCTCTATTACAGATGTTTCAATACTCTTTACAACTTCTTCGCTGTAATCTGCCGCGCCGTAAGAGGATTTTATGAATTCAACCAATTTTTCAACTTCTTCGTCTGAAACAAATGCGCCCTGAACACGTTTTGCTTTCGGCTGACCGATAGGCATATACAGCATATCGCCGCGTCCTAGAAGTTTTTCGGCACCCGCAGTGTCAAGAATAGTTCTCGAATCAAACTGCGATGCCACAGCAAAAGCAATTCGCGAAGGAATATTTGCTTTAATAAGACCCGTAATAACATCTACCGAAGGTCTCTGAGTCGCAATAACAAGGTGAACACCTGCCGCTCTCGCCTTCTGAGCCAAACGGATGATTGATGTCTCAACATCATGCGACGCCGCCATCATCAGGTCAGCAAGCTCATCTACAATTATTACAATCTGAGGTTCTTTCGGAAGTTTGCCGCGAGACTTTTCAGCTACATTATTATAAGCTTTCAAATCTCTGACATTGCATTCCGCAAAGATATTGTAACGCCTGTCAACTTCTTTAACCGCCCAAGCAAGCGCAGCAGAAGCTTTTTTAGGTTCTGTCACAACAGGAATAAGAAGATGCGGAATTCCGTTGTAAATACCTAATTCGACCACTTTCGGGTCTATCATAATGAATTTGACTTCTTCTGGCGATGCTCCGTAAAGGATTGAAGTGATTATTGTGTTTATACACACACTCTTACCGGAACCTGTTGAGCCGGCAATAAGCATATGCGGCATTTTTGCAATATCTCCGATAACAACCTTGCCGTTCAGGTCAATACCCAGTGCAAATGCAATCTTCGACGATGCATTTTTGTACGCATCTGAATTCAGAACATTGTACAGATATACTGTGTCAATATTCTCGTTCGGGATTTCAATGCCTATCGCAGCTTTTCCCGGAATAGGGGCTTCCATTCTCACACCCGAGGATGCGAGATTTAACGCAATGTCATCTGTCAATGCAACAATCCTGCTGATTTTCACACCTATATCAGGCTGGAACTCAAAGCGCGTTACGGCAGGACCTTTTGTGATACCGGTAATTTTTACACCTATACCGAAACTCTTAAGTGTATCGACAAGTTTCTGAGCTTTTTCTTCCTCTGCAGGGCCTACATACCCAAGCTTATCTGAACCGTTCTGATTTGCGAGCATACCCTTCGGCTTCACAATGTCTATCGACGGATATACATACATAGGCCTCTGAACAAATTTATCAGTTTTGACTATTTCTTCTGTTTTTTCTTTCGTTTCTTTTTTTTTTGAGCCCCGAAAGAGCTTTAGAGAAGAAACCTAATTTATTTGTACTTTTTTCAGAAGAATCTTCGTATAATTCATCCAATTTGTCCTGATTGACATTTACGGCATCTGTCATAGGGATGTCATCGGCGTCATCAAAAGTGATGTCATCCGATTCCTTGTCAAAATTGTCAAACGAGTCTGTCGAAACTGTCTCTTTTTCATCATCATCCAAGAAAACATCGTTATCTTCTTCAGTGTTATCAACAGGATATGCATCAAAAATAACGTGAGTTCTCTTTCTCGGAGCCGACACTCTCTCTTTTATTTCTCTGGAAATATCCTCAGATGTCTGCTTCATCTCATCAACAGTCAAAGGCTCTTCAATTTCTCTTTCCGATTTATTTTCATCAGGTATATTCTCTGTTTGTACTTCTTCAGAAACATCATCCGATAAACCTTCTGATATCTCGGCATTTTCCGCATAAGCAGAACTGTCTGTATCTGCCTCCGCAGTAACATCCTGATTATTCTCATCAACAATACCGTTCTGCTCTTTATCTTCATAAAGCGCAGAAATGATATTGGCATCCACAAATGTTTCATCATTTTTGATGTCTGCAGATTTTTCTGTAAAATTATCTTTCGCTGTACCATCCTCCGGTACATTTTCGGCAGGCGGTGTAACGTCAAATGGAGTTCTCCTGCGACTTATATCAGAGCGCATTTTCTCGCGTTTTTCTGCAGAGAACAAAGCCGGTTTAATTTCTCTTCGACTCTCTTCGTAATCAGTTGCACTTTTGATGCTGACAGAATCCACACGAGATACTGACCGGCGAACAGGTCTTCTTTCAGAAGAAGCTTCAGATTCTTCCTCGTAAGTTTTTTCTTGCTCATCTTTCAGCATTTCCATACCGCGGGCACGTCTACGTTCTCTTATTTCTGCCTCTTTCTTTAGCTGTTCGGCAGTTTTACCGCTTTTTGTCCTCTTGTAATGATTATATGATTGTAATATATACTCAATGATACAACCTAATACAAAATACAAAACAAGCAATAGTATGAAGCCCAAAATAAGGCTGAAACCAAACTGTATTTTTAATATCGCAGCCAACAGTGCAACGCCTATCAGCGCCGGCCAATTTGCCAATAAAACACTTTTTATTGCCTTTAAAATTTCTTTCATAGAATACACCCTAAAACTTAATATTATCTGCAATCAAGCTCTATATACTTCTGTCTGCCGCCGATATTCTTATATGCAGGTCTTATAATCTTCTGTCCCGCAATAAGCTCTTCGATACGGTGAGCTGCCCATCCTGCAACTCGCGATACGGCAAACAAAGGCGTATACAAATCACGCGGAATATTTAACATTGAATAAACAAATCCTGAATACAAATCAACGTTCGCACACATTACTTTGTGCTGACCTTTTACGGTCTCAAATGCTTTCGGAGTAAGCTTTTCGATATTTTTATAAAGCATAAACTCTTCTTCTTTGCCCATGACCCCAGCAAGTTCTGCAGCTTTTTCTTTTAACAGTACAGCACGCGGATCTGACATGGTATAAACTGCATGACCCATTCCGTAAACAAGACCTGATTTATCATATGCTTCTTTGCGCAAAATCTTACAAAGATAATCGAACATTTTATCTTCGTCTGTGCAGTCATCGACATTCGCTTTTATATTGTCAACCATATCCATAACTTTAAGATTCGCACCGCCGTGTTTAGAACCTTTAAGAGAATTTATAGCAGATGAAATAGCTGCATATGTATCAGTGCCGCTCGATGAAACAACACGAATTGTAAAAGACGAGTTATTTCCGCCGCCGTGCTCTGCATGAAGAATCAGACATAAATCTAGAATTTCAGCTTCAAGCTTAGTAAATTTTCCATCCGGGCGAATCATATGCAAAATATTTTCTGCAGTAGACATACTTCTGTCAGGTCTGTGCAAAAACAGACTATTTCCGTCATAATAATGAGACTTCGCCTGAAAAGCATATGAAACCATAATAGGAAGCTGTGCAATCAAAAGCAAGCTCTGTCTCAGAACATTATCTATAGAAAGATCATCCGGATTCTCATCATACGAATATGCTGCAAGTACATTTCTTGCAATTTTATTCATAATGTTAGAACTCGGAGCCTTAAGAATCATATCTTCGGCAAAACCATTCGGCAAAAATCTGTGGTCAGCAAGATATTGTGTAAAAGTATTCAGCTCTTCCTTAGTCGGCAATTTTCCTGTAAGAAGAAGATAAATACACTCTTCGTAACCGAATCTGCCGTCTTTGCGGCAACCTGCACAAAGATCATAAACATCAATGCCGCGGTAAAGAAGACGTCCGTCAATCGGAACCTTTTCATTTTCGTCAATTATGTATCCTCGTACTTCTCCGACACGTGTCAAACCGACAAGAACACCGGTTCCGTCAGCGTTACGAAGGCCTCTCTTTACGTTATATTTATTATATAAATCCATTTCTATATTTTTATTTTCGCATGTAACATCGCATAGATTACTTAAAAATTCGCTGTAATCAGTACTTTTTACATTTTCTGCATAAAATGGAACCATTCTTATCACTCCAAATAATGTATCTACAATGTCGAAAGGCAAATTTCGCCTTTTATAAACAAATATCATAATATCACAAATTAAAAGCAAAAGGCAACACCCTATAAACAAAAAAGCACCGTACAAACAAAATGTTTGCACGGTGCTTCTGATACTTAAAAGTTATTATTCCTCGATGAATCCATCATCTGCATTTTCAACAGCAACTTCTTCATTTACTTCAATTTCTTCAGCAGCGAAAGATTCTTCTTCAACCTTTGTCTCTTCTGCAGAAACTTCAGCAACAGGTTCAACAGCTTCTGCTCCTGTAATAGGTTCAACATTTATATCGATATCTTTATATCTGCTCATACCTGTACCGGCAGGAATAAGTTTACCGATAATAACGTTTTCCTTAAGACCGAGGAGCATATCTGTCTTGCACTTGATAGCAGCATCTGACAATACTTTTGTAGTCTCCTGGAACGATGCAGCAGAGAGGAATGATTCAGTAGCAAGAGAAGCTTTTGTAATACCAAGAAGAATTCTCGATCCTGTAGCTTCGTGCTTTCCTTCTGCAGCAGCTTTCGAGTTTGCATCAGCAAACGTGAACAAGTCAACTACACCACCGGGAAGAAGATTTGTTTCACCGGGATCATTTACCTTAACCTTACGGAGCATCTGACGAACGATAACTTCAAGGTGTCTGTCATTGATTTTAACGCCCTGTGAGTTATAAACGCGCTGAACTTCTTCGATGATGTACTTCTGAACTCCGTCAACGCCTCTTACTCTAAGCATATCGTTAGGATTGATAGCAGCACCCACGATAGGTGAACCCTTTTCAACATACTGGCCTTCTTCAACTTTGAGTTCCATTGAAGCACTGATAATACATGACCAAGTCTCGCCTTCGTCGCTTATAATGGTGATTTCGTTCTTTTTACCCTTTTCTTCGATAGATACTTTACCGGAGATTTCTGCAATAACAGCAAGTCCCTTTGGCTTACGGGCTTCGAAAAGCTCCTCAACTCTCGGAAGACCCTGTGTGATATCGTCTGCAGTCGCAACACCACCGGTATGGAAGGTACGCATCGTAAGCTGTGTACCCGGCTCACCGATTGACTGAGCAGCGATGATACCTACTACTTCACCGATGTTACAAGGTGAGTTGGAAGCGAGGTTTGTACCGTAACACTTAGCACACACACCATAACGGCATCCGCAAGTGAGTACCGATCTGATTCTTACCTGCTTAATGCCTGCTGTTGCAATCTTCTTAGCAGAATCCTCGTAAACAAGTTCATTCTTTCCGACGATAAGTTCACCTGTAGCAGGATCAATAACATCTTCAGCAAGATATCTGCCTACTATTCTGTCCTCAAGAGGAACAACAACATCTTTGCTTGCAGTCTCTTCGTTTACTATCTCTGCAACTGAAATACCGTCATCAGTACCGCAATCAAATTCTCTGATGATTACTTCATGGCTGACATCGACAAGACGTCTTGTAAGGTAACCTGAGTCAGCGGTTCTGAGCGCCGTATCTGACAAAGTCTTACGAGTACCGTGGCTGGAGATAAAGAACTCAAGGACATCAAGACCTTCACGGAAGTTAGCTTTAATCGGAATTTCGATTGTCTTACCTGATGTATCAGACATAAGACCACGCATTCCGGCGAGCTGCTTAATCTGGTTGATATTACCACGGGCTCCTGAATCAGACATCATGTAGATGTTATTAAATTCGCCCATGTTAGCCTTGAGAATCTCAGTGAGCTCATCAATAGTCTTTTTCCAGACTTCAATAGTACATCTGTAGCGTTCTTCTTCACTGCAACGGCCTCTTCTGTATTCGTTTCTGTACGCATCTACTGCTTTATCTGCGTCTGCAATCAACTGATCCTTAACGTTAGGAACAATGATATCGGCAACACCGACTGTAATAGCGCCGCGTGTAGAATATTTGTAACCCTGTGCCTTGATATTATCGAGAACAACAGCGGTCTTTGTAAGTCCGTGTTTCTTTATACACTTGTCAATGATCTGCTCGAGTGTTTTTTTCTTAACAAGAGTGTTGATTTCAAGATCAAATACTTTATTAATATCTGTTCTGTCAACAAATCCGAGATCCTGCGGAATTGCCTGGTTGAATATCAGCTTACCCATTGTTGTTTTTATCGAACCGGAAATCATCTGACCTTCGAACATTGCTTCTCTGCCTACAATAAGAGGAGTATGAAGTGTTATTACACCGAGATCGAATGCAGCTTTTGCTTCATCTTCATTTTTGTAGATTCTTGCTTTGCTGTAATCTTTCTCCTTGAGAAGTGTGAGATAATAACTTCCGAGAACCATATCCTGTGTCGGAACTGTTATCGGCTTACCGTCCTTAGGAGCAAGAAGGTTGTTTGCAGAAAGCATAAGGAATCTTGCTTCTGACTGAGCCTCTACTGAAAGCGGTACGTGAACAGCCATCTGGTCACCGTCGAAGTCAGCGTTGTAAGCTGTACATACGAGCGGATGAAGCTTTAATGCTCTTCCCTCAACCAATACAGGCTCGAATGCCTGAATACCGAGTCTGTGAAGTGTAGGAGCACGGTTCAAAAGAACAGGATGTTCTTTTATTATCTCTTCAAGTACGCTCCAAACCTCAGGTTCTGCTCTTTCTACTTTCTTTCTTGCGCTTTTAATGTTCTGCGCAGTCTGGTCTGTAACAAGTTTCTTCATTACGAAAGGCTTAAACAACTCGAGTGCCATTTCCTTAGGAAGACCGCACTGATAAATCTTAAGTTCAGGACCTACAACGATAACGGAACGACCTGAATAGTCAACACGTTTACCGAGAAGGTTCTGACGGAATCTACCCTGCTTACCTTTGAGCATATCGGAGAGTGATCTGAGAGGTCTTGAACCGGGACCTGTTACAGGATGTGAACGTCTGCTGTTGTCAAACAACGCGTCAACTGCCTCCTGAAGCATTCTCTTTTCGTTTCTCACGATGATATCAGGTGCATGGAGCTCTTTAAGTTTTTTAAGTCTGTTATTTCTGTTAATAACACGTCTGTAAAGGTCATTGAGGTCTGATGTAGCAAATCTGCCGCCGTCAAGCTGTACCATAGGACGGAGATCCGGAGGAATAACCGGAAGAACATCAAGAACCATCCATTCAGGCTTGTTATGTGAAAGTCTGAATGCTTCTACAACTTCGAGACGCTTAACAAGCTGAGCCTTTTTGTTTGCAATTGTCTGTCCGCCCTTTTCCTTCTCTGTTTTTGTAAGAGCATCAATCTCTGCACGGATTTCAGCAGAAAGAGCATCAAGATCTAATTCCTGAAGAAGAGTCTGGATAGCTTCTGCACCCATTTTTGCTACAAAGCTCTTAGGACCGTACTCTGCAACTGCTTTCTGGTAGTCAGTTTCGCTGAGAACCTGTTTGTATGTGAGATTTGTTTCACCCGGATCCAAAACCACATATGAAGCAAAGTAAAGAACTTTCTCAAGGGGCTTCGGATTTATTCCGAGTACCAATGACATACGGCACGGAACACCTTTAAAGAACCAAATATGTGAAACAGGAGCTGCAAGCTCAATGTGACCCATTCTGATACGTCTTACTTTTGAGTTTGTTACCTCAACGCCGCACTTATCACAAACAATACCTTTGTATTTATTTTTCTTATATTTACCGCAATGGCACTCTCCGTCTTTCTGAGGTCCGAAGATTCTTTCACAGAATAAACCGTCTTTTTCAGGTTTTAATGTTCTGTAGTTTATAGTTTCCGGTTTTTTAACCTCACCGTGAGACCATTCTCTGATTTTTTCAGCGGAAGCTAAGCCGATCTGAATTGAATCAAAATTATTAAATTCATTAAAATCCATAGTGCTGTTACCTCCTCAATTAATTGTAATCTGAACCGTCAAGAACAGATTCAGCATCATCAAGTATAAATCCGTCAAGATTTCCGCTCTGTGCAGCAAACTCTTCATCAGTTAAGAGAGAACCGTCGCCCATGAAAACCTCTGTGATGTCAGAGTTATCAATCTCTATCTGAACGTCCTCTTCATTTAAAGAAGAAACCGCATCAGGGTTTTCAGTAATCTGACTTGATCTGTATCTCTCAGGGAACTTAATGTATCCTTCTTCCATTTCTTTAAGCGGAATTGCTTCGCCGTTATCGTCAAACAGGCTTACATCAAGTGCCAAACTCTGTAATTCTTTAAGAAGAACCTTAAACGACTCCGGAATACCCGGTGAAGGAATATTTTCGCCCTTAACGATAGCTTCGTATGTCTTTACACGGCCTACTGTATCATCAGATTTTATTGTCAGAATTTCCTGCAATGTATAAGCCGCACCGTAAGCTTCGAGCGCCCATACCTCCATCTCACCGAAACGCTGGCCGCCGAACTGTGCTTTACCGCCGAGAGGCTGCTGTGTTACAAGTGAGTAAGGACCTGTTGATCTGGCATGAATCTTATCGTCAACAAGGTGGTGAAGTTTGAGATAATACATATAACCGACTGTTACTTTATTATCAAACGGCTCACCTGTACGTCCGTCATAAAGCTGAACTTTACCGTCTTCCGGAAGACCTGCTTCTTTTAATGTATCAAATATATCGTTCTCAGATGCACCGTCAAATACCGGAGTTGCAATCTTCCAGCCAAGTGTTTTAGCTGCCATACCCAAGTGAACCTCAAGCACCTGTCCGATATTCATTCGGGAAGGAACGCCCAAGGGGTTAAGTACGATTTCAAGAGGTGTACCGTCAGGCAGGAACGGCATATCTTCTTCAGGGAGAATACGCGATACGACACCTTTGTTACCGTGACGACCCGCCATTTTATCACCTACAGAAAGCTTACGCTTCTGAGCAACATATACTTTAACTACTCTGTTTACTCCTGCTGCAAGCTCATCGGAATTGCTTCTGTCAAATTCTTTAACATCTACAACAATACCTGACTTGCCGTGAGGAACACGGAGTGATGTATCTCTTACGTCTCTTGACTTTTCGCCGAAGATCGCTCTCAAAAGTCTCTCTTCAGCTGTAAGTTCTGTCTCTCCCTTAGGAGTTACTTTACCTACAAGGATATCGCCGGAGCGAACTTCAGAACCGGGGATGATAACGCCGTGTGCATCGAGGTACTTAAGCGCATCCTCGCCCACATGAGGAATTTCATTTGTTATTTCCTCTGCGCCGAGCTTTGTATCACGAGCTTCGCAGTCAAAGCTGTCGATGTGGATTGATGTATAAGCATCCCACTTAACAAGGTTCTCGTTAATAAGAACAGCATCCTCGTAGTTGTAACCCTCCCATGTCATAAATCCGATGAGAGTGTTTCTACCGAGAGCAATTTCACCTTTGTCAGTAGCCGGACCGTCTGCAATAACATCGCCGACTTTAAGTTTTTCGCCTATCTTAACGATAGGTTTCTGATTTATACATGTGTCCTGGTTTGAACGGATGTATTTCAAGAATGTATAGTGATCAATCTGGCCGTCAGAATCACGTTTAACATCTACGTATCTACCTGTTACATCAACAACTGTACCGTCGTTTTCGCAAAGTACAACAGAACCTGAGTCTACAGCTGCCTTGTATTCGATACCGGTAGCAACTATCGGAGATTCCGCGCACATAAGCGGAACTGCCTGACGCTGCATGTTACAACCCATGAGGGCACGGCTGGCGTCATCGTTCTCAAGGAACGGAATCATAGCCGCTGCAACAGATACAACCTGCTTCGGGGATACGTCCATGTAATTTACTTTGGAACCCTCCACCTCAAGGAACTCATCTCTGTAACGGCAGACAACCTTTTTATTTATAAAGTGACCTTCTTTATCAAGGGGCTCATTAGCCTGAGCAACAATGTAACGGTCTTCTTCATCAGCCATCAGATAGTCAATCTGATCTGTAACACAGCCTTTTTCGCTGTCATACTTGCGGTACGGAGCCTCGATGAATCCGTATTCGTTTATTCTTGCATAAGTACTAAGTGAACCGATAAGACCGATGTTCGGACCTTCAGGAGTCTCGATAGGACACATACGTCCGTAATGTGAATAGTGAACGTCACGAACCTCAAATGTAGCACGGTCACGGTTAAGACCGCCCGGTCCGAGTGCGCTGAGACGGCGCTTATTAGCAAGTTCTGCAAGCGGGTTCGTCTGATCCATGAACTGCGAAAGCTGGCTGGAACCGAAGAACTCTTTTACGGCAGCAGTAACAGGTCTGACGTTCATAAGATGTGACGGAGTTACAGAATCCATATCCTGTGTAGCCATACGCTCACGGACAGCCTTTTCGAGTCTTGCAAGGCCTATACGGAATGTATTCTGCAAAAGCTCTCCTACGCACTTTATTCTTCTGTTTCCGAGATGGTCAATATCATCAACATTACCTACATCATATGCTAAATTGATAATATAACTGTATGATGAAATGATATCGTCGATCGTAATATGCTTCGGAACAAGATTTGAAATATTTTCCTTGAGAAGGCTCTTAAGAGTCTCTTCATCACCCTCTGCTGCATCGATAAGTTCTTTCAGAACAGCATAGTGAACTTTTTCGGAAATACCTACTTCTGCAGGATCGAAACATACAAACGCGCGGAGGTCAACAGTATTGTTACCGATTACTTTTACAGGTCTGTAAGGAGTATTTATACATACTTCATTTATACCTGCATTTTGTATATCAATTGCAAGTTCTTCGCTTATCATGTCGCCGGCAGAAGCAAGAAGCTCTCCTGTCTCGGGATTTACAATATCGTAAATAGTGACTCTGTTAGTTATACGCGCTGCAAGAGAAAGTTTCTTATTGTACTTATAACGACCTACCTTTGCAAGATCATAACGGCGCGGATCGAAAAGCATATTATTAAGAAGTGTACGCGCGCTCTCAGCCAAAGCAGGCTCGCCCGGGCGGAGTTTCTTATATATATCGATAAGAGCTTCGTCTGTGTTCTTTATTCCTGATTCTTTCTGGAAAGTCTTCATAAGTCTCTCATCAGGACCCCACTGTGCAGCAATTTCGGATGTCGCGCCGGCACAGTTGCCGATAGAGAACAAATTAATAATATCCTCATCAGAACTAAAGCCGAGTGCACGAAGGAAAGTTGTTGCGGGAACTTTTCTTGTACGGTCGATACGCGCAAAAATCAGCTCGTTGTGATCGATCTCACACTCAAGCCATGCACCTCTGTTAGGAATAAGGGTAAAGTTATATAAATCTTTATCCTTGGTCTTATCATAATTCTTTTCAAAATAAGCACCCGGCGAACGAACAAGCTGGCTGACGATTACACGCTCTGCTCCGTTCATAATGAAAGTACCGTTATCCGTCATTCTCGGAAAATCTCCGAAAAAGATATCGTCTTCTTTCATAACGCCTGTACTCTTATCTATAATACGCACACGCACATACAATTTTGAGGAATATGTTGCTTCTCTTTCTTTACACTCTTCAATAGAATAGTTTGTTTCTTCCTGAATCTTATAGCCTACAAACTCAAGAACAAGTCTTTCTGAATAGTCTGTAATCGGAAATACGTCATTAAAGACCTCTTTCAAACCTTCTTCGCAAAAATGTTTGTAAGAGTTTTTCTGAATGGCGATAAGATTAGGCATTTCAAGAATTTCCTGAATTCTTGAGTAACTCATTCTTTCGTTTCGTCCATACTTTACCGCATGCACTTTTACCATATTGATGATCACCTCAAATTATTTTTTAAATCGGATAACATGTCCGATTTAGGCACCATAATGTTCTGTTACTGAACTAATAAGCCCCAAAAGGACATAAAAGCGCAATATTTCATAATATTACAATGCAGTTTAGAATAATAACACTAATTCAAGGCTCTGTCAACAAAATATTTCCAAATTAATTAAAAAATCCAAACACTATTTGCCGACGCATATTTCGGCTGTATCAAAAGGAACTGCCCTTTTCAAATCATTTGTATTCATTTCAATCTGATATCCTATCTTTCCGCCGCTGAAAAGTATCGTATCAAAACGTTCCGCAGAAACATCAAGAACAGTCCTGAACAATTTTTTCATACCTATCGGGGAACAACCTCCGTGAATATATCCGGTAAGAGGAAGCAAATCTTTCGATTTTATCATTTCAATATTTTTCTCGCCAACAGCTTTCGCCGCCTTCTTCAAGTCAAGTTCACAGCAAACCGGAATCACAAAAACATAATTCTTTTTTGAAGCTCCTACCGTAACAAGTGTCTTAAAAACACGATTAGGATCCTGCCCCAAAACTGTTGCTACATCAATACCGCTTATAGCATCTGTTGAAAGATATGTATGATATTCATACGGGATTTTCTCTTTATCGAGAATTCGCATTACATTTGTTTTATCAGTAGTTTTTTTCATTACTTATACCTTTTATACCTTAAGTATTATTTAGATTAAATACAACGGTTAAATTATTGCATCCATCAGAATAACTATAAGAAATATCTGATGCCATTTTTTTAACCATAAATATTCCTAGACCGCCTATTTCCCTTTCATCAGCTGAAAGAGTCGTATCAGGATCACTTTTCAGGAGCGGATCATACTTTATACCGTTATCAGCAAATATTAATGTAAGTTTTTCTTCATCTATAAAGCACGATACTTCAGCATATGTCGCGCCGCTGTGTCTCAGAATATTGGAATACACCTCATCAACTGCTATATGAACACGGTTTGCAACTCTCGTTTCCAACTCAGCTTTTTTAGTTTTGATATCGATAAAATTCCAAACATCTTCAGCAGATTCATAATCAGGAGACGTCACAATGCGGTCATTGTTTTGATAGTAAATCATTTTAACGGACAACATTGTAATATCATCAAACTGGTCAGCATCCCCGACAAATTCATCAACCGCTGCTTTTACTGTTAAAAGACGCTGCTCCACACCTTCGGAAGGATTTCTGTTAACAGTTTCGAGAAGACGTTGCTCACCGAAAAGTTCATTATTAACATTATTAGCTTCTGTTACACCATCTGTATAAAGATAAATCTCATCACCCGGAAGAATCTGTATCTCATATTTTTTATATTTTGCGCCTTCAATTCCGGCAAGAACAAAATTAGGCTTTGTGCGCAAATATTCAAACTTTCCGCTTTTATGACGTATGAGAGGCGGATTATGTCCTGCGTTTGCAAACTCCAACTTACCTGACCTTAAATCAAGAATTCCCATCCATGCAGTTACAAACATACCCGCTTCGTTTCCCTCACAAAGCTTCATATTTGTATTTTCAAAAATATCATTTACCTCCATACCTGCCTCGGCAAAACTCTTTATTATTGTTTTTGATGTCATCATAAACATAGCTGCAGGAATACCTTTTCCGGATACGTCCGCAATTAAGAATCCGAGTTTATCATTATCAAGAAGGTAAAAATCATAGAAGTCACCGCCTACTTCCTTCGCAGTGTCAACAGTTGCATGAATATCAAATTCTTTACGGTTCGGATACGGAGGAAATACATTCGGCATTGCAGACAACTGAATTGCTTTTGCAAATTCAAGTTCCTTATCAATCCGAGCTGCTGCTTCTGCGATATAATCCTTTAATTTTGAGACGGTTGTATTTATGTCATCAGATAAACTTGCAAACTCTTCGTTGCCGCGAACATCAACCTTAGTACTGAGATCTCCGCCTGTAATTTTAGCAAGAGAGTCATTTATCTTATGGATGTTATCAACGACAATATTTTTTATCAGGAAATAAACAAGAACAAACAATGCCGCAAATACACAGTTCTGCATAAATACGCTTATATATACGGAAATACCCCGCGAAAACAGCGCTTCGCTCTCTGGAAGTGCAGATATAATCACATATCCTTCCGTTTTTGCATACATGCAAAACATGTCTTCACCATTCTGTCCTATAACAGAAAAACGATTACCTTCTGCTATCTCATTGATAGCGGTTTTACAATCGTAAACCAAATGCTGTCCCGCTTCGTGATTAGGCGAACTCACTATATCAAGAGTATCCTGCTTGCAAATAATTACCAAGCCGTCTTTTCCCACATGGCGGTTATTTGCAGCAAGAAATACCTGCTCTGCAATCGAATCCTGGAATTGCTCCGCATCGTATCCGACCTGTACAAAACCTCCGTCCTTGAGCGATACTCCTGCATATTTACGAGAAATCTCCGGGTTAAAATCAGTCGGCCCGTAATCCTGCACATATTCGGTTTCACCGTTTAAAAGGCAAAGGAAATCTGTCGCCTGCCCACCTTCTTCGGTACCCATATAGAAAAGGTCAAACTCCTCGTATGTACTTAAAATAATAATACCGTTTTTATCAATTATATTTATATCTGTAACATTATATTTTCCGATTAAATCCACAAGAAAATCTCGTCTCAGCGCTCTCTCTTCAGCAGAGGAATCAACATTGATTTCATTATAAATTCCGGATTTATATATCTCGTCTGTTATATTATGAGTCAGCTTCAGAAGGTTATAATCGGATGCATCTGTTATATCCGCCTTAACATCGTTGATATTTAACGACAACAATTGATTTGCATTTTCAATGCTTAACTTGTTCTGAAAAACAAACGTAAATACGGTTGTTACAACAAAAGCAATAAACACACAGATCAGTAAAGCATTAGAAAAAGTCTGCGCAATCTGTTTTTTATCTTTTTTCTTTCTTATTTTTTCTTTACCGATAAACGAAACAGCTAATATCGCCAGCATTACTGAAAGACCGTTAGCAAATATCATAGGTACTGCACATTTTTTTATTACGGTAAATGCTGTTTCTATATCATTCATCTTTGTCAAAAACAAAATGAGCATATGCAGAACTTCTGTAGTCGTACCGACAAATAATCCATATATCCATGATGACTTTTTGTTGTCAAACATCACCTTTCTGCAAAATGCGCCTATCAGTCCGGCAAGGACAGTAGCAATTGTACAGGCGAGCTGTGAATACTTTCCTATGCCCCATAAAACAGAGACATATCGGTGTATACCGCCTATAAAACCTGCAATCACGCCTGCAGGTCCGCCGAATAAAAGTCCGGCAGTAAGAGGCGCAGCATTACGGACATTCAGGACAACATCTTCTGTCGGAATACCGAATTCCGTTGCAAGACATGCGATTCCTCCGAAAACAGCACCGATTATAATTTGCCTTACAATATACGGTAAACGGTTCCATTTAGTTTTCTTCTCTGCTATATAGAATAAAATCGCAAATATTACCGGTAGCAATGCGGCTGTCACCAGACGAAAATATACCATTAATTACCACTCCACTGTTTTGATTTAGTTTCCTATCAGGATATTAAGCATCGTTATATCGTCAATTTTTCCGCTCTTCGAATCCATGTCAAGTTCGGAGCACAAATTTATTTTATCTCTCAGATAAGCAAGACTGTATGAACGGCATTGTCTGCACAATTTTTTAGCTACAAATTCAACAACACCGAGCTTTGATGCAATCAGATTCTGAGAAACACCGTTTTCTAAAAGCTGTTTTACATCGTAAAGCCTCATGTAATTATTGCTTATCATGCTGAATATGTGACGTGGCTCAACCCTGTCATCCAGCAATGTCTGTAAAAATTTATATGTTTTTTCTCTGTCATTGTCAGCCAGACTGTCAGTTAAATTAAACACAGTAGCACTGACAGAAAGAGCACAAACTTCCCGCACGGAAGCCTCGTCGATTTCTCCGCCCTCACCTACATAAAGTGCAAGCTTGTTTGTTTCTTCTATAAGTCTCAGCAAGTCATCCCCGATACCCGCAACAAGCAGCGATACAGCATCTCTTGTAATTCTGCAGCCGAGTTTATCTGCGTGGCGCGCAAGAATTTTGCCGATCATTATTTCCGGTTGTTTTGCACAATCAAAAACAATTCCCACAGAGTCTATAGTTTTATATATTTTATTACGCTTATCAATCTCAAACTCTCTGAAAATCAGACACACATCATCGGGAAGATTTTCGATGAATTCAAATTCACCGGATTTATCTGATGAGGATTTAAATAAACCGCTGTTTCTGACCAACACCACCATTTTTTCGCCGAACATCGGAATATTATCACACGCCTCATTAAGCTGCGACGCTGTTACTTTGCCGTCAAAAGCAATATAATTAAGCGTATCACCGTGTAATATCGAATCAATAATACTGTTAATGTAAAAATCTTTTAAATATTCTTCCTGACCGTAAAACAAATAAACCTTAGAAAAAACACCGTCTTTTATATGTTTGTTCATATCTGCAACAGTCATTCCGACGATTTCTTTTTTTGCCATATCTTTACATCTTCCCCAAAAAAATTAAAAACCGTTCCGAATCGGAATCTTACGGCACCGCAAAAATCAGTGCGATAAATATTACTATTTAAGGTGAAGTCATCTATTCTGTCAATTACATCCCGGGACGGGTGACCGTACTGATTATCTTCTCCGACGCTGATTATAGCATACTTGGGATTTAATGTCTTTAAAAATTCATCCGACGAACTTGTATCAGAACCGTGATGAGATACGCATATTAAATCAACTTGTTTTTCATACTCTTCTGCAAATTTAATTTCACTTTTGCTTTCTATATCCCCTGGAAGAACAACCCTTCCCCATTCGCCCTCAAAAACTGCAATTACAGAAGAATTATTGATGTTTGAGTTTTCTGTATAGCAAATCAATCTCAGAGTTGTATATTTTCCTATATTTAAAACAAGCTCGTCTTCAATATATTTCACCGTAATATCTTTTGACTCTGCCATTAAAGCATAATCAATAACATTTACATCATAAGAATTGTCAGGAAACAACACGGCGTCACAATCATAGTTTTCTATAATATCTTCAAATCCTCCGCCATGGTCTGCATGTCCGTGAGAAATAATTATAAAGTCAAGATCTGAAACACTCTCTTTTCTCAGCAATGAAGAAATATCAGTACGTCCGTCTCCGGAATCAATTAAACCGCAGTATCCGTCTCTTGTTTTAAACAACACCGATACACCCTGTCCGACATCGAAAAACAGAAATTCCGCCTCAGGAGGTATTGAAAATATTATCAGAACAGTTGTTATTGCCCCTGTTGTTATCAATCCCTTATATAAACTGATTTTTTTCCTTTTTCCCAAATAAATAACGGCAAAAAACAGCAGTAAATAATAAATAATAAAATATACAGTTGGAAATGATGCGTATGTTCTGTATCCCAGCAATCCGCCGTCGGCAAAGTCAGCACACTTTTCAAGAAGAAACACAACAGAAGTCATAGGATACGAGATAAGTCTGCATATCATATCAGGCAAACAAACAGACGCTGCAAAAGTAAGTATGTAACTTCCTGTGCATACAATTTCAGATAGCGGTGATGCAATAAGATTTACCACTATGCTAATAAGAGAAAATCCGTTAAACATATTTATTATAATCGGCGTTATACCTAAACCGACTGCAATGCCGCTCAGCAATCCGTCAGTAATTCTTTTAAAAGGCAAGTCAGAAAACGCTTTAATATTTTTTAATGCCGGTAAAACAGTATAAAGACAAATGCACGCACCGAACGACAGAATAAAACCCGTATCAAATACATAACACGGATTGATAAGAAGCAAAATAATTCCTGCAAATCCGAGTGAATTCAAAGGGTCATATCTTCTGCAAAATATAACAGAAAGAATTAAACATATATACATTAAAACGGCACGGACTATAGACGGAGTAAACCCTGATATAAATGTAATCAGAATCACAAACGGTACTAAAATTAGATTTTTATATTTAATGCCGAATTTTCTGCTTTTGATTTTAGATATAATCTGTTTTACAGGATTCACTATAAAAGCAACGTGAGCACCGGAAACAGCCATCAAATGTGATAATCCAGCTTTTTGGAACGATGTTTTTGAATCGCTTTCAAGCAGCGCACTGTCACCTGTCATTATGGACATACATACGGAAGCTGTATTCTCATCTGAGCTTTTCTTCAATGCATTTTCAATATATGTTCTTATTTTTGAACTATAATATTGGACACTGTGTTTTTTATCTGATAGAACCGATGAATCACATACCTCTATATCACCGTTATTCGGATATGATACATAATCAATATTTTTTGCAGCTAAATACTTTTGCATATCAAATTCACCGAAATTTCCGCTCATCTTGGGAACTTCCGGCTCTGTTTTCAGAACTATGTATTCAGCAGCTTTTATTTTTCGGATAACTTCATCATTCAAATATGTACCGCGTACAAGAATCTTATAATTATCACAATTCAGAATAAAATCACAGTCGCGATTCCATGCAGCTTTATATATTTCGCCGCAAATCGGTTCGGAAAAATTCTCCTTAACATATGTATCGCCGAACCGGCTTGCAGTGAGTATTTCGGAAGTCTGCTGCAGAATCAGCAGGCTTCCGAACATTACAATAAAAATTATAAATAAAATACGTCCGTTAATTAAACGCATTCATCCTCCGTTTCTGCTTCTGTTCTTACTCTTCGGTTTCGATATGAACGAAGCAATTAATCCGAAGAACACTGCCATGACTATTCCCGTCGCAACATCAGCAAGTCCTCCGGTGAATATCCCTCGAAAACCGTATTCGTCAATTGCGGAAAAAACTCCCTTGCAAAGTGAATATCCGAATCCCATCAAAGGAATTGTCGCACCGCAATTTCCCCACTCTACAATTTTGTCATACAGGCCTATTGCAGTCAGAAAAACACCGGTTACAACATACAGAACTAAAATTCTTGTCGATGTCAGTTTTGTTTTATCAATCAATATCTGTGCTATTGCACAAAGTATTCCTCCTACAACGAATACACCCAAATATTTTAAAAATATATCCATCAGATACCTCCGTTTTTCAGATAAACAACATTTTTATATGTTTTCTATTGCAACTGCATGAGCAATACCCGGAATAGGTTCACCCTGTTTTGTCGATACTGCGCTCATAAGCGCGCCTGTTGCAATAAACAGCAGTTTATTTATCTGTTTTTGTTCCATCAGTTTAAGAAGATATCCGCATAAAACGGACGCACAGCATCCGCAGCCGCTTCCTCCGGCACACGTGCCCTGCTCAGGATCAAATATTATGGCGCCGCAGTCATCATAAATTTCTTTCGGAGCATTTATTCCGTGCATCTTTAAAATATCTCTGCAAAGCTCACGTCCTGTCAATCCCAGGTCACCTGTCATAACAAGATCATAATAACTGATATCTCTTTCCAGATCAGAAAGATGTGCGATTATTGTCGACGCCGCAGCAGGAGCCATTGCGGCACCCATATTATTTGTGTCAGATATTTCATAATCTCTGATTATACCCGGAGTTACGGAAGTTATACGGGGACCGTTACCTCCCGATGAGAGCAATACTGCGCCGCAGCCTGTTACTGTCCACTGTGAATTAGGAGCTCTCTGGCAACCGAGTTCGAGCGGAAAACGGAACTGTTTTTCAGCAGAACAGAAATTGCTTGATGTCATACAAACAACGTTGTTCATCCCTCCGCCGTCAACCAGCAGGGAGCCGTTTACCAACGATTCAGCCATTGTCGAACATGCGCCGTACAGTCCTAAAAAAGGTCTGCCGCTCTCTTTCAGTCCGCATGCTGAGGAAGTACATTGGTTTAATAAATCTCCTGCCAGAATACAATCTATCAGGTTCTCTTCTATATCACAGCGCGATAGAAGCTTTTTGTACGTTGCTTCTACAAATTTTGCCTCGCCCTTTTCCCATGTATCCATTCCGAAATCGTCATCTGCTTTTTGATCAAAATATTTTCCGAGCGGTCCCTCTGATTCTTTCTGCCCCACTATACATTCAGAATGTCTGACGATTACATCTTTATCAAGTATATAAGTTTGATTCCCTTTTTTGTGTGCCATTTCTTTACCTCCGAATCATCCCATTGTAAATAAAAAGTAAAACAATCCGGCAATGACTGATGCAGCAGTACCGTAAACTATTACGGGACCTGCACATATAAACATCTGAGCGCCTACGCCCAATATATGACCTTCCGATCTGAATTCCATCGCGGAAGATACAATAGAATTGGCAAATCCGGTTATCGGCACTATCGATCCTGCTCCGCACACTTTTCCTATATTATCGTAAACATTTAATGAAGTGAGCAATGCACCTAAAAATACCATAAATAATACAGTAAGCGCCGATGCCGATTTCTCATCTGCAGTACCTAATAAATCGACTAGTTTTCCGGAAGTTATTATATCTTTAAATACCTGCGCTATAATACATATAAATCCGCCGGACACAAATGCAATTGCACAGTCAACCAAAAGATTTGATTTCATCGAACGGTCCTGTTTCATTTTTTCATATTTAGGTCCGTTTAGTTTTGTAAGATTATCACTACCCATACTTATCACCTTTTATTTTTTGATAGTGATAGTATTTCTTTTTTATAAGTTATTATGCATCCATTAATGTTTTCATTTTTCCGAGTATCTTTTTTTCCATCCTTGAAACCTGTACCTGTGAAATTCCTAAAACTTTTGCTGCATCGGTTTGTGTAAATTCTTTGAAATATCTTAATTTTATTATTTTTTGTTCATCTTCCGACAGTTTTTTCATTATTTCGGATAAAGTAATTTTGTTCAGCAGATGTTCGTAGTCTCCCGTACCATCTTTGAGTACTGAGAACTGTTCGCGTGAAACGTTTTCATTATTTGCTATCTTATCGATTAGACATACGGCATTTCCACTGTCATTATCCGATCCGCCGTACAGTGATTCGACAGGCTGTGCAGCTTCGAGTGCCATTACTACATCTTCTGTATCAACTTTTATTTTTTGGGCAATTTCCGCCGGGGTAGCTTCTCTGCCGTTTAGGTACCTTAACTCCTCCGAAACAGTTTTTATCTTTATATATAATTCTTTAAGACCTCGCGATACTTTTACCGGACCGTCATCACGAAGAAATCTTTTTATTTCTCCTGATATCATAGGCACGGCATAAGTAGAAAAACACACTTCGAAAGCCGGATTAAAATTCCGTATTGCCTTTATAAGCCCGATGGATCCTATTTGTACCAAATCATCCGTATCACAGCCTCTGCCCGTAAATCTTTTTACAATACTCCGTACAAGTCCCATATTTTCGGTAACTGCTTTTTCAAGTGCTTCATCATCACCCGAGGCAGCTTTTAATATGAGTTGCTCTTTTATAATTCGTTCGTCTGAATTCATATGAAGTTCCTCTTTTCGTATCAGATACGATGTTTTGTGCAGGAACATCCATTGCTTCAAAAAAACTTTTTGTAATATATGAGCACAAAAACTATCTTTTATATGAAAATTTTAAAGTTCTTCGACAGAGACCGCATCTGATGCGCCGTTTAATAATTTTTTCATATGTATCCTTGTTCCTTTTCCGACTTCAGATTCAACATCAATATAATCCATAAAAGACTCCATTACAGTAAAACCCAGACCCGACCGTTCCAATTCCGGTGCCGAAGTATAAAGAGGCTGCATGGCTTTTTCTATATCTTCAATTCCGCATCCGAAATCTTCTACATACAGATCAAGCATATAATCCTTGCGCACACACTTTATTTTTATAACATTTACATTTCCCCGGGCATTCTTACACTTACCCTTATAACCGTGAATGATCGAATTTGTAACTGCCTCACTAACAGCAGTTCTGATATCCGAAAGTATTTCTACAGTCGGATCTGCCGGAATTACGACAGACGATACCACAGACCTTGCCAAAGCCTCATTTTCAGATAACGCAGGAAACTCTACACTTACAAAATTTTTGCTCTCCATAACTTAACCTCCTATGCCGGCCACCGCGGTTTCTAAGTTATCAAACCTGGTCATACATTTAAAAACTCCCGACATGTCCAAAATTCTCTCCATAGAAGAAAGTGCCGGCATACCGTATCTGTCACGCGCTTCTGAACGTTTCAAAATAATGCCTGAATTTCCTCCAAGCATCTTAACCTCCCGGTACCGTCCCATAAGCATTCCTATACCTGAACTGTCCATAAATGACAGATCGGAAAAATCAAATACTACATGTTTCGTCTGAATTTTCATTATCTCCCTGTCCATACTTCTTCTGGCGGTATCGGCACTGTGGTGATCCAGCTCACCGGCAACTTTTATCACCAGAATATTTCCGCTTCTGTAAAACATAATGTCCGTAACAATCACCTCTTGTGAGTAATAAATGGCTAACGCCGGCGCCCCTTTGTTGCTAGGGGGCGCCGGCGTTATAATAATAAAATATTTCCCGAAATTTGAATACAAAACGGGAAATATTATCAAAACAAATTTTTTTCTGCATCTTCTGCAATCTGTATTATTTTTTTCAATCGGTGATTTAATCCTGCTTTGCTAAGCTGCGGAACATGTTTTTCACACAATACCGCAAGACTTGCATCTGGATATTGCATCCTTATATCCGCAACACTTTTCAGTTCACGTGGCAGTGAATCATACATATCATGTTCAAATAAAAATCTGATTGCTGCAAGGTGCTTTGAACTTGAAATTGAAACCTTGTCGAAATTTGCTACATCTGCATTTATTGCCCGGTTACTCTGATTGTTTATTTCGCGCATCGCCTTTGCATTATCGAAATCAAATCTCGCTTTAGGAGCTCCTATAAGTGAAAGAAAATCAGCAACCGAATCTGTATCTTTTATGTAATAAGTAAACGTATCCCTGCGTGTACCTTTTTTTACGTTCAGTCCGTGAGATTGCATTATTTCAACAGCCACATCACGTAATTCTTCCGACTTAAAACCTGACTCCAGATGGACTGATCTTACTTCAGGTGCGGTTACGGTACCTCTCATCATAAATAGGCCTCTTATAAACGCTTTACCGCAACATTCTTTTTGAGAAAAAGCTTCAAAGTTTTCACCGGCTTCGCTTTTTATTTTATATTGCGGCAATTCAAGTTCATAATACATATTTTCTTCTTTTGTCTTTTTAGATTTTTTCAGGTATGTCACTATTTCCGGTTTGAAATTCTGCGTTTTATAACACAGGAACTGTAAACGTTTTATATAATCCTGATTTTTCGAAGATACAATAATCTTTCCGAAATCATCATTATTTGACGAAAGGCATAAACGTACTGCTGCATATTCTGCGAATATGCAGCATCTGTTTTTTATCTCGACATTATACAACTGTTCTCTTACGGAATCCGTATAAGACATTATTCAAACACCGCCAAATTGTGCATTGCTCTTGTACACGCTGTGTAAAGTACACATGAGCCGTTTTTGCTGTCATACTCCGCCATTCTGCTATTACAGTTCATCACGGCAACACAGTCAAATTCGAGACCTTTTGCCATGTATACAGGTAATACTGTTACATTTACTTTTTCCGTGTCATATTCAATAACGGGCTTCAAAGAATCTGCCTCAGCCTGTGTCAGACACAAAACCGCAATGCTTTCATAACCTTTTGATGTACATTCTTTTATATAATCATTTACCGAACCTGCCGCGTCGTTTCCGCACGGAATGATTTCTGGTTTTTCACCGCTTCTTACGCATCTTATCTCAATATTTCCCATTCCGCATTTTGCTTTTGCAAACTCGGCAATCTCCGTAGTTGATCGGTAATTTGATGTGAGATTATAAACTCTGAAGGGCTTATATCCCGCTGCGGCTTTTAACTCATTTACATAGTCGCCCGTGTTTGAAAATACAAGCTGTGCGTTGTCGCCGGCAAAAAGCATATTTGAGGAACCGTATCTGATTTTAAGAATTTCTATAAATACAGGAGTTAAATCCTGAGCTTCATCGGCAATAAAGTAAAATACATTTTTTTCTCTTCCGTAATCGGACAGCATCATTCCAAGCAACGCCATAGAAACGGCATCACTCCACAAAGTCGGAACTACAGAAAGATGACTCAGGTCTTCTCTGCCTGCGACAACACTTTCGAAACCGCCCTTTTCTTCCAAGTACGAGTAAAACTCTTTGTCAAAGAAAATATTTTTATAAATTGTTTCCAGTGTCGTGAATCTGAACATCTCAAACATATTTTCCACTAAAAACTCTTTTATATTTTCGGTGCGAAGTCTTCTGCTTTCTATCAAATAATTTGCTATTTTTTCAGGTCTGTCAAAAAGACAAACTTTATCAAATTTTTCAAAGAACAGCTCGCCGAGTTCTTCGGCTGATACCGATGAATAACATTCTGCGTCAAGATACAGTACCTCGGGCTTAAATATCATCTTCGGCAGATATTCCGCATATGCTTTTATTATCTGTAAAAATTCAGTACCGGCTTTGAATTTTGATACTTCACGAACGGTGTCATCAGGTGAAGCCATCTCATATTCAATACTCTGATTTCTGTTGAAATAATCAACCTGAACATCCGACAAGATATCATTAATGATATCCTCCTGGACTGTCTGAATAACATTTTCCTCTCCCAGATCCGGCAAAAGTGTCGAAATATAATCGGAGAACAAGGTATTAGGTGACAGAATTACTATCTCCTTATCTTTTATTTTATTTCTGAATGTATACATGATGTATGCAATTTTGTGCAGCGCGATTGAACTTTTTCCGCTTCCTGCACAGCCCTGTATTACCGATATTCCGTCAAGATAGTCTCTTATTATTCTGTTCTGCTCTGTCTGCAAAGTTTCTACAATTGACTTAAGATGGCTGCTTGCATTGTGACTCAATATTTCGGCAAGGAATTCATCGTCTGACGGCATATTTATATTTATATATTTTTCCAATGCACCTTTTTGAAAAACATATTTCCTTTTAAGGGTCAAATCACCCTCGATTTTTCCTGACGGTGCAATATACGATGCCCTTCCCGGCTCACATTCATAGTACATGTTTGAAATCGGAGCACGCCAGTCATAAACAACAATCAGATTTGTCTTTGGGTCACGCACCATATTTGTGCCTATATACAGCGATTCCGATTCAAAGTCATCTTCGGTAAAATCTATACGGGCAAAATAAGGTTCACGGAGCTGCTTAGTCAGATTTTTAAATCTGACCAAAGTGCTCTCATATGTTTTCATGTCAATAAATTCATTTTCTAACAGATCGCGTCTTTCATCATCAGGAAGTTCGTAAAAGTAATCTATAAAATACTTTCTTTCGTCAAGTATATCGGAGCGTCTGACTGAGAGAAGACTTTTTTCGATATTTATAGAATCGCTTATAATCTTCTGTATTTCAAGAGCATGTTCTCTTTCCTTTATGAACTCAGGATTTTTCTCTTTATTTTCTATACTCATTAAGTTTTCAACCTTTAACAATTAAATATTAATCCATATAACAGCAATACGCCGTATTATCATGTTCTGTAGCTGCCGTTTATCTTTACGTAGTCATATGAGAAGTCACAAGTCCACATATGATCTTGATATGTGCCGTCTTTTAAATCGACAGTCACAAGAACTTCATCTTTTTTAAGTATTTCAAGTGCCTTATCCTCGTCAAAAGGAAGCGCTGCACCGTTTGCGCACACCTTTAAATCTCCGATGTATATGTCTACCCTTTCCGGATCAAAAGCGGCACCCGAGTATCCTGCGGCAGTAAGTATTCTTCCCCAGTTTGCATCCTCTCCGAAGAAAGCCGTTTTGCAAAGAGGAGATTTTGCTACCGCACAGGCAATCGTATATGCATCTTCTTTTGACCATGCATTCTTTACGACAACTTCGAGCAGCTTTGTTGCTCCCTCTCCGTCTTTTGCAAGCATTCTTGAAAGTCCGTCACATACTGCTGTAAGTCCCTCAACGAAAGTTCTGTAATCCTCCCAGCTGTGCTCTATTATCTCATTCTCCGCATTTCCGTTTGCAAGTACAAGACACATATCGCACACCGATGTATCTCCGTCAACCGATACACGGTTAAAGGTCTGCTCCGTAACTTTTTTTATCGCTTTATTAAGATGCTTTTTAGAAATGTTTACATCTGTAGTGATGATTGAAATCATTGTGCCCATGTTAGGATGAATCATACCGGAACCTTTTGCCATACCTGCGATTGTCACGGTCTTTCCTCCTATTTCAACTTCTACCGCAACTTCTTTCGGAACCGTGTCTGTAGTCATCATTGCAAGCTCAGCATCGTGTCCGCCGTCATAAGAGAGTGTTTCATAAGCTTTCTTTACACCCGCAATCATCTTTTCTTCGGGAAGCGCATAGCCGATTACGCCGGTTGAGCCGATTGCTATGTTTTCTTCCTTTACTCCCAAAATTTCGGCCGCAGCTTTTGTAACGTTTATTGCTGATTCTGCGCCCTTATCGCCTACGCATGCATTTGCACAGCCGCTGTTTATAATCACCGCATCAATTTCCTGATTTTTCATTCTCTCCATAGTAAGCTGAAGCGAATGACCCTTTACGATATTTCTTGTGTATACGCCGGCAGCCGTCACTGTTTTGTCGGAAACTATCAACGCCAGATCTTTCTTTCCGTTTGCCTTTATTCCGCAGTCAATTCCTGCTGCCTTAAAGCCTTTTACCGATGTAATTGATGCATTTTCCAAATATTTCATTAGTATCAACCTTTCCTGTTTTTACGATATCATTTACCGCAAACTTTTACGCATTTATTTCTATTACTGTATCATTTTCCGAAACTTTTACCGTAACCTTATCTCCGGCAGAAATTTTGCCCTGAAGCGAAAGCTCGGCAAGTTCGTCTTCTATCTTCTTCTGAATAAATCTTCTGAGAGGTCTTGCACCATATTTTTCGTCAAATCCGTTTTCGCATATATAGGCAACAGCTTCGTCGGTAGCCTCAAGTGTTATACCTCTGTCACGGCACTGCATTGCAACTTCATTTACCATAAGTCTTGTAATCTTAATAAGTGATTCTTTATCAAGAGTATTAAACATCACTATCTCATCAATTCTGTTCAAAAACTCAGGTCTGAATATCTTTTTAAGCGCTGCATTCGTCTCAGCCTCTCTGTTTGCAGCGTCACTTGCACCGAAGAAACCGATATCTGCGCCTTTATCCGGATTCGCCGCATTCGATGTCATTACAATAATCGTATTTTCGAAATTTACCGTCCTGCCCTGGCTGTCGGTCAGTCTTCCGTCATCCAATATCTGAAGGAGCAAATTAAATACGTCTGCATGAGCCTTCTCTATTTCGTCAAAAAGTACAACCGAATAAGGATGTCTTCTTACTTTTTCCGTAAGCTGACCTGCTTCGTCATAACCCACATATCCCGGAGGCGAACCGATAAGTTTTGACACCGTATGCTTCTCCATAAATTCAGACATATCAAATCTTACAAGCGCATCCAGATTTCCGAACATTTCAATTGTAAGCTGTTTTACAAGCTCCGTTTTACCTACGCCCGTAGAACCGACAAATATGAACGATGACGGTTTGAATCTCTTTCTGAAGCCTGAACGGTTTCTTCTTATAGCCTTGGAGACCGCCTCGATTGCTTTATCCTGACCTATAACTTTTGCTTTGAGTCTTGATTCAAGATTCAGGAGTCTTTCCGCCTCTTGCTCGGTTACCGTCTGCACCGGAATTCCCGTCCAGATTTCTATAACTCTTGCAATATCGTCAAATATCAGGTCTACATATTCGTTTGGTTCGAGTTCTTTTATTCTTGACTCTGCAACGGCCTTTCGGCTCTTAAGCTCGGCAATCGTCTTAAATCGCTCGTTTCTTGCATCTTCCGTCTCATCCTCCGGAATCTGCTGTGCTGCAATTTCTTCTTCCTTTACATTTATATCTGCAATCTCTTTGCGGAGACCTTCGAGCTCTGCCAATACGACATTTCTTAAATTTGCTCTTGAGGCTGCTTCATCGACAACATCAATCGCTTTGTCCGGCAAAAATCTGTCCGTTATATACCTCTCCGACATTCTGACTGCTTCTTCTATCACAGCGTCGGATATTCTCACCCTGTGAAATGTCTCGTAATGAGTTTTTATACCCTTTAAAATTTCTACTGTCTCTTCTATCGTAGGTTCTTCGACCATTACCGGCTGAAATCTTCTTTCGAGTGCGCCGTCTTTTTCAATATACTTTCTGTATTCTTTCAATGTAGTAGCACCGATTACCTGAATTTCGCCCCTTGAAAGTGCAGGCTTCAAAATATTGGCCGCGTTCATCGAACCTTCTGCCTCTCCGGCGCCCATGATGTTGTGAACTTCATCGATGACAAGAATTATATTTCCCGCACGCTTGACCTCGTCAATTATAGCTTTCATCCTCGCTTCGAACTGACCTCTGAACTGAGTTCCGGCTACAACCGATGTCAGGTCGAGAAGATATACAAGCTTATTACTGAGTTTGTAAGGGACATTTCCTTTTACGATATTCATCGCAAGCCCCTCTGCAATAGCCGTTTTACCTACTCCCGGCTCTCCTATCAGACACGGATTATTCTTTGAGCGTCTGTTAAGTATCTGTGCAATCCTGTCTATCTCCCTGTCTCTTCCTACTACGTTGTCAATAAGACCGTCCCGGGCTTTTTTATTCAGATTTATACCGTACTGATTGAGGGCTTTTAATGAATCGTTATCCTTCGATTTTGTCTTTTCTTTTTTCTTTCCCTCCGCCTTTTTATTGTCCTTATCAGGAGAATCCGATTTGGGTGAGGAATTTCCGGACGGACCTAACTTTTTAAAGAAATCAAAAAGATTCGGAGTATTTGTCGTGTTGTGGGTTTCGTCATCAACTGCTTCTGCCATAATGCTTTCCTCCCCGCCGAGTGCCTCCATCATATTATCCATTTCCTCTGTAATCTGCTCAAGGTCGTCATCAGTGAGTCCCATTTTTTCAACAAGACTGTCTATCTGCGGCAAACCGAGTTGCTTTGCACACAAAAGACACAATCCCTTGTTTTCCTGATTTCCGCTCGGATCAAGTTGCGTAATAAATATCGATGCTTTACGCTTACCGCATTTTGAACACATTAATGAATCCATTTAATTTAACTCCATTCTTTTATAACAGTTTTTTCAAATAATGTCCCGTATAAGACTTTTCGCACTTTGCAACTTCTTCCGGTGTACCGGTCACTACCACCGTGCCTCCTTCGTCGCCGCCTTCGGGTCCCATATCGATTATATAGTCGGAACATTTCACTACATCAAGATTATGTTCTATCACTATAACGGTATTACCGCCTTCCGTAAGTTTTCTTAAAATTTCAATAAGATTCTTTACATCGTCTGTGTGAAGGCCCGTTGTAGGCTCGTCAAGTATATAAAGAGTCTTTCCCGTACTTCTTCGTGAAAGCTCCGTAGCAATCTTTACTCGCTGCGCCTCGCCGCCCGAAAGTGTCGTGGAAGACTGTCCGAGTTTTATATATCCGAGTCCCGTATCATTTAAAGCGTTTATCTTTCTGCTTATCTTAGGAATGTCACAGAAGAAATCAACGGCCTCCGAAACCGTCATATCGAGCACGTCTGCAATCGATTTGCCTTTGTATTTTACAGCAAGTGTCTCGCGGTTATATCGCTGACCTTTACAAACCTCGCAAGGAACGTAAATGTCCGACAGAAAATGCATCTCTATTTTAAGCACGCCGTCACCGCTGCAGGCTTCGCAGCGTCCGCCCTTTACATTGAAACTGAAACGACCGCTCTTATAGCCTCTTGCCTTGCTTTCGGGAGTCATTGCAAACAAATCGCGTATCATATCAAACACGCCAACATAAGTAGCCGGGTTTGATCTCGGAGTTCTGCCTATCGGTGACTGGTCAATGTCAACGACCTTGTCAATATTCTCATAACCGGTAATCGCCTTGCACTTTCCGCCCCCGAGTTTTGCACGGTTTACTCTGTGCAGAAGCTCCTGACAGAGAATCTGATTTACAAGCGAGCTCTTTCCCGAACCCGATACGCCTGTCACGCAGGTCATCACACCCAAAGGAAACGCTACATCAATCTTTTTGAGGTTATTTTCCTCAGCACCGAGAACTTTTATAAAGTTTCCGTTGCCCTTACGTCTTTCTGACGGCACGGGGATGCTTAGCTTACCCGAAATATACTTTCCCGTAAGAGAATTTTCATCTGCCATAAGTTCTTCTGGAGTACCTGCCGCAGTGACCATGCCGCCGTTTATTCCGGCACCCGGTCCGATGTCAATTATATAGTCCGCCGCACGCATAGTGTCTTCGTCATGTTCTACGACGATAACCGTATTTCCGAGATCACGCAAGTGCTTCAGCGTAGCAATAAGTTTGTCATTGTCACGCTGATGAAGTCCGATACTCGGCTCGTCAAGTATATACAAAACTCCCATAAGCCCGGAGCCTATCTGGGTTGCAAGTCTTATACGCTGTGCTTCGCCACCCGAAAGAGTCGCACTTGCTCTCGAGAGCGACAAATATTTAAGTCCGACCGAATTTAAAAATCCGAGTCTCGCATGAATTTCTTTCATAATCGGCGCTGAAATCATCTGCTTCTGCGTCGAAAAATCAATGTTTGACAAGAAATCATCGGCAACATTTATGGACATGTCCGTGACTTCTATAATATTCTTTCCGCCTATTTTAAATGCAAGGCTCTCGGGGCGAAGTCTTTTACCTTTGCAATCGGGACACGGTGTACTGCTCTGGAAATTTTCGTAGTACTGCTTCATTATGTCTGAATTTGTCTCGCCGTATCTGCGCTGAATTATATTCATAACGCCGCTGTAACGGTGTGTATATGCACCGCCGTCGTATTGGAACAGAATTCTTTCATCGCCTGTTCCGTAGAGAAGAACATTTCTCTGCTCCGGTGTAAATTCGCAAAGAGGTGTATCTATTCCAAAACCGAAATGGTCTCCCAATGAGCGCATAATCTGTCTTGTATAACCGTCATTTGCAACATTGAAACCGCTTACTGCAATTACACCCTCCATTAAAGATTTTGTCTCGTCAGGAAATATGAGTCTTTCATCAAAGGCTGTAAGAAAACCGAGTCCTGTACATGTAGGACACGCTCCGTAAGGATTGTTGAACGAAAACATTCTCGGAGTAACCTCGGGAATGCTTATACCGCACTCAGAACAAGCAAAATTACTGCTAAAAAGAGTTCTTTCGCCGCTCTCTGTCTCAACAACTGCCAAACCATCCGCAAGCTTTAAAACAGTCTCAAGAGAGTCGGAAAGGCGTCTGTCTATGCCTTCTCTGACAATAAGCCTGTCCACAACAACTTCTATGGTATGCTTTTTATTCTTTTCGAGCTTTATCTCATCTTCGAGATAATAAACCTCTCCATCAACCTTTGCACGCACATAACCCTGCTTCTTAAGCTCTTCAAAAAGTTTTACATACTCACCCTTTCTGCCGCGTATCACAGGTGCAAGAAGGTTTATCTTTGTACCTTCCGGCATGGACGTGATAATATCCATCATCTGGTCAACGGTCTGCGAAGCAATCTCCAGTCCGCACTTAGGACAATGCGGTGTACCGACTCTCGCATAGAGAAGTCGCAAATAGTCATAAATCTCGGTGACAGTACCGACCGTAGAACGCGGGTTTTTGGACGTAGTCTTCTGGTCAATCGATATTGCGGGCGAAAGACCGCTTATATTGTCGATATCGGGCTTTTCCATCTGACCGAGGAACTGTCTTGCGTATGATGACAAAGACTCAATATAGCGTCGCTGACCTTCTGCATATACCGTGTCAAAGGCAAGCGATGACTTACCCGAGCCGGACACGCCCGTAAGTACAACGAGCTTGTCTCTCGGAATCTCCAAATCAATATTTTTTAAATTGTTTTCTCTTGCACCTTTTATAATAATTTTGTCATCCATGTTTTCAAAAACCTTTCCTAAGGTAATAAAATATTATATCTTTTTTTCGGCTTTATATCAAATAGATTTTAACTTTTTTATCATATCACGGACACCCGCAGCCTCTTCGTAACGGAGCTCAGAAGCGTACACAGCCATTTTATCCGTAAGTTGCTCGATAAGCACATCGATAGGAAGTGACTTTTCTTCCTCGGTAAGAATGTAAGTCTCTGCAGCAGCGGCAGTCCTGCCTTTCTTTCCCCTGCCCTTTTTATCCTTAAGTCCGAGAACATTTTTGACTTCGTCAGGAACGATTCCGCCGCTCTTGTCAAAGGTCGAGTCAATGACGTCACGGACGCTTTTAACAATACTTTTCGGCACGATTCCGTGTACACGGTTATATTCTGATTGTATAGTTCTTCGTCTGTTTGTTTCATCAATTGCGCGCTTCATCGAGTCTGTAACCGAATCGGCATACATAATAACCCTTCCGTTTGAGTTTCTCGCAGCTCGTCCTACAGTCTGCACCAAAGACGTATCGGAACGCAAAAAACCTTCTTTGTCCGCGTCTAAAATCGCGACAAGAGAAACCTCCGGAATATCAAGGCCTTCACGCAAAAGATTGATACCGACAAGCACATCGAATTCACCCAAACGCAAATCTCTTATAATCTCCATTCGCTCAACGGTATGAACTTCGGAATGAAGATATTTTACCCTTATATCTACACTTTCAAAATATTCTGTAAGACTCTCCGCCATCTTTTTTGTAAGTGTTGTAACAAGAACCCTTTCTCCCTTTTTGGCAGTCTCGCGTATCTCTCCTATCAAATCGTCTATTTGGTGTTCGATAGGTCTGACAATAATTTCGGGGTCAAGAAGTCCGGTCGGTCTGATAATCTGCTCAGCAGTCAAGATAGAATGGCTTCTTTCGTACTCTGCCGGAGTAGCACTCACGAAAATAACCTGATTTAATTTTTCCTCAAACTCCGCAAAGCTGAGCGGTCTGTTGTCAAAAGCAGACGGAAGTCTGAAACCGAAATCGACAAGCGATTTTTTTCTCGCTCTGTCACCGTTAAACATCGCTCTGACCTGCGGTACGGTAACATGTGACTCATCTATCATTAAAAGGAAATCATCAGGGAAATAGTCTATCAATGTATACGGAGCGCTTCCCGGCTCTCTTCCGCTCATGTGCCTTGAATAGTTTTCTATCCCCTGACAGAAGCCTGTCTCACGGAGCATTTCAAGATCATACTTTGTGCGCTGTTCTATTCTGTACGCCTCCAAAGCCTTGCCCTCTGCATTGAACTCATCTATTCTCTCGTACATTTCCTTTTCTATGCCCTCAAGGGCGCGCAAAATCTTTTCGTTCTTTGTTGCATAGTGAGACGCAGGGAATATTGCAAGGTGTGTTCGGTTGCCGTAAACTTCACCCGAAACAGCATCGTATTCGGTAATACGGTCTATCTCATCACCGAAAAATTCTATACGAACAATATGCGTAGAAGAATCGGAAGGCACAAGCTCTATGGTGTCTCCCCTGACTCTGAAATTGTTTCTTTCAAGAATCATATCATTTCTTTCGTAACGCATCTCAATAAGTCTGTCAATAACTTCGTCGCGTTCCTTCTGCATACCCGGGCGTAGCGATATCATAAGGTCGGTATAGTCCTCGGGATCACCCAAACCGTAGATACAAGAAACACTCGCCACTATAATAACATCACGCCGCTCAAAAAGCGCCGCCGTCGCAGAGTGTCTGAGTCGGTCAATCTCGTCATTTACCTGAGAATCTTTTTCAATGTATGTGTCTGTTGACGGAATATACGCCTCCGGCTGATAGTAGTCGTAATAGGAAACGAAGAACTCCACCGCATTTTCGGGGAAGAACTCACGAAACTCCGAGCAAAGCTGCGCCGCCAAAGTCTTGTTGTGAGCAAGGACAAGCGTAGGTTTATTTACTTTTTCAATTATATTTGCCATTGTAAACGTTTTACCCGAACCTGTAACTCCGAGCAAAGTCTGAAACTGGTTTCCGTCTTTTACGCCCTGTACAAGCGCATCAATCGCCTGCGGCTGGTCGCCTGTCGGGGCATATTCGGAATGTAATTTGAACTTGTCCATGATTTTCCTCCTTTTTTCATGCATTTGTTATGATTACTATAAACCACAAATTCGTGTGATTTTAAAATATATTCGTATAATTTTCGACCCAAAATCTGGCTAAGTGTCTAATTTTTGCTCTTACACGAATTTAGGTCACAAAACTTGATTTTGCGACTATGTAACACTAATCAACACGCCCTGAAACAGCTTTGACTATTCAGCAGGGCATACTAGAATATTATACCACAATCGGCATAAAAAATATAGAGGTCACAAGTACCTCTATATCTCTCACATCTCGCAACATTTCCCTGCAAGTCATAATCATATTTTCTTTTTGCAATGACATCACCGGAAGAGTTCTTTACTGTCTCAGTCACAACCAAGCCTAAATTGCTGTACACAACATCGACGGTTTCACCGTCTGCATACGAAATCTTCTTAAGTCTTCCGCTGTTATTCTTGTAACTGTACTCTGCAATAGGTTTATCAGTACCTGCTACTGAAACACTTATCGGAGCTCTGAACTCGCTGTACGCAAATTCATATTTCATTCCATCGCTGCGTGTGATACCGACGATGTTGTCATAGGTTACTATCTATTTCAACTACACCATCATTAGAAAATCATATGCATTTATCGTAGCCAAACTTAGACTGACAGCATGTCCGTCGTCCTACAAAATAAGACCGCATTTCTGCGGTCTTATTTTGTAGGGTTGATGGAATATTAAAATTCAAACTCTGTAATATGTATCCACAGCCCCACTTAATATGTTTTTATATTATTTGTACAATATTAATAAATTTGTTTCTTTATTTCAGAGATTAAAGTAACAATTTCTGTACGATTACAATAACCACCTATTGTAAAGTATATAGCGTTGCCATCGTTTAAAGTAAAAATAATATCGTTTCCCGAATTACGAAAATCAATATCCTTGATATTTTCAATCATAATTGTTCTGGTTTTGAAATCCGAACGATATTGCTCGTCAAATGATGATAATCCTTGTCTTATTAATATTCTATCTTCTTTGACTTCAAACCAATATGTCAAACATATGATTAGATAAAAAAAGGAAAATAAAACACATAACAACATTACAATTTTTTTCCATCCGTCAAGTAAGAATAAACCAAATGGTAATCCAATCAATATCACTGCCGACAGCACTATCCATATTTTAACAGGTCTATATTTTTTATTTTTCATTTAGAATATCCACTCCTTTATTTCTCCCGCTAACCAATCAAATACAGCTCCAACTGCAATACCAACAATAAATCCAGCTATTGGTACTCCCAAAACAGTTCCTACATAAGAACCAATTTTAGCAGAAGCCCACACTATACCTAAGCCTGTTCCTGCTACATAAACAGCACTTCCTAAAACATAACCAGCAGATTGACCTTGTTGAATATTAGCATAAATATCTAATCCGGTTTCTAACGCAATAAAACCATAACCTAACCAATTTACAAAATCAGTATATTTTCCTGGAATGACTGTTATGCCATCCAACTCCATCAAGGCTGCAACACCAGGATATCTTAATGTATACCACGCTGTTCTTCCAACTAAGCTTAATGAAAAACCAATATCTGCCACATTAATTGCAGTATTTACCCATGATGGTAATGGTTGTAAATTCACCCAATATCCAGAGAATTCACCAAATGTTTTCGTTCTTTCAATAGTACTTATCACTCCACCACTAGCACTGGCATTAAAACTACTATAAGTAATGCTTACCGGATTATTACCGCAATACGCATATAAATTAACTCCGCCTATCGTTTCCGGTTCTAAATAACTAATATCATCCGCACTGATAAACCTACCAATCTCAGAATCAAAGTACCTCGCATTAAGATAATACAATTTGGTCTCAGTATCGTAATAGTATCCTCTGTATCTGAACGGGTTTACACTTGCAATAGCGCATCCGCTTGTGTCTGACACAATATCACATTTACCCCATGCATCGTATGTATA
>JAFTXP010000027.1 GCA_017461545.1 Clostridia bacterium | reverse complement strand
TTGTTAATCAGCTCAAAGCAGCAGGTTTCTCAGCATATGTATCTACAACTTGATTGTTGTAAAAATTGATTAAGACTATAAAGTACGTAAAGTTCAGGGGCGGTGCTCGCAGTTCGGCGGCACCGCCCCTGAAAACGTTTGCGTCAAAAGAGAAATTTTGTTATTTAGTTTGTATTTTAAAATACCGGAGTATTTTTAACTTTTATTTGACAATGCCAAGATATTATGTTAAGATTTGGACAGTTTAGCAAAGTAAAGTGAAAAAGTGAATTTTGCTAAATAGTAAATTTTATAAAAATATTTTATATCTCGAAAGGAAAGTTACTATGAAACGTGTAATTACTGCAATTCTTTCTGTTATGCTCATTGCAGCTACTTTATTGACATTTGTTGCATGCGGGGAGAATAAGAAAGAAGAAAATAATAACAAATTCGGCAAAGAGCTTCTCGGAGTTACATCACAGCTCGATGCGTTAAACGGACTTAAGAAAGGCGATGCTGATATCGCAGTTATCGACTCCGTTATGGCAGGATACTATATGAACAGCACAGACGAGTTTAAAGATTATCAGGTGCTTGATAAAGTTACTCTTGCGGAAGAACAGTACGGAATTGCAGCTAAAAAGGGTAATGATGCTCTTATGTCAAAGATAAATGAGGCTCTCATCGCTCTCGCAGATACAGAGTACAAGACAGTAGCTGATACATACGGACTTACAACAGAGCTTCTCGTAAAGGCTGATACTGTAAATCCTCTTGCAAATGCGACTGACGGTTCATGGGAAAAAGTTGTTGCTTCCAAGAAGATTATTGTCGGATACACTCTCTTTGCTCCTATCGCGTACAATGACGGCGAAGGCTCAGACGCAAAGCTTGTAGGTTTTGATATCGACCTTGCAAAAGCTGTTGTAAACTACCTCAAAACTACATATTCAACTGAAATTGCAGTAGAGTTTATCGTAATCGACTGGGATCAGAAGGAAGCTCTTCTCGAAAACGGTTCTATCGATCTTGTATGGAATGGTATGACAATTACTCAGGAGAGAATTGACGCTATGTGTATTTCAGTTCCTTATCTTGCAAACAAACAGGTTGCTATTGCCAAAAAGGCAGATGCAGAGAAATACAACAAAGCATATGATGAATTTGTAACAAGCGCAGCAGACGCAGTTATCATTGTTGAGAAAGGTTCCGCAGGCGAGTCACAGGTACTTCCTGGTGAAGAATAATATTTAACATGGAATTTTGGCCGTTAATTTATGAATTGTGCGAAGGCTTCAGTTTAACACTGAAGCTTTTTGCTCTGACTTTAGTTATATCGATTCCTTTGGGATTCATTTTTGCTTTTGCAGCAATGTCCTCCTTTAAACCGCTCAGTTGGCTTATGAAAGGAATTATATGGGTTGTGAGAGGAACTCCTCTTTTGCTCCAATGTATAATTGTGACGTTTATTCCGTCTACGCTTCTTGATATGCCGAACAAGGATTTTGCGGCAAAGCTTCACATTGACAGTATGGCAGATTTGCAGTTCCTTTTTGTTCTTGTGGCATTTTCGCTGAACTATGCGTGCTATTTTGCTGTAATATTTGAGGGCGGAATAAAAAATGTATCGGTCGGACAGCGCGAAGCCGGTCAGGTTTTGGGTATGACAAAGGCGCAGATTTTCAGACATGTAGTTTTGATGCAGGTCGTGCGCAAAATAATTGCTCCGATGAGTAATGAAATCATCACATTGGTTAAGGATACAGCTCTTGCGAGAGCACTCAGTGTAATAGAAATCATTGCAATAGCGTATCAGAATGTAAACAAATATGCGGTATTGTCACCTCTTTTGTATGCAAGTGTATTCTATCTTGTGTTCAGCGGTGTTTTGACAATCGCTTTCCATTTGATAGAGAAGAAACTCAGTTACTATACTGTTTAAGCGTGTGTGGGAGATATAAAATGAATGTACTTGAAGTAAATAATTTAACAAAAAGCTTCGGAGAACATCAGGTTATCAAAGGTGTATCTTTTAACCTAAAGCAGGGCGAGGTGCTCGTACTGATAGGCTCCTCCGGAAGCGGTAAGACCACACTTTTACGCTGTCTTAATTTTCTGGAAACTCCGGACGGCGGCTCGATAAATGTATTGGGCGAAGATGTTTTCAACGCAGAAAATCAATGCAAGATGTCCGATAAAATGCTTCGTGAAAGAAGGCTTCACTTCGGACTTGTTTTCCAGTCGTTTAATTTATTTCCGCAACACAATGTTTTGAAGAATGTAACTCTTGCTCCGTTACTGAGGCTGAAAGAGAAAAAACTGTCAAAAGAAGAAATGAAGAAAGCGAAAGATGAGATTCTTGAGAATGGAAAGCAATTGATTGCGATGGTTGGCTTGGAGGATAAGCTGGATGCATATCCGTGTACATTATCCGGCGGACAGCAGCAGCGTGTTGCGATAGCACGTGCTTTAGCTCTGAATCCTGATGTTCTTTGTTTTGACGAACCTACGTCAGCATTGGATCCTGAGCTTACAGGAGAAGTTCTCCGTGTTATCCGTTCTCTCAAAGATCAGGGAAGAACAATGATAGTTGTAACTCACGAAATGGAGTTTGCAAAAAATGTTGCAGACCACGTCATTTATATGGCAGACGGTGTTATAGAAGAAGAGGGTTCTCCTGCTGATGTTTTTGAAAATCCTCAATCAGATAGAACAAAAGCTTTCCTTGCTGCAGGAGCAAATAAATAGTAATAAATATATACAGGGGACCTTTGTGTCCCCTGTAATTTTATATTGAAATGATAGGAGGATTATTATGGGAGTTGCAATGCTTATATTTCCTTTGATATGTTTGATTGCCGTTATTGCAGTGGTTTTAATCGTCGTTTTAGCAGTTAGCGGACGGAAGAACGGTGATGATGACGCTGTCCTGAATTACAGCGGTTTGACAGATGATGTTCCCAAATCATATTTTGACGGAAGCACGCTCGGGTATATCGGTTGGAAAATATTAACGTCGCTTATTACATGTATAACATTTGGTATCGCTTATCCGTGGGCAATGTGTATGATGCAGCGCCGGGAGACAAACCATACCGTTATTAACGGCAGAAGGTTGAAATTTACCGGACACGGCGCTCAACTGTTTGGATGATATATCCTCTGGTTATTCCTTACAATCATAACTTTCGGTATTTACGGTATATGGCTGGGGCTCGGTATAGAAAAATGGAAAGTTTCGCATACCGTGTATGAAAAGTTGCTTAAAGAAAGCGCCGGGAACGGAAACAGTGAATCAGTGTGACTTTTAAAGCCGCATTATGAGACCGGCACATACAGCAATAAAGAAAATGCCGCAGAAGTTCTCGAAAAACTTAAAAAATCAGCATATTGGTTCAAAATTGCATTAGAGCCGGAAGAACCGAATGCAATTGCGGAAAAGGATTCATACGCTTCAAATACCGGGATATCATCGGAGGGAATCGACGCCGCGATTTGAGTTAATGTGTGTTTTCGGATATTGACAACAACCTGTGTGTAAGTTAGTATAATTATATAAGGGCATTGCCGAAAAGGTTATGCTCCTTGGGAGTTTTTTATTTGGAAATGGCTGCGTCTTTGGGAAAATTTAGAGCGCAGTCATTTTTTTTGATCTATGTAAAAGATAATTAAGAGAATAATTTCGATTATGTAAAGAACAATTGCAAGTATTTCGTAATCACTCATATAAATCACCTCCTCTCCGCACGTTTACACCAAAATATGCAAACGCACTCCCAAGGAGGATAACTGCAACGCTTTCAGGGCAATGCCCGCAGAGGTTTATGCCCTCTGCAAAAAATAATGCCATAGCAGGAATCATTTGTAAAGGATGTCAAATATTTCCCGGGAAAGTGATTTGGAAAGAGGTTATTTGATTGTTATAGGTGAGTAATCGGTATGTTGACAACAATCTTTAAGTAGGATAATATAAATTATATAAGGGCATTGCCGAAAAGGTTATGCTCCTTGGGAGTTTATTTTTGGGAAATGGCTGCGTCATGTATGGTATTTGGGGCGCAGTCATTTTTTTTGATCTATGTAAAAGATAATTAAGAGAATAATTTCGATTATGTAAAGAACAATCGCGAGTATTTCGTAATCACTCATATAAATCACCTCCTCTCCGCACGTTTACACCAAAATATGTAAACGCACTCCCAAGGAGGATAACTGCAACGCTTTCAGGGCAATGCCCGCAGAGGTTTATGCCCTCTGCAAAAAAATAATGCCATAGCAGGAATCATTTGTAAAGGATGTCAAATATTTCCCGGGAAAGAATGCAGAAAGTCCGGTTGCCTTTAACTCTTAACAATTAACAAAAAATAAGTCCGCACCGAAGATGTTTGAAAAAATCGCAGGGTGTGGTGAGAAAGTTATTATTACTGCTGAAAGCAAAAGTGGAAAACCTAACTGCTATCAATTCCGAAAAAACCTCAGGGTGTGATGAGAAAGTTATTTTTACTGCTGAAAGCAAGAGTAAAAAACTAACTGCTATCAATTCCGAAAAAACCTC
>JAFTXP010000026.1 GCA_017461545.1 Clostridia bacterium | reverse complement strand
GATATGTTCTGGCTTGTTTTTAATAACTCAAAAAATTAACGAATTACATGAATGTTTACATGTTTGTTTTTGTACGCTGTTTACTTTTCAATGTCCGATGCTGTCTTGGTTTTGTCCTGCACTCTCGTGCGACAGCTTTGCCATTATACCATTTTGAAAACGAATGTCAACACTTTTTTTATTTCCCACAAAAAAGCCGTTTTATTCGTCAACCATGGGCATTTTTAGACTTTTTTAAATACTGTATCACAAAAAAATTAAAAAAATTTTTTAAAAATTTCGACATTCTTTTTGAAACTGCAAAAAACATATTTTTCATATATTGTGGTGTTCCGCACAAACACCACAATACCTTGTTTTCAGCGTATTTTCCCGGACATATATCAGAACTGACTTTTATTCCTTTTATTTCACATCTAAATAGTGTATTATTGTTCCGGAATTATCAAATACTGACTATACCCATATATAGCAGAAAGCTTTATCTGTGACATTGTATTCAATTACTGTCACATCTACTATTATAGTATGTTGCTCTATAGTTATTGTTACAAATATAACAGTCCCTGTAATTACAATTTACAGAACAGATAAAACGAAGAAAGGAAAAATAAACAATGAATTGGTTAACAGAAATTGAAATTAGTTTTCTTAACAGTTTACAAGAGATATTAAAATGTGATTTTCTCGACAGATTTTTCACCGGCATCACTCATTTGGGAGATGCGGGAATCATATGGATATTAATTGCCGTGGTTTGCCTGTTTTTCAAGAAAACAAGAAAAACAGGTATCTGTATGGGAATGGCTTTGGTAATGGGACTAATTTTCGGCAATCTGATTTTAAAGAATGTCATAGCGCGCGAAAGACCTTATACATATGAGCTTGCATGTATGACAGCAGAAAAAGTGAAAGAACTTATCTCACTGCCGTCTGACTATTCCTTCCCGTCGGGACATACACAGGCATCCTTTGCTGCCGCTACTTCAATTTTTATGTACAGCAAAAAATACGGAACACTTGCATACATACTTGCGGCATTGATTGCCTTCTCGAGAATGTACCTATATGTACACTTCCCTACCGACATTTTGGGCGGCATTCTTTTAGGCATTATTTACGGTATCGTTTCATTTTATCTTATAAAAAGATTTGCTCCCCGTTTCGAGAAGAAAATTTCCTGATGTTATTTCCGTAATCTCCCTGGAAATATAATCGGTCATCGACACAGGTACGACAACATGAACGGTGACATCCGCGCCGAACTCCGGCGGAAGTTTGATAATTTCCAGCGGTTCTATAAAATTCTGGATTTTGCCGAAGAAAGAATAATCTACAGTAAAGTCCATCGGGACACATAATGACATTTTACAGGAGCCTCCTGCGGCAAGAGCCGCGGCGGCTCCTTTTCCGTATGCACGCACAAGTCCGGGGGCGCCGAGCAGTATTCCTCCGAAATATCTCGTTACCACCACCGCAACATTTGTAAGCTCCTGTCTTCGTATCACTTCCAAAATAGGCATGCCTGCCGTACCCTGCGGCTCTCCGTCATCGGAATAACGTTGATTCATCACGCCGTCGCAGGAGACAGTATACGCATAAGGATTATGCCTTGCATCCGAATGTTTGCTTTTAATCTTATTTACAAAATCGATTGCCTCGGCCTCTGTCGATACAGGTTTCACGTATCCGATAAACCTTGATTTCTTTTCGACGAATTCATCGGAGGCTTCGTTTTCGATTGTCATATACCAATCAGCCATATATCCACAACTCCTGCGGGATTCTTCCTTTTACATATACGCCGTCCTCGCGGTATTCTTGTTCGAATATTGTTCCGTTGTCATGAAGATATGAAAGTTTCTTTCCGTCCGTATAAGGTATCACAAGTTCAAAGTTTTTATCAACCCGTGTAAAAAATTCGGTCACGGCATCGCGAAGTTCCGTAAGACCGTCTCCCCTCATCGCCGACACATAGAAAGACTTTGAATGTTCCGATGCAAGTCCCGTATTATCCTGTGCACCCGGTTTATCAATTTTATTTACTACGAGATATTCGGGGCGGTTGCCTGCACCTATTTCCCCGAGAATTCTGTGTACTGTGTCAATATGCTCATATGCCTCGGGATTGCTTCCGTCCACCACATGCAAAAGCAAGTCCGCATACACCGCTTCCTCCAAAGTGGACTTAAAAGCTTCCACAAGGTCGTGAGGAAGTTTTCTTATAAATCCTACGGTATCAACCAAAAGAAAGTCTTTTTTCTCGGGTGTTATCAATTTTCTCACAGATGGGTCAAGCGTTGCAAAAAGCATGTCCTCCGCAAATATATCAGCATTGCAAAGACGGTTTACAAGCGTCGATTTTCCTGCATTCGTATATCCTACTACCGCAATTACCGGAAGTTGCTTCTTGTTACGGTCTTTTCTAAGAAGATTTCTGCGGTCGCTCACCTCTCTGAGCTGTTCCTCCAGATAGTGAATTCTTCGCATTATATGGCGTCTGTCGCTCTGAAGCTTTGTTTCACCGGGACCTCTTGTTCCTATTCCGCCGCCGAGTCTCGAAAGCGCCGTTCCCTGTCCCATAAGACGAGGCAGGCGGTATTTTTGCTGAGCAAGTTCTACCTGCAGTCTGCCCTCTTTTGATTTAGCGCGCGAAGCAAAAATATCAAGAATCAATGCTGTTCTGTCTATAACACGTGCGCCGAGTGCATCTTCAAGGTTTCTGATGCACGAGGCTGTGAGTTCATCATCAAATATGAATATGTCGGCGTTTAGCGCCTGCCGTTCGAGGGCAAGGTCCTCGACGAGACCGCGGCCGATGTAGTACTTGGAGTCGGGCGCGGGTCTGCGCTGTGTATAAGATGCAACGACCACAGCGCCGGCAGCGCTTGCCAGCTCTTTCAATTCTGCCAATGGGTCAACACTGTCAGATTTTTCGGATACGACGCCTACCAGTATAGCACGTTCGGGGCCGTTATCAATTATTTCAGCGGACTTGGGCGCTGTTCTGTCTATTTCAGTCAGGATGTCAAAGCAAGTGTTGAAGCGCTTTGCATGAGGTACGCCGTACGGACCTATCAGCATGTTTCCGCTGAGAAGTCCGTCTGCATCCCTTTCAAGAAAAGTTGCTGAGATGCCTGTTGCCCGGCTTTCTTCTGTATTTACTCCTATTACGCACATCGCGTCGAAGCGCATTGATTTGAGCGAATTCAAATCGACCTCCGAAGGATATGACGAGCCGTTTGGGTGGGTGTGAATAATTCTCACGCCGCAAAGGCGCACGTTGCTGCGCCTGCCGGATTCTACCTCGGGCAAGTTAACACTTCTTGTATCGCCTATTCCTATATGAATAACACGGTTCTTTCTGTCCAGGTATACTGCTGTTTCACGCTTTGTCTCGCATGTAACGCAAACCATCATCTGCAGGATCTCTTCGGGGAAGAAAACACCGGGAGAATATACCTGATTTAAAAAGCTTTCCATGTAATCAAGTGTTGAATCTTTCACGGAACTTATGTTTCCTGAAATTTTCCGTTCCATTTTGTACCTCTTCGTAATAATTATTTATCTACTCTGTATACAGGCTGTCCGTCAATGTCTATTGCGGGCGGAACAATGGGAGGCATACCGCAGTTGACCGTTATACTTGTAACGATGCTTCTCATGTAAGGAAAAAGATCCTTGAACGATGCTGAATGAACCGCCTCTTTTGTAATCTCTCCGTCAATCGCAAAATATCCGAGAAGCACAACTTTTATATTGAACTTTTCGGGGTTTGTCTTATCTGAGATTGTGAGGGTCATTTCGCCCACGCTGGCATTGCCGCCTCGGTGCGCAACCTGATATCCGTATTTGAAATTGAGATTTATTTTAGTCTCGGGCTCCACCTTGTTAACGAATGTAAGCTCATTGACTCTGAATGTCCGCAACTGTATTTTAGCCATTATATTGTTCCGCCTTTCATTATTTTTAATTAACTTTTTTGTATGAATACCTTCCCGTCACCGGGTTTTCTTTTGATACATCAAATATATAAATTTCATCGTCGATTATCCGCAGTCTGTGCGCTCTGAAATCATCGATTCCACATAATTTCATTATGTCGCCGCTTCGGCCTGATAAAGATCTCTCAGGTTTCCATATATCCCTGAGGCTGTCGGGCGGCATGTCCGATTTATTCGATGAAAAATAATCCGTCAGCATAATTTTTTTCAATATTTTCAGCTCTTCGCCGTCTCTTATGAATGACTCCGCAAACGAATACATTATATCAAATCCCTGTCGCAATGACACAGGCTTGAAAATCATTTTTAATTCAATCAGACGGTCCGCCAGTTTTCTGTACAATTCAAATGGCGTACCGAAATGTTTTTCTATCAATTCCAATGTAAGAACATAGTGACCCGAGTTGTAAAATCTGTCCAGAGCATCTTCCACTTCTTTGAGCCTCAGAATTTCTTTATGTGAAATATACTTATTTGAAATAATTTCATACGGTGGATTTGAAGAAAACATGTATGAATGTTCCTCCAACATGCCGTTTAGCGGAGCGCCCTTTAAAAGTTTAAGAAAACCGAGCTGAAGCTGGTGTGAGCGGAGAGCATATGTTTTATTAAACGAATCCACAAACATTCCGGCGGTTTCAAAAGGAAGTCCGGCAATCAAATCGGTGTGTACATTTATATTTCCCATTGAAATGATTTTCTTCAAATTTGAAAAACATTTATCTACGTCAGTCTTGCGGCAGCAAGCTTCCAGAACATCGTGCTGCATCGACTGTATGCCTGCCTCTATCTGCACTCTTCCGCACGGAACTTCCGAAAGTATGTCGATAAACTCATCATCAAACAAATCAGCCCCGACCTCAAAATGAAAGTTTGTTTCGCAATCTTCGAGAGCCGATATATATTTTACTATCTGCTTTGCCCTTTTGGGATTGCAGTTAAATGTTCTGTCAACAAACTTTACCTGCGGTACTTTATTTTTATTGAAAAAATCAATCTCTTTGAAAACTCTTTCGATATTCAAAAATCTGACTTTGCTTTCGGCGCCGGAAAGACAGTACGCACAATTAAAAGGACATCCTCTCGAGGTTTCGTAATATATGATCCTGTTCTCAAACTTCGGCAGGTTGTCCTCATTGTAAATAAACGGCAATCCGTCAAGCGAACAATTATCGGCATACACAGTAACACCGTCATCGCTTTTTCTGTAACAAAACTCCGGCGAGGCCGAAAAAACGCTGCTATTCTTTGACGCAAATATCTCAGCCAGCAGGCAGTAAAGAGAATATTCGCCCTCACCCGACACTATATAGTCATAATTCTTTTCGCTGAAAATTTTGCCGTCAACGCCGTATGACACCTCCGGACCGCCTAAGACGATAATGCTGTCCGGAAGCATCTTTCTGATATCGGCAATCAACATTCCTATTATTTTGACGTTCCAGATGTAGACGGAAAAACCGATAACATCGGGGAGCTCCGAAACAATCCCGTATACGATGGAATCGGCGGAGTCATTCACGGAAAATTCCGCAACCTCCACCTCTCCCGGCTCTGCCCCGTATATGCCGGCGAAATATCTGCATGAGGCCTGTAAGGAATATACCGCAGGCGATGAGTGTATAAATTTTGAATTAATTGCACAAAGTAACGTTTTCATGCTTTTTATTTTACTATGATGCAAAGTTTTGTCAATAAAAAGCCCATCCGTCAATAATCTAGACTGTCAAAATCCGATTTTGCATAAAATTCCCATAAAAAAGCACCCGGACAAGTATAACTTACCCAGGCCGTTAACTTTCGCATTCAGAGTCGCAAAACACTTGCTTGTAACTTTCTTGTAAGAACCAAGAGAAGTTCGCTTGTTAAATTTCTCACTTGGGGCTGAGATACACCATACATATATTATGTGCTTTTTTCACTATTTTTTAACCTTTACTGTAAATACGTTTTTCCAACAGTAATAACCGCCTTTACAGACTATCCATCATCAAAAAATCTTTCTGTACTACTGAAACATTTTTCTTTTTTTACTTTTTCTTCTGTAGCAAGATACAATTCTGTCAATATATGCATTTCCCGGGAAATAGTAAAATTTTCCAATTTAAGTTAACATCCTATTGGGTGTTGCCAATAACGGTGGCGGTTATTCTTCTCCGTTTCTCTATTGTAATGTCGGCGCCCTTAGACGCGACAAAGTTGTACATATTCCGGTTTCTACACACTCGCAAAAAATTGGTATCGACAGTAAAACGTCGTGAAGGCGTTTACAACTGAGTAGTTTTACGGAGCGTGATTTTTTGCGAAAAGGAGGCGTGACGAAATGAGTGAGTGATGATTTTAAATCATTGCGAACGGCATGAAGTCCACGCCGACGCAGAGAAAGGGTGTGGTACCAGTGTCAGATTATGAAGTACTTATGTTGGTACTAACTATTGTTAGTTTAATCTTGATAGATAGAAAGCAAAAAAATAACCGGCCCACCTCAAATGATATGTACCCTCCTTACTGGTTTGTCCAGTAAAGAGGGTACATATCACCTCAAAAAGTCCGGTTATTTTTAACTTTACTTTAGAGGAGAATAACCGCTATCGGCAACGCCTCTTTGTATATTCATATTACACTTTAGAATTATAGGTGTCAAACATTTTTAAATTTTCACCCCGGCATCGAATACCTGAGAGTTCTAGGAGTCACAGACGAATCTATAGAAGCCTTTTCCTTATACTGTCTTATTATCTTCCAGAAGCCCTGACGAGTCATGCGGTTTCCTCCTGAATTCACAAACAGAGCCGACTCATTGTCTGCGACAATCAGCGGACGGCATTTGTTTACATATTTGCTTATCATATGATTGACATCATCGGAAAGAGGATAAAACTGCTTGCTGCCGTTTTTCATCACTTCAATCAGGCTGTCAGCTTCATTAAAGTTTTCAATGTCAAGCTCCGTCATTTCAGAAGCCTGTATACCGCAGCATGCAACGAGACATATCATTGCATAATCACGCATACCCTTGATACTGTCCTTCTTTATACAGGAAAGAAGTCTGTCAATCTCCTTTGACGACGGCTTTTTTGCAGAACTTTTCTTTTCCTGCCTGGGAAGCGTTATTCCCTCACATGGATTGACTTTTATTATTCCGTTATCCGACAAATATTTTCCGTAATTTTTTATTGCCGACACGCATCTGAGAATTGTCGCCAGAGACTTCCCCGAATTCTTCATATGAATTATATACGAAAGCACCGCATCCTTCGTGATTTTTTCAGTAAAATCCCCTCTACCGTCCTCGTCACCGCTCCCGGTATCGGAGTCAAATCCGCAGTACGACAGAAATCCTTCAACGTCGTATTTGTAAGAATTCACCGTATTATCACTCAATCCTGTATTCGCTTTTAAATGCGATACATATGTTTCAGTTAACATTTGATAATCACCTCGCAAACTGTTCCCAATATAAAAATCAAATATATGAGTATGAATAAAATTGTATTTTGAAAAAATGACCGATGAACTTTTTGGTTCATCGTACCTACACCTGACATAAGGTAAATGGCTGCTATCGAAAAAAGCTGGCAAGGGGCCGATTGCAGCAAAAGAAGTGCGGCGTTCTTTAATGCAAAGCATTTAAGAACGCCGGCCGCCATAAAGCCTATACAGAAGCCTTTGGCGGAAAGTACGAACACCCCGCTTGCCAAAGCAAGCGGGGTAAAACTGCACACATATATAATAAGACTTAAATTCAGACTGCCTTTGATACCTTCAAAAAAAACGTCTTTTACAAGACTGCCGTTTGACATAAAATTGCTGTAGTTGGACATAATGACGGAAAGTTCGGCTACGAGTTCGGGACTTAAACAACCCAAAGTGAACGCACCGGCGCAAGACCCTGCCATCAAGGCTACCGAAAGCACGATATAATACGGTTCTGCCTCTTCAAAGTGATATTTAATACGATTCAGTATATTTCCCGTAAACATAAAAGACACAGCTCCGCATTAAAATCACATTACATTTATATGTGTTTACTTATTTTTTATGCCTCATTTTCCGTCGTGAAATACTGATTTCACAAAAACTTTAATACCATTTGTTGACAGCTCAACAAACATATGATACCCTGCAAAATGTTGATAACTCAACAATTTAGCAAAAAGGAATCTGACGAAAATGAACATAGTATCAAAAGTATTTTGCCGTACATTTCAGGGCTGTTTTCATCTTGCTCTCCCTGTTCTCCCTTACAGAGAGCCGAAAGTTTACACAAGCGTATCGGACATTATAAAGATATTGAAAGAAAACAAATTCGAATCAGTTCTGATAGTTACAGATACAGGTCTAAGATGCAGCGGCAGCACTGCTGCTCTCGAAAATTTACTTGAAAAGAACAAAATCCGCTTTGCGGTTTATGATAAAACAAATGCAAACCCTACTGTAAGAAACGTGGAAGAAGCAAGAAAGATTTATATTGACCGAAAATGCGAATGTCTGATTGCTTTCGGCGGCGGTTCTCCAATTGACTGTGCAAAGGCCGTAGGTGCACGTGTTGCGTATCCGAAAAAGACACTCAATCAGTTAAAGGGGTTGCTGAAGGTCAGACGAAAACTCCCGACACTCATTGCAGTACCGACCACAGCAGGTACAGGCAGCGAAGTTACAGTTACTGCTGTCATCACCGACAGCGAGAAAAAACACAAGTACACAATGAATAACTTCACGATGATACCTTCCTATGCAGTACTCGATCCCGAAGTTTTATACACACTGCCGCCGCACCTCACCGCAACAACGGGAATGGATGCACTGACCCACGCAGTCGAAGCATATATCGGTGGTTCTACCAGCAAAGAAACCAGAAAGTTATGTATGCAGGCTGTTAAATTGATCTTCGACAATATCGAAAAAGCTTATAAAGACGGCAGAAATTACGAAGCGCGTAAAAATATGCTCAATGCAGCGTATAAGGCAGGCATTTCCTTCTCAAAATCATATGTAGGATATATTCACGCAGTGGCCCATTCTCTCGGCGGTCAATACAATGTTCCGCACGGTCTTGCAAATTCTGTTATAATGCCGGTAGTTCTTGAAGAATACGGAAAATCGGCGCACAAGAAACTTCATCACCTCGGAGTTGCCGCAGGTGCAGCATGTATAAATGACTCACATGAAGAAGGCGCGAAAAAGTTTATAAAGGCAATCCATGAGCTCAACCGAAGCCTGAATATTCCCGGAACAATAAAGGGCATCAAAAAAGAAGATATTCCGCAGATGGCAAAGCATGCCGCAAACGAAGCAAATCCGCTCTACCCTGTTCCGAAACTCATGAACGCAAAAGAACTTGAAAAGTTCTATTACAAAGTTGCAGATTGGAGATAAATTATGAATATTGATCAGATTTTAGAAAGCCAGCGTAAATTCTTCCTGAGCGGAACAACACTTCCAGTGAAGTTCCGTATTGAAATGCTGAAAAAGCTGTACGCCGCGGTTAAAAAATACGAAAATGAAATCATCAGAGCTCTTTCCGAAGACTTGGGAAAGAGCGATTTTGAAGGCTTCATGTGTGAGGTAGGACTTACACTTACCGAAATCAGTTACATGATAAAACATACAAAAAAGTTGGCAAAGGAACATACTGTCCATACGCCGCTTGCGCAGTTTGCATCAAGAAGTTATAAGAAGCCAACGCCTTACGGCAATACCCTTATTATGAGCCCCTGGAACTATCCTTTTCTTCTTACAATAGATCCTTTGGCAGATGCCATCGCGGCGGGCAATACGGCCGTTATCAAACCCAGCGCATATTCTCCGAAAACAAGCGCTGTTGTCAAAAAAATTATCAGCGAATGTTTTAAACCCGAATACGTTGCCGTTGTCACAGGAGGACGCGAAGAAAACGCAGCGCTCCTCGATAAGAAATTTGACTTTATATTCTTTACGGGAAGCCAGACAGTCGGCAAAGAAGTTCTCCGTCATGCTGCAGAACGATTAACGCCTTGCGTGCTTGAACTCGGCGGCAAAAGCCCATGTATAGTTGACAATACCGCAAAAATCAAGCTTGCCGCAAAGCGTATCGTGTTCGGAAAGTACTTAAACTGCGGTCAGACATGCGTAGCTCCGGACTATATTCTCTGCCACAAAAGCGTAAAAGATCAGTTCGTAAAAGAAGTATGCGAGCAGATAAAAAAGCAGTACGGCGATGCACCGCTTAAAAATCCGGACTACGGAAAAATAATTAATAAAAAACACTTTGACCGCATATGCGGATTGATTGACAAAAGCAAAACAGTACACGGCGGCGATGCAGATAAAAAGACTTTGCAGATTGCCCCTACCGTTATGGATAACGTAACGTGGGACGACGCTGTCATGCAGGAGGAAATTTTCGGACCCGTAATGCCGATTCTCACTTTTGAAAGCTTGGACGAAATATATTCTGCTCTTGCAGACAAGGCAAAGCCGCTTGCTTTATATATGTTCTCGGAAAACAAAAAGAATATCAAGGAAGTTACATCGCGTCTGTCATACGGCGGCGGCTGTGTCAATGATACGGTTATTCACCTTGCCACCAGCGAAATGTCCTTCGGCGGTGTCGGAGAAAGCGGCATGGGAAGCTACCACGGCAGGGACGGCTTCAATGCGTTCTCCCATACAAAGAGCATAGTAGACAAAAAAACATGGATGGATCTTCCTATGCGCTACCAACCCTATAACCGCGGAATTTACGGAAAACTTTTAAAAATGTTCTTGAAATAGGAGATAATAATATGATTCAAAAAATAAAGGCGATGTCGCGCCCCAAAAAAATAATTTTAAGCATTGTTGCCGCACTTTTGGCGCTTATTCTAATAGTCATAATCACCGTCTTTGCAATCTGGCACAACGAAATTTCAACAGTTGCAAGTATGAAACTCGTCAGAGAAAGAAATGACGACCATCTTGACGGTGCAGTATACACGATGCACGTGAAAGGAGATTTTTACCTCAACGATTTCGTGGAGCAAGGCGGTGTAAAAAACGACGACGAACTCATTGATTTTGTGACAAAGAAAATCACAAAAGGTTTGATTGATATGAGTATAAGCGACCCTGAAATAGGCTGTTCGTCGTTTACCGCTAAAACAGAAAGCGGAGATGTTCTGTTCGGTCGAAATTATGACTTTTCAAAAACAAACACCTGCATTGTATTCACCGAGAAGAACGAAGGGCGTCACGCAACAATATCCACCGTTGACCTGCAATTTCTCGGCATGGATGTCGATAAAAACGTAGAGGGTTTGATGAACAAAATAACATGCCTTGCAGCCACCTATGCCCCACTCGACGGAATAAACGACGCAGGTGTCAGTTGCGGTATTTACATGACATATCAAGGCGGCGAAGAGACAATCCCTACCGATCAGAATACCGACAAGCCTGACTTCACCTCAACAACGCTTTTAAGATTGATTCTTGATTACGCAGACAATGTCGAGGAAGCAGTTGAAATCGCATCATCATACGACTTGCACGACTCCGCAAAAACTTCATATCACTACATGGTTGCCGATGCAAGCGGCAGAAGTGTCATTCTCGAATGGATTGCAGGAACAGATTCTACCGACAATGATGGTGGCAAAAGAAAGCTCAAAGTTACATACAATGATAACGATTCTCACCTCGGAGAATTAGAAGGCTCCACAGACTACCAGGTCATCACAAACTTCATCATCGAGCCCGGTTATTACGAAGGCTCTGCCGCAGAAGATAAAAAAGGATTCGACCGTTACGAAAAAATATACGAAGAACTTAGCAAAACAAACGGAATCGTAAATAACGAAGAAGCCGCCATGGATATCCTTGCCGCTGTCGGAAGAAGAACATGGAAAAACGATGACGGCAACGGTTGCACCGTTCACAGCGTTGTATACAATCTCACCGATAAAACAATGATGTGGATACCTAATGAAAATTTTGACGACACCGATGCAGTATTCACTTTCAGCTTTGATGCCGAATGATTTTCCACAATAATCCTCAAAAAGAACCGATTAACTGTTTACAGACAATTAATCGGTTCTTTTTATTTTTTCGGATCATTTAAAGTTTTAAACTCAATACCCTTTGCCCGTACTGCATCGATAAATTCAGGAAGCGCCTGAACATTGTCGGTATTACATGCATGCAACTGATATATTGCACCGTTTGATATATTACTCACAAGCAGCTCAAGTGCTGCCGTTTTGCCCATTGTCACATCACAGCTGTAATCACTATATGTAAAGCTCCAGAAAACAGGCGTATATCCGAGACTTGCAGCCAGCGCAAGGTCCCGTTCGCTGTAAGTACCTGACGGCGGTCTGTAATATACAGTTCTTGTAGTTGTACCCAGCGCTTTGTTCACAACATCATCCAGCTTTACAAGATTGTTTGCAGCGTATTCTATATCCTTGTCCGGCATCACACAGTGAAAATATGAATGATTGGCTATACAGTGACCTGCGTTGTATATTCTGTTGAATTGTTCAGGATAAAAATCTATGAATTCACCGAGTACAAAAAAAGTTGCTTTGACTTTTTTCTCTTCGAGAATATCAAGAATATCGTCAATACAAAAGCTTGTAGAAGACAGATTGAAAGTAAGATACATTGCAGACTCACTCTTGTCACCCTCCACTATTCCTCCGTATTTTTCAACTTCTTTCTTTTTGGATGTATTAACTGTATACACCGGATGCGTATCAGTATTTACCCAATAATCAGTTTTATAATTCGGGAATTTAGACACATATGTAACATCCAGCTGACGTAGTATTACTGATGATACAGGTAAAGATAACTGTTCATCATTACTATTACCAAAAACTACCGGAGGCGGTGTAGCAGGAGTGGGAGTTTTGGTCGGTTTCGGAGTGGATGACGGAGTCGGCGTTGATGCAACTGTCGGATTTTGCGTTGATGTAGGTGCAATCGTAGGCTTTTTCGTAGATGACGGAGTCGCAGTCGGAGAAAATGTATTTTCAGAGTCGGTATATTCAATCGAATCCACAACTTGAACTAAATCCTGTTGAGCTGCAATATTCTCGTTATATGCCGATACAGTAGTTTCACGGCTGCAAAAAAAACTCAACTCTGCCAAAGCACCTCCGTATATACACAACGCTGTTACTGCAACAGATATTCTGCTTGCTGTTTTTAAAATAACTTGTACTGAAATTTTTTTCATTAGATATATTATCCTGTTTATATCCTGTGACTTTTCTGATTTATTAACTTCTGATTTTACAGCAATGCAGATTATAACATATTTGTCAATAGCCGTATGAATTATTGTACAATTGTTTTTGGTGTGAATTAAATTAAAAAAGCTTCTGAACTGTTTCGTTAAACATTCAGAAGCTTTTTACGTCATGTATTCTTTCTACAAAACTTTAGAACTCTCTCTTTTTTCTTACAGCAAGCAAACATACAACCGAACCGGACAACATGAGAGCCGCAACAAAAACGATATAAATATTTGAATCTCCTGTACTTGGATTCTGATTTACACCTTCATCAGGAGTAGGACCTATGCCCTCGTCAGAAGCAGAACCATCGTCTTCACCGGGAGTAGAATCTATGTCCTCGTCAGAAGCAGAACCATCGTCTTCACCGGGAGTAGAATCTACATCCTCACCCGGAACAGGGTTTAAATTTGAATCCTGTCCGGGATTTGTATTCTCATCAGAATCACTGTTTATTCTTACATTAACAACCTCTATGACATTTGCTTCCGTATGAGAATCGGCATCTACCTCCGCCTCAATCGGGGTGCTGTCCATTATATAGTCAGAAGGTGCGAAAACCTCGATTACATAGTAATCTCCGTATGCAAGACCGTAAATAAGAGCCAAACCATCGCCGTCTGTTGTAACTTCGTAAACCTTTTCGCCTTCAAATTTTTCAGTCTTAAAGAAGTCAACGTATACACAAGTCTTACCGTCAACAGTAATTTTCTCTATCTCGCTGTCAGCAATTTCAGCATCTGTAGCCACACGTGCAACTTTAAAAACAGCACCGGCAACGGGATTTCCCGCATCATCGACTTTGTTTACTTTGAGACCGCCCGTGTGAACTTCAACAGTTTCGGACTTCTTTGTATAAGTCAAACCAACGCTGTTTGTGTAATCAACAGTGGCATCGTTATCAATATTTTCACCGACTTTAGCATTGTCGTTCATTATGTTTTTGTAAGAAATTCTTACAACATAATCCTCAGGAGTACCGTCAACAGTTTTTGAAACTTTCTCCATACCCGCCTTTGTCAATGTTACGGCAAGGATACCGCCGCCGTTTGCACCGGGCACAATTTTTACTGTGTAATCCTCGTCAGCAACAAGAGGAAGTACATTTTCGTCTACATCAAAGTCGGCAACGTTTACAGTCACATCAGAAGGAACAGACAATCTGTCATCAACTTCAGTTGTAACCGAATAGTCCATACCGGTTCCGATATCAAAAGGAATGTAGCTGTCAATAATCCATGTAATCTTGTCTCCTGCATCAACAGTATCACTCTTGTTATTAAGCCAAGTAACTGATTTGTCTATACCCGGCTCGTCGTAAATAACCTCGTTTTCAACTTCAACAGTTACCGTATATGCAACCGTTGTTTTGCTGTTATCAGGGATTGAAACAAAGAACGGAGCAACCGATTCCTTTACGGACTCTGTAGCAGTCTCTGTAACAATAAATACACCGTCCTCTATGCCGTTACGGCTGAGGTTATACTCTGCATAACCGTTTGCGTCAGTTGTAACAGTTACAACTTCGTAATTTCTTGTAGCATATTTAGCTATATCCTCAGCAGTAGGAGTCTGACCTATAACTACCGCACCGTTTGCAATCTCATCCGAAGTTGCTACCTGATACAGTGTGAAAGAAATATTTGCCAAACCGGTTCCGTCAGCCTCATTAGTTTTGTGTATTTTCAATATACGTTCGTCATTACCGACAACAGCCTCAGCATGAACATTCATAACACCTGTGTCAAAACCGACCATAGTCTGCGATGCGCCACGAGGGCCTTTAGCGTCATAGAGGTAAACATCGTTACCTTTCTGCGTACCATTGATTTCAACAGTAATCATTCCGTTTGCCTCGCCATCAGTAAGACCATCAAGTACCACAGAAGTTGCACCCGAAGCAGTCACTGCAACAGTAGCATTTTTTGCACCGCTCATAGCTGTGAGGTAAAGTGCATCTCCTGTTTTAACACCGTCGATGTTTGCAGTAACAGTAACGCTGTATGTGCCGTCACCTGCATCAACGGGATCGCTTACGGTAGCACCTGCGAGTGTAGCATCACTTACCAAAACAGTAGTTGCTGCAACACCGTCAATGCTGAGAAG
>JAFTXP010000003.1 GCA_017461545.1 Clostridia bacterium | reverse complement strand
TGGAGATGAGGAGAATCGAACTCCTGTCCGAAACCGAATCCCCACGGACATCTACGAGCGTAGTCTGTTGTTTAAATTCCCGTCATAGCGCACTAACAGACAAGTTCGCCATCAACGGTAGCTTCATAAGTGCCATACAGCCGCAAAGCTTTGGCTGTATCGTTCACAACACTAAACCTGCGCGTTGTCGGGTCCGATTTACTGACGCCGGACACTAAAGGCTCGGAATACCGTTAGGCCGACGAGGCGCGCTTAGGCAGCCTGAAGAGCTAATTTATTATCAGCGTTTAATTTTAAATTTCTCGTTTTTATGGAGGCCAACGAGAATCCTCCGCTCGCCGTCTGTGTATCAACGACCCCGTCGAAACCAAGACATCCCCGAAAACACATACGTTGCGATAATATAGCTCACTCTCTGAAAGACTCCTTGAGCCGTCTGTCTATCTCTCTGGAAGTCTCACGCGCCGCCATATCGTCACGTTTGTCGTAAAGCTTTTTACCTCTGGCAACGCCTATTGTTATTTTAGCTTTTCCTCTGATGAAATACAAGTCCACCGGCACCAGTGTCAATCCTTTTTGCTGAACGTAACCGATGAGGCGGCGTATTTCCTTTTTGTGAAGAAGGAGTTTTCTGTCACGGAGCGGGTCTTTGTTAAAAATATTTCCATGCTCATATGGACTTATATGCATACCGCAAATAAAAACTTCGCCGTTTCGCACAACCGCGTATGACTCACGCAGATTTACTTTGCCTGCGCGAAGCGATTTGACCTCTGTACCGGCAAGAACAATGCCGCACTCGATAGTCTCTTCGATAAAGTAATCATGATGCGCTTTTCTGTTCTGAGCAACAATTTTCTTAGACTTATCTACCACAGCCGATGACACCTCCCTTTAACCAAAGTCACAGTAAAAGCTGTGTTTCGGTATTGTATCATAGATTTATAAAAAAAACACTATAAATTATTACCTTTTCCCAAAATATTATCTCGACCGAAAAATCACCCAGGCACAGTCACCGCAGGAAATTTGGCGTAAAATAACAAAAAAATGCCGCAAAACTTTATACTGTTTTGCGACACTTTCTGCGTTTAGTACTTCGTTATTAATAAAAATATCAAATTATCACTTTGCGATATCTGATTATTTTGCGGTAGCAACTTCGCGAGTTTCGCGGATCATTGTTACCTTAATCTGACCGGGATATTCCATATCATCCTCAATCTTCTTTGCGATATCCTTTGAAAGGATAACCATATCGTCATCGGAAATCTTATCAGGCTTAACCATGATACGAATTTCTCTGCCGGCCTGGATCGCATATGTTTTGTCAACGCCGTCAAAAGACTGAGCGATTTCTTCGAGTTTCTCAAGGCGCTTAACATAAGCTTCAAGTGTTTCTCTTCTTGCACCCGGTCTTGCAGCTGAAATTGAGTCTGCAGCCTGTACAAGAACGGAGATGATGGAAGTAGGCTCTACGTCACCATGGTGGGACATGATGGCATTTATAACTTCCGGTCCTTCTTTGTAACGTTTAGCAAGCTCTGCACCGATTTCGATGTGAGAACCTTCCTGCTCAAAGTCAACCGACTTTCCGATATCGTGAACAAGACCTGCTCTCTTTGCGAGATTTACATCAACGCCGAGTTCTGCAGCCATAACACCGGCTAAACGGGAAACTTCGATAGAGTGAATAAGAACACTCTGTCCGTAACTTGTACGGTATTTGAGACGTCCGAGAAGTTTTATCATCTCGGGGTGCAAACCGTATACACCGGTCTCATATGTTGCGTTTTCGCCCTCCTGACGAATAACGTTATCAACTTCTTTTCTTGCCTTTTCGACCATTTCTTCGATTCTGGCAGGATGAATTCTGCCGTCAACTATGAGACGTTCGAGAGCAATGCGCGCAACTTCTCTTCTGATTGGATGATAACCTGAAAGAATGACTGCTTCCGGTGTATCGTCGATAATAAGATCAATACCCGTAAGTGTTTCGAGAGCTCTGATGTTGCGGCCTTCACGTCCGATAATACGGCCTTTCATATCTTCGTTCGGAAGAGGCACAACAGAAACTGTCATCTCTGAAACATAGTCAGCTGCACACTTCTGAATGGCGGTGCCTATGACTTCTTTTGCCTTTCTTTCGCATTCGTCCTTAAGCTGTGCTTCATATTCTTTCATAAGGGCAACAGTTTCGTGACGGATATCATTTTCGACATTGGCAAGGAGATAAGTACGGGCTTCATCTCTTGTCAGGCATGATATTCTCTCGAGTTCTGCCTGTTGCTGTGAATACAACTCTTTTGTCTGTGCTTCGATCTTCTGTATCTCTGCAATGTTTTCGTTGAGTTGTTTTTCTCTCTGCTCAATAGCATCGAGTTTTTTGTCCAAATTCTCCTCTTTTTGAATCAAGCGACGCTCACTGTGTTGGACTTCGTTGCGTCGGTCCTTAATTTCCTTCTCAAGCTCAATTCTGCTTTTGTGAATTTCTTCTTTTGCTGCTAAAAGATATTCGCGCTTTTTGCGTTCGCCTTCTTTGGCAGCTTCACCAATCATACGCTTTCCCTCAGCCTCTGCGCTTTGGAAAATAGCTTCAGCTTCTTTTTTTCTGAGTTCGTAACCTCTCGCCTGACCTTTTTTACCGGAAATATTCCAACAAATAAGTCCTGCTGCAAGGGCGGAAATTAAAGGGAGGGCTATCAGTAGTACTATCACAATTGGATGCATGATATACTCCCCTTTCTATAAAAATATTTAATTATCAAAGTACTATCATTTATTTACAAGTTATAAATGCAGAAACTTACACTCGTCTATTATACTAAATAACAGTTTCCATGTCAATTATAAGAACACATTTCGATGACACCTCAGAAAAAGCGGAATATTGTTTATCTGTCTGTTTATGGTATAATTATGCTATACTGACAACAAAATATAGTGTAATAAAATAAAAACAATTCAGAAGGCAGGAACGTTGACAATCTGCAGCGCGTACCAATCGCCTTACTGAGGATATACTTATGCGCGACAAAAAAAGTACTACGAAAAAAATAGCATATACCGGTGTTATATCAGCACTCGGATTGGCAATTCTTCAGATAGGTTTTTTCACCGGAGTGGCAGAATACTTTTGGTATTATGTCACAACACTCTGTATCATCTCTGCAATTTCTGTAGGCGGCAGGCGGTACGGTTTTTATTGCTATCTTGTCATTGTCAGTTTAAGTTTACTTATAATTCCCGGACAGATCTTTTATATTTTGCCGTTCTTGTGTTTTATGGGACTTCACCCTATCGCATTGTCGTGGATAGGTAACAGAAAATGGATGTTTGTTCTGATAGAGATATGGTATATCGCAGCATTGCTGTTTGTTTATAAAATGACAGAGCTTACGATATTGAATATTCCTTTAACCCCTGTGCAGGAGATTATCATGGTTGTAATTGCCGGTGCATTGACTTTCTGGCCATATAACTACGCTATAGGAAGATGTCAGATAACGTTTGACGGTTTGATGAAAAAGTTAGCAAAATAAAGAGGTTAAAATATGAATAATTTAATTTTTTTAGGCACGGGCGCCGCCGATTGGGATATCAATGACAAAGAAAACTTTTTCAGAAGAAACTCTGCCGCACTTCTTAACGGCGAAATTATGCTTGACTGCGGGCCGCATGTTTTTGACTATCTTAACGACTGTGAAAAGCCCAATCTTTTCGACAACGTCACGGATATCGTCATAACACATGACCACGATGACCACCTCTGTGCAGAGTCGGTTCTGAGAATTGCGGCAAAGCAGAAAATTCGGCTTTGCGGAGCAGAAATAATCCGCGAATTCGTAGGGGAACACAAAAATATTGAATATGTTATATTAGAACCGTTCAAAGCATACAAAATAGGTAACTGCGAAATAATACCGCTTCTTGCCAATCACGATGTTGTGACAGACGGAAACAGACAAGCTTTTCACTATATAATAACAACACCTGACGGCAAAAAACTTTTCTACGGGCTTGACGGAGCATGGTTTTTAAGACCTTCCTGGCAGGAAATGCTGAAGCATAAATTTCATATCATGGTGCTGGACTGCACCGTCGGAGACAGCCATGACTGGAGAATTTTTGAGCACAACACGATTCCGATGCTCCGTGTAATGACAAAAGAGATACGTGAGCAGAATATGCTTTCCGTGGGCGGAAAAATAATTGCATCACACTTTGCAAGAACGCTCCACGCATCGCACGGGGAAACCGAAAAAATTCTTGCAAAATTCGGTATGGACATTGCGTTTGACGGAATGAATATTGAATTCTGACACCAAGCCCCCGTCTTCCAAACTGCTGTTAAAACAAAAAAGCAAGTCTAAAGAGCAATTTTGATTCTTTAGACTTGCTTAATTTATAATATTTTACGGTTATAACGACCGCCTGTAATCAAAGTTTTTCGAGAATCATCTTTGCGCAGTCGATCTGGTTCGGAATGTTACCGTTTGTGTCACGAACTCTCCAGATATCAGGAGTAATTTCGTCAGCAACGTAAACCTTGCCGTTTTCGTCATAGCCGATTTCGATCTTGAAGTCGATAAGTGTAAGATCCATTTTCTTAAGCTCTTCGCGGAGAACATCGCCTACTTTCACAAGAATCTTAAGAGCTTCGTCATACTGGCCTTCGGAAAGGATACCTTTCATAAGGCAGATTCTCTCGCTGATCAGAGGATCGCCCTGCTCATCGTCCTTTAACGTAACTTCTGCGTACGGAGGATCAAATACTATACCCTCGTCAAGTGTAAATCTTCTGCACATGCTGCCTGCAGTGAAGTAACGCAAAACGAATTCAAGTCTCGGAACAGTAAGGTTACGAACCTTCATCAAACCCTGGTCAATATCTGAATCAATGTAGTGTGTGGGAATTCCGTTTTTCTCCATCAATTCGAAGAAATATTTAGAAACCGCAAGGCCGACTTTACCTTTACCTTCAACGCTTCCTCCTACTGAGTTGGAACCGGGATCAAAAACTCCGTTTTCTCCTGTAGCGCTGTCCTTAAAGAACAAGTGAACTATGCCTGTCTCTTCGTCAAGAAGAACATTTTTCGTTTTACCTTCATAAAGTTTCTTCATAAATTGTTATCTCCTTTTTCAGTATCATCACCCGAATGATTCATTAAAAAACCAACCATTAGTTTGACTGGAATATTATAGCACAATCTCATCATATGTGAAGTATTTCAAGGAAAATTTTTTGAAAAAATTTTTCTGAAAAATTTTCAGAAATAATTTTATTATGTAACACTCCGCTGAATATTTGAAAAGAATAATTCTCAGAACGTAACCGCAAAACTTTTTTAACATGATTCAATTTGGTGGTATACTAATAGTATCTTGGCGGTGTTTTATATGATATACAGAGAAAATTATATAAAAAAGATATTAAAACCATACCCGCTCAAATACAAATTTCAGGTATCCGAGCGGGTATAAAAATATTTGTAAACGTATAGTATTTATATTCTTTTCAGTCCGCTGTCCTTCGGATAGAACGCATCGGCACACTTAAAAAGCATTTCGGTTTGTTCCTGCGCGTTAAACTCGGGGAATTTAATTTCTATTTGTTTGAAAATATCAGCCAATGACCTCAGTATTTCTTCAAGAATAATGTCCTCATCCAAATCATGTTTATTCTTTGCAAAATCACACTCTAAAACTGCAAAAACACTTTCCGTTGTCATATATACACCCTTTTGACGAGGTAAATTTCCAGACTCTTTCGGAACAATATAACACATAACTTTTTTCGTTAAATATCCGTCAATATACTTTTTCTCAAAATATCCGTTGAAATCCTTAAATATCTTTTTAATCTTTCTGCTGTAAGGAGTATTGCTTTCAAATGAAAAACAAATACCCTCGGAAGCAAATTTTGTGTAATCTATGTATAGGGCATGCAATGCATTGTACTTGAGCTCTGCAAATGCTTTTTTCACAAGGTTAACCACCGGAGGGAACACATAAAACGGCACGATAAAAAACACTACTGCCAACAATATTACTCCGAGAACAGACCATACAATTCCAGACACAAACCATCCCGTCATTACAATCGGCAGCCACTGAAGCACCATAAACGACTTTCCGAAAGGTGTATCAGGCATACATGCATAAACGATAGGGCACAACACCAAGAACGGTATGAGAGGAATAATCAACTCTATTATGTGCCTTGTAACCAAGCGGTTTCGTTGTTCTTTGTATTCATACGGATGGACTTTTAAAGACTTTATATTTTGTTGAATCCAAATTGCATCAAAAAGCCACAAAAACAGGAAAGGAAAAAAGAATGCAACGGAACTGAACATCAGATGTTCATATTCATACATCGGATTTACATATAATTCATATGCATAATGTTCGTCCAGCCAATATAACTCCAAATTAAAAGTAAATGACCTAAACCACATCAAAAACATAAGAACGAACCTTACAATAATACTAACTGCCAATTTATCAGAATGAAATATTTTATCAAGAAACGTTCTCATACGCATCAATTCGCCTTCCTAGCAAGTTCTAACCTGTTTTAACAGAGAAATCCACTGTAAATATTATACAATATCGGCGTTTTTAAGTATATAAAAATTTGTCGCCGCTTCAGTGAAAAGCCGAAGCGGCGAATCTTTCATCAAAGTTTATTAAAACAAAACCCTTGCCAATGTTGCAATGCCGTTCACCGCAATACAGCATGCGATTCCGCACAATGTCGGCAGAAGTATTGCAGTCAGAGTCCACTTAAAGCTGGCGGTTTCCTTCTTTATTGTCATGCATGTTGTTGCGCACGGCCAGTGCATAAGCGCAAATATTATCACGCAAATTGCAGTGACATGAGTCCATCCGTTTGAAACTAAAAGTTCACGGACAGCCTCGATGCTCCCTGTCTCTGTCAGGCTTCCCGATGCCGTGTAACCCATAATAATCAGCGGCAGTACGATCTCATTTGCTGGAAAGCCCAGTATAAATGCCATCAGAATTATTCCGTCAAGTCCCATCAGCTGTCCGAGCGGCTCAAGCGCGCCGGCACATATTTCAAAAAGGCTTTGGTTTTCCGCACCGGCGCGGACATTCGTCAATATCCATATAATTGCTCCGGCAGGTGCAGCGGCAGTAATTGCCCTGCCCAAAACAAAAAATGTTCTGTCGAGAAAAGACCTTACGATAACTTTCCCGACTTGAGGTGTTCTGTACGGAGGCATTTCCATCGCAAAAGACGAAGCCTCTCCTTTGAGCAATGTCCTTGAAAGCATTTTTGACACAGCAAGTGATGAAAACACCCCCACGACTATCACAACGGAAACAATCGCAGCAGACAGTATTGAGCTCGCATGAGGCGATGAAAAGATTGCAAAGAATACCGATATGACTGTTATTATCATCGGGAATCTGCCGTTGCACGGTGCAAAGCAGTTGGTCAGGATTGCAATCAGCCGTTCCCTCGGTGAGTCAATTATTCTGCACCCTGTCACACCTACTGCATTACAGCCAAAGCCCATGCAATGCGTCAGTGACTGCTTTCCGCAAGCACCTGATTTTTTGTAGTATTTATCGAGATTAAACGCAACGCGCGGCAGGTAGCCGAAGTCCTCCAGAATTGTGAACAGCGGAAAGAATATTGCCATCGGCGGAAGCATTACCGATACGACCCACGCAACCACCCTGTAGACGCCTTCGCACAGAAAACTGCAAAACCATTCCGCGCACCCTACATATTTCAGTCCCGAGTATATTTTACTTTCAAACCCAAGCAAAATTTCCGAAAGCCATGCAGACGGATAGTTTGCACCTTCAATGGTTATCCACAGTATCAGGCAAAGCAACAAAAGCATTATCGGAATTCCTGTCACTTTACCCGTAAAGACTTTATCAAAGCGTCTGTTGCGCCGTTTCATCTTTGAATCTTTTACCGCATCTGAATCTTCGGAGTAGATATAAGATGCTGCCGCGCTTGCGCGGCGGAAGATGCTCTGAACAATTATCTCGGAAGCGTCTTCCGGCGGCTGCGCGCAGCGCAGCGCAGCCGCCAGCATCTCTGAAGCGGCGGCATCCTGCGGTGCCGCCGCTCCCGAATGCTCGCCGTCAGCATTTCCGAGTGAGCTGACGGCGCCGGAAATCACCTCGCTGCCGCGAAGCCTTTTGTTAAGACCTTCGATTAATTCATAGTCACGGCTTAAAAGCCTCAGAGCCAGCCACCTGCCGTTTACGGAATTGCCGTAAACGGCCTCGGCGTAAGGCTTGATAAATTCAATATTCTTTTCTATTTCATCAGGATATACAACCGGCGGCTTAGGTTCTTCTGCAAGTTTTCGCTTTGCCTCAGCAGACATCTCGCAAATTTTTCTTTTTATTGAGTCAATTCCTTTGTTTGACCTCGCGCATGTGCCGACAACGGGAACACCGAGCATAAGGGAGAGCTTATCTAAATCGGGTACAACACCGAACTTCTCGGCTTCGTCCATAAGATTTACGCAGACAATAACTTTACCTGTAAGCTCCAATATCTGTAAAACCAAATTGAGATTCCGCTCCATACATGTCGCATCGCACACAACTATTACGCAGTCAGGCTTTTCGAAGCAAATAAAATCCCTTGCAATTTCCTCTTCCTGAGAATGAGAAAGCAAGGAATAAGTTCCCGGCAAGTCAATTAAAGTACAATTCTTTCCGAAACAGTCAAACTTTCCCTTGGCACATTCAACTGTCTTTCCCGGCCAGTTTCCAGTGTGCTGTCGCATGCCTGTCAACGCATTAAAAACCGTGCTTTTCCCTACATTCGGATTGCCTGCAAGCGCTATTACAAAATCATTCATCGACACACCCCTTTTCGTAAGGAGAATTCGCGCCGTCATACGCTTTTATATATATTTTTGAAGAGTCTTCTTCCCTGAGCGCTATGAGCGCCCCTTTTATGTAAAAAGCCTTCGGGTCGCCACCCGGGCTTATAATTCCGCATTCTACTACTGCTCCTTTTATGATACCGAGGTCCATCAGTCTTCGTTTAATATCGCCGGACACTGCAATATCGTCTACCACGCACTTTTGTCCCTCTTTTAAATCGTTCAATGATGCTACCTTAAACATATTTCTTCCTGAAAATTATTCTCATCAATATGTTATTCCCGCCCGCACCAAAAAGTTACCGGCGGCACTCATACACCAAAAAAGCAGACATACGGCTTCACAGTCCGTACATCTGCTTTGTAAAATCATTATACTGTTTATCTCAAGCTTAATTCTATTTCAGCTTCTCACTTCCGAACGGATACGGCAAAACATCCTCCATTGACAGAACTTTTCTCTCTTTGCCGTTAAATAATATTACCTCAAAACCGTCCTTGCAAAACTCTGACATAACCTGACGGCATACTCCGCATGGAGGAAAATACTCCTTTATATTTCCGTCAAATCCTCCAACAACTGCAATCGCCCGGAATTTCTTTTCACCGGAAGATACCGCTTTAAAAATCGCAGTGCGCTCCGCACAGCAGGTTGCGGAATACGAAGCATTTTCGACATTACAGCCCAAATAGTATTGACCGCTCTCGCCCAAAAGGCATGCGCCCACACGGCACTTTGAATAAGGCGAATACGACTCGCCCATTGCTTTTGCTGCAAGCTTTATCATCTCGTCATAATTTATTTCTGCCATAACGTTTAAGCACCCTCTTCCAAAGAAATTTATCAAAAAATACTGCAATCGGATGTCTTTATTTTAAACAAAAAGGCATATGCAGTCAATTATAAAGCAATGTAAAGAACTCTCCTACAAGCCGATAAATCAGCAGAACGAAAAATTTCCGATTTTAAAAATCTTCCTCCAAAATAACAGCCGCTAACACGACACAAGTAAGTAAAGAAAGCCAGGCAAAAAGAACGGTGTAAAAATTTTCTCCATATCCGATATCCTCCCGAAATAGGCAAAAAGAACGGCGTAAAGAATATTTTCTCCATATCTCCGATATTCTCCCGAAATAGGCAAAAAGAACGGCGTAAAAAATATTTTCCCATATTTTTTACGCCGTTCTTTTTGCCTATTGCATCGCCTTTGCCAACTTCTCCAAAGCCTTTTTTTCTATTCGGGAAACATACGATCTGCTGATTCCGAGCAGTTTACCTACCTCTCGCTGTGTCAACTCGTTTCCTCCCACCAGACCGTATCGCAGTTTTATTATTTGCCGCTCCCTCGATGTTAAATATTTTTCTACACATTTCAAAAGCAATTCCGATTTGAAGTTTGCATCAATTTCATCGAGCATCTCCGCATCGTCAAGACTCAGTACGTCTTCAAGCAATATTTCGTTGCCCTCTTTGTCTGTTCCTACGGGTTCGTGAAGTGAAACCTCGCTTTGGTACTTTTTGCCGGATCTCATATACATGAGAATTTCGTTTTCGATACATCGGACGGCATACGTACCGAGCTTTATCCCCTTATCGGCTTTAAACGAACCGACGGCCTTTATCAAGCCTATTGTTCCTATTGAAATCAAATCATCGCCGTTTGCAGTCGGGGAAATATATTTTTTTGCAATGTGTGCAACCAACCGCAGGTTCCTCTCAACCAATATATCTTTTGCACTCTCATCTCCCTGTGAATAACGCTCCACATAATAATTTTCCTCTTCAGCAGAAAGAGGCTTCGGAAAAGCCATTCCCTGGGAGGAATAAATCGTTGAATTTCCGTTTACAGACAATTTTAACAGCTCCTTAAACAAGGGCATAACTAACGCCGCGCATATATACAAAAATATATGCGCGGCGGAAAATTGTCCGTGTCTGTCCGTTTGAAAAACGGACAGACAAAAAATAAAACACCGGCGAACCGCTTAATCATTTTGGGCGGTTCGCCGGCAACTGCTATTTAAATAAATCGCTGTGAGTACCGGTTCTTGTTAAATATAAAATCAAATCATTGTCCGATAATTCGTAAATCAAAAGCCAATCGGGCAAAATATGACATTCACGACATCCGACAAAAGTACCGCTCAGTGGATGATCCCTATTCTTCTCCGGCAGTTGCTTGCCATCTGCAAGCAACTGAATAACCTCTGTCAATAAAGTAAGATTATAACCTCGCCTTTGTATTGCTTTTAAATCTCTTTTAAACTGATTTGTCGGTTTTATATTATACATCATGCCAAAAGTTCCTCCATCATCTGACTTGCGTCGCTGTACGACTTGCCGATGGTGGAGTCTGCTTTCATTTTCTGTACCTCATCAATCGCAGCAAGTGTTTCAGCATTCGGCTGTCTTTTTGTGATTACAAAAGGAATAGCTTGCTCACGAACAGCCTGTCTGACAAATACATTAAAAGCTGTTGAAAGATTAAGTCCAAGTTCAGTAAAAAGAGTATCCGCTTGCTTCTTTAAATCTTCGTCCATGCGGATAGTGACATTTATGTTGCTCATATAATCGCCTCCTTTATAACGAAATTATACATCAAATTATATGAAATTGCAATAATATTATGTGCATTTTACTTGCAATCTATGCATTTTAAAATAATTTTCTAAAGCATATTATTAGCAGCAATTCACTAGCGACCGTTATTCATTTATACTGAAGTCAATCCTGTAAGTTTCTTTCTTTGATCCGCCCATATCGGTTTTATACCGCTCGCCGCCTCGGGTAAAATCAAAAACTTTTATATCGTCCGCCCCTTCTTTATATTGTTCTTCGATGAAGAGATACAGATGGCTTATACTGGGAGAATACCAAAGATATTCTTTGTCAACTCCTGCAAGTATTATATAAAATTCTTTTTTATAATCATTTCTTATGCCCCAGAAATAGCTTGCAATTTTATCGCCGTCCGTTACTAAAAAGCACCACGGTGCACAGCTGTTATGTAAAACATTGTGTTCTGCACAGAAAAGACGAATAGACATTTTTCGCAGAAAACCATATGCTTTACCGAACAAAGATGCTTTCCCCGCAGATTTTTGCTGTTTCTCTTTGAGGCGTTGAGCCCTTATCTCTTTAAGTTTTTCCAAGGTTTCATCATCAAGAGAGTACACTATCCTATGCTGAAGATTTACTCCATCTCTACTCTGACGGTTTATAGCAGTTCTTATATTTTGCCGAGTACTCTTAGACAGCAAATTTTTATATTCATCAAATGTCTCCGGTAAAACCAACTCTGCACAATAACATTCCCATTGACTATATTTAAAGTGCTTTGTAATGTATTGATAAAAAGAGGTGTTTTTGATTATTTGTTCAAAACGACAAACATTTAAACCATACTTTTCAAACATGTATTTTAAAACTAAATCAACTGCTTTCTCGGAAAAATCCTCATAAATAAAATTTAAATAATCCGAATACCATTGTCTCCTGATAATATAAAACCCCTTCGGATAACCAACTCGTTTGTTTCCAAAACCAAATTTTACAACTTGTATGGGGGCAATCATTATCGGAACGTCCTGTTCTGTAACCAATACATACGTCCACTTACGGAAAATGTTTTTCACTTTTTCTCTGCTGTATAAGTCATTTATATTCTTGTACCAGTCGTATAACTGAAATGCCGTCATTTCGCAGCCTTTTTCCAACTGTTTCCAATGCTTTTCCAATTCGTCAAATTGTTGCGGAGTGTATTCTTTTATTTCCATATTCTCACCACTATCTTTTGAATTTTGAAATAATCCATATAAAACGTTTTAGCAAACAAAATCGATTATACTTAAAGTCTACAACCTCAAAATTTTTAAATCTGTTTATCGTATGGGTTCCGGTAAGATTTTTAATTCTTCTTTTTAACAAAAAATTTTCAGTTTAAATTTCGCCCAAAACCGTTTCTCCTGTCAGTCCGTCTCCGCTGATTTCATAACTGTACAGAGTCATGGAGTTACCGTAATCTGTAATATGATTTTGAAGCGGACGTATTATTTTATCACCTATTTGAATAAAATTACCTGCGGCACGTCCCGAAGTTATTTCATAACCGGATATCGGAACAAGTTTTTTCTCGGCCATATCCAGCTCATATACCTCTGTTATGTCTTTTTTATTTCCATCAACATAACTCGTAACAACAATACTCTTACCATTTTCAAAAAGGAACAAACTATCTACAAAAGTTTTCTTTACTTCTGACAACACTTTTTCCAATCGCCACTCAAAAGGAAATTTAGAAGCTTTATATAAACGGATCTCGCCTACAGCCGATGATTCAGGAATCATATAAATATCGTTTTCATATTCAAAAATATTCGGATATTATAAATGAAATGGTTCTCTTAAAACTTCTTTAAACTTGCCAAATTTACCATCAGATAATAAAGTCAAGAAAATTGTTCCTGTATAAGTGCAAAGAGGATGCTTATGAATAAAGAAGTAGAGACAAAAATAGGAAATAATATTCGTGAAATACGCGAAAAAATTGGGATGACACAGGATACACTCGCAACCAAGCTTCAAGTGCGCGGATGTGATATTACACGAAGTGCTGTTGCTAAGATAGAAGTAGGGCAAAGGCATCTTTACCCAGATGAAATAATTCTAATAAAAGAAATTCTTAATGCTAACTTTGAAAGTATATTTTACGGGCAGTCAAAACAATAAACGCAACCGCCAACTAACCATTATAGTTTCAGCGGTTGCGTTTTTTTATAAAAATTTCTCACTCCAACATTCCGAGCTTGTCAAACCAATAAATCACGTGTGAAGCAAATCCGTGGCTGCAACTTGCAAAGTCGGTGTCATTTTCCCAGAGCGTGCCGGTTTTCTCTGCCATATAGTAGAAATATCCCTCCATGTTGTCGAGAATTTCATCGGTGTAGCCATACATGTTGAGCAAATCGAGTCTGAGATAGTTCCCGATAAAGGCATTTGCAAAATACACTTCGGGCCATTTGCCCGTCTGTTTGCGCTGAGGTCCGAAATCTTTAACTAAAGTATCCCAAAGCTCCGGGTATTCCTCGGGAGTTGCGATTCCGGTGTGGAAAGCATAGTACTGGCAGGCTTCGGTGTAGTTCTCCGTCAATTTCAGCACGCCGTTTTCGTAAACTGCATTGTCGCGGAAGAATTTGCCTCCGAATGAAAGCTCTTTGATTTTCTTTTCGAGCGCGTCAGCCTCTTTTGCAAGGGTTTCATCGCCGTAGAGTCTTGACATTACACGTTTCATCTTGCAGTAAAGCATATTTGACGGGAAGTTTAGATCTTGTACCAGTTCGTTTGCTTTTGACCATTCGACGAATACCCATGATTCGAGGCGTTCCAAAAGGCCGTCTTTGTTTTCAAAACCCTTGAAATATTTAAGGAGTCCGTAAACTCTTTCCTTTGCCGCCGCAATAAGCTCCGAATCTCCGCTGCGTGCGAGATATTCTTCAAGTTCCACGACATACCACATTGCCCAGTTCGGAATAAATACCGAGTCGTAGTGGTCTGCCGGATAGCACATCGGAAGCATTCCCTCGGGGATGTATTTGAAACTTTTGGGTTGCAGGAAGTTTTCAAGGAAGTTTCTCTCGACTTCGCTCTTTCCGGTCAACGTTCTTTCGACTCTTGATGTAAAGAAGCTGTCGCAGAGCCAGCCGGCGCGTTCACGCGAAGCGCAGTCCATATAAATGTCGCATGTATTCTGTCTGAAAGTTTCTATTGCCGCATCATAAACCGCTTTGAGCTTAGGATTGTCGGTTTTTATCTTTTTATCAGGCATGTAGTATCCTACACGGCGCACGTGAACGTCGGAAACTTTTGCCGCACCGCCCATAACCGCAATTCGTAAGTACTTAAATACATACGGTTCAAAAGAAAGAAGCGAATATTTTCCCTTTGGAAGTGTCCACATTATGACGCTAGAACAGCCGAGTCTTAAAAAATCGAGTTTGTTCGGGTCATTTTCGGCAATAATCTCATCAAAAAGCGCGTAGACGGTGACATCGCTTTCGCAGTCAATGTCAAAACCTATAAGTCCGTTTGTGTTGATACCCATGTCGTAAACAGCAAAACCATCTCTTGCGACAGATATAGGGGAATTATCAATTACGGTATAGTCTTTTGCGTCAAAGTCAAGTTTCTGAGCCTGCCACGCACTGCAAACTTCAAGTTCGTCAATTTTAAAGCCTTTGAGATTAGGTCCGATATTTACAACAGCCCTGTCATCGTAATATTTGTCTTTTTCGGAAACACCTGTAGTTCCCTGACACACAATGCTTTTGGCAGATTGCTTTTCGTATCCGGGATAAAATATACCTCTTTCTATGAAAACTTTTTCCTCTGCGGTAGCATGTACAAGCTTCACAGGCTTTTCATAGTCGGTTTTTCTGTTATAGTCATAGACTTCGGCAAAATTTCTCTGGAAAGAATAGCGCTGAACTTTTACGGTTCTTTCCGCAAATGTATACGCTTTAAATCCGTTATCGCTTTCCGAAGTCCAGATAACAGGTGTGCCGTCCTGCAATATTTCCGCACACAAAAATGACGGCTGGTCTATCCAGTAAAAACTGTTCTGACAGTAACCTGCTACAAGTATTTCAATCTTGTTTTCTCCGGAAACAAGTTCATCGTTTAAGATGTACTCGTCGACACGGTAATGGCCGTGGCCCGCCCTTGCAGGTCCCATGCCGAAAAACTTTCCGTTTACTTTTATCGAAAAAGCACTGCTTCCGCTTATTCTCAGAATAGTTTTCTCACTTCCCGTGAAATTTACGGCAGTATTGAAAATCAGATTCACATTCATTTCCGTTTCCAATCCTTCTGCCCACACCGGGATTGCTTTTAAAAATTCAACTTTCTTGCTAAGCATATGAAATACTCCTTTAAACCAAGTTTATACTTTACATATCAATCACATATCAAACAGCGAAAGTCTGTCATCCTCCGGCATACCGTCAAGACATCCTTCGTTCTTCAATGTTTCAATAACCGCTTTATTGAGCCCTGCTCTTGCGCGCAAATCCTCTATTGAAATAAATTCGCCCTTGCCGTCGTTCCTCGCATCGACTATTCCCTGCGCGGCGTTTGCGCCTACACCTTGGAGTGAACTGAACGGCGGACGGATTTTTCCGTCTTCGGGGCGGAATACAACCCCATCCGATTTATATAAATCAACAGGCAAAAATTCGACGCCCCTTGCGTACAGCTCCATAAGCTGCTCATATATAATTAGCTGCCTGTCGTCCTTATCGGTCAGAGCATTGCCCATCTTTTTCATCTCGGTCATCTTCATAAATGCCTTATCAACACCGTGAATCATATTCTCCGCATCGAATTCATCGACCTTAAGAGTAAATCTTGTGCAGTAATATGCAACAGGGTAATACACTTTAAACCACGCAATTCTGAGCGAAAGCACAACGTATGCAACAGCGTGAGCCTTCGGGAACATGTATTTTATTTTTTTACACGACTCTATGTACCAGTCGGGAACGTCGTGTTCCATCATATCCTCTATCTGTTCCGGTTTTAAACCTTTGCCTTTACGAACCTGCTCCATAATCACAAAAGACTGCTTCTTATCCATACCCATCTTTATGAGGAACAACATGATATCGTCACGACAGCATATCGCCTGTGAAAGCGTACAGGTGCCGCTCTTTATAAGGTCCTGAGCATTTCCGAGCCAAACATCCGTACCGTGTGAAAGTCCGGCAATTCTTACAAGTTCCGAAACAGTCGTGGGCATTGTATCCTTAAGCATGCCCATGGCAAAGCCTGTTCCGAATTCGGGAATACCGAGCGTGCCGAACTCAATATTTATCCTCAGCTCTCTCGGATCCATATTGAGAGCCTCAGCGGAGCTGAAAAGCGAAAGAACCTTTTCATCTGCAATGTCAACCGCCGTAGTATCTACACCTGTAAAGTCACCCAAATATTTGAGCATCGCAGGACCATCGTGTCCGAGTATGTCGAGCTTCAAAATATTATCATGCAAAAAGTGATAATCGAAGTGCGTCGTTATTGTGTCGGAATCAGTCTTGTCCGCAGGGTGCTGTATCGGGGTAAAGTCATATATATCGTGGTCTTTCGGTATAACCATGATGCCGCCCGGGTGCTGACCCGTGGTTTTTCTTACGCCTGTAAATCCGCTTGCCAAGCGGTTTATCTCCGCCTCCGACGCCTGCATACCTTTCCTTTCAAGGTATTTAAGAACATATCCTCTCGCGTTTTTCTCAGCAAGACCTGAAATAGTACCTGCGCGGAACACGTAATCCTCTCCGAAAAGCACGGCGGTATATCTGTGAGCATTAGGCTGGTCATCAGATGCAAAGTTAAGGTCAATATCCGGAACCTTATCTCCGTCAAAGCCGAGGAATGTTTCAAACGGTATGTCAAATCCGTCACGCACAAGCGGCGTACCGCACTCGGGACAATCCTTATGAGGCAGCTCGCAACCGCTCTCATACTCCTGGTTTAAGAAGAACTCATTGTAAAAACACTTCGGACATCTGTAATGCGGCGGAAGTGAGTTAACCTCTGTAATGCCTGACATGAACGCCGCAAGTGATGATCCTACCGAACCTCGCGAACCTACCGTGTATCCGTTTCGTGCAGATTCCGCAACAAGTTCTTTTGCAGTAAGGTACATGATTGAATATCCGTTTCCGATAATCGCATCAAGCTCTCTGTTAAGTCTTTCCATAACAAAGTCCGGAACTCTGTCGCCGTAAATTTCTTTTACCTTGTCATACGAACTCTGTCTGATTTTGTCGTCAGAGCCTTCGATGACGGGAGGGAAGAAGCCGTCCGGCACAGGTCGGATTTTCTCTATCATGTCTGCAATTTTATTTGTATTTTCGACAACGACCTCATAAGCCCTATCGCCTAAGTATTCAAACTCACGGAGCATTTCCTCGGTGGTTTTCAGATACAGCGGAGGCTGCATATCTGCATCATCAAAGCCCATGGCGCTCTGCATAACGTTTCTGTAGAGGGCATCCTCAGGATTTAAAAAGTGAACGTCGCCTGTTGCAACAGTCATCTTTCCTAAGCGGTCTCCGAGCTCTACAATTCTCTTATTTATTTCACGAAGCTCCCATGAACTTGCAACCCTGCCCTGTCTGAGCAGATACTGGTTGTTGTCAATCGGCTGAATTTCAAGATAATCGTAAAACGACGCCATCTCCAAAAGTCTTTCTTCGCTCTCGCCGCTTATTATAGCATCGTACAGTTCTCCCTCCGAACATGCGCTACCTATAATCAGACCTTCGCGCATTGATTCAATTTCAAAACGAGGCATGAGAGGACGTTTATAGTAATAATTCAAGTTAGATTTTGATATGAGCTTGTACAGATTTTTAAGTCCTACAAGGTTTTTAACAAGTATAATGCAGTGCCATCTCGGAATATTTTTTGCCTCTTCTTTTGTAACCTCTCCGGGCTGGTCGGTTAAGTAACATTCTATTCCGTAAAGAAGCTTTAAATTGCTTTTGCTGAATTTAACCGAATTGAACATATCGGGGTACGCCTGTACAACTCCGTGGTCGGTAATTGCAACTGCAGTATGCCCCCAGCGGTCAAGAGTTGCCACCAGTTCTTTAGGGCGCGTAAGTCCGTCCTGCGCACTCATATTTGTGTGCAGATGAAGTTCGACACGCTTAACCTCTGCGTTGTCCATTCTCACTTCCGGCTTGTATTCGACAATACTCTTGGCTCTTATTACTATCTCATGCGCAAATCTGTCATCATTTGCATCGCCGTAGACAATGAAGCATTTTCCGTCTTTGAATCTTTTCTTTACAAAATCCAGATCCTCCGGGTCAAAGAAGAATTTTATCGTTATAGAATATAGCTCATCCGTCATGCAGATATTAGCTATGTACGAACCGCTCGAAAGCTCTTTGTATTCGGTTTTGAAAACGCGTCCCTTTACGGCAACGTAACCGGAATCCGCAGTAATGTCCTGCATTTTTACAATCTTCTCGTCGATCTGACCGCCCATTATAATCTCACGGCCGTGTGAATCTTTCGGAAGCTCCTCGCCCTCTGCGGGAGTAAGTCTTCTTTTTTTACCCGAGCCTCTGCCCTTGTACTCTTCGCTTCGTCTGACAGGACGTGAACCCGAGCCGCCGTAAACTTTGTCGTAACCGCCCGAATAATCTTTTGTTCCGGTAGCTTTTCTGTTTGAAACGACTTTATTATACTCGTCCAATGAAAAGTCAACGGTTACGCATTCGTAATCATCTGATTCTTTTTCACTGCGCTTTTTATCTGTCTGCTTTTCCTCAAAGACAATACTGCGATGAATCTGCCATGTGGCATAAATATAACTGTCAATGAAAGCATCTGCACGCAATGCCTCCAAAGCACACTTTGTATGTTTTTCTGAAATAATATAAAATGTTCCGTCCGAATAGTTAAGCGTGCTGTTTTTAAGCAGCGCCCAGGCGCTGACACGCTCGAGCTGTAAATACTGCAAAATACTCGCCCATAATATTTTAAGGCGGGCAGAATTTGACGCTATATCATCAAACGGTTGCCCGCATCTGCAAGTAATTTTTATATTATTGCATTTGAGAGTATCACATAATTGTTCTTTTATTTTAAATAAATCATTATACATAGGAAACTTTTCGCTGAACATTTCAACGACAAATATCTTCTTGTCAGGGTCAATATCCACCTTTTCAATTTTAAAATTTTCCATACCTTGAAGATTCATTTTATCCACCGTTTCCGCATGCTTTTTAGTTAAAATATTATACTCCATGAGCAGCACAATATCAATTTGTTATTTATTGACATCATATATTTTCGTTTTAGCACCAATAATATTTCTGTGAAAATCTCATGTGCTGCTTTTCACTACTTTAACGAAGAATATGCGGCATTTTTGCACTGTAAACATTCCGAAGTCAGAATAATGACACTTCTTTATTTTGCGGTGCGATTTGTCGCACGGAGGATATGCAAATGAGCAAATGGATTAAACGAAGTGCCGTTTTATCAGCTTTATGTTTTATGCTTCTGACATTTGCCGCGTGCGGTGGGAACGACGGAAAAGTAAAAAACTCGCCCGACGATAACAATGCCACCGGCAGCCCGACTGCAACAGGCAATCTGCAGACAGATAATCCTACGGTTACTGACAATAACAATCCTGACACTACTGATAGAATCAGTGATGATTTAGGAGACGCTGCAGATGATGCCGGTGATGCCGTAGGTGATACTGCAAGAGGTGTCGGCGATGCCGTAGGCGATGTTACAAGAGGCGCCGGTGATGCTGTAGGTGATGCCGCAAGAGGTGTCGGCGATGCTGTAGGTGATGTTACAAGAGGTGCCGGTGATGCCGTAGGTGATGTTACAAGAGGTGTCGGTGATGCCGTAGGTGATGTTACAAGAGGCAGCGGAGAAGTTTCTAACGACTTCATTTCCGGTGAAAATGATCAGCATAATGCCAGTCATTTACTCCCTGAACAAGAAAATAACAACACAGTTACAAACATGACAAGATAAAACGATAATATGCCGGCAGCTCCTATACCAAACTTGGGAGCTGCCGGTTCTTTTACTTTATTTTACAAATGCATGAAATTCTGTTATATTATCTACATTATAATTTTATTGTGTTTTGCAGATTGTGCCACGCGGAGGTCAAAATGGAAAAGAAAAAAATAACCGTAACAGTAAACAAAAAAAATTATACCCTTCTTCATGACGAGAATGACGAATACATAAATAAAGTCGTCCACTATCTTAACAGTAAAATCGCCTCAGCCTCTACAAACGGAATTCAGCTTGGAGAGCAGACGGCTACCGTTATGGCAGGTATTGCAGTTACAGACGAACTCTTCAAAGCTCAGCAGAGCTTTAATTCTTTGACAAACGACACTACCAGAATGATGGAAGAATATGACCGTCTCAAAGCCGATTATCAGGACTTGCAGGAGCAATTCACAGCTCTTTTGAGACAAAATGAAGAACTCAAAAAAAGAGTTCACATTCTCGAACACAGATAATGCATAACAATTTTAAAATGTCACCGCAGACATATTTAAATAAAATCAAATTACCCGAAATTCTTTCGCCTGCCGGCAGCATTGACTCATTTAAAGCAGCCATACAAGCAGGTGCCGACGCTGTTTACACAGGATTACCGAAATACAACGCAAGGATCTCTGCCGATAATTTCACTTTTGAAACATTGGCAGAGTGTATCTCTTATGCCCACATACGGGGCGTCAAAGTATATATAACTTTAAACACATTAGTTTCCGACTCTGAAATAGATGATGCCGTCACAATGGCTCTTGAGGCGGACCGTTTGGGTGTCGATGCTTTTATTATACAGGATATCGGTGTAGCACAAAAACTTGTCGGAAAGATAAAAGCGCAGCTCCACGCAAGTACACAGATGACAGTTTATAACAATGATGGGCTTAAAGTCCTGCATGATATGGGATTCACCCGCGCTGTTCTTGCACGCGAACTTTCATTAAAGGAAATTTCAGAAATCTGCGATGCGCACATAATGGAAACTGAAGTTTTTTGCCACGGTGCACTCTGCATTTCCTACTCCGGGCAATGTATGATGAGCCGATTCTTAACAGGCAGAAGCGGTAACAGAGGAACTTGCTCACAGCCTTGCAGGCTTAATTATAAGCTGAATGTTCCTGATAGTTTTGATAATTCAGACAAAAAAAATAATAAATTCTATAATGCGTCGCAAATTTTTTCTCCGCGTATGAGCCCTGCCGATTTATGCAGCCTGACATATCTTGAAGAACTTATAAAAACAGGCGTTGATTCATTGAAAATCGAAGGACGTCTCAAATCCCCGGAGTACACCGCAATAGTTACCGAAAAGTACAAAAATGCTGTTATTTCAATAGGAAACGGCACATCAGCTCATGCGGAAATTTTCACGGAAAAAGATATCGAAGAACTTTCCGTAATCTTTTCCCGCGGCGGCTTTACAAGCGGACATCAGCTCTCAAAAATGACCCTTGACAGTATAACCGCAAACAAACCCGGCCATCAGGGACTTTTGGCAGGCAAACTGCTCTCCCCAATACAAAAAGTAAAAGGTCCGGTAAGTATCTATAAAGCGGAAGTTTCTCTCTTTACAGACTGTCTCAGCCAGGGTGACGGTATTACCTTTGAAGGCGCCGGAGATTTCGGCGGCGTTGTAAATGTGATCACACAGAAAGGCAATAAAAAGGAACTCACCATAGCAGGCAAGCCTCCCGTTTTCAGAGAAGGGCTTAAGTTTTACAAAAACTATGATGCTGACCTCATGAAAAAATACAGTAAATACTATGCTCCCAATACTGAACTCAGGAAAGTTTCCGTCTCTGCCGAAATATATTTATTCAGCGGCAAAAATTGTATTCTCACATTGAGTGACTGCGACGGAAACAAAGTCACGGCAGAGAGCAATCTGTTATGTGATTTTTCAGAAAAAGGAATCGCGGCAGACGATATAACAAAAAAACTGTCAGAACTCGGCGGAACTCCGTACAAAATGGTCTCCGTAAATGTATTAACCGACGGAAAAAGTTTTGTTCCGTTTTCGGTCATAAAAGAACTTCGCAGAAAAGCAGTACAAAGCCTTTCAGACATACGAAAGGAGCGCAGATAAATGGTTTTGAAATCAGTATATTTTTACAATCCGGATATATTAACATCCGTAAAATACGAAAAATTAAAAGCTGCGCTTGACGGAATTTTCCGTGTTTATCTGCCATATCAGTCATTTACAGACAGAGAGGCATTATCTGCTATAAAAGAGATTGAATGCGAAAAGGCAGCGGTGCTGCCGTATATAAATAAAGGCAACGCAAGAAATCATTTTGAAAAGAATTTCAACACCGTGTGCAAAACAGCGGACGGCTTCATGATTCAAAACATAGGCGATTTAGCATTCCTGTCCGGGCTGTTTCAGGCACACGGCGTATCGGATAAATTCGTATACGGCGACTACAGTCTAAACGTTTTTAACAGTGAAAGCGCCGCATACTGGAACGCTTCCGGTCTTAAAAGCGTCACCGTTTCACCCGAGCCGGAAGCGTCTGAACAAATCAAGCTTGCAAACTCCGTTTGCAAGCTTCAAAACGGCACAATGCTCCCGGAAATAATTTGCGGCGGCAAAATAATAGTAATGAGGAGCGAGCATTGCTTCATAACAGATAACCCGAAATATCACTGCGTCAGATGCGGGAAGAACGGCATGACAGGATATTCATTGACCGACAATGCAGAAAATAAATTTCCCGTTATCGGCTTGCCGCACGATTGCCAAAATATTGTGCTGTCCGCAAAAAACATTGAAATAGCTGAAGAATATGCAAAAAAACACCTTTTGGGTAATTGTATTTTAAGATATAATGTTTTAAACGAAAAAGATTTATTAAATTTAAGAATTTCTAATCGCAAAGAAAGGCAGGAAAATTAAAATGAGTCAGGAAAAAGTTAAAGTAGCTATTGAAATTTGCCGCGAGGGTACATCACTTCCCTTCTATGCAAAACCGGGTGATGCAGGAATGGACGTGCGTGCCGCAATCGACATAACTCTTGCCCCCAACGAAACAAAAATAATTCCTACAGGACTTAAAGTTGCTATTCCGGTAGGATATGAAATACAGGTGAGACCGCGCTCAGGCATGTCTTTTAAGACTCCCATCAGAGTTGCAAACGCTCCCGGCACAATTGACGCAGGATACAGAGACGAGATTGGCATCATACTCACAAATACATCTGCTACTGAAAGTTTTGAAATAGCAAAAGGTGACAGAGTCGCACAGTTCGTTCTTCAAAGCGTTCCTATGATGGAATTTGATGTTGTAGATGACGTTTCTGCTATCGGAGAAAACAGAGGCGGCGGCTTCGGTCACACAGGCAGCAACTGATACGGAGGAAATACAAATGGTCAAATGTTCTATCGGTCAGGATTCACACGCATTTGATAAAGAGACAGCAAAACCGCTTATATTGGGCGGAGTTGAATTCCCCGGACAATGCGGACTTCGCGCAAACAGCGACGGTGACGTGGTATTGCATGCAATCACAAATGCTGTTTCCGGAATTACAGGAAGAAACATTTTAGGAAAAGTCGCAGACGATATCTGCAAAAGCGGAATTATCGATTCATCGGCGTACCTCAAAGTTGCGCTCGATGACCTTGCACAGACCCCGTATAAAATAAATCATCTTTCGATCACAATCGAATGTCTTGTTCCCAAGATGTCTCCGAAAATCGATGAGATGAAGGAAAAAATCGCAGAACTTCTCTCTGTGAAAAAAAGCGACATAGGCATTACCGCAACGACAGGCGAAGGCCTGACAGCGTTCGGTCAGGGTTTGGGAATTTCCGTTTTCTGCATTTTAACTGTATCGGACAGAGATGACGGAAATTAAACGGGGATTGTCCGGTTTCAGAAAATGTTGTTCGGACAAAGCATGCCCGGATATAAAAATACGGTAAGGAAATAATTTACCCCCCGCTGTGTGATATCACACAGCGGGGGGTCATGTTTTAAACCGACAAACCTATCATATAAACCTATCAATCAGCAGCAAACATATCGTCTTTCATCGCAATAAATGTCGAGAATACATAATAGATATATATGAAGTTTGTAAAGAATTTCAAAACTGTATTGATAACCAGGTACAGTACCGAAGTCACTCCTGTCGCAGGACCGTAGCCAAGCAACAACATAAGTAATGTAATTACAACCATCACAACCAGATAAACAAGAGTTCTCGGGATAAGATACCAACAATAGCCGTTTACCATCTTTATCGAAACACCTACACCACCGCGCTTAAATCCAATAAGACCGGGGAGTATGAATGATAAATACATTGCGAAGAATACAGTAGCAAAGAATAAAACTACCGCCGTAAGCAAGCAGAGGAACACCATCCTCAATATAACACTTGTATCACCCGCCGAAATGAGCTGTTTTATCGTCATGGCAGCCGGAACAAGAGCATATGCCGCAAAAACTACAAATAAAATCGACAAAATAAACGTGAACAAGAAATATAAAGTAACTTTCAGAAAATTCTTATTAATTCCAACTTTAAATTCGCCTTTTTTAGGAGCATGATCTATCAAAGAGAGATAAAGCACATGCGAATAGCCTGAAAAGAATATTCCGATAACTGCGGAAACTGCAAACAAAAACAAAATCGACACACCGACAGTAATTGCCACAACTACAGGGGATGACACATGTGTAGCCAGCCAATTAGCAAAATCAGACAGCAAGTCTACATATCCTTCGCCCTCTAAAAGTTTACTCATGGAACCGTATTCCTTAATTATCGGGTTAAACTGTTCTGCTGCACAGAAGAACAATGTAGAAAACACGATAAATATGGCTAAAATCGGTCTTTCCTTAATTCTCGCAAGACATGCTTTCATATATTAAAATCTCCTTAATATATCTCAAAAATCATCATTTATTATAACACCGCAAAATATATTCGGCAACCTGTATTTAAAATTATACAAAAACTGAATATATTACTTCACTCTGTGTCTTTTATGCCTGCTCCAAAGCCGTCTTTAACGCTTTTGCAAGCTGGTCCGGACATGAGGTGTTTTTAAATCCGCAACGGATACCCTCTAATCTGCCAATAACATCTTCTGCTTTCATTCCTTCTGCCATCGCTGCAATACCTTTGAGATTTCCGTTACAGCCGCCTGTGTATTTCACATTTGAAACAATTCCGTCATTCAAATCAAACTCTACCATACTTGAGCACACGCCCGAAGTTCTGTACTTATAATTCATTATAATTTCCCTCCTGTATATTATTTCTTCAACAAATAATCACTCAACACATTTATAAGCTCATCGTACTTTACAGCTTTAAAAAGTCTGTCTCTGACCGCTGCGCTGCCCGGAAGTCCTTTAAGATACCACGCCATATGTTTTCTCAGCTCACGTACTCCGACCTCTTCACCTTTAAAACCGATTACAAGTTTGCTGTGAAGCTCAACTTCCTTTAATATATCTTCGCCGCTGTGCACAGAATCGCAGCCGTTTAATATATCACCGAAAATCCACGGATTTCCAAGCGCACCTCTGCCTATCATGACAGCATCACAGCCGGTTTCATTAAAAACATTGAAAGCATCTTTGACGTTGCAAATATCACCGCTGGCAATGACAGGAATTCCCACAGCTTCTTTTACACGCCTGATAATATCACGGTTGCAGGTTCCGGAATAATATTCCTCTCTGTATCTGCCGTGTACCGCAACAGCTTTAGCCCCGTTTTCACAAACTGTCTGCGCAAGCTCTGCTGCACTCTCATCACCTATTGAAAATCCGCGGCGCATTTTTACCGTAACCGGAATTTTAACAGCTGAGCTGACAGCCTTTACTATCTCACCTGCAAGCTTACGGTTTTTCATAAGCGCCGAACCCTCGCCGTTTCCGGCAACTTTCGGCACGGGACAGCCCATATTTATATCTATCATGGGCGCGCCCATCTTTTCAAACACAACTGCGGCTTCCGCCATTATCTCAGGTTCTGAGCCGAAAAGCTGTACTGCACAAGGATATTCTCTCTCGTCTGTCTCGGCAAGCAAAATACTGTTCTCACTTTTATAGTGAACACCTTTGGCACTTATCATTTCTGAGTAAACCATACCGGCGCCGTGCATTTTGCATACAGTCCTGAACGCACGGTCACACACGCCGGCCATCGGCGCAAGAAAAATATTGTTATCGGCTTTTACGTTTCCTATATAAAAAGGTTTTTTTATGTATTTTTCAATCAAATTATCATTTTTTTCCATATCAAATGAAGTATAACATGCAACGCAAAAAAATAGTATTTTTTTTTTGATTCTTATGTTAAAATCAGCGCGTATAAATGCTCAATAATTACGGCAGAAGACAATTAAAAAAGTTTTATAAAAATAAAAGTATTATTTTTCGGAGGACACATAATGAGATTTGTAAAAATGCAGGGACTCGGCAACGACTATATTTATGTTGATTGCATGAAGGAAAAAATAGAAAATCCTGCCGAATTGTCAATAAAAATCAGTGACAGACATTTTGGGGTAGGTTCTGACGGACTTATATTGGTAGGCAAGTCAGAAATAGCAGACTACACAATGAATATTTATAACGCAGACGGCTCACAGGCTGAAATGTGCGGAAACGGAATCAGATGCGTCGGCAAATTCCTTCATGACGAAGGATATGTTACAGGAGACAGTGTCGATATAGAAACATTGGCCGGCATCAAGCACCTTGATCTAATAGTAAAAGACGGCGTTTGCGTCGGAGCAAGCGTTGACATGGGAGAACCCATTCTTACACCGTCAAAGGTTCCTGTTGTTTTTGACGGCGACAAAATGATAAACGAAGAAGTTACCGTAAACGGAAAATCTTACAAAGTCACAGCGGTTTCTATGGGCAACCCCCACGCTGTTATTTTTCAGGACGAAAAAGTTGAAGACATGGATTTGGAATCCATAGGGCCGTTCTTCGAGAGCCACGAAATATTCCCCGCCAGAACAAATACTGAATTTGTCAATGTCATTGACAGAAAAACGCTTCGCATGAGAGTCTGGGAAAGAGGTTCTGCCGAAACAATGGCATGCGGTACAGGCGCAAGCGCCGTCGCTGTCGCAGGAATCCTCAATGGTCTTTGCGACAGGGAGGTAACGGTTAAACTCAACGGCGGAAATCTTAAGATAACATGGAAAGATGATAATCATGTCATCATGGAAGGTCCGGCAGTCAGAGTCTGCACCGGTGAATATCTATAACAAAAAGCTATGGTGTAAAAAAACGAGCGAAATTCTATCGAATTTCGAGTTTTTTTACACCATAGCTTTTTGTTATTTCGAAGATTCTAATTGAGCTCGAAATTCTATCGAATTTCGAGTTTTTTACCGGAAGCTGCTTTATTGATATCGGCACGTTAAAAACGGGAAGCGGTCGCAATGTTTTAACTGTTGCGGCCGCTTCCCGTTTTTTAAAAAGGAGAATATAATGGTTTCATGATTTTTTATAATTATAATTTGTAGAAGGAATTTCCTGTCTCAGAACCTCTCTTTTGGCATGTAGCCAAAATAATCTGTGAACCGTCATATGAATTAAGGAAATTCATAGCTTTCATAAGACGTTCATCGTCATACTGTGCAAACGGATCGTCAAGAAGCAGCGGATACGGCTGGCCTTTCGGAGCTATAACTCCGGCTATCGCAAGTCTCAATGCAAAATATGTCTGGTCAACGGCAGCACCGCTATATGATGAAATATTTCTCGGCATATCTTCATCGAACACTGAAATATTGAAGTCATCCCCTATTTTTACATTTCCCTTTGTGCCGGCAATCTGCGACAGAATGTTTTCTGTTGCATCGCTTAATACAGGACCGAACGTAGTTCTGAGTTCTTCGAAACTTTCCTCGGCTATTTCTTTTGCAAGCTTCAGACCCTCGTATTTTCTCTCATAATATTCTATCTTTTCGCATACCTCGTAGAACTTGGCTGAGGCCTCCGAAAATGACATTCTTTCATTTTTGTACATGTTGTCAATAGTCGCTTTAAGATATCCTATTTCCGAGTCGAGATTATTGAGTGCAGCAGATAATTCCTCTGCTTTTTCAGCATAAGTATCTGCAGATTGTGATGCAAGTGTCGAACAAACCCGCGAACCGGCATCATCTATAATAGCTTTTGCAGCCTTCCATTTTTCTTCTAACTCGTCAAAGGATTTTCCTTCCATCTTTTCGTCGAGCATCTTCTCTTTTTCGGCAATCAGAATCTCGGTCTCTTTTAATTTTTGCAGTGCATCGCCGGCCTCGCGTTCAACATTCTTTTTTAACGCATTTTTCTTTTTACCTATGCCGAACAATGATACAATCGTCATGACCAATGTAAACACTGAAACAGCAAAGAAAACTATTGAAAGAATTTTTTGGGTATTTATAATCAATACTGCTAAAGCCGCAAATATTACTGTCAAAGCCGCATAGGCGATACACGGTATATACCAATTTCGCGGAACAGCAGGCACTTCAGCAGACTTTTTATCAGCTGCCGCTTTCTTTTTATAATCCTCCGTTCTTTCCTGCAACTCATCAAGCTCTTCAAACAGTTTTATTATTTTGTTTTGCTTGTTAATTACTTTTATCGCATTTATAATACTTATCTTCTTTTTGGTGTCCTTTATTTCCTCGGAAATTTTTTCGCGGTCTGACAACATGCTGTTAAGGTTGGCACTTGACGCGGCGGCATTTCCGTCAGTCAGCTCAAGACGGTTCATGTCGTTTTCGTATCCTGTCTTTTGGAAATACAGCTTATCGAGTATTCCGGCATTTCCTCTCGGCGAACGGATTTTATCCATACATTCTTTTAATCTGCCGATAACTTTCACCGCAGATGCTTCGCTCTCACCAAGACCCGATACGGCTGAAAGACGTGACACAAGCACACCGTCCTTATCATCCGATGCATTTATCACTGAAGCCATCTGACCTATATATATAGATGAATCATATGCCCCCGCTGTGAGCTGAAGTATATGCTCGCCTATAGTACGTCCGTCCGGTATTCTTATCTCTGCACCGCTGGAATTGTTAAACAGGCGTACATTGTCCTCACGTTTTGACTCACCCCAAAGGCTTATAGCTTTGTATTCTATATCTTTATGTACGAATTCGAGTTCTCCGCCGAACTTATCTGTTCCTTTAACATAATTCCACGGGATATATTTTTTTCTGAAATTTTCCGTACCTCTTCCAGTAAGACCGTAGAGCATCGAACGGATAAATGCGAATATTGTCGATTTGCCTGTTTCGTTTTCTCCGTAGATTACATTCAACCCGTCTTCAAATGTCCACTCTTTGTCTTTATGTCTGCCGAATCCGTATATTTTTATTTTACGTATGGTCATACCCTTCACCCCCGTCCTCAGTCATCAGACGCAGTAAGCGTTCCGTCAAATGCTTTCATTCCAAGCGCCATTGCATCTGCAACAGCCTGCTTATCGATAACTTTTTCCCGACTTACTTCACGCTGCATCGAGAGCAATTTTCTTATAAAAATTCCCCTGAGTGAATTTTCTCTTGATATAAGATTGTAATCTGTAACCGGAACAGTATTGTCTTCAATTTTTATTCCCGGAAAATCTTCCGAAAGCCGCATTTCAATTGCACTGCAGTTTATCTTCTTGCCCTCGGGAATTCTTCCCTCAATTTTTATCTTATAAAAGTCTCTGCCGGGAGTTATTTTCTTTAATATTTCTATACAAAGTTCTTCCGGACTGCAGTCATCAATTTCCTCAGCATTTACTTCTGTTTCGATATATCTTCTTCCTTCAACAGGAACAAACCAACATATTACAGCGCCGCCGTCTGTGATCGTTCCTTCTATAATTCCGCATTCGCCCCACTCGTCAAATCCTCTCGGATAAGGTACACCGGCATATGTATAAAGCGGAGTACTCTCATAACGGTGTCTGTGCCCGAGCGCGCACAAATCGAATCCGCATGTTTTCAGATCCTGTGTGGTAATAGGATTATATACAGACTTTGCCACCTCAGCGTCACCGTGCATAAGTAAGATATTTGTATAACCGGCATCCAGGACAGGAAGATTATTGTTCGAATCACGTAACAATGTTTTTCTTGTAAAATGCCCTGCATTTGCAATTCCGTAAACTCTCAATTTCTTTTGGCAACTGTCACGGAGCGAAGTTTCAAAACATTTCATGGTGTCTGCTTTAAAAACATAAACATTTTCCGGCCACTCCGCATAAAAATAGGGAGAGTCGGTGGTATACGGGTCATGATTTCCCGGCGCTATCAAGATTTGTGTATTCGGAATTTTCTCAAACTGACGGATTACAAAATTAACGGTCTCTTCCGACGGATTTCTTACATCAAAAAGATCTCCCGGAATCAATAAAAGTTCCGCATCCGATTCAGCCGCCATATCAATAATTTTTTCGAAAGTGAATTTTTGTTCTTCTCTTCGCAATTCGTTATCAATCGCAAAAGTAGAATCAAGGTGCATATCCGCACATATCATGAAATCAATATTACCCATTTTTCTCTTTCCTTCGTAGCTTATGTTATCCCTAACTCTTATCTTACTGTAAAACATGCCTATATAATGTAGCTTGTCTGTTATTTTATACTAAATATGCCTGTTATTCAAGCATATTATTCGTATCGTTTCCCGGGAAATATTTGTTATCATTTACATTTTTTGGAAGGATGCTACCCTTATATGCGGGCATTGCCTATTACGGCATGCAGTTATTTACTTTGTGCATTTTTTCATAAATATCTGCCGGCATTTATACCATCGCAAAAAGTTGGTAGCGATAGCAAACCGTCGCGAAGGTGTTTACAACTGAGCAGGCGCGCAGAGCGTGATTTTTTGCAAAAAGGAGGCGTGACGGAATGAGTGAGCAATGATGAAAATCATTGCTAAGGTATGAATTCCGCGCCGACGCAAGGTGTGGTACATATTACTGGGTTTGAAATCATTACGATACTCATACACATAATTGAAATCATAATAATTCTGTGTGGCGGCAAAACTCGTTATGTGGTATTATTGATTTGTAATTTTATACAGTCGCAATTTATTGAATAATGTTTTTATAATCGGAGTTTTTATGAAATACAAAATGCTCGCCGTTGATATGGACGGCACACTTCTGACACACGAAAAAATTATTACGGAAAGAAATTATGCAGCGATAAAAAAAGCTAAAGAAAAGGGTGTATTGGTCGTTGTTTCTACGGGGCGCGCCGCAGCAGGCGTGGATATCTATCCCGAAATTACTTCACTCGAAAACCCCGTCATTCTTTGCAACGGAGCGGAAATTATAAAATACCCGGAGGGAAAGCTCCTTTACAGCCAAAATTTAGACTCCAATGTTGCTGAAAAGGTAATCGCTGAGGGAGAAAAGCGAAAGACCACAATATGTATATGGTCACAGGGCAAACTCTTTGCAAATGTCCGCAATGAAAATGTACGGATATACGAAAGCTATTCGAGAGGTGCTGCAGAGATATTGAGCGATATGACGGTTCTTTTGGATTCCGGCATAACAAAAATTGTATGGTATGATGAGCCGAAGCTCATTCCCGGTTACATGTCAGAAATGAAAGAACTTCTCGGAGACACATCGTCCTGCGTAATGACAGCGCCTGAGTTTCTCGAATTTTTTGACCCGGGTGTTTCAAAAGCGACGGCTGTAGAGGCAATTGCAGCAAGCTACGGTATTTCAAATGAAGAAATCATTTCAATCGGCGACGGATACAACGATGTTGAAATGATAGAGCTTGCCGGACTCGGCGCAGCCATGGGCAATGCTCCGGAGGGCGTAAAAAAGCGCGCTGATTTTGTCACGGAAACAAACGCAAACGACGGTGTTGCGCACGTGATAGAAAAATTCATTCTGAGCGAAAACGATTAAGTTTTATTGAAAGAACAGCGTTTTTGTTATATCATAAAATAAATTAACGGCAACGGAGGAATATTATGAAAGTTCTCGTAACAGGCGCAAAAGGCTTTATAGGAAAAAATCTTATTGCACAGCTGAGCCAAAACAAAGAGATAGAAATATATTCATACGATATTGACACTGACGAATCTGAACTTGCGAAGTTTACGAAAGACTGCGAATTTGTTTTTCATCTGGCAGGTGTAAACAGGCCGAAAGATCCTTCCGAATTTCTGAAAGGCAACTTCGGCTTTACGAGCATGCTTATTGACCGTCTAAAGAAAGCAGACAACCGCTGCCCTATTCTCATGACTTCTTCTATCCAGGCAGACCTTGACAATCCGTACGGTATAAGCAAAAAAGAAGGCGAAAATCTTCTTTTCAATTACGGCAAAGAAACAGGATCTAAAATCTATATTTACCGGCTCCCGAATGTTTTCGGAAAATGGTGCAGACCGAATTACAACAGCGCGGTAGCGACATTCTGTCATAATATTTCAAGAGATATTCCGATTACCGTGACAGACCCGAAGATCGAGCTCACTCTTGTATATATTGACGACGTTGTAAAAGAATTGCAGGAGGCGCTTGCAGGCAGGGCAAACACAGAAGCTGACGGTTATTGCAGAGTTCCTGTTTTTCACAAAGCGACGCTCGGTCATATTACAGATTTGCTTTATAAGTTCCGTGACAGCAGAAAGACTCTTTCTGTTCCGGATATGGCGGATGCGTTTGAGAAAAAGCTCTACTCCACATATCTGAGTGCACTTCCCGAAGACAGTTTTTCGTACAACTTAAAGATGAACGTTGATAACAGAGGCTCATTTACCGAAATCATCAGAACGGTAGGGCAAGGCCAGTTCTCGGTAAATATTTCAAAGCCGGGTATCACAAAGGGAAACCACTGGCACCACACAAAAAATGAAAAGTTCCTTGTTGTAAAAGGAAACGGCGTAATACGATTCAGAGACATAAACGGCGGAGAGGTTATAGAATATTTTGTTTCAGACGAAAAGTTGGAAGTAGTTGACATTCCTCCCGGATATACACATAATATCGAAAATCTCGGAGATTCGGATATGGTGACATTTATGTGGGCAAACGAGCCTTTTGATCCCGAAAATCCCGACACATACTATTTGGAGGTTTAATATGAGCGATACGAAAAAACTCAAACTTATGACTGTAATCGGTACAAGACCTGAGATAATCAGACTTTCCGAAGTTATAAAGAAATGCGACAAATATTTTGACCAGATTCTCGTTCACACCGGACAAAACTGGGACTACACCCTCAATCAGATATTTTTCGAAGATTTAGGACTCCGTGAGCCGGACTATTATCTCGACGCAGTCGGTGAGCACCTCGGTGCAACGATAGGAAACATTATCGCAAAGAGCTACGAGCTTATGGCAGAGGTAAAACCCGATGCGGTACTTATTCTCGGGGATACAAACTCCGCTCTTTCTGCTATCCCTGCCAAAAGACTCAAAATTCCGATTTTCCATATGGAAGCCGGAAACAGATGCTTTGACGAAAATCTCCCCGAGGAGACAAACCGCAGAATCGTTGACCACATCGCAGATGTTAACCTCTGTTACAGCGAGCACGCCAGAAGATATCTTAACCACGAGGGAGTCGCAAAAGAGAGAACTTATGTTACAGGCTCACCTATGGCTGAAGTTTTGACGGCAAACCGTGCAAAAATCGAAGCAAGTGACATTCTCACAAAACTCGGTCTCGAGCCTCGCAAATATATTCTTTTGTCAGCTCACAGAGAAGAAAACATCGACAACGAAAAGAACTTCTTTGATCTGATGAATGCAGTCAATGCCATGGCGCAAAAATACAATATGCCTGTCATATATAGCACGCATCCCAGAAGTGCCAAATTTATAGAGCAAAGAAACTTTGTGTTCGATCCGCTCGTAAGAAGTCTCAAACCTTTCGGATTCTCCGACTACAACCATTTGCAGCTCAATGCATTCTGCGTTGTGTCTGACAGCGGAACACTTCCGGAGGAGGCATCTTACTTTAATTCCTTCCCGGCAGTTTGCATACGCACAAGCACAGAACGACCGGAAGCGATTGACAAAGGAAACTTTATTTTGGGAGGAATCGGCACTGAGCACGTGCTTCAGGCAGTTGACACCGCAGTTTCCATGTTTGAAAACGGTGACTTAGGGCTTCCCGTTCCTAATTACGTTGACGAAAACGTCAGTACAAAGGTTGTCAAAATCATTCAGAGCTACACAGGCATAGTAAATAAGATGGTTTGGAGAAAGTAAAATATATAAAAATTTGAAAAAATGATTAAAAAGGCTTGCCATGCGGCAAGCCTTTTCGCATATTATACTGAAATTTATCAACCAAACACTACAGACTTTTTCTTCCCCTTTTTATTTCTGGGGTACTCTTTTATTTTGATGACAAAGTCCAAATTGATTGCCTCGATATTACCATCTTTCTCAATCAAAACTGCACCGTTGCTGACCTCTTTAATCGTACCAACAAACTGGTGATCACTGTCAAAAGCTAAAATAATGCACTCTTTATCAATAAATTTTTTTGCAAGCTCAATCATTTTTGTTTTATCCTCCAACTTTCTTTTTTTAACAATTTTTTTCACTATGGCGAGTTTTTGGTTGCGTCTCAAAATAAACAATACAATAAAAATAATGATCATTGGTATGTACTGTGATGGGTGCAATCTGTTCACTCCGTTTCATTCAAATTATAAATTTGCAAAAACTGTTATATCACATATCCACAAAAATTTCCACCAACATAAAACACCTTGAAGTCAGAAGATTAATTTTTATGTATATCAATGGAATTTTACGGCAAAACTAACTTCGGAGGTTGATATACATGAAAAAATTTCTTAAATCAAACGGTTATTATTTAATATTGATTGTATGTGTATTTGCAGTATGTATTGCCGGAATTGCAATCTTAGAGCACAATTCAAAAGACGATACATCTACATTACTTTCAAATACAGAGCAGGCATCTGCAGATGAATATAACGCAGTTCCGACCGTAACTGCGCCGCAATCTACGTCTAATCAGTCAAGTGCCGCAAACGGAGGAAGCACAAGTGTTTCAAAACCGATTAAACCAAACGATAACGCACCTGCAGAGACAAATCAGCCGGAAGAAAAGCTATCTTTATTGAAGCCGGTATCCGGAAAAGTCCTCGTTGAATTCTCTGACAAAAAACTTGTGTACAACAAGACATTGAAAGAATGGAAAGTCCATCCCGCAATTGATATTGAAGGGAAAAAGGGTGAGGATATTATATGCGCTATGACGGGAACAGTCAGTGATATTAAAACAGATCCTCTTTACGGAACAACTGTTATTATAGACAACGGCAGCGGAACAAAAACAGTTTACTGCGGAATTGCGGCAATGAATGACATAACACTTGGAAAACAAGTTACCGCAGGATCAGTCCTCGGAACTCTCGGTGATACTATCTTCTGTGAAAGCGAAACAGGAACACATCTGCACTTTGAAGTTATACAAAACGGCAAAAAGATTGACCCCGTTCTGCTTTTCCCAAAAGAAACATCTGCTGATGTTGAGAACTCAGATGCCGACACAACTACGCAAACACCGGGTGCATCATCAACGACAACGACAATGCCCACAGCAACTGCGACAGCTTCAGCTACTGCAACTTCGGCACCTACGGCAACAATGAATATTCTGCAGCCTAGGGCAACCTCGGTAGGCTAAACGACACTGCGCAGCAGCCCCGGATGGGGCTGCTGCGCAGTGTACTACATAATTCCTTATTTTTATATTTTTTCAATAGCAGAAGAAATGGTTTTATCCTTTGACTGCTTGCTGTGTAATTCCACATGAACTCTGTTTTTGGGGCTGTGGGTCAGACACCCTGCGCCGCCTATACAACCGCCGACACATGCCATACCCTCAATAAAGTTTGCATCAAGCAAATTTTTACTTTTTTTCAGGAGTGCCACGCGGCAGGCTTCAATTCCGTCACATGAAATAGGCTTTAGTTCAAAGTCATCAAATCCCTGTTCCTTTAAACCCTCTGCTACGGCCTCCGAAAGACCGCCGCACCGCGCGAAAATTCTTCCGAAATATGAGGCGTTGTCGAGTTCGCCCTCTTCGAGAGTTGTTATGTCAATATCGCGGCTGTCAAAAAGCGCCTGGAGTTCTTCAAAGGTTATTGCGATATCCACATATTTACTGACATCAGCTTTTTTTATCTCCATCTTCTTTGCCGTACAGGGACCTATAAATACCACTTTTGCATTTTCGTTGCGGGCTTTTATGTATTTGGAAACCGTTGCCATAGGCGACATGTTATGCGAAATGTAAGGCGTTAAATCCGGAAAAGCTTTTTCTATATAGCTTACAAAAGCAGGACAACAGGAACTTGTAATAAAGCCCTTTTCGGCAAGTTCTTTGGACTCTGCCTGAGCAACCATATCCGCGCCGAGAGCCGCCTCCATGACAGTGTGAAAACCAAGTTCTTTAAGGCCTGTAATGACTTGACCCAGCTTTGCGTATGTAAACTGACTTGAAATCGTCGGAGCAACAACCGCATAAACTTCTGTTTTGCTGCCCTCCTTGAAGCTTTCCTTTAGCATCCTTATCAAATCAAGTATGTAGGATTTGTCCGAGATTGCGCCGAAAGGACATTGATAAACACAAGCACCGCAGGAGGTACAGGCACCGTTGTCGATTTTTGCAGAAAAGTCGTCGTTTATGGAAATTGCATTTATCTTGCATGCACTCTGACACGGACGGATTCTGTGAACAATCGCAGAAAACGGGCAGGCTTTTGCGCACAAGCCGCACTCTATACATTTAGACTTATCAATATGCGCTACATGATTTTCATCAAATGAAAAAGCATCCTTCGGACATACATCTTCGCAGCGGTGTGCAAGACATCCTCGGCAGGCGCTTGTGACCTCATAGCCTCCCACAGGACATTCGTCACATGCGATATTTATTACTTCTATAACATTGCTGTTTGATCTGTCGCCGCCCATTGCAAGCTTAATACGCTCTGAGAGTATGGCCCTCTCCTTGTAAACACAGCAACGCATTGTCGGTTCAGTGCCCGGAACAATTATTTTCGGTATATCCAGAAGATTCTCCGTCAAAGTATCATTCCACTCCTGACGGGCAACCTCTCTCAATACTTTATATTTAAGATGTTGTACCTTGGTATCGAATTTTCTCATACAAAAGCCTTTCTTGCTACTGCGGCAAAACGGCTAAAGCCGTTTTGCCGCAGTATACTGTTTCTTTTGTTGTATACATTATCATTGTTCCGCACCTTAAATCAAGTAGTTTTTCTGCCTTGATATGCATTAATATACATTTGTTTAATCTCCGACATTAGCGGATATCGGGGATTTGCGCCTGTACACTGGTCATCAAATGCCTGCTCAGCTATTTTATCAAGTTTGCTCATGAAAAGCTCTTCATCGGGGACATAATCCTTTATTGTCTTTTTGATTCCGATTTTTTCTTTCAGCTCATCGATAAGCTCAATCAATTTTTCAACTTTATCGCCGTCATTTTTTCCTTTGACACCTAAGTGCTCCGCAATCTCGGCATAGCGCCTTGTCGTGTGCGGATAACTGTACTGCGGAAATGTTCCCATTCTCACAGGAACATCGTTTGAGTTGAAACGTATCACTTCGTTTATCATAAGCGCATTTGCGACGCCGTGAGGAAGGTTGAATGCGGCTCCCAACTTGTGAGCCATTGAATGACATATTCCCAGGAAAGAATTTGCGAAAGCCATTCCCGCCATCGTTGCGGCATTTGCCATTTTTTCCCTCGCAATAATGTCGTTTTCACCGTTTTCGTAAGCTCTCGGCAGATATTCAAATATTATTTTTAAAGCTGAAAGCGCGAGGCTATCGGTGTAGTCGGTTGCAAGCATTGACACATACGCCTCCAGAGCGTGTGTCACAGAGTCAATACCTGAGGCCGCCGTAAGCGATTTTGGGGCAGACATATGAAAGTCTACATCGACGATTGCCATGTCAGGCATTAACTCGTAGTCTGCTATCGGATATTTTACCCCTGTTTTTTCATCGGTTATCACGGCAAACGGCGTGACCTCAGAGCCTGTTCCGGCAGAAGTCGGTATTGCTATAAAGTAAGCTTTCCCGCCCATCCTCGGAAATTTATTGATTCTTTTTCTTATATCCATAAATCTCATTGCAAGATCGTCAAACGACACTTCCGGATGCTCGTAGAGCACCCAGCAAATCTTTGCAGCATCCATTGCAGAACCTCCGCCGAAGGCAATAATGCAGTCCGGCTTAAACTCTGACATTCTTGCGGCACCGCGTTTGACGCATTCAAGCGTCGGGTCAGGCTCAACATCGAAAAATACCGTATGAGTGATTCCCAGCTCATCAAGTTTGTCTGTCACAGTTTGAACATACCCGTTTGAATATAGGAAATTATCTGTCACTATGAATACTCTTTTCCTGCCAAGCTCCTCTTTGATCTCGTCAAGTGCCACCGGTGTACATCCGCGTTTCATATAAATCTTTTCGGGGCATCTGAACCAAAGCATATTTTCACGCCTCTCAGCCACAGTTTTGATATTGAGCAAATTCTTCACCCCCACATTGTCCGATACCGAGTTGCCGCCCCACGAGCCGCAGCCGAGTGTAAGCGACGGAAGCAACTTAAAGTTATAAATATCGCCTATACCGCCATGAGCCGCAGGTGTATTTATCAAAATCCTGCATGTTCTTATTTTTTCTTCAAATCTCTTCAGATGCTGTCGTGCGTTTTCATCTTTTTCATTCAGGAACACAGATGATGTATGACCGAGTCCTCCGCCCTCAATCAGCTGCTCCGCCTTTTCAAACGCCTCATCAATATCCTTCACTTTGTACATCGCAAGTACAGGCGAAAGCTTTTCGTGCGCAAAAGCCTCCTCTATCCCGGTCGACTCAACCTCGCCTATCAGAATCTTTGTGCCCTCCGGCACCGATATTCCTGCAAGACCTGCAATATGCTCTGCGGTCTGACCGACAATCTTCGCATTAAGCGACCCTTCGATAAGAATTGTCTTTCGCATCAAATCTCTTTCGCCTTCACTTAGGAAATAGCAACCTCGCCGTGCAAATTCTTTTTTTACCGGAGCGTAAATCTTTTCAGGCACTATTACGGCCTGCTCCGATGCGCAAATCATTCCGTTGTCAAATACTTTTGAATGAATGATTGAATTTACGGCATTTACTATGTCGGCACTTTCATCTATCACCGCCGGCACGTTTCCCGCACCGACTCCGAGTGCCGGCTTTCCGCTCGAATAGGCGGCCTTTACCATTCCGGGGCCGCCTGTCGCAAGTATTGTATCTGACTTTTTCATCAATACTTCAGTCAGCTCCACGGCGGGCGCATCAATCCACCCGACAATTCCCTCCGGCGCGCCCGCCGCTGCCGCCGCCTCTGCCATGATACGGGCGGCGGCAACCGTACAGTTCTTTGCCCTGGGATGAGGGCTTATTATTATTGCATTGCGTGTTTTCAAACAAATCAATATTTTAAAAATAACCGTTGATGTAGGGTTTGTCGTAGGAATAAGCGCAGAAATGAGACCTATAGGCTCTGCTATCGTCTTGATTCCGTACGTTTTGTCATGCGAAATAACTCCGCACGTCTTTGTATGCCTGTAAGCATTGTAAATATATTCCGCTGCGTAATGATTTTTTATTACCTTATCTTCAAGAAGTCCCATGCCGGTCTCCTCCGCCGCCATCTTTGCAAGCTCTATACGGGCTTTATTCGCGGCAGTTGCGGCAGCTTTAAAAATTATGTCTACCTGTTCCTGTGAAAATTCGGCAAATTTCTTTTGCGCCTCTCTCGTTCTGTCAATCAGTGCGAGCAGTGACTCTTTCGAATCGACGATTTTATTCATTTTAATCCTCCCGAAAAACAACATTCTTTTTATATTTCTGCTTCTATTTTGTGTAATTTCATGCAAAAAAATGCAGGTACATTATTTTATGTACCTGCAGATAAAACCGTTCGGTCAAATCTTATATTTTTATGTCGACTTTTTTACCGAATTTTAAATCAACTGAGCCTGTAGCTGTTATACACATTTCCCTCAAGGTCTTTCCATTCGATCAATCCGTCTGTCATCACAATATAGCTGTGCGGTGAATTCTCTTTCGGTATCGAAACCGAACCTGGATTTATATATGTATACTCTTCGTGTTCTCTGACGCACGGAACATGCGTATGTCCGTTAAACAAAACATCGCCTTTCTTTAACATCGGAGGATTTTTCTCGTTTAAGTTGTGTCCGTGAGTCAAAAATAACATGCGGCTTTCGTGATACATAATCGCATATTCCGCAAGCACCGGAAATTCGAGCACCATCTGGTCAACCTCAGTGTCGCAGTTTCCTCGCACACACAATATCTCCTGTTTTATACCGTTAAGCATCGATATCACTTTCTTCGGTGCATAACCTTCCGGCAAATCATTTCTCGGCCCGTGATAAAGTATATCCCCTAAAAGAACAAGTTTCTCAGCGCCCTCTCTTTTGTATGCTTCAATAAGCTGTCTGCAATACTCTGCCGATCCGTGTATATCCGATGCAATCATTATTTTCATGGTAATCTCCTCCGTGCCTTTATTCAAAATTATTATAATCAGACTGATTTTTGATTGAAAATATTGTTCCTGAAAATGACCTTTTGACGAATTTCTTCTATTGTAAAACAATGCCGTCAGGTGCAACAACCCATTTTTGCTCTACGTCATCCTGTCTATGTATTACCGCAATCACTCTGCCGACAAATTCACTAATCGGTTTCTCAACGCCGAGAATATATGCGTCCTCCTCTTCGCCGTCCGCAGTGAGTGTTCCCTCGATATAACCGTAATTGACAGGGTAGTATAGGTCAGGGTGTTCGGGATGGTAACTTCCGAGTGGACGATCAATAATTACATTTACAAGTGAACCGTTCAACATGCATTCGCCTTTTGTCTTTGTCATTTTTCATAGTTACTATACCGCAAGCAATACGGTATGTGAAGTGAATTTTTTCTTCTTACACAGAAATCAAAATGAAATCTAAAGCATCGCAGCAAAAATATCCGTTTTCGCCATTTTTTATATATGTTACGCCATTTGCAAGTCTGCCTCCATAGTCTAAATTCAATGTGCCTCAACAGAAATTGTCCAATTTCGCCATTTTTATATATGTTACGCCACATTACAAGGCTGCCAACCCTCACTGAAACCAAAACCCCCTGTGAAAAATTTTAAAAATTCGTTAGGATTTTGGCCATTTCTCCGCTACTCCTTCGAACTGAACGCAGAGACTCCCTCGGAAAAAATTTAAAAATCCATTAGGATTTTGGACATTTCTCCGCTACTCCTTCGAACTGAACGCAGAGACTCACTCGGAAAGAATTTAAAAATCCATTAGGATTTTGGACATTTCTCCGCTACTCCTTCGAACTGAACGCAGAGACTCCCTCGGAAAAAATTTAAAAATTCGTTAGGATTCTGGCCATTTCTCCGCTACTCCTTCGAACTGAACGCAGAGACTCACTCGGAAAGAATTTAAAAATCCATTAGGATTTTGGACATTTCTCCACTACTCCTTCGAACTGAACGCAGAGACTCCCTCGGAAAAAATTTAAAAATTCGTTAGAATTTTGGCCATTTTTTCCGAGGGAGTCTTTGCGTTCAGTTTTTAGGTATTAACAATTTCTGTCCCGGCATAATCAAATCTGCGTTTTCAATATCATTGATTGATTTAAGAATTTCGATAGGAGCATTGTAGCGTTTTGCGATTTTCCACATTGTGTCACCCGGCTGTACTATGTAGATAAGAATAGATGCTTGGTTTCTGCGGGTAGGGTCGAGTTCTGTGACAGGGGAAACATCGTAAATCATATTCACCGACTGTGATTTAAGAGTTTCACCGCGTGCAGAAAGCGCTATTCTCAGCTCGGTCTCTGTCGGAGAAAGCAAGCTGTATGATGTGTGGTTCACGTTTAAGCTTAGGTTTACAATGGTTTCAGGAGTCATGTCACGTCGGTCAATTCTTTGAGTAAACGGTATTTGTACAGCAAACGATGCGACAGGGTTTGATTCGTCTTTTGACAAATACAAAACATTGCATATTACAACACCTTCGATAACAGCTCCGCCGTCTTCTGCACTTACGTCCATCTGTCCGATCTGACCGCTCAGATTTACTATTTCGGATATTGCAGGAAGCCCCTCGGGAACCGATTCGGCATTCTTCAGAACAAACTGTGAAGAAACTTCGCCGCACTTTGTATAAACGTCAATCTTCTTTCTCTGAAGGTCAAAACCGCACGATAGAGAATAAGCATCCGAGAGCATATTTACCGAAACATTCTCGGAAGAAGTCACATCAAATTTTATTGCAGCAGTCACATTGAGAATACGCTTTTCTCCGTCGCTGTCCTCTGATGCCTCGGCATTGAAGGATGTGAGCGAATAATCCACATTCCAGTCAAGGGTGCCATTGTCATTTTCTACAAATATTACCTCGCTGAAAGGAATTTCATTTTCAATAATCTGCAAATTTTTTGTCACACCGTCAGACTCGTAGAGAGTACAGACATTCAAATTGCCTTTGACGGTCAGTTCGTTTGATGCAACATTAAAAGTAACATCGCTGACTGACGCATTGCTCTTGATTATTCTGTAAAAAGGATCTTTGCCAACCGGAAGTTCAATATTTTCATTGATATCAAGCACATCGATGAGGTTCTCCACAGTGACATTCATCGGACATATATCCTCCTGCACCTGGATGTCATCAATTCCTGCTATATCCGACGGAATCGCAAGCTCCGAAATATTTTCAATGTGAGGAGAGCATTTTACAACGCTTCTAACCGACAGTCTTCTGCCGTTCACATTTGTTATCTCAGTCTGTTCCGCACAGCACTTAATGACGCATCTGCACTCATCTTCAATTCCGGTCGCATTTATCAAAAAGGTCTGTTGATTTTTAAATGTTACACTCTTTACGGAAACATCTTCTCCGCTCGGCATGTACAAAACGGTGTATTCAATCAATATCTCTGCTGTTACTCTGTCATTTTCCGCAGTCGTCTTTTCGACAAACACTTCTGTATCAATTGCAAGCACTTGCTTAATTTCCGGCATCCCCTCCGGAATAGTATAATCGGAATCAAAAACACTTCTCAAAACTTCGGTTTTAAGAAGTCTGCTTGTTTTAACATAATTTTTTATTAGCTCCGGCATAGTTATTTTACCTCCTTAAATATATGTATTCTCGCCTTGAATACGCTTATTATTATGCATTCAGCCATGCCAATATGACTGTTTAAAAATTCTTTGCAAATTCCGCAAGCGGATCTTTCTCCTGCTTCACCTCTTCGAGCTGCATAAGACAGCTCTTCTCGCACCACGACCTGCGGCTGTTATAGTATTTGTTGATTATTCTCCAAAGCTTCTGAGGGAATTGAAGCAAAATTTTCAGCACAGTTATTTCGTCATTTGAAAGCGGTCTCGTTTTGCTGTAATTATCGAGTATGAAGTCCGCGTCGGACACCGACCAGCCGCATTTCCTCATTCGCCGCCTCAAAAAGTTTGCAACATCGTAAATCGGCAAATCAATACAGGCACTTTCAAAATTGATGACCGTCTCATTCTTCCCGAGCAATATGTTATGCCCGGTATAATCCCTATGGCAAACGCAGCCCTCTTCCCTGTACTGCTCCGTCAATTTTTCATAAGGTGACACCGCAAGCTCTTCGTGAATACGCTCCGCAAGGGCGCAATAATAATCCGCCACCGAAAGATACGCATAATCAAATGCATTTCTGCTCTTCTTGGCAGTCTTTCTGAACTTTTTCAACTCTTCAAGACGCCTCTTGAAAGTCTCCGGCGTATTTCCCAAATCATTTTTTATGTAACAGTTAAAATTAAATTCATTCTGATTTGATTCATCAACACTGTAACGCGCAGACTCTTCTCCCCTCTCCTGAGGCGGATACATAAGTTCATGAAATCTTATCAAAACATCTTCCGCTTTTTGCTGCGTAAAACCTCTTGACGCAAGGTGCATTTCCGCAAGCAGCCTTGACGCATCCGCAAGATCTTCACAACAACTTATTTCACATTCACGCCCCATATTTCTCTTTATCAGAATATAATTCACACCGTATCCCGGCATAAAAGGCAAACCGTTCAGCGCCGTCAGATATCTGTCGGTCTTATCAAACCCGTTCTCCCTCAGATGTTTCAATATCACATGTGTTCCGATTATTTTTTCACCGCGAAGCGGCAACGCCCTGCAAAGCAACCTCTCCTGCGACCCATCTTCTTCTATTACCCAGCCTTCACGAGTATTGCAACATTTCACAGGATTGATTCCGTAATACTCCTGCACAAGCGCACTTATATCAATAGCCATTATCTACAAAACAGCCTCCTTAACTTCGTCTGTACTCAATATATGAAAAGACATTTAAAGGTATTCCCTGCCGCAACAGGTATTCCTGCAAAATTTCTCGGGAAAGGTTGCAATTAATTTTCTTATGCGTTATAATTTCAAGGCATTCGCGGAGTAGGTAAGACACCGTGAAACCGAGCGCAAGCGAAGGCTAAACGGCAATGTCGAACGTATGCAGCGAGCTTTTACTGCAATATGCTCTGCCTCGGCTGTCTCTCGGCCGTGTAAAAATTAAGAGAGTTATAAAAGCGGATATGGCGGAATTGGCAGACGCGCTGGTTTCAGGTACCAGTGAGGGCAACTTCATGCAGGTTCAAGTCCTGTTATCCGCATAACTAAAAAGGTACAGGCACTGCCGTCAGGTAGTGCTTGTACCTTTTTACTATCTGTTCATAAACAGGACGCAGATTTGCGAGACACCGTGAAAGCAAGCTATTGCGACGATTGAACGGCTATGTCGAGTTTATGCAGCAAATTTCAATCATGTAAAGATTTGCTGTACCGTCAAGGTTCAATAAGTGAGACACCGTGAAAACAAGCCGTCAGGCGAGGTTTGAACGGCTATGTCGAACGTATGCAGCGAGCTTTAATTGCAATAAGCGAGTCGCAGTCCTGTTTCGTTTGAAAGTCAACACACTTGCGTTTTTCCGGGAAATATTTTACATACTTTACAAACAATCACCAAAATGGCATTATCTTCTCACGGAAGTCATCACGATTCCGTGGGCATTGCTCTAAAAGTGTGTCAGTCATCCTCCTTGTAGGGCTGCTTGTAAATTCCTACAGGCAGACGGGAAGGAGGCGATTTATATGAGTGATTACGAAATACTTGCGATTATTTTGTATATGATCGAAATTATTCTCTTGATTATTTTTTACATAAATCAGAAAAAATGACTGCGCTCTAAACCTTAACAACGAACGCAGTCAATCTCAAAAAGTAGCCTTCCAAGGAGCATAAGCTTTTAGGCAATGCTCTTTGATATAATTATATTAGCTTATGTGAATTTTGTTGTCAATAGAACGCATATGGTGCGGCTTAAAGTTATGGCTTACCTCCTTCGTCGGTAAAAATAACTTTTTCGCCGCACCATATGCGTTTCAATATATTTAGCAATTAAAACCTAACGATGTAATAAAAAGGCAAAAGATACCGCCTAAATCTATGTTTTCCTCCTTCGTCGGTAAAAATAACTTTTTCGCCGCACCATATGGTTTTTAAATATCTTTAGCAATTAAAAACTAACAATGAAATAAAAAGGCGAAAGATACAGCATACCGCATAAATCTATGCATACCTCCTTCGTCGGTAAAAATAACTTTTTCGCCGCACTGTATGCTTTTCAATATTTTCAGCAATTAAAAATCTCTGTGCAGGACTAAACAGACTTAATCCTCCACAGTACAGCAATCAAAATCATTATCGATATAATGCGCAATGAATCTTGCTCTGAAGCTTCGGGAATTGCAAATTGTATCGGTGGTATCCGAAACATCCAGATCTTCAGGGAGCACGAATTTGATGCATCGTATTGTTACATCCTGACATGTTTCCCGAGTATGTGCGGGGACAGTCATGGTTTTCATTCCTCGCTTGTATTCTATACCGTTATCATCAACCTCGTGAAGCAATACCGCTAAAGCGACCCGTTTTCCGGGGCACACATTTCGCAGAGTGACGTCCACCTGTACGATTCGTCCGAGCAATCCCATTTCGAGTTCACCGGCATCAAATTCCACAGAATCCGTACAACCGTCCACCGTCACATCCACAGGTTCCGGACAGCATTCGGGACAAATTACAATGTCACATTCCACATCTATTTCCGGCGACGGGAAAGTGACAACATTGCCCTCGGTGTCATCGTAGGTGATACTGTCGTTAACTTCTATCGTTCCCGAGCACGGTCCGATGTGCTGAACGGTAAATTCAAACGTTGCACCCTCGCTATTTTTTACACCTAGTTCGTCAATCTTCCATTCTACCGTATTTGCATCTATTGTGCTCGCAGTACCCTTAGACGGCGAGGACAGCGATGTAATACGGAAGCAGGGAGAAACCGTATCGGTTATAACAACATTGGTTGCGCCGGGTTTAGAAATATTTCTGGCAAGTTCTTCGAAAAGATCTTCCAGCTCTTCGTCATCGGGAGTGATTGCCACATATGCCGAATCGGGATCGGATGCCCAGTCGCGCAGTGCTTGCTCGTCAATACCGCCGTTGCCCGAAAGACCTATGCTGTATATGATAACACCCTGAGCTTTTGCAGCGGTGGCTACAGGATTCGGATCCCCGCCGGCAGTAGTCACACCGTCGGTAAACATAACCATGACTTTTGCATTTGCCGAGGCGGGATCAAAAAGCTCCAATGCTTTGGTAAATGCATCTTCGTGATTTGTAGAGCCTCCCGAAGAAAGCGCGTCCACAGCGGCTTTAAGATCGGCAACCGATGTAATCAGTTGAGTATCCTGCGCCGCGGTACTTGCAAAGCTTACAATACCTATATGGCTTCCCGAACCGATCTGCCCGTCCTGCGAGCTGTCGGTCGCTTCGTCAATTATGTCAATGAATTTTTTTGCACCGTTTTTCAGATTTTCAAGAGGACTCCCCTGCATACTGCCCGAACGGTCAAGTATCAAAACAATGTCGGTGGGATTGGATGTGATATCCGGCTCCGCCGTCAAAGATAATTTTATTTTGAAAGAGCCGCCGCAATCGATCTGCGTAACATTCAGCTCCTTGTTTGAGTTTGTTACACCCATTCTTATCCTTCCTTTCCGGGTCCGATATTATTAATAGGACCCTTTAAAATTATATGTTGAAAGAAAGCCTGCTGTGTAACATTGCCACCTCAAAAAGCTACTTCAAGAATTATCCCGCATACAAAAACACGGAATCATTTCTTTCCATACAAAAAAATTCATGTTAAAATACCGTCAATATAAAACCACACGACAAAAGGAGGCCTTTTCATGTCAAAAAGAATTATTTCAATGCTGCTCGCAGGATTGATGCTGGTCACAATACCTGCTTGCAGTGATGATTCCGAAGGCAAAAAAGCAAACGGAACCGCAAGTCCGAATACAAACATTGTTGAAGAGCTCGGACTCACAAGCGAAAGCAAAGGAGCCAGCGAATACACGGTAAGCGTAAATTCCGCACTATACTCCGTTCTGGACTTCGAGAATACCCAGGAAGCGGAGTTCGCTGTAAAAGGACTTATTGATGCACCGGAAACACTGGAATTAACTGACGAAAACGGCAAAGTTATATGGAGTCAGGCCGCGTACAGTTTTCTCGATGACTACGAAAAAGCACCCGATACGGTAAATCCGAGCCTTTGGGAAAACACAAAGAACAACCACGCTTACGGACTGTTTGAAGTCACGGAGGGAATTTATCAGGTCAGAGGATACGATATGGCAAATCTGACTGTTATAAAGGGCAACACGGGCTGGATCGTATTTGACCCGCTCATGAGTATGGAATGTTCTGAGGCAGCAATGCAACTCATTGAGAAGAATCTCGGCAAATACCCGATAAAAGCAGTAATTATCTCCCATCCGCACGCAGATCATTTCGGCGGAATCAAGGGAATTATGGCAGTAAGCGATGCGGCAGACAGTACACTTTCCATACAGGAACAGCTTTCAAGCGATAAAATTCCGATAATTGTCCCGGAGGGATTTACAGAACATGCAGTAGCGGAAAATGTCTATGCCGGATTTGCTATGACACGTCGTTCACAGTACCAGTACGGAACACTTCTTGAAGCGGGAGTTCAGGGAACTCTTGCAATGGGTATCGGCATGGGACAGTCAAAGGGAACAGTCACATTTATCGTGCCCACCTATGAAATAAAAAATACACGGGAAACCATTACAATTGACGGAATCGAAATGGAATTCCAGCTCACACCCGGCACGGAAGCGCCTGCCGAAATGAATACATGGCTTCCGCAGTTCAAGGCTTTGTGGGTTGCGGAAAACTGCACGGCTACCCTGCACAACCTCTACACACTCCGAGGCGCGCAGGTGCGTGATGGCTCCGCGTGGGCAAAATATATTACCGAGGCAATAACTTTGTACGGAAAAGATACCGAAGTCACATTCCAGGCGCACAACTGGCCGCACTGGGGAAATGATGTCGTAAACGAATACCTTGCCGATACCGCCGCAGTCTATAAGTTTATAAATGACCAGACGCTGACTTATATCAATCAAGGCTATACCTCGGATGAAATTTCAAATATGATCGAGCTTCCCGACGAGCTTGCAAAAAATTGGTACACACGTCAATATTACGGCACCGTGGCACATAACTCCAAAGCGGTTTATCAGAAATATATGGGTTGGTACGATGCAAACCCCGTAAACCTTAATCCCCTGACACCTTCGGAGAGTGCAAAAAAATGGGTTGAGTATTTAGGAGATGTTGACGAGGTTCTCCGACTTGCAAAAAAAGATTTTGACGCGGGCGAATATCAGTGGGTTGCAGAGATTACAAATGTGATAGTTTACGCCGACCCAAGTAATACTGCCGCAAGACTCCTTTGCGCCGATGCACTTGAGCAGCTCGGATATCAGGCAGAATCAGGGCCTTGGCGTAACGCATACCTTACTGCGGCGTTGGAACTGCGTCAGGGTAATCAAGCGGTAAACACAACCACCGTCCAATCAGACGCAAGTCTCCAGAAGGAAATGACAGCGTCTATGATGATTGACTATATGGGAATACGTCTCGACAAAGCAGCAATGTCAAAATACGACTTCACAATAAATATCAATGTCACAGACACCGGAGAAAAGCATATGATCCGCATAAAGAACGGTGTTGTTCTCCACTATGAAAACAGCGAATCGGAAAATCCCGACATCAGTCTTACCTGCCCCAAAAATGCACTCTTCTACATTCTCCAAAATAACCAAGAAGGTGTATCAAAGGCAATCAAGGTCGAAGGGGATTCAGAATTGCTTAAGCTGTTTATGAGCAACATGAACCAGATAAGTACCGAATCTATGAACTTCAATATTATTGAACCGTAACGGCAAATTATAAAGAATTGCATGTTAAAAGCGCAGCTCCGCCGGTTTTCCGGCGGAGCTGCGCTTTTTTCCGTTTTTTTAATTCAGCGTAAATCTGTTTTTATCAAATGTAATCAATCCTTCATCGCGCATTTTGCAGAGCTCGTTCGACATGGCACTCCGGTCTACCGATAGAAAATCCGCAAGCTGCTGACGGTTAAACGGAATTGTAAAGGTTGCGCTGTTTTGATATTTGGCTTGCTCGGAAAGATATGAAATCAACTTTTCCCGCGTGGAACGTTTTGACATATGCCCAAGCTTCTGCACAAGCTTTCTGTTCTTTTCCGATATCGCGAAAAAAAGATTCTGAACAACCGTTGAATGAAATTTGCAAGCAGACGAGCAAACAGTAAGAATCCTCCGAACATCAAAGAAGATTACGGAGCTGTCCTCCACAGCAACAACATCATTTAATATTGCTCCGCTGCCAGGTGCAGCATATGCCTCGCCGAACATCTCGCCTATGCCTATCATATTGATAATGCTGCGATTTCCCCAATAGTCATCGCTCTGAATATGAAGCTTGCCTTCCGCCAAAACAGTGATATTATCGATGTGCTCACCCTGTCTGAAAACATATTCGCCTTTTTTATATGTTCGGAGTTTGGCTTGCAGACATCCGAGCATTGACAGTATTTCATCATCGCCCACACCGGCAAACAACCGTGTTCGCTTGAGAATAGAAATATATTTTTTCATAAAAAGCTTCTTTCTGTTGTAAAAACAACGGTTTTGTTTTATTTATCGTAATATAATCAATTCAGAAAGTCAATGAACTTTCCGAAAACTTTCTTATAAATATAAAACGAAAGGATGGATTTCAAATGATAAGAAAAATTATAAAAATCGATGAAAATAAATGTAACGGATGCGGCGCCTGCGCAGCTGCCTGCCACGAAGGCGCAATTGAAATGGTAAACGGAAAGGCAAAGCTTACACGCGAGGATTATTGCGACGGTTTAGGTGATTGTTTACCTGCATGTCCCACCAACGCAATTACATTTGAAGAGCGTGAAGCTCCGGCATATAACGAAGCTGCGGTCCTTGCCGCAAAGCAGCAAAAAACGCCTCAGAAACTTCCCTGTGGCTGTCCCGGAACACAGTCCAAGGCAATTAAACGAAACGAGTCTGAATGTGCCGTTTCCGCCGTTCCTTCGCAGAGCCGTCTTTCGCAATGGCCTGTACAGATAAAGCTTGTACCTGTGAACGCGCCGTACTTTGACAATGCAAATTTATTGATTGCAGCAGATTGTACTGCCTATGCTTACGGAAATTTCCACAACGAATTCATCCGAAACCGTATAACACTTATCGGCTGTCCGAAACTTGACGAAGGCGATTACGCAGACAAGCTCACGGAAATCATCGCAAACAACAATATCAAAAGCGTTACGATCGTGCGTATGGAAGTTCCCTGTTGCGGAGGAATCGAAAACGCCGCAAAGCGAGCACTTCAGGCAAGCGGAAAATTCATTCCGTGGCAAGTTGTTACAATTTCAACCGACGGAAGAATTTTGGATTAAAACTTAATGTAAATCTGAAAACATTATATAAAACAGCAAACCGCCGCGGCGGTTTGCTGTTTTATATTGATTCAATTTCTCATTAACATTAAATATATACCGTCACTCTACAGCTTTCAGCGATTCTGCCATGTTGATTTTATCTATCTGCCGCTTCATAACGTTATTTACAACAACGGCAAATAAGACAGTAATAACAAACGATATCAAATAACTTATCGGTTTCACACAATTATTGAAGGTAATCATATCAATCTTCACCATGCTCATCACGGTAGTTAGGAACAGTTTTCCGAGAGGCAGACCTAATATACTTGCGATTATCGATAATATAAGGTTTTCTTTCAGCACGTAGCTCTCAGTTTCTTTGGGATAGAATCCGAGAACCTGAACAGTTGCGATCTCCCTGCTCCGCTCTGCAATATTTATATTTGTCAGGTTGAAAATAACTATAAATGCCAACGCGCCGGAAAAGAAAATAATAAGCCATATAATATAGTTCAGACACTCAAGCGCGTCACTTATCGTTTTTTCCATTTTATCAAGCTGAGATACATTTGTGACTTCCTCAATAGCAGTTATCTCCTTTGCAAGGTCATCGCAGTCTTTTCCTGCAACAATCAATGCCGTATTCTCATAACATTCACCAAAAAGATTTATATATGTATCACAGGACATAACAATATAATCATGTATGTGATTATCAAAAACCGCACTCACTTTAACTGTTCCGGATTTCATATCGGAATTTCTTATCTGCACCGTATCCCCCGATGACACCGAAAGTTTTTCTGCAATTTTAGGACTTATAATTATTTCTCCTGATTTCGGAGCTGAAATTTTTTTATCCGCATTGTGAAAATCCCAGAATCCCGACAAATCGTCAAACTCACGGAAACACAATAGATTAACCGAATTCATTGATTCATCCGCAATGACATCCGCATATCCCGAAACAACCGTTATGCACTGTGATACTCCTTCAATGTCATTCAGTTTCGCAACAACAGAGTCCTTGTTTTCGCTGTCAAAGCTTGCTTCAATATCATACTTCTGCATAGTGTTGTACTGAAGTTCACCCACATCTATCATCGAGTCACGCACACCGAATGCTGTTACAACGAGACCGGCACAACAACCTATACCGACCAACATCATAACGAGACGTTGTTTATACCGAAGCATGTTGCGTACGGTAATCTTCTGTAAAAAGTTCAATCTCTTCCACAGTGGTTTGATATATTCAAATATAACTCTTTTTCCGGCTCTACCGGTACGCGGACGGATAAGTGCCGCAGGCTCACTCACAAGTTCCTTCCGGCATGATATAAAAGTACTTCCTAGAATACTGACCAGCGAAATTGCCAGAGTTATTATTGCCAGTGCAGGGCTGAACAAATATGAAATAGGCGCGAAATTGTAAATTTCATTATAGGCAATCCAAAATATCTTAGGTAATGCCCAAGTACACAAAAAGAAACCGATACCCCAGCCGATTATTGTCGCACTTCCGGCGTAGAGAATGTATTTCCCCATAATGGCGCCGTTGCTGAATCCCATTGCTTTGAGTACACCGATCTGTGTACGCTCCTCATCGACCATTCTTGTCATAGTGGTAACACATACAAGTATTGCTATGGCAATAAAGAAAATCGGGAATATATTTGCAACACCGCCGATGATTCCTGTGTCATTTTCAAAGCTGGCATATCCTGTATTTTCATTTCGAGTCAATACATAAGTCGCAGGTTTTTCAATGCCGGCCTGTTCTGCAAGCTCTGCGGGAATACCGCTCTCTGCAAGAATACTTTGATAACGGTCATCAGCAAGACTTTCACATAATGCAGTAACATCACCTTTATATTTTTCAATCAGATTGTCATATTCATCACTGTAAATATCGGCAGATTCGTTCAGAGTGATATTTATTTCAGTAAAAACATCTCCCGTAAAAGCTGACTGCGGTATATACAAAAACGTATAAACAGCACCGTTTCCTATATTTGTTGTACCGCGGTCTATGCCGAGATGCATCGGAGAGTTTGTAAGTCCCACAATAGTAAATTCAGTTATTTTTAACTTCTCAGCAGCAGAACTGTCATTTTCGTCAGACAACCATATCTTTGTTCCGATATCTTTCTCAGTAAACATATCCGTGTCGGCAAGGCATTCATTTTCAGCAATAGGAAGTCTGCCGGCAGTGACAGAAGGAAGATTGATTTTCTCTGTAAGCGAATATAACTTAAACGGATGTACCGCATCATCATACCATATTAAAACATCCGCACTGTTTGAGCCTTCAGCAGCCTCTACATCGTCTAATCCGGCAAAACGCTCCACATCATTTTCAGAAAAACCGAGAGTTGAGAAAAGGCGGAAATCATAGAAATTCTGATCATCAAGATATTTTTCGCCGGTTTTGAGCATGGCATCAGTTGTGACTTTCAACCCGGCAAAAAAGCCGGCGCTGAGCGCGACAATTAAAAGTAATGCCATAAACCGCCCGAAAAAAGTCCGGATCGTTCGCCAAGTCATCTTAAATACCGAAGACATAGCGATCACCACTCAATCTTGTCAATCGGTACAATATGCGAATTGACCTTGTTTGAGAGTATTTTGCCGCTCTTTATGCGAATAATACGGTCAGCCATCGGTGCGATAGCCTGATTATGAGTGATTATTATAACAGTCGTATTATGTTTTTTACTCAAATCATACAAAAGCTTAAGAACAGCTTTGCCTGTCACATAATCAAGCGCTCCCGTAGGTTCATCACAAAGAAGCAACCGCGGATTTTTCGCTAAAGCGCGAGCAATTGAAATACGCTGCTGCTCACCCCCTGAAAGTTGCGCCGGAAAATTATTTGCACGGTCGGAAAGACCTACCATAGCAAGCGCGTCTGCCGCAGGAATAGGATCCTTACAAAGCTGCGCCGCGATTTCAATATTTTCAAGCGCAGTAAGGTTTGGTATCAGATTATAAAACTGAAAAACAAATCCGACGTCATGGCGGCGATATTCAATCAATTCTTTTTTTCTGAGCGCCGATATATCTCTGCTGTCAAAACGGATCTGACCGCTTGTAATGGTATCCATACCGCCCAGCATATTGAGCAGCGTTGTTTTTCCTGCGCCGGACGAACCGAGCAATACACAAAAATCGCCTTTGTCCACATGAAAGCTTACTTCGGAAAGTGCATCAATTTTTGTATTTCCCGAACCGTAACTTTTTGTAACTTTATCAAATTCAATATAGTGTTCAGGCATGATTACCTCCACAGTCAGATGTTTAAAAATATTTACTACAATATCATACAAATAATAAAATTATATAAAGAAAATTTCAATTTTTCAGGCTGTCAATATATGTAAGCAATTCATCAAAAGAGCCCTTTGGATACTGTGATATATCTGCATCGGCTTTGTTTATCAGGCAATCTGTAAGCAGAAAAACCTTCATGCCGAGTTTTTCCGCAATCATATCATCACGCACATCGTTTCCCACCATAAGACATTCCTCGGGTTTTACCCCCAATCGTCTTACAACCTCTTTATAATATTCAATGTTTGGTTTACAGTAACCTATATCTTCATAAGTTGTAACCAGTTCAAAATCCTCAGGATTAAGTCCTGCCCATGCTATACGCAATTCAGTTGCGATTGAGGGAAACAGCGGATTTGTTGCCAGGGCTACACGGTAACCGCTTCCCTTAATTTTATGTACAGTTTCTGCAGCGGCGGAATTATATCCGCACACACTCTTCACCTTGTCAAACTCTTTTTCATAAAACTCTTCAAACTTCGGCATATGATTTAAAATTTCTTCGCCGAGAACAGAAGAAAAAACCTGCCAGAAAATTTCTTCGTTGGTTTTCACCCCGTCATTTTTTATCATCGCCTTAATTCCTTGCCACATAGCTCCCAAAAGCGCCTCCGGCTCATATCCGCAGACAGACATCTTAGCTGCAAGTCTTGAAAAATAGTCCTTTACAAATACATCCTGATCCATAGGAACCAAAGTTCCGTCAAGGTCAAATAAAACCGTTGTTATGTTCATCATAGTTTACCTTTCTTTTGTGATATAGCGCGACGATCTCCGATGCCGATCTGTTACGGATTGTAATCATATTTATCGCAAGTCCGGTCTGCATTTTAAATACATTCTATTCACAGGCAGACTGTAACAGACATGATACATCAGTTTTTTGCTACCGTCAAAGGTATGAATATTTATATAACAAATCTCGCATAACAAAGCCTTGTTAAGTCAATGATAATATAAAAGATTAAAGGAGTTTTGTATGAAAAAACATTCAACAGAACAAAAGCAACACGCAAGCTATCCGGTCAGCCTTCCCCGTATAAACGAAAACGGATGTTATGAAATGCGTCTTGAAAGTATCGGCGGTCTGGGAGCTAATCTATGCGGTAAACTGCTCGGAGAACTGGGCGCTGCATATTTAGGACTTAACGCATCTGCCTTTTCGAGCTACGGTTCGGAAAAAAGGGGGTCGCCTGTTAAGTCATATATACGTTGGAGCGCACCTGAGCGTGAAATTCTTCATAACAGTCCCGTGGAGCATCCCGATATTTTGGTACTGTTCCACAGCGCTCTTTCAAAGACACTGCCCGTAACAGCAGGTGTGAAAGAAGATTGCATAGTAGTTGTAAACACAAATTCCTCTCCGGAGGAAATACGTGATAAGCTGCAACTTCATGCAGGTACAGTCTGCTGTGTTGACGCATTGGAACTGGCGCTTCAAAGCAAAAGCCGCGTAAACATGGTGATACTGGGCGCAGTTGCCAAGGCGTCGGGCTTTATCCCCATTGAGGCGGTAAAAGCTTTAGTTTCAGATACATTGGGAAAGAAGTACCCTTCAATGCTTCAGAATAATCTCGCAGGCATAGAACAGGGCTGCAACAATTTAAAAATCCAGATCTTCAAACCCGACGGACGATATAACGCAATTCCCTATCGGGAAATCCGCAGCAAATGGGGATATGGGAATGCACCTTTGGGCGGCGCAAATCCGCATTTCGGCAGCACTGTATCAAATGACCTTTCAACCTCAAGAGAAGGCTTTATTCCGCTATTTCTTTTTGAAAAATGTATTCACTGCGGTATGTGTGACACAACCTGTCCCGATATGGTGTTTCAGTTTTTGCCGGGGGAATACCGCGGCACGCCTTCTATGATAAACCGCGGACTTGATTATCACCATTGCAAAGGTTGTCTCAGATGCGTCGATGTGTGTCCTACAGGCGCACTTATCACGGGAAAAGAACAGGAACACCCTGAAAAGCAATGGTTTGTCCGAAATAAAGATTTGATAGCAGACAATCTTGATTTCGACCCGTGGGGAGCAGACCCGTGGATTACGGGCGAATCCTATTTAGACGAAAAACGTGTTGACGGAGGGCTCATGTAAAATGGCACAGGCAGAACAAAAACTTTTATTTGAAAGCGGCAACGAGATGGCAGCTTATGCCGCAAAACAGATCAATTATCATGTGATGGGTTACTACCCTATCACTCCTTCTACACAGATAGCGGAATACTTAGATCAAATGGGAGCGGACGGAGAACATACCGTTGCGCTGATACCTGCCGAAGGCGAACACAGTGCTGCCGGCATCTGCTACGGAGCATCTGCAGGCGGAGGCAGAGTATTTAATGCAACCTCTGCAAACGGACTTCTCTACGCACTTGAGCAGCTGCCAGTACAGTCGGGAACAAGACTTCCTATGGTATTGAACATTGCATGCCGCACTGTATCGGGACCGCTTTCCATAAAAGGAGACCACAGCGATGTGATGTATACGCTCAACACGGGTTGGGTGATACTGTTTGCCGATTCACCGCAGGAAGTGTACGACATCAACATCTGTGCTCTGAAAATTGCAGAACAATTAAGGCTTCCCGTCATATTGGCATTTGACGGTTTTTTCACAAGCCATCAAAAATGTAACAGCTATGTATTTGCCGATGATGAAACCGTCAGAGAATTCATAGGGCCGTGCAGTGGCAATTACGGAATATTGGACACAGAGCATCCTGTCACCATTGGTTCTTACATGAACGAACCGGATCTGATGAACAACAAATATCAGCTTCACTTAGCTATGGAGAGAGCGAGGACATTGATTCCCGACGTATTCCGTGAATACGAACAGCTGTCGGGCAGATCGCTTGAAATATTGAAATCATACAGAACAGAGGATGCTGAAGTTCTGCTGTTTGTACTTGGTTCGGCATACCGCACCGCCAAATCCGCGGTAGACCGTCTTCGGAGCAGCGGCAAGCGTGTAGGTGTATTCACTTTGGGCATATTACGCCCCTTTCCGTCAGAGGAAATCGCGCATCTGTGCAAAAACGCCCATACTGTTCTGATAGCGGACAGACAGGACAGTTACGGCGCCGGAGGAGGAAATATGTCGCTTGAAATCCGCGCAGCGCTGCAGCAAAAAGGACTCACGCCCCGTGTTCTCAGCAGAATATACGGGCTCGGCGGCCGTGATTTCTATGAAAAAGATGCTATAAGTTTACTTGAAACCTGCTATGAGGAAAACCCTCCCGTGTTTGATTATATCGGAGTTTATCCCGGAGATGCAGAAGTTGCTTCAAATCCTTACTTCAAACCTATAACGGAATCCGATGCCTCAGGAATTATCTCGTGCAGTGAAGAAAACGGAAAAGTAACTGTAAAAGGCGGCAATATTCGAGATACAACTGCAAGACCCAAACGGCTAGCACCGGGTCACAGCGCTTGTCCCGGCTGCGGTATACCGGTCAATGTGAATCTGCTTCTTCGAGGCATTGAAGGAAATGTCGTACTTCTTTTCCAGACAGGCTGCGGCATGGTAGTGACCACGGGATATCCTAAAACAGCCTTTCGAGTGCCTTACGTACACAATCTTTTTCAGAACGGTGCCGCGACACTTGCAGGTCTTGCAAAAATGTATCATCAGCGGCAGGAACGCGGCGAAATGCCTGCAGGTCAGATAACTTTCATAATGGTCAGCGGCGACGGCGGCATGGATATCGGAATGGGGTCAGCCATAGGAACTGCGTTGCGCGGAGATCCGCTGATACTGTTTGAATACGACAACGGAGGATATATGAACACCGGCTACCAGCTGTCCTACTCCACGCCTATAGGGGCAAAAAGCGCCACGTCTCATATAGGGTCAAAACAGTGGGGAAAAACATTCTTTCATAAGGATATGCCGCACATCATGGCTGCCACAGGAATGCCCTACGTTGCAACTGCGGCGGAGTCAGACCCGTCAGATTTTATAAAAAAGGCCGCTAAAGCTCAGTACTATGCAAAAAATTACGGAACAGCCTACATTAAGTGTCTTTCTGCCTGTCCTCTCAACTGGGGAGATAAGCCAAATACAGAGCGTAAAGTCATCTCGGCTGCCGTAGACTGCTGTTACTTCCCGCTGTATGAGATAGAACGCGGCTGTACTTCACTCTCATATGACCCGGAACAGCGTGGCAAAAAAATCCCCGTGGAGGATTGGCTTAAAATGATGGGAAGAACGAAACATCTTTGCGAAGAAAAATATGACGAAATCAGAGATGCAATCCGGCAGGAAATCGATCTCCGCTGGAGACGTTTAAAAGCACAGGCCAATCACCCTGAACTGTAACGGAGGTAATCAAATGAGTAATCGATTGAAAAATGAGACAAGTCCTTATTTGCTTCAGCACAAAGAGAACCCTGTTGACTGGTATCCCTGGTGCGATGAAGCGTTTGAACGTGCACAAGAGGAGGACAAACCGATCTTTTTGAGCATCGGATACAGCACATGCCATTGGTGCCATGTTATGGCACACGAGAGCTTTGAGGATGAGGAAATTGCAGATATCCTTAACCGATATTTTATATCAATAAAAGTTGATAAAGAAGAACGTCCTGATATTGATAACGTTTATATGGCAGTATGTCAGGCATTTACCGGAAGCGGCGGATGGCCCACAAGTATTTTTATGACGTCAGACCAAAAACCGTTTTTTGCAGGAACTTATTTTCCCAAAAGTGCGTACGGAGGCATGATCGGTCTGCGGGAACTTTTGATTGCGATTCACAAAGCATGGACCGATAACCGCAGCGCTCTGCTTAAACAGTCAAATGAAATCATAAACCATATTGACAGCACGGATGTGACATACGGGAACGCAGATATGCAGTTAACCCATTTTGCAGCGGAAATTTACGAAAAACTCTACGACAAAAATAACGGAGGCTTCGGACGCGCGCCGAAATTCCCTGCTCCCCACAATCTGATATTCTTGCTCTCTTACTATGAACGCTTCAAAAAAGAAAATTTTTTAAAAATGGCTGAACACACGCTCACACAAATGTACCGCGGAGGTATGTTCGACCACATCGGATTTGGTTTCTGCCGGTATTCCACCGACAAAAAGTTTCTTGTTCCGCACTTTGAAAAGATGCTTTATGATAACGCGCTGATGATATTGGCCTACTGTACGGCATACGATGTCACAAAAAAGACGCTGTATCTTGAAATCGCAGAAAAAACCGCAGAGTATATTATGCGTGAAATGACATCTCCAGACGGCGGATTCTACAGCGCACAGGATGCCGACAGCGAAGGCGAAGAGGGAAAGTATTATCTTCTTACCCCAGACGAAACAATAAAAGTATTGGGACAAAAAGGCGGAGAGGCTTTTAACCGCCATTTTGACATAAGCGCTGCAGGAAATTTCGAAGGAAAGAATATCCCTAATTTGCTTAAAAGCGACCCGTGCGACAGAACATTTGATACTTTCTTACGGCAACTGGATAATTACAGAAAAAACAGGTACTCTCTCCACCTTGATGATAAGATTCTGACTTCATGGAACGGACTGATGATAGCCGCCATGTGCAAGCTGTACCTTGTCAGCAAAAAAGAAATATATCTTAATACTGCCAAAAATGCAGATGATTTTATACAGAAGCACCTGTGCGAAAATGATACTCTGTTTGTAAGTTTCCGGGACGAAAAACGCGGAGTAAAAGGTTTTTTAGACGATTATGCCGCATATATTTTTGCTCAGCTCAGCTTGTACAGAGCGACCCTGGATTCTAAGTATTCAGAAAGAGCAATCCGTCTTTGCGATAAGGTCACAACAGAATTCGGTGACAATACAGGAGGATTTTATTTATACGGCAATGACAGCGAAGAATTGATATTGCGTCCGAAAGAAACATACGACGGTGCGATTCCGAGCGGGAATTCTTTAATGGCATACAATTTTGTGCGCTTATCGTTTATTACTTCCGATAAAAAATATGCAGCAGCGGCAGAGCGGCAGCTGGAATTTATCGCAGCCTTCGCATCACGGTATCCGTCCGGATATTCAATGTTTTTGACTGCGCTTTTGGATTATAACGACCCGCCGATGAAAGTGACTGTTGTACCCGACAAAGAAACAGACAGAAACATTTTTCCGCCTGACATTTCCCCCGAAGCCGCCATTATTCTTTTGCAGAAACCCACAAAAGAATATCCTCTCAAAAACGGTAAAACAACTTACTATGTATGCCGTAATCACAGTTGCATGCCGCCCGTAAACGATTTAAACGAACTTAAATAGACCGATTTACGGCATAAAAATCATGCTTTAAACCTTCATTACGCAAAAAGTTATCCCGCCGGAAAAATTATTAAAAATCCTTTAGGATTTTGGTTTTTTCCAGCGGGATGCTTTTTATAATTAGTACCCTGCCTCGACAAGTCTCGGGCAGCTGCTGTGGTTTTTGTATGCCGTTATATACTGCTTTGTCCATTGATAATACTGATCTCCGTGACCGCCTTTCATCGGCTCTATATCACGGCTGTATTCCTGATTGTAATTATCTACGAACTGCGGAGTACCGTTTGCACTGTATGAGAGTTGTGCGCACCATTCATTCCACCACGTCAAAGTGATTGCTTTCGGTCTGTATTTAAATGCATTTTTCCATTGATTATACATAAATATTCCGTGATTTCGTCCGTGAGCTGTCGTTGTGTCGGACATATATGTTTCCTGTACCGCGGTGCATACACATATCTGCTCTGCAAAACGGTTAGCATCAACCGACGGAACATTTGTTATATTGAGAAAACTCCACTCACTCGTCCCGAGGCTTTGTTTCAATCCCCACTGCACACGGGTTGTAATATCGCAATCAGGGGTTCCGGACACTTTTGAAGTTATAAGTACAAAAGGCTTGCCTTCCCAGTAAACAAAACAGTCCTTCCATTTTTCCACAGAGATGAATTCGTCATATATTTCGTTTACAACATCCCAATTCTGTCCGTCACTTGTCTTATTCCAAAAAACTACGTACGGCGTTTCCAAACCTTCTGCGCGCATCTCGACAATGGTATCAAGAAGTGCCGTACAGGGACGCGTTACAAATCTGAACCAGTCCTGGTTGTTCTGCCATTGCATCTGTACATTTGTATTGTCAATTATTATATAGTCTGCTCCCATTTCGGCAATCTGCGTCATATGTGTACGAATGACGGACTCATCATGGCTCGTGTAATATCCGAGCGCAGGCTCAGCCCAGTAATGAAATTGTCCCGCACTGCCCCATGTTCCGTTTCCTTCAAGGATGTCTGTAATGTTGTGCGAATTCACCAATCTGCCGTTTCCTGCATGAATAGCCGTAAACCATGTGCTATAACATATTCCCACTAAATCAGTTTTTTTTGTGATATCAAGTCCGTATTCAACTTCCTGATAATTCTTATAATTATTATTTAAAAACTCTATGTACTGTTCACTGCTTTTTATGCCTGAAGACGCAGTCGGTTTCGGAGTCGCAGCTGTTGCAGTTTGACTTGTTTTCTTCGGCGTTGTTGTAGCTTTGGAAGTTACGGCCGATGCCGAAGAACTTGTCGGTTTTGCAGTGCTTGTTTGTTTAGATGTATTCGTGGGCTTGGACGTGCCCGCCGGCTTATTGCTGTTATAAGGGCTTGATGTCGCTGCGGAAACAGATGCTGTCGCAGTTGGCTGAACAACAGATGTATTTTTCGGAGAAGCAGCAACAGATGCCGTTTGAGTCGGGGGTGTACTTATATCGGCAGATGCAGTTGCTTCGGGAGAAATTGACTCTGAATTTGATATGCTGCTGACAGGTAAGTCTGTAACAGAAGGCATATCTGATGCTGATTGAATAATAATGTCTGTGTTTTCCACACTGCCGTTCGGACTATCCGAAACAGCCGGAACATCTGAAGTGTCTTTGCAGGCAACCATTGATAGAGCAATTAAGAATATTGTTATATATAATATAGATTTTTTTAAAAAACTCATTTTATCCTCCGTAAAATTCATGTCACAATGTTTCATATAGTAGCGTAAATAATAACACCTGTCAAACAGACCGAAACAAATAAATCCCTACTTTAAAAGGTCAATGAACGTCTTACCTTTACGGCTCTGACCGCCTATATTTGAGAGCTTTACTCTGCCCTTTCCCCGCAGTGTAATCACATCGCCGAGCTTCACTGTATTCGAAGGCGACTCCGTCTTAATCCAATTCACAAAACAAAGACCGCCTCGTATCATCTCGGCAGCAAGAGTCCTTGATATTGAGAATCCCTCTGCAACAATTATATCAAGTCTAAGCGACGCAACCGATACTGTTATTGTCTCATTTTCGGTTTCAAAAACGTTTATCTCTGTACATTCTTTTACTTTTACACCCATGCGTCCTACACGTTTAAGATTGTCTATAATATATGAAGCAATCCCGGGGTCGCATATAACGGTACATTTTTTATCACCCATTATAATATCACCGATTTTGCCTCTTGAAATGCCGAGACCGAGCACAGAACCGAGCACCTCGCGATGGCTGAACTCACCCATGCGGCAGCTGATTTCCACAGCAAAGACAGGAGAATCAACTTCATATTCAAAGTCAATCGGCAAAAATTTCGCACGCACTCTCTCGGCCTCAGGATATCCGCCGTCAAAACTCACCCTGCATATTCCTGCAAGCTCTTTCATGCACAGCACAAGTGAACGCTCCGCAGGCGTGAGAAAGTCGGAATAGCATATATTTCCTTTTTCCGCAGACCTTGCGAGGTCCTTTATACGCGAAGAGAAAAGACGCTCCTCATCAAAATCTTTCATTGTGATGAAATCAGTTCCTTTCGTTTTAGTCGTATATCAGTTTAGCACGGATTGTTTTCTTTCACAATGCGTGTAAATATTATCTTGATAAAAAATCAAAAAAAGTATATTATACGTTTTATGCGTGTAACAAGTCGTTAACAAGCACGCGCTAATATAAGTTACTAGTGGAGGCAAACAATGAAAAAAGTATTAATGATAGTATTGTCATTCGTAATGGTATTTACACTTTTCGGATGCGGAGAAGATTCAGAGACATCAAAAAAGATAGACGAACTTAAAGAGGCAACAGAAAAACTTGAGGAAGCCCTTAAAAATTCAGAAAAGCCGGAAGAAACAGACGCTCCTGAGACAGACGCTCCCGAGACAGATGCTCCCGAGACAGATGCCCCGGAAACAGAAGCTCCTGAGACAGATGCTCCGGAAACAGAAGCTCCTGAGACAGATGCCCCCGAGACAGAAACACCTACTGAGACATCCGGTATGACTGTACAGGAATATGTAGACAGTGCGAAAGATTTAGTGAGCAAACAAAGTTCTTCAGTATTTAATGTCAGCATAGAAGCTGAAGGAAACAATCTTGTTTACAACTACAATTACTTAGTAGAAACTGCAGATAATGCCAAAGAAGCAATGGATGCACAAATTGAAAATTCAAAAGACATCTTTACAGCCAGTGCAAATTCCATCAGAAAAGAATGCGCTGCTGTAGAAAAAGTTATTTTCAGATATTTTGATATTAATGGAGAACTTATCGGTTCATACGAATTCTGATAAAATCAGTAATAAATACGGCTGACCGCCTCCGCTGCAAAATTTGCAGCGGAGGCGTTTTTTTGCAATCTTGTCAGAACTTTACATTTTGTTTATAATTATTTTATGGTTTTATCATTTCGGAGGATATTTGTATGCAAAAAAACACACAGAAAAAAAGAAAACGTCGCTTAGGGGACCGCAGAGACGGATATCTGATAAGAGACATTGACAGCATGCATTTTGTTATGCCGCTTATCTATCCGAACAGATGTGACAACGAGGCTTTTGTTTCGGAAAAAATTGATTTGACCAATGCAGTTAAATATTTGGAAAATAAAAATATTGACGCGAAAGACTACAAATATAATGTCTTTCAGCTTATTGTCACCGCAATGATTAAAGTTATCACTTTACGCCCTAAGATGAACCGTTTTATTGCAAACGGAAACATATACCAAAGAAATGAAGTAACCGCAGCATTTGTCATAAAAAAGCAGTATCAGGACGAGTCCAAGGAGGGGCTGGCAATCATTCATGCTGACGAAAATACCACAATAGACTCCGTACATAACGATATAAAGCGTATGGTCACATCCTGCCGCGGCGGCAATGGAGATGCTTCCAGCGATGCTATGGATATTTTCAATAAAATGCCGCGTTTTCTTGCAAAGTTTCTTATCCGCATTGCGAGATGGCTTGATAAGCACGGCAAAATGCCTCATGCACTTATCGCAACCGACCCCTACTACGCTTCTGTCGTTCTTACAAATCTGGGCTCGATAAAACTTCACAGCGGATATCACCATCTTACAAATTGGGGAACAAATTCGGTGTTTACTGCAATCGGTGAAATAAAAAAACGTCCGTTCTTTAACGATGACGGCACGTATGAAATGAAAGAAAGTATTGATTTAGGTCTGACAGTCGACGAGAGAATTGCCGACGGTTACTATTATTCAAAAACAATAAAATTGCTCAAATATGTGCTGGAAAATCCTGAGCTTTTAGAACTGCCTGCTTCGAAGAAAATTGAAATAAAAATGTGAACCTTGGGGCACCCTCCGTAAGGAAGGTGCCCCAATGGGTGGCTCTTGTATCTAAACTGAATAATTGATTTCGTTAAGCGGTGTAGCCATTGGCTATGCCGTTTTTGCTTTGTTGCGTTCCGATATATGCTCTTGAAACGCTTCTTCCATTTCTTCGGGACTAAGCTCTCGGAGTATGCCAACGCCGTTGTAATAAATATCCATTACCTGAACTCTCTTGCCGTCAAGGTATCTCGGAGCGTGTACTACAATCTTATCAATAAATTCGTGTACCAACTCGGCGGTCAGTTCCTTGAGTTCCGTTATTCGCTTGACCTTTTCAATAAACCTCTGCAAACTCTCGGTCTTGTCCGTTTCGGTTTCGAGATAGTTTTCCATATCGGGAAGTGCAGTTTTGAGTTTTTGCTGTTCTTCCTCGTAGGACATTGACAAGGTGGCATATCGTTCATCGGATATTTTACCGATAGCGTTATCTTCGTAGAGTTTCTGTATAAGACCGTCAATCTCTGCGATACGCTTCTTTGTCTTGTTTAACTCTCGGCGTTTCTCCGAAAGCTCTCTTTTCTTATCCTCGCTATAACACTCCATCTGTTTACGAGCAAATTCCTTTTCAAAGGCTTGCACGTTTAGTAAGATGCGCCGCATACTTTCCAACACCGTTTCCATTACCACCTTTTCACGAATGAAATGGGCGGAACACTCATCAGAACTTTTGCGGTAGGCAGAGCAGAAGAAAAATGCTTGCTCCCGTTTGTAGTTGTTTGTTACGCTGTAATACAATTTTTCTCCGCAATCTGCACAGTAGAGAAGTCCCGAAAACCAACTGACTATTCCGCTTTTGGTAGGTCTGCGGCGGTGTTGCCGTAGTTCCTGCACCAACTCAAACACTTCTCGGTTAATGATTGCCGGATGGGTGTTGGGGAAGATTTTCCATTCTTCCTTCGGTCTTTCAATTTTGGTCTTGTTCTTAAAGGACTTTGTTGTGCTTCGGAAATTGACCGTATCTCCGCAGTATTCTTGTTTGGCAAGAATATCTGCTACTGTTGCCGAACACCAATTATACGGAATGGCGGGCGGTTTACTGCAATTCCTGCCGATACCAATCCAATATTCCGTAGGAGTCGGCACCTTTGCGGCTTTGAGCCGATTTGCGATCTGTGTCGGTCCAAGTCCTTCAACACATAGGGTGAAGATTTGTCTGACAGTTTTTGCCGCTTCTTCATCAATGATCCATTCCTTTGTATTATCGGGATTCTTCATATACCCAAAAGGCGGATTTGTTGTAAGCGGTACACCCGACATACCCTTGTTCTTGAAAACGTTACGGACTTTTTGGCTTGTATTTTTAGCGTGCCATTCGTTAAATAAATCTTGCATCGGAACAAGGTCGCTGATACCTTTGGCGGTGTCGATATTATCCATAATAGCGATATACCGAACGCCCAAACTGTCAAAGCCTTCTTCCAAAAGCTGACCGACAACCAAGCGGTTACGACCAAGACGGGAGTGGTCTTTTACGATAAGAGTTCCAATCAACCCTTTTTCTGCAAGTTCCATTATTTCCGTAAAGGCAGGTCTTGCAAAAGTCGTTCCCGACCAACCATCATCCACGAATACACGGGTGTTCTTAAAGCCATTGTCCTTAGCGTACTTCTCAAGTATAGATTGCTGATTTTTAATACTGCCCGAAGTGCCTTCTTGCTCGTCATCACGAGATAAGCGGCAGTACAGAGCAGTGATCTTTTCTGACTGTTTGTTCATAGTTCTCCTTTCCACAGCCAGATATGATACGAATTGTAGGACATATATATTATATCATATCTTCCGCTATACTTCAACACTTTAATGCGGTAAATCGAAAGTTTTTCATTGTTTTTTCAAAATTATGCGTTCAACCTTTTCGGTGATGTTTTCCTTTGCATCTTCCTTAAAGAAAGTTCTGACCGCATAAAGAGTACCGTCAATCTCCTTTACGAAGTTCAGCGGTTCAAGGTACATATTCCTCTTAAACCAAACAATACGTTCCTCTTTGGTAAGCGTTGCAAGGTAATCTGTAATTTCATCTATGACCTTGTAAATATCATCGTTTCTATCGGTATTTGTCATCGTTCCCAACCTCCTCTCTGTCTTTCTCTGATTCGTTGTTGTTCGGCTTGTTTTGCCGCAATTTCGTTGGCGAAGAACATATCTGTTTTCTCTTGGATCTTAACGGAACGTTCCTCAATGCCTTTGTTCATTTTCAGTTGTTTCCGCAGTTCAGTTATCCGAGCCGTAACGCCCGCCTTTTCTTCTCGTAGGCGTTCTTTTTCGGCGGGTGTTGCTCTGCGGATTTTGTTTTGCAATTTGGTACGGACTTCAATCAGCCTATCCATATCACTTTCAATCTTTGCTCGGTCTGCATACAGATCGTCAAAGGTTTCAATGCCGTATTTGCTCATATACCGTACTTGCTCGGAGATTTCTTCGAGCTTTTTTAAGTCCTCTTTGAGATAGGGACTTGTCGGCTTGTAATCTGTATTTTTTGGCAAGTAGCCAAGCAGATAGCAGTAGTGCAGATACAAGCGGTAAATATGGCTTGTCCTGCGAAACGGCTGAAACCAATCCTTCAAGTCCTGTGGCATATCTTTCGGATATGAGATATACGCTCTGCGATTACCAAAAGAAGCGTATCTGCCCATAGAGTAACGGATATTTTCGGGTGTCCATTTTTCATTAAGGGTATCAAGGCGGGTAAAGTGTTTATACTGCGGCAATTTGATTTTCCAATGCTTTCCCGTAAAGTCGGTAATATATCCTTTTCGCCGTAGGTAGTCCTCCATATAGTAGGGCGTGCGGCTGTAATCAATGGCTTCTCTAACATCCTCACGGTACACATTGTATCGGGTAGGCTTACCGCTTTTCTCGTCGAGCCATACTTGCCGTGATGGTGCTTTATGCGGATTCTTTATTACCGATAAGCCGTGCTCGGCACAAATACGGTCAGATACGCTACGGAGTTTTCGTTGCTCTGTCTTGGAATAGTCATACTTTTTACCGTCAATAAAGGACACGGAATTAAAGCAGAAATGATTGTGCAGATGGTCTTTGTCAAGGTGGGTGGTAACAATGATTTGATACCGATCACCCCACATTTCTCTTGCGGTCTGCATACCGATTTCGTGTGCTTCTTTTGCCGTAACCTCATCCGGCTTAAAGCTCTGATAACCGTGCCAAGCGATATATCCATTTTCTTTGCCGTACTGTTTTTTCGTTAGGATCATCTGCTGCAAGGCGATCTCCTTCAAGCAGTTTATAGTGGAAACATATTCGCCTTGCTCGGTAGCTTCGGGGCGGCTGACGTAAGACATTACTTCCCATAGCGGTTGTAAGCTCGGATTATTCGCTACCGTCTTTTCGGGATTTTCTACATAGGCAATAAGGTCTTTTAACCGACCTTCAATATGCCATAAACTTGTAGTTGCCATTTATCCCACCTCCTGTAAATCGAGGATAAGGCACTCAATTTCCTTACAGACATTCAATGCGGAAGGCTCATACTTTGCACACTCCTTAAAGCCTTTGTGAACATCGTAGAGTGCTTCAAGCAGTTTCCAAAACTCCTTTGACGGTTGCGGCTTCGGTGTTTTACCTTTGCAAAGCTGCCGTACAAATTCCGATTGGGATAGTCCGCACAGCTTTGCCGAGCGTTCCAAAAGTTCTTTTTCTTCTTCGGATAGCCGTACTGAAATGCGAACAGTATCCTTATCTTTCATAAAATCATCTCCTTTGTATTAGGGGTATTCAGGGGGTGTCCCCTGAGTATAGTCCACATCCCTTTAGGGTGTGGATTGGATTTTGGTGTCAAAATCCGATGCTCGCTATACCTGTGGACAGGCATAGGGCTTTCTCTTTTGATTACTCCTATCTCTGAAAACAACCGTCACCGCTACCGTACACGGAACTGTCATTACGGGAATAAAATCTGTTGCATAACCCTATGAGCCTTTTACGGTTGGTACGGCGGAAGGACACATCAATTCCTTTTTCCTTGTATAGATATTGATAATCATATTTCCGCAACAGTTTGGTGAGGGTGTTGGGCGGGGTATAGTTATCTCCAATAGCGTTCAGCAGATCGGTAGCCGTACCGAGCCATTCCTTCCTCGTTTTCATAAAGGCAATTACTTTCCGAAGAAAAGGGTGTTCCTCGGTCAGCACGGGCATCCCCGTCTGCGGTATATCTCCGAGCATTTCGGCTACAAGTCGTTCACCTTTGGTCATCTGCATTTTTAATCACTCCTTTCGGCTGGTGTCTTTGGGTTTTGCCGTTCTACCCAAATGTCGTTCCTGCCCCTGCTTTTCAGCGGCGTTGTTTCGCTCATATCATCGCAAAATCGTATCCCATTCAGACGGTCATTCTGTTGTTAAGTACAAGCGGCTTTATTTACCCCTCAATAAGTAGGCAGCGAGAAGGGCAAAAAATCCAATCTTTTCGCAAAAATTTTCTCTAATATTTAATTGCTGACTTTTTTCGGATTTTGGACAAATTATTTTTGTAAACTTTTTCTGAAGCCGAAAAAGGACAAAACAAAAAAGCCGCTACACAGACATCAAAAATCGGCGGGAGCGTTACTCTCGCTTCAAAATGATGTTCTATGTAACGGCTTTGAAATTCAAAGACGGGACTGTTATCGCACCCATACACTCGCTAACAGTACCAAAACGCATAGAGTGGTGGGTGACGGTATTTTCTCTTAGCATACCGTCGGCGTTGGGTGGCTTTGCCACATCTCAATCTTACATCGTATTCAGTTGTAGTCCCTCATAAGAGGAATTTTATTATATACTATCGAACTAACGTTTGTCAATGGTTTTAGTGACGGTTTTGAATATTTGTCATAATTTATGGGAATACTATTTAGTTTAGGCACAAATAAAGGGCGGCAGATTTCGGTCTGCCACCCTTTGGGTTGAGTCGATTGTTTATCTGTTTGCCGTTCTTCTCTTTCTGTCATAGACGGTCAGAGTGATTACTGCGCCGCCGCTGATGAAGAGGAGTGTGATCCACAGTGCTATTTGGCTGTTATCGCCGGTTTGAGGGCTGTCGGGATTTGTTACAGGCTTATTCAGCTCTGCAAGAGCATCGTCGATGTTGTCAATGGCATCTTGGATGTCCTTCTTGTCGTCCTCGGTGTAGGAATCATCATCCAGCATATCTTCAAGCTGCTTTTTGGTATCTTCAAGATCTGCCTTATCCCCCGGCTTAACTTCATCGGGTTTCACAACCGGAATCTCGGTGTAGACCGCATTGATAACCGTGTCGGAAGTGATATTCTCATTGTTCCGATCCCACTTGCCAACGTAACCGTCTTTCGGCGGAACCTTCGGGAAGGCGGCATTCTCACCATGGCCAACCGTGATTTCTGCAACCGTTTCGCCGTTCGCCTTGTAAATCACGGTGTAATTCTTGTAAACCGTCACTTTATACTCAGTCACGTTTCCTGCATTATCGGTAACGACAACCGTGTGCTCGGCATTGTCGGCGTTGATAACATACTGACCTTCAAAATGGGTCTTGTCAATGCCGTCGATTTCAACCGACTTAATACCGGCAAGAGCGTCTGTAGCGGTAAACACAAGCTGACCATAATAGGTCTCGCCATCGGTAATGCCGCTGACTACTGCTGCGGTTTCGTCAACCACCACGCCGTCCGAGTTAATAATAACTGCGTTGCCGTCGTTATCGGTAATCTTTGCGTAGACCACAAACTTGCCGTCTGGCTCAATGTCAAAGGCTTCGGTATAGGATTTCCACTCTGCGGCTGCAAGGTCGTCGTCACTCAGTTCCTTATCCGAAACGAAGTAGAGAATGTCCTTGATTCCGCTGCCGTTTTCGTTATCGGCTGCGGTGATGGTCACTTCCTGCGTTTCCTTGAAGAACAAGCCGAAGGTAATGTTGTTGATAATTTGCTTCCACTCGTTGGTATCTACCTTGATAGTGCCGTTAGGTACTACGGTATCAAGCACATCAATCTGCACGCTACCTTTAATTACGTTGTAGTTAGCGGTATCGGTCGGTGTAAATACCCAGTTGTAAGCAGACTTGTTTGCGAGCATTGCATCATCGTCTGCCATATCCAGCTCCAGCTTACCGTCAATGGTCAAATCGGTGCGGGTAAGCACGACATCGTAAGGCTTCGTTGTATCATTCACTACGCCATCAACGCTCACCGTTCCGATCACAGGGGTGGCTTTTTCGATGGTAAAGGTCTTTTGTACACTACCGCTGTAGTTGCCCATAAAGTTTACCGTTATGGTCTTAAGACCCGCATTTTTGCAATCAGCCGGCCAACTAATCGTGTAATCGGTGCCCTCGGTCAAGGGTTTGCCCTTATAGGTTATGGCAACATCAGGTTTTTGATCTTCTCCGTTATAGGTAAACTCAGTTTTGCTCAAGGTAACATCGGCACCATTATTGTCGATCTCCTTTGGCTTGATCCCGACATATATATCCCGAATGATGGTCGAACTGGATTCACCGTTGTCTTCGCGCGTTGCGATAACGGCACAGTCATAGAAGTGATCGCCCACGCTCATATTATCGGGAATGTTAAAAGTATCGGTTGTTGCAACCACCTCATCAAAATTTTCAGAGGCGAGATCTACCCAGTAGTACGAATAGGCATAGCCTTCCTTTTCCTCAACGGTAACGGTGATTTTCTGATTCGTAAATTCACCATAGATGAGTTCCAAATTACCACTGATCTGCACGATGGGTGCCTCTGCGGGGATCTTTTCCCAAATGGCGTAAAGGGTGGTGTCGGCAGTTACGGTTATCGTCTCGGCGGAGATAACATCACCGTTTGCCGAGGTTGCCCAGCCCTTAAACTGATATGCGCTTGGCGCAGTAAAGCCGTTTACAGGCAGAGTATATTCGCTGTTCCTATCTACTTTGACCGCATCCATTGTATTCGTGCCGCCATTGGCATCAAAACTTACGGTGTAATTGCTCCGTTCCCACTGGGCATACAGAGTAATGCTGTCGCCGTCATTTGCAGGGGTAAAGGTGATAGATTGTTTGTCGGTATAAGCTGTGCCAGAACCGTCCGACTTTGTATTCCATCCTGCAAATGTATAATCACTTCTTGTAAAGCTGTTAGCAGTTAACGCCTGTGCTTCGCCGTAGGAATAACTCTGCTGGGCCATTGTACCTTCGCCACCGTTTGCATCGAAAACAATGTTGTGCTGTTTTAGTCTTGTTCGAATGGTGACGGTAGCCGGTTTTTTAATAGAGTTTACCGTGACGACTGTTCCGTTCTCGGAATAATTGGTGTTATAGTTAGCGCTCACGCCCGTCACAACGTACTTATTGTCAACGCTGTAGGTAACGGTTGCATTATCGCCGTATTTTACAGCAGCTTGGTTTTCTGCCAAATATCTGTACGAGGGGCTGTTTGTGGCTATCTGATAGTCAATACCATCGCCTGCGTTCACGGTTAAGATCGGCTTTAAAACGGCGGTGATGGTGTGGCGACCGTAATAGGGCGTATGGATTAGGACATATATGTCTTTCGCCCAATTTTCAACTCTGGTCCCGCTGTAGTAACTGTTGTTAGAGGGGCCTTCCTCATCGTAAATGGGGTCATCTCCACCTTGATTAAAAAAGGTGTAGCTACCGTTATCGGGTTTAGGGTTGACCCCCTCGATCTTGGGGTCTGTTAGAATCGCTACATCCTCATAACCGTCAAAATACGTATCCCATTTTTCAAAATACCAGCCCTCGTCGAGCATAAGCACCAGCTCTATCCGTTGGTTATTCTGGGTAAGGGTGAAGTCACCTGCATTTTCATCAGTCATAGAATACTGTATGGTGCTTGTATTGTTTCCCGACTGCGTTGTCGGTGTAAACGTGTATGTCCCATCGGCAAATACCGTCATTGGCATCAAACCCAGTACCATAATCAAGCTCAAGGCCACAGCCAGAATTCTTTTCACAAAGGACTTCTTATTCATATTGAAACCTCCAATACTGAAGTACCGGTTATTTTGTTTCTGCGATTTCCTCGCAACATATTTTCCAGTGTCTGTATATTCGTATCTTCAACATACTTGATGAACTGCCGAAGCATAGGTTTTCCCATTTCCCGGTAGTCAGACGAAACAACCTTTTCGATTTCTGCTTTACGAGCTTCCTTATCCACGTTATAGATGCCAAGGATATGTTCAAGTGCTCGCAATGCTTTTCTTTCGGCAGAAACCTTGGCATCCGTTGCAACAACACTTGTGTATTGAAGCCCCATAACAAGCAATTCCGCCTCTGTAAATTGCTCGTCCGTCCAATCGGCACATTCCTTTGCAAAAATCTTCTTTGCACGTTCCTCATGATTCCTGCGCAAATAGTTGCGACACATTTCGCTTTGGAACACCGCAGTAAAGAAATCTCTTGCAATATCACTCTCGGCACAGCCGGAAACGACTGTCATCATTTCAAGGCAGATAGAAGAAATGTTCCCTCCGTTATTGCCGGTCTTCTCTGTTATCAGCTCCCACTGATAATCACATAGCATCTTGACTATTTCTAATAGCAGATGGTCTTTTGTGGGGAAATAGTAGGTAATATTGCCCGTACTTATATTCAATTCATTTGCGATCATTTTCGGTGAGGTTGCAGAATAGCCAACACTCATAAAGAACTCGGACGCTACCTGAATGATCTCATATTTCGTTGTTTTAACTCGTTTCCCAGCCACTTGGCACCTCCTGTAACCACAGTTTGCACACGTTTTTGTTTTTGCACTAATGCAATTTTATCATAAAACCTTGCTTTTTGCAATGCTTTTCTGATAATTGCAGTAATTTGTCCGAAAAAATTTACAAATAGAAGGACGGCAGAGAGTTAATCTCGCTGCCGCCGTGCTTCAGTTAGTTGAAAATAATATCGTGGGTTACGATTTCCGTGACTCTGCTACGGATGTTGTTCATATGGGCAACCCATTCCATTTGGTTGTTCGCTTTGAGTTGTTCCGTCACGCCCTCACGCTCTGCTATCTGCTTTACGAGCCGAAAAAACATATCCTCGGCTTGCTTGTCAATGTCAGAGAGATAGCCGTTCAGCTTGCCGCTTGTCAGCAGATTGGTATATAACACTTTTCTGTGCTGCTTAATGTACCGTAGGTGCCGCTGCCCCCACAAGCCGATTTCTGTTCCTTTTTCAGCGAGCAAAAGGTTAGGTAAGTAATAATCACCAACTTTTGTATATGTGCCGCCCATTTGCTCAAATATAGTCTTTTTCATAATCTTAATCCTCCGTATATCTAATCTTAAATCTCTTTTGCTTTGCGTTTATGACTTTCAGCAGAACTTCGTCAACTGCATCGGTATATCGCCCTTCTTTTATGAGAGCGTTCCGTTTGTCATTAAGAGAGTTGATGATAATTCCTTTTTCGTATTCATCAAATACTATGTAATACTTCTTCATTATCATCGCTCCTTCAAGAGATCCTCGAACGGAGTATCCGTTCCGATAAAGGTGTCGTATGTGAATTTCGCACCCAACCGAAAACCCATTATGAAACTGTCTAATATTGATTCGCCGTTTACAACGCCCCAAGCGTTCACATAGTCAAGAAACATCTTTTTGTTATCATCGGTCAAAGCCGCCGTCAACAAATCCTCGTTTGTCATCAAGATTTCCATTTGCTTTTGAACAGCCTTGCTTTGTTTCCTGCTTCTCGCTTGCGGCTCAATATTGCCGTAGAAAAATTCTTCAATAAAGTTTGCCATTGTGTAATCCTCCGTTATGAATTGAATTATCCTTACAATTCAATCATTCTGGCTGATTACAAAAGCCAAAGGGAGACAACTTCCTTACGAAGTGTCTCCCTTTGGGCAGCCCTGCTCTGCTTTAACAAAGCAAGGCTGTTATTATATAACCAAAATCGTTTACTACTCAACATCTTGAATTATATGCCGTTTCATCTTTTGGTAAATTCTCAAATCAAATACAGCCTCTGAGATAAAGGCTGCATTTGATTTGAGAATTTTTGTTAAGAAATTTTGTTATCTGCACTTATCTTTTCAGCCTTTTCTTTGGCCTTCATTTCGTTAAACTTCCGCCATTCTTCATCGGTCATTTTAGCCGCGCTGTTCTCGCCTTTAAGCCTTCTCAGGAGAATCCAGAAAATACGTTTCGGATTGAACCGTTTCAGCTTTACATCCACAATCTCCATGCCGTTTAAGAAAGCATACGTATGAGTTCCCCCCGGCTGTTGAGACTTGTCATAATTTATCATGTCGTGGGAAAATGTGAAAAACTCTTCCTGTTCGAAATTATCAATATCAAGCTTCTTTATCTTCTTAAAAACAATGCTCTTTCCGTAAACCTTGCCTACAGAATTCTGCACCGGTCTTACAGGTTCGCCGTTCATTTCAAAGACAGCACCTGCGCCTCTGTCACAGTAACTTTTTACCGCAATAGGATTCATTCTGTGAGGCTGTCCCGTCTCAAAATCGTATATATTAAGATCAACACTCAAAGAATCCTCGGGCCAGTATCTTTTGTTTGAAATGATGAAATCTTTGTAAATAACCGAGTCAACATATTCTACACCGTCAAATATCGTACGGCACTGCTCCCACTTGTAAGGAAATTCAATCGCTTTGTAAAGCTGAAGCTTTCTGCTGAGACATGTCTCCGGCATCATATATATTATTCCGTCACGCTTAAAGACATACGGATATGACATGTGAAAATTTTCTGATATAACAACAGTCGGTTCGGTAAATTTGCCGTTTTTGTATTTAAGGCATCCGATTCTGCCAATTTCAGCTTTATTGTCAAAAAACTCGGCAAAAAGATACAATTCGCCCTTATCCTCAAAAAGAAACGGGTCGGCATACCAATATCTCAAGCCCGAGCCCACACATCGGAATTTACCTTTGCATCCGCCGAAAATACCCTTTTGGGGAGACTCAACGCTTCTGTATAAAACATCCCAATACTCTTCGGTAAAAATATCTTTTATCGGTCTCATATTAAACCTCTGCTTTCAATATTTCCTACAGAAAAATAACCAGCAATTCTATTAAATAACTTATATATATGATAACATATCATGTGAAGTGTTATCAAGTTTGTTGACATCTCATCAAATCGGCAATATAATTTAAAAGTGAATTATTGAAAGAGGGTTTGGGAATGATTCAAAGAGGTTTTGACCGTTTTTCTTCACTTATAAATACAGCATCCAAAGGATTACTGAAGATAAAATTGACAGCAATGCGCGATTACGATCTCGGCAGTGCACACACTGCTTGTCTCAGATATCTGTATTTGAGCAGGAACGGCCTCACACAGAATCAGATATCCAAAAAATGTGAAGTTAATAAAGCCCAGACATCCAGGGTACTGAGTAACCTTATTGAAAAAAACTATGTTGTTTCCTGCGAAGGAGATAAAATTTATAACAAGATTTATATGCTCACTCCCGAAGGACAGACAATCGCCAGAGACATAAACAGACGCATTACCGAAATATGCGATTTTGTCAGCGGAGACATTCCCGACGAAGATTTGAAAGAATTTTATTTCACTCTTGAGAAAATCTGCAACAGGATTCGGGAATCCGAAAAGGTATTTTTTGATAATAAAAAATAAACTTATTTTTAGTTTGACTTATTTTTATAAAAGAAAGGAGTGTATGGTGAATTTTCATCATACGAATGTTTATGAGAGATTTCGTAATCGTAACAGACTCATCTGCAGATCTGACACAGGAGCAGATAAAAGAACTCGGTATCGTTTCGATTCCGCTTGATATCGTTATCGAACACGCAGAACCGATTCCCAACGACAAGGTTGACGTTAAGGAAGTTTACGCACAACTTCGTGCAAAAAAAACAATTACAACATCAGCAGCCACCATTCAACGTTTCAATGACGTTTTTGAAGAACTTCTGAAGGACGATATTGACCTTTTATATCTCGGCTTTACCTCCGGCCTCAGCAGTACTTTCAGCTCGGGTGCTGTCGCAATGAAAAATCTTCAGGAAAAGTACCCGGACAGAAAACTCTATGCGGTTGACACACTCTGCGCATCACTCGGTCAGGGACTTTTGGTATACCTTGCATGTAAAGAGAAAGAAAAAGGAAAAACCATCGAAGAAGTAAGAGACTGGACAGAAAACAACAAGATGAGTATGGCACACTGGTTTACGGTAGACGATCTTTTCTTCCTTAAAAGAGGCGGCAGAGTAAGCGCTACATCAGCGGTTGTCGGAACAATGCTCAGCATCAAACCCGTAATGCATGTAGACAATGCAGGAAAGCTCGTAGCCGTTGACAAAGTTCGCGGAAGAAAAAATTCCATCGATGCCATGCTTGCAAAGATGAAAGCCTCTACTATAAATCCCGTAGACTCTCCTGTTTTCATCAGCCACGGTGACTGCCTCGCAGACGCTGAGTACTTAGCAGAAAAAATAAAAGCAGAGCTCGGTATAAAAGAAGTATTTATTTCTTATGTAGGACCTGTTATCGGTTCACACTCGGGTCCCGGAACACTGGCTTTGTTCTTCCTGGCAAAAGATAGATAAGATTATATAAAAAGATAAAATTTGTAATACCTTCCTGATTTATGCTATCATACAATTGTATAACTGCTCAGGAAGGTATTTTTATGGATTCAAACACTTCTGTAACAAAACCGGAACGCAACTACGGCATCGACTTGCTCAGAATAGTGTCGATGCTGATGGTTTTAATTTTGCATATATTAGGTGACAATAAATTTCTCGTAGCAGAGTTTATGAACAATACACCTCCAAACCTCCGAATATATTCAGCGCAGATATCGTAACATAATTCAGCAAAAATCCCAATACATTTGTAACATTATTTCTATTTTAAAGCAACACATTGTAACAAAAATTGCAATTATTACAGCATTATTGTAACACTATTCTGCACAAATTTATTCTTTTATTTGTGAATTAAATTCTGCGCAGAATAAAACACCAAGCGCGCGGAATCCGGCGTTCCCGGACTCCGCGCGCAAATTCATCGGATTATATTTCCGCAATATCTCCGCAGGAGATGTATTCCAAATTATTCATCTTTGTTTTTAAATAATCAAACTGAACTTCCCCGGTACAGTGGCATGTGTAGTATGAAGTACCGTATCCGCTGAGTACCCTCGCGGCATTATCAAGGAACTCCGACTTGCCGCCGTCTGTATCAACTTTAAAGAAGTGAAAACCACCCACCAAAACGTCCGGCTTTGTCCATTCCATGATGTTCAGTATACCCTTATGGGAACAACCGCTTATTAAAATTTTTCTTCCGTTCTCATTAATCATGAGATACTGCTCATGGCGAAAATCGTCCTCTGCGAATTCTCCGTCAATCTTTGCGGTGAGAGCGAAAGCCTCAGTCTTAAACGGGCGCTCGCGGTCATTAAAAGAAAACAGTTCAAATCCGTCAGAAATCGTTAAATAATCGCCTGCAAAAATCAATCTTTCATTTTCTTTGAGCGATTTGTCAACTCCGATAAAACGCGCTGAATTGTCAGCATAATGCTCTCCAAACGCGTATCGGCTCACGTATACAGGCGATTTGTCGTTTATTTTCAAAAACTCTTTGAGACCGCCGCCATGGTCGTAGTGACCGTGAGACAAAACGGCAAAATCAATTTCCGTTAAATCTACACCCAAAAGCTCTGCGTTTTTTGCAAAAGCATCTGACTTTCCCATATCAAACAATATTTTTTTACCGTTTACTTCTATATAAAGACTCAGTCCGTGCTCCGGGATAAAACCTTCTTTTGACGTACGGTTTTCAGTCAAAACTTTTATTATCATTTTTCAACCTTCTTTTCATTGAATATCCAAAAATAAAGCCTTGCCATACGGAACTTTATCAGACAGAGCATGAATTTCTTCTTCAGCGGCACTTTTGCTGCACCGATATGTTTCATAGCATTCACGGAAAACTCGTCATTCATTACCATACGAATCTGGCTAAGCTTCACTTCATCGGAAGCATAAGCTTTCCACTCTGAAAGTCCGTCCAAAACGCAGAAAATTGCCATACGTTTGAACTGAACGGTAAAATCGTAATTTTCGCAGTCGGCAAAATATTTCTCGTAGTAGCCGTATCTGATTTTTGCAACATCCCACCAATCGGAATGTGTGCCAAAAGAAATTGACTCACCATTAAAGCAGTAGTGATAAAAATACCGGTCAATCGCCGCAAACGATTCAGCCGCCATTACAACGCGGGCACTGAACACAGAATCTTCGGAATATTTTATAGGCGTATCAAAGCGAATATTATGTGAATCTAAAAACTCTCTGTTGTAAAACCCGGACCACGCAGAAAGCACAGGTCCCAAGAAAAGATCCGGAGTCACCAAAAGTCTCGGATACAGTTCACTTTTCATTCTTTCTCTGTCATAAAGTCCTAAATCAAGCTCACGTGAAGGCTCATAATTACAGGGGGTCCCGTCGGGAATTCCCGCTCTTCCGTCCCAGACAGCTCTGAAATTCACAAAATCAACTTTCCTATCCTCAATTATCTTTACAAGTTCTTCGGCTGTATCAGGCTCTATCCAGTCATCGCTGTCCACAAAAAGAATATACTTGCCTGTAGCCGCATTCATTCCGAAATTTCTTGCATCGGAAAGTCCGCCGTTTTTCTTATGAATAACCGTAACACGGCTGTCCTCTTTTGCATATCCGTCACACATCGCAGGACAGTTGTCTGGAGAACCGTCATCGACCAATATTATTTCTAAGTTTTTATATGTCTGACTAAAGATGCTTTTTACACATCTGTCCAAGTACTTTTCAACTTTAAAAACAGGAATAATTACGGAAACCTTGACATCCATAAAAAACACCTCATTTTTTAAGCCAATATCAATGGCAATATATACGGTTGTACAGCTTTACCATTCTGAGTTTTACCAATATGAGCAAAAATCTCTTCTTGCGCGGAACTTTTGCGACACCGATATGCTTCATTGCTTTTTTAGTCATCGGATCGTTGAATATTTTTCTTATATAGGCAACCTTTTCGTCAGGATTTTTTATATATCTGCGCTCAGAAAGTCCGTTTAATACACAGAAAATCGCAATTCGCTTAAGTTGCAGCTCTGAATCAAATTTCGTGCAGCCGGTGAAATATTTTTCAAAGTATGTGCAGCGTTTTTTTGCAATATCCCAAGCATCCGCATGAAAACTCTGCGATATCGAAGCACCGTTAAAACAATAGTGGTAGTAATGCTTATCCGTCACATAAAAGGACTCCGCAAAAACAGCAACTCTGCAGTTATATACATGATCCTCACAGTATTTTATCTCCGCATCAAATCTGATGCCGTTTTTGTCAAGAAACTCTTTTCGATATATAGAGAAACACGCTGAAAGTATAGGTCCGAAATACAAATCCGGAGTTACTAAAACTCTCGGGTAAATTTCCTTCTGTATACGAGCTTTGTCATAATAACCTTTTCCGACTTGCCTCGACTTTTCATAAGTGCATGGCGTACCGTCCGGAATTCCCGCTCTGCCGTCCCACACGGCGCCAAACGTGACAAAGTCAACATTCTTTTCTTCGATAACTTCAACAAGCTCAGCTACAGTTTGCGGCTCTATCCAATCATCACTGTCAACAAAAAGAAGATACTCCCCTGTGACAACATCTATGCCGGCATTTCTCGCATCCGGAAGTCCGCCGTTTTTCTTGTGAACGACTTTAATGCGGCTGTCTTTTTCCGCCCATGCCTCACACATCGCAGGACAATTATCAGGAGAACCGTCATCGACCAATACAATCTCTAAATTTTTATAAGTCTGGTTTATTATACTCCCGACACATCTGTCCAGATACTTTTCAACCTTGTAAATCGGAACGACAACCGACACTTTTTTATCCATACAGTACCTCTTTATTTAAGTGAGAGAAGATATTCTCCGTACTCTGTCATTTTTAATTCTTCGCCGAGCTCCATAAGTTGCTCATGCGTTATAAATCCTCTGCGCCAAGCAATTTCTTCGATACACGAAATATAAAATCCCTGTCTTACCTGCATCGCTTCAATAAACTCGGCCGCCTGAAGCATACCCTCGGGCGTACCGGTGTCAAGCCAAGCAAATCCTCTGTCAAAAGGCAGTGCCATGAGCTTTCCGCTTTGCAGATACTCATTGTTTACCGCCGTTATTTCAAGCTCTCCGCGTTCAGAAGGTTTTATATTTTTAGCAACATCGCAAACAGTGCTGTCATAAAAATAGAGTCCCGGAACAGCATACTTTGACTTTGGTTCCAACGGTTTTTCTTCTATCGACAATACCTTTCCGTTCTCGTCAAACTCCACAACGCCAAAAGCTCTCGGATCCTTTACCGGATATCCGAAAATTACTGCGCCCGCATCGCCCGACTCAACCATCGTACGTGCTTCACGCAATGTTTTTGTAAGATTCTGACCATAGAAAACATTATCGCCTAAAATAAGGCACACATTATCGCCGTCTATGAAATCTTCGCCTAATATGAAAGCCTCAGCCAAGCCATTCGGATTCTCCTGCACCTTGTATGAAAGAGAAACGCCCAAACGAGCGCCATCCCCTAATAATTTCTTAAAGGAAGGTGTGTCTTCGGGCGTTGAAATAATCAATATATCTCTTATACCTGCCAGCAGCAACACTGACAATGGGTAGTAGATCATCGGCTTATCATACAGCGGCAAAAGTTGTTTTGAAACAACCTTTGTCATCGGATAGAGTCTGGTGCCCTTTCCGCCTGCAAGAATTATGCCTTTCATCTGACTGCCTCCGTTATTTTCTTAATCATGAAATCAATCATTTCATCAGTCATTCCCGGATATACACCAATCCAGAATGTATCATTCATAATTCTGTCAGTGTTCTCCAGAGTTCCGACTACGCGGTATCCTTTTCCGCTTGCACGCATTTCATCGAAGCAAGGATGTTTTATAAGGTTACCTGCAAATAGCATTCTTGTCTGAATACCGTTGTTCTCAAGATACTGAACAACCATATTACGGCTCACGCCCTCACGGCATGTGATAAGGAATCCGAACCAGCTCGGTTCTGAATTCTCACAAGGCTCAGGAAGAATAAGTTTGTCACTTACCGATTCAAGACCTGCTCTGAGTCTCTTAAAGTTTGCTTTTCTCTTCTCAACAAATGAAGGGAACTTCTCAATCTGTGCACAACCTACAGCGGCCTGCATATCAGTTGCTTTAAGATTATATCCGAAATGCGAATATACATACTTGTGGTCATAACCCAAAGGAAGCTCACCGTACTGCTTGTCAAATCTGTGCTGACAGATATTGTCACAACCAGAAGGACATACACAGTCACGTCCCCAATCGCGGAGTGAACGTGCTATACGATTAAGGAGCGGATCGTTTGTATATACTGCACCGCCCTCGCCCATTGTCATATGGTGCGGAGGATAGAAGCTGGATGTTCCGATATCGCCGATTGTACCTGTGAATTTAGTCTCTCCGTCGATTGTATATTTTGAACCGAGAGCATCACAGTTATCTTCAATAAGCCACAAATTGTGTTTCTTACAGAATTCTTTTACTGCTGACAAATCAAACGGGTTGCCAAGTGTATGAGCTGCCATAACAACCTTTGTCTTATCTGACAAAGCCGCTTCGAGTTTGTCGATGTCGATATTATACTGAGGAATGGTCACATCAACAAATACCGGAACTACGCCGTACTGAATCGCAGGAGTTACTGTTGTCGGGAATCCTGCCGCAACTGTAATCATTTCGTCGCCCGGCTTTACTGCACGCTCTTTGAGAAGAGGTGATGTAAGTGTCATAAATGCGAGAAGATTTGCGGATGAACCGGAGTTAACAAGTGAGCAGTATCTTACGCCGAGATACTCAGCAAATTTCTTTTCGAAAAGGTCTGTATACCTTCCGGCAGTGAGCCAGAATTCGAGAGAACTGTCAACTAAGTTAACCATTTCTGCGCTGTCGTATACTCTGGACGCATAAGGAATTCTCTGTCCCTCTGTATACGGTTTCTTTACATTGTGGAATTTGTCGCAGTATTCTTTTACGGCTGTCAGAATTTCATCCTTAGCCTGTTTTTCATTCATATTTTCAAACACGATTAATCTTCTCCGTTTCTATATATATTTGGCAATCTTATTTCATTTTAAAAAGCCGAGTCTTGATGCAAACTCATCAATCTGGCTGTCCATACAAGTATCTATATCGCCTTTTCCAAAGTAAACTTTTGTCCACTCCACTGTTTTTTCTATAGCGTTTTCGATATTCCATCCTGTATGCCATCCGAAAGTTTTCTTTATCTTTGAACAGTCAAGCTTAAGGAAGTTCGCCTCATGCGGACCGCCCATAAAGCGGTTCTCCCATGTGATGTCTCCCCATTTGTCGCAGAAAAGCTGGACAATCGTTGCGGTTGTTACACAGTCAACTTCGTCCGGTCCGACATTGTAATTCCCTGCAAAAGACTTATCCTCGTACTGTTTCATAGCAATCATGAGGTACGCAAATACAGGCTCCAGAACATGTTCGTAAGGTCTCGTCGAGTGAGGATTTCTTACTATGATATTTTCACCTTTCTCTGCAGCTCTGACACAGTCCGGAACGATTCTGTCATTTGCAAAATCTCCGCCGCCGATTACGTTTCCGGCGCGCGCTGTAGAAATAGCGGTATCACTCTCCCCGAAGAATGAAACTTTGTAACTGTATGTCACAAGCTCTGAGCAGGACTTACTGTTTGAATACGGATCGTATCCGCAAAGAGGCTCGTTTTCTCTGTAGCCCCATTCCCACTCTTTGTTTTCGTAAACCTTGTCGGTTGTAACATTAAGGAACGATTTTACGCAAGGATTAAGGCGTACACATTCCATAATATTAACCGTACCCATCACGTTTGTCTCATATGTATAAACAGGTTCTTTATAAGAATCTCTTACAATCGGCTGCGCTGCAAGGTGCAACACAATCTCAGGCTGAAACTCTTCGAAACATCTTTTCAATTTATCCAAATCACGGATATCGCCGATAACCGACTTGCAAAGCTTATCTCCGCCTATTATGTCAAAAAGGCTCGGGGTTGTCGGCGGTGTGAGTGAATATCCCATCACATCAGCGCCTGCCATATTGAGAACCTTAAGCATCCAAGACCCCTTAAATCCTGTATGTCCTGTAACAAGAACACGTTTACCTTTATAGAAATTATACAATTTGTTTTCTGTCATAAAAATGCCGTCCTAAACAATGTTATAGCTGCACCTATCTTAAACAGATGCAGCAATACAATCAAATAATTAATCTTTCCATGTTTTCCACGGTGCTTTACCCGAGGCCCAAAGTTCTTCGAGCTGCTGCTTGTCTCTCTGTGTATCCATACACTGCCAGAAACCGTTATGTCTGTAAGCCATAAGCTCGCCTGCATGTGCAATATCCTCTAAAGGAGCCTTCTCAAACACAGTAGAATCACCGTCTTTTATGTAATCAAATACTTTCGGTTCGAGAACCATGAATCCGCCGTTTATAACAGCACTGTCCTCACTGGACTTTTCGCGGAACTCACTGATACAGTCACTGCCGTCTTCGATACCGAGAACGCCGAATCTTTGTCCCGTAGGAACAGCGCTCAGCGTAGCGAGTTTGCCGTGGCTCTTGTGGAACTTAACCAATTCATCAATATTTACATTACACACTCCATCGCCGTATGTAAGCATAAACGGCTCATCGCCGATATATTTCTGAATGCGTTTTATTCTTCCGCCTGTCATCGTGTTGAGACCTGTCTCAACCAATGTTACTTTCCAATTTTCTGCATGAGTGTCATGAATTTCCTTAGCATTTGTGCTGAGATCAATAGTAAGGTCAGATGCATAAAGGAAGTAATTTGCAAAAAAGTTCTTAATAACGCTGCTCTTATATCCGAGACAGATTACAAATTCATTATAACCGTATGTAGAATAATGCTTCATAATATGCCAAAGAATAGGCATGCCTCCGATTTCAATCATCGGCTTCGGTTTAAGATGACTCTCTTCTGAAATTCTTGTGCCGAATCCACCGGCCAAAATAACTACTTTCATTTGTTTCAATTCCTTTTTTGGTTTGTAGCAATAGAATTAATTACAAAATTTCAAATTAATTACAATCACCCAATGATTCCGTAACAGTATATCAAATATTTACAAATAGGGCAAGACAAATAACATTTGACATAGTTATTCTGCGTTGATATGCTTTTTGCGAGGAGATTCACATGATTAGTATTATAGTACCCGTTTACAATGCGGAAAAATATTTGAAAAATTGCATAAACTCTTTGATAAATCAGTCATATAATGACATTGAAATAATCCTTGTAAATGACGGTTCAGAGGACAGCAGCGGCGTCATCTGCGACGAATTTAAAAACAAAGATTACCGTATAAAAGTTATTCACAAGGAAAATGGCGGTGTAAGTTCCGCACGCAATGCCGGTCTTGATATTGCAAACGGTGAGTACATAATGTTTTGCGATAGTGATGACGTTGCAGATAAAGATTGGTGTTTGGAATTAGTTAAATGTGCAATCGAATTTCCCGGACATCTCCCGGTGTGCGGTCTTGTTTTTCTGGCAGAGGGAAGCGATCCTGAATACCGCAAACTGCCTGCTTCAAAAGAGCCATCGGACTCATACAGATTGTTTGATATAAACCGCCTTATGTACCTGAGCAATTCATATCTTATATACAATCCCGTCAACAAAATTTACAGAAGCGATATCATAAAGAAAAACAATATGAGATTTGACACGGACAATTCACTCGGAGAGGATGCTGTGTTTAATATGAATTATTTGTATTACCTCGGCGGACACATCGCATATATTGACAAAATACTTTACTCGTATTATGACGTAAATCCAAACAGCCTGTGCAAAGCAGATTGCTATGCGTATGCAAAGTCGTATGAAAGCATATTCAATGCGTACAACGAGTTGTTTACAAAGCTTGACGCAAACACCCCTGAAAACATCGCTGATTTGCACTCGTATCACTACAAAGAGATACTCAGCTCCGCAATTTTGTATGCAACGGACAAATCAATGGCAAAGAAAGCCCGCATGAAAGCTTTTAAAGAGTTTATATATCTTCCGGCATTCAACCGATGCCGCAAAAAAGTCTCCGAAGAAAAAACAGGCGACCGAAAGCTGTTTAAGCTTTCAAAATTCAGGCCGCTTCTTATGCTTTATATTTTAGTAAAAGAAATACTGTAAATATTAATTCCGAACGACTTCTTCTATATTCACAAATACAAGCTCTGTCGGATTATTTACTCTCGGTACAAATGACGACGATCCGAGACCTCGTGATATTATCATCGTCGCATTATCAGACTCATATACTCCTTCCGTGTATTCAGGGAAGAAACCCTGCGTGGGAGCGAACAGCCCGCCGACACCGGGCACTCTGACAAGTCCTCCGTGTACATGTCCGCACAGAACAAGATCTATATCCATCTTTAAAAATTGCCATTGGTACTCGGGAAAATGGCACAATAATAGTTTGTATTCGTCAAGAGCGGCAAATTCTTTTAAATACACAAGAGAATCAGTTCCGTAATCAGGATTGTAAGTAAGTCCCCCGATTGCAACTCTGTTTCCGTTTATTTCGGTAAACACTGTTTCATCGTCCAGCATTGTCACACCTGTTTCAGATACAATCCCCTTGATATCGATGCCGCGTTCCATGAGATTCAGCTCGTGATTTCCCAGGCAGCAATATGTAGGCGCAATCTCCGCAAGATCAGAGAAAAACTTTTTCATAACATCTGTATCGTCGGATTTTTTCAGCACCGTGTCCCCTACGACCGCGATGATATCAGGTTTTCCATCACGAATCATAGTCAAAAGCTCACTGTTATCTTCGCCGTATTCATGGTTGTGCAGGTCAGCAATCAGTGCAACTCTGATGCCGCTTTCAACCTTTTCGTCTGCAACGGTAAATTCGGTTATGCCTAAATTGTATTGAATGACATTTAAATAGGAATAAACATATCCCATTACAATTATGAGCGGAACTACTGCCGCAATAATACGTCTGTATTTTCCTTTATTTTTAATGTTCTTATGTAACAAATTACACTCCTATTGCTTTTTTCTTTGTTCTTTTAATGTAAAAATAAAGAGCAACTCCTACGGGCGTACATAATATTGCATAGCCCTTTTTGTGAGCAGATTTTATAAAATGTTTATTTCCGCCGAGCAAACTTTCCGCAATATAGTGAATTGTCTCCTTTATAATGAACTTAGGATTTTTCGATATGCGTATCATTTCATTGCGGTAGAAAGCAAAACCTTTTGCACACGAACGGTACTGGGCAACTTTGTTAAATGTCATACTGTTCTGATTACAGTCAACAACACAGATTGGTTCGGGCATCATCAAAATTTTATATTCTAAATCGAGCAATCTGTACTTGTAGCTTGCAGGAAAAAACTTTTCACCTTCAAAAACAGGGAATGGATATTTTTTTATGACATCACAACGATATACAAGCTTTTTGTCTCCTGTAACTTTGTACTTCTCAAAAAGCTCCGTTGTAGTTGTTTCAACAACGCCCTCAGGAAGCGGAGAACCGATTATGTCGCCTTTTAAATCAACATTATATGCGACAAAACCAGCAATTCCGCCGCGTTTATTTACCTTCCAGAATGAAGTGATTTTCTCAACAGCATCATCGGTCATATAATCATCATCATCAATTATAGTGTTGATCTCGGTAGCCGCATTGTCATAAGCGGTATTTCTTGCACCGTGCATACCTGTATTCTTCTGCTTTATATAGATTATCTCAACCTTATTTTCTTCGATGAATCCTTTTATCACATCCGCAGTATTATCAGAAGAACCGTCATCGACTATTAACCATACAAAATCATCACATGTCTGTCTCTTTAATGACTCGTATAAGTTACCTATGCAATAAGCTCTGTTGTAAGTAGTAGTAATTACAGTAAGTGTTTTCATATTTTACCTGCTCCTTATGAACTCCTGTATTGAATTACATATATACTCAATATCCTCCTGCTCCATATATGGGTGCATAGGAAGGGAAAGAACTGTTTCGCTGAGAATTTTACTTATCTGCAAAGAACTGACATCTGAAGCAACATCCGAAAAAGCAGTCTGTTCATGCATCGCTCTCGGGTAATATACCGTCGAAGGAATTCCGCGCTCCTTAAGATACATCTGCAACGAGTCTCGCTGCTCCTGATTTTCAAGTGTAATTGTATATTGCGCCCATGATGAATAAAAGCCCTCCGGTATTTGCGGAATTTTAACATATCCGGCAAGCATAGACGAATATGTCCGGGCAAATTCATTTACCGAGTCAAGTTCATATTCCTTGAACGCATCAAACTTAGGTTTTAAAATAGCTGCCTGAATCGTATCAAGCCGTGAATTCATTCCTATTCTGACATTGTCGTATTTATAGGAACCCTTGCCGTGATATTTAAGAGATGTCATGATTGATGCCCACTCGTCATTGTCAGTAAATACAGCACCTCCGTCCCCGTAACAACCCAGAGGTTTTGCAGGGAAGAATGAAGTAGTAGAGATATCGCCGAAACTGCATGCTTTTTTGCCGTTTATCGAACCACCGAAACCCTGAGCTGCATCTTCTATTACATATAAACCATATTTATCAGCAACTTTTCTTATCTCTTGATAATTTGCAGGAAGCCCGAACAAATCAACGGCAATAACTGCTTTAGGAATATATTTCCCCTCTGATTTCACACGTCTGACAGCTTCATCAAGTTTAGCAGAGTCTATATTAAACGTATCACGGTCAACATCAACAAAAACCGGATAAGCTCCTGCAAAAGACACAACCTCGGCTGTCGCAAAAAATGTAAAGTCCGGTACAAATACACAGTCGCCTGAACCTATTCCCATTGCCATTAGTGCAAGAGACAGAGCATCCGTGCCGTTTGCACACGAAACACAATGCTTACTGCCTACATATTCGGCAAGGGAAATTTCGAGCTCGGTTACAGGTTTTCCCATAATATAACCGCCTGATGCCATAACATCCAACACAGATTTATCTATTTTATTCTTGAGAACAGCATACTGTTTTTTCAGATCACGAAATTCCATTTTAAACATCATCCTTTTTTTCTATTAATTCATCGTTTTCAAGTACATATTCCCGATTGCATTTATTGCAGCGGAGCGATTTTCCAAGCACATCGCCGCATTCACATACCCAACCTATTTGCCTTGCAGGAATACCTGCCATAAGAGCATAATTTTTCACATTTTTAGTAACTACAGCGCCTGATGCAATCAATGCCCACCGCCCCACTGTATTACCGCACACAATTGTGGCATTCGCACCTACAGAAGCACCTTCACAAATTTTTGTTTTCAGATAACCTGCCGGTCCCTTCGGATACTTTGCACGCGGTGTTAAATCATTTGTAAAAACCATGGAAGGTCCGCAAAAAACATAATCCTCCAACTCGACTCCTTCGTATACTGATACATTATTCTGTATCTTTACTCCGTTTCCGATTTTGACATTATTGGATATGTTTACATTTTGACCCAGAGAACAGTTTTCACCGATTACAGCACCTCTCTGCACATGGCAAAAGTGCCAGATTTTCGTATTTTTTCCTATCGTCACGCCATCATCTACGTAACTGCTTTCGTGAACAAAATAATCAGCCATAAAATTAAAACCTACCTACAAAATCAAGTGTACTGCATTTTTCCAAAGGTAATTTAACCGAAACACCTTCTGACGCAGATTTGTATATCGCAAGCACAAGCTCCAATGCGCGTCTTCCGTCTTCTGCAGTTACATATGGTTCTCTGCCTGTCATTATTGCATCAATTACATCTGCATAAAGCGGAGTATGTCCGAATCCATATACATTCGGCGGATTTTCATGATACTGTTTTTTAATATCATCAGGGTCATCGAGCGCATCGGAAAAACGCCACTCCTCAATTATATTAACTGATTTTCCGCCGGCTTTAACAGTTCCTTTTTCACCGAAAATGTATAAAGTTTCCTCAAGATTCTGCGGATATATGTCGGTAGTTCCTTCAATGATACCGTAGCTGCCGTTGGCAAAACGAACCAGCGCAATGCCCAGATCCTCAGCCTCTATATAATCATGGTTCAATTTATCTGTCATACCTACTACTTCAACAATATCCCCTCCCATCATCCATCTGAGAAGATCTATATTGTGAATGCACTGATTCATCAACGCGCCGCCGTCCTGTGCCCATGTTCCTCTCCAGTTGGCACGAGAATAATATTCGTAACCACGGTTCCATCGAATATGTGCAGTTCCATAGAAAAGCTTTCCGAATCTTCGTCTTTCTACCGCCTCTCTGATTTTCTGAATAGACTTATTAAACCGATTCTGATGGCACGCTGATACTTTAACGCCTTTTGCCTTTGCCGCAGCAATAACTTTATCGGCATCCTCCAAAGAGAGTGCAATAGGTTTTTCAATAATTAAATTGCATCCGGCATCTATGCAATCCAGAGCAATCTGCGCATGCTTTCCGCTTTCGGTAGCGATTGATACAAGCTCAAGTGACTCGGTTGCAAGCATTTCTTTGTAGTCAGTATAAACCCTTATAGTTCTCGGCAAATCAAATTTAAGTATCTTATCTTCAATATTATCTGCAACAACATCACACAGAGCAACTATTTCTAAATTATTTGCTAACGCTGCCGCAATATGATTCGGGGAAATTCTTCCGCAACCTATTAATCCGTACTTCATACTAAAATCTCCTTTACTAATTAATAAATATATTAACTCAATAAATTTCTGTAATGGTTTACCTGATTGTCGATATGACAGTTTTTCAGAGCATATTCATGAGCATCTTTACTTATCTGCTCCCACTTTTCATCGCTGAACTCAATCGCATTAAGTACCGCCTCCGCCAGAGAATCTGCACTCTCTTCTATGAACGTTGCAAATTCCGGTCTTATGAGTAAATCATCATTCTGATGCTGCGTCGCTATGCAGTAATTACCGCATGCAATCGCCTCAATAAGTGCCTGCGACGGATAATTTGATATTTTCTGAAGCGAACAGTAAATGCGCGAATAAGGAAGTATTTCTGCCATATCTGCATATCCGATCAGCTTTATAATATCCTCACATTTGTCATGCTTTATTTTATCCTCAAGGCTATTCCTGATTACCGGATCACCGTCTCCGCATAAGAGACATTTATATCCCTTCCCGTCAAGCTGCTCTTTAATTTTTATCATAGCATCCACAAACAGATCAGAATTTTTCAGCGGAACAAGTCGGCCTGAAAATATAATATTTTTTTCCTTCTCAGGTGCTGCAAAAAATTTATTAAAATCTGTAAAAGAACATGGCGTCAGAGTTATCGTTTTTTTACTGTATCGTGTTTTAAAATCATCAAAAATCCACGGATACAGACAATCAACCCTATGCGAAGCCTTTACTGCAAAATTATATCCCGCTTTCCGCAGAAAAGAATTGCTGTACAGTATATCCGCACCGGAATTGACATTGAGAATCATTCGTTTGCTTCTTGCAAAGAACGATCCAAAAATCACGGGAACAGCTCTGAAGCAACAATCCGGATATAAAACCCAATCATACTTATTTTTCGCAAAATGTCTGACAATCCCCATATTGCTTTTAACAGTTACAAGTTTTACCTTCTCATTACAGAAATTTTTATACAGACCTACCACAACATCAGAATTTCCCGCGGAGGTCTTTATAACAATTGACACATCAAAATCGTCCTCGGTCAATCTGCTGAGAACTCTCGACATACGTCGTTCGGAGCCTCCCAAAAACTTATGTCCTGAGACGGTAGGAAAAAAACATGCAATTTTCTTACTCATTTTAAGCACCTTCAAATCAAATTCTATCATATATATTCATAAGTTGATTAACTTCACTTTCAACCATATATTTCCTGTCCTCAAAACGTTGTTTTATCAGCGATGTTGACGTTTTTTTACAGAATGTACCTTTATTATTTCTTCGCACAACTTTTGTACCGGTTCTTTAAGCAAGAGAATCCACCGAATATTTATCCTTCAGCAGCTTTTTCGCAATATCGGTCATCCGCACTTCCGCTCCGCCTATATGAAGAGAACTGAGTACAATAATAATTTTTTTCATAGCTTAACTTTTCTCCGGCAAAATTCTCAATTAAAATAATTCTCATACCACTTCTCAAATACATACAGCGACCAGAGCTCCGGAGTTCTGTCACGCTTATCGAAAAAGTGTTCTTCCATTATCCGGGCGATGTATTCGTAGTTAAAAATTCCCTGACTTCTTATTTTCTCTTCGTCAAGACATTTTATAAGCTCAGCCTTGAGCTCGTTCTTAAACCAGAAGGCAATCGGAACGGCAAAACCTTTCTTTGACGCAGTAAGCAACGCCGGAGGTATTAGGTCCGAAAACGTCTCTTTTAAGATGATTTTCTTATTTTTTGAGTTTATTTTATATTTTATCGGAATTCTCGCCGCAAGTTCCACAACTTCCCGGTGAAGCATCGGAACTCTTGTCTCAAGAGAATTGAGCATGCTCGCGCGGTCAACTTTCGGAAGCATGTCTCCCTCAAGTACAACCTTAAGATCCGTATACAAAGCGCAAGACATCTCGTCGATATCGTTTGCGTACGTGTCATAGTACTCTCTTATAAAGTCCGTCGTACCCTCTTCGTTATATTCGCCGCAGAGCAGATCCGGCAGCTCCGTTTTCTTAAACGCCAGGCACATAAGATTTCTTCGCTGCTCAAATATATCCATTTCAGCATTATCGATTACTTTCCTTGCGCGTCTTGCCAAGGTGTTCTGCGGAGGCATCGCGTAGACCGCCTTTTTTATACCCTTTCGCATGAATGAAGGTATGCGGTTGAACCGCTCTGAAAAATATTCTATAAGATATTTTTCATACCCGCCGAAGAGCTCGTCTCCCGAATCGCCTGTAAGAATGGTCTTTACATGCTTGCGTGCAAACTTTGAAACCATATAACTCGGGATTAAAGATGAGTCCGCAAACGGTTCGTCAATATTGCCTACAAGTCTTTCAAGCTCCGGCAGGGCGTCGTTATAATCAAGTGTAAATACATGGTGATTTGTGCGGTGCAGATCTGACGTAAGCTTCGCTCTGTCGCTCTCGTCGTACGACTTTTCATTATATCCGATAGTAAATGTGTCAATCGGCTTTGATGAAATCTTAGACATGATACCTACAATCGTCGTGGAATCTATACCGCCGCTCAGGAAAGCGCCTACGGGAACATCTGAAACCATACACTCCTCTACAGCATTAAACATCGCCTTTCTGAGTTCGCGTTTACATTCCTCATAGTCTGTTATCAACGACTTCTCGCTGTATGTAACGTTCCAGTATTGTTTTATTTCAAATTTGCCGCTCAGATCAATTTCCATATAATTTCCCGGGCAAAGTTTATATACATTTTCTAAAATGGTAAGGGGTGCCGGTATATATGTCAGCTGCAGATATTGGCAAAGAGCTTTTTTGCATATCTTCTTTTCCGCAAAGCCTGTAGCAATGATGCTTTTGAGTTCCGAAGCAAACAACAACTTTTCGCCGTCCGCATAATAGTAAAGAGGCTTTTCGCCTATGCGGTCCCTTGCAACGGTTACTTTTTTATTCTTAAAATCGTATACGGCGAAAGCATACATTCCGTTGAGTTTATCAAAACAGCCTGTGCCGTATTCTTCAAAACAGTGCAAAACCGTCTCGGTGTCACTTGTCGTAGTAAATATGTGACCTTTTTGTATCAAATCTTCACGCAGGGACTTATAGTTATAAACCTCTCCGTTCAGCACGATAACAAGAGATTTGTCCTCGTTGTATATCGGTTGCTTTCCCGTTGAAATATCAATAATAGAAAGCCTTCGCATACCGAGCCCCAGTGAGTCACAGGCAAATACGCCGTCCTCGTCGGGGCCCCTGTGAATGATTTTGTCATTCATCAGATTGATCAGTCTTTCGATTCCGCCCGGATCTAAACTTTCTTTAAACTGCACATATCCGTTTATACCGCACATAACTATCCCCTCACATAAGATTAAAAAGGTAAAATCGTATTTATTCTATATATTGTATTTAACAGTCTCTTTCGTCTGAATGTCTGGTTTTCGTTTGCAACACATATATTAAGCGCCGTAATGTCTTCATTAAGATACTTTTTCATATCCAGGTGATGTCTGTCCGACAGTCTGTCCTCGAGCTGCACACGAAGCAACAAGTCAATAAGATTTCTGTTGTTGTAGGGAATTGTTATATCAAAACAAAATCTCATTGTACCTATATTTGTCGAGCACTTTCCTCCGTGCATCATCTCCCACACAAACAAGTCTGATTCGTCATAGTTAAACAGATGCTCTTTTATTTTTGTGTCAGCAATATATTTTTCAAAGGCCTTATCTGTTTTATAGAGCAATGTTCTCCTGAAAAAGAACATTTTGTAAAGTGCGCTGTAATGTCTCGGCTTCATATTTTTCGGCATCGTCTTTCTGCCGTAATACTTGTAAGCATAAGCTCTGACTGTCTCGGATATCCATGATTTAACCTCTATGTCACAGACGTTTTCCTGCATTAGAAAAATCTTTTTTCTGACATCCGGATCTTTCATTCTGCCGATATATCCGTCGTTGTGAAGAAGAATCTTGCTGAATGCTTCAAAATCCCTTATATCCTCATTTCTCTCGGGAACATAAATTGTTTTGTGTTCGATTCCCACAGCTTTACTGATAACTTCCGCAGCCTCCGCGTCAACCCGTTCGTAAGGGAGCGCAACATAGCTGAAGCTTGTAAATTTGTCGTAAAGACCTTTTGCCGCGGCAAGTGTCGTATTACTGTCCACACCGCCCGTCAGTGAAATTCCGGCATCCTTCCATTTCTTTGATATAAGAAGCATTGTATTCCGCATAATGTCCGCGGCCTCATGCACAACAGCCATGTATTCATCCTCATTTTTACACATATCAAGATTCTTCTTAGGATAGAATCTTTCCGACTCACATCGTCCTTTTTCAAATCTTACAAATGTATTCGGGATAACTCTTCTGAGACCGACAAATCTCGTCAGGTCTCCCGGGAAATAATTCCCGAAGACATATTTGTACCATTTATATCTAATGAGTTTTTCTATATACGGATCTTTCTTTAGGTCAAGCAAGTCATCAAGGAGCTGCATATGCGATGCAATGTAAATTTTTTTGTTAAAAACACCGTAACAAGCGTATTGCATACCCGAAGCATCAAGTAAAAACTCCGCATTGTCACCTTCCGTATATCCTATTATAAACAAACCGGTAAGTTCATTTATAAAATTTAACCATACTTCTCTGTCTTCGGAGTACGCCTCAGCAATCTTCGTAAGTATAACTTCTTCCTCATAATCCATTGTATACGGATTATAGGCGTGTCCTATCAGAAAAAAAGTCTTTCCTTCTCTTTCAACAAAATAATACTGCTGAAGATTGTGAACGCAAAATGTGTAGTTTCCGATCTTCTGCTGTTTCCAGTTTCCGTAGAAAGGGAACTGGGCCGACACAGTAAACTTGTCATTGGTTATCATAAAACCTCTGACAAATAAATGCTTCTGCAAATCTTTCCTTGTATCGAGTAAATCCTTTAACATAGAAACCCCTTCAAATCTATATTGCTGTTATTTATAAAAAATAGATTCTATCTTTCTTAAAATTCTGAAAAGAAACTTTGAACTGTTTCTTTGCTCGTACCTTGACCTTTCAATCCAACCCTTTATCGCATCATTGCACCACATCGGAGCTGAATGGCGCGGCCTTCTGAATGCTTTCTCGTAATCCTGTTCAAAAATATTCAGGATGAAATCTTCCAGCTCTTTATACTTTTTGTCGACATAATCGGGATCCTTAAACGCGGGAGTTCTGAGCATTTCCATGTACAACTCATCATCCTGATCAACTTTAGCCACATACTCCGCAGCTGCCTCCAGACTCGGGAAGTCCATGCAGTTTATAAAAGCTTTAGGGTTGAATATGTCATTTATATTCTTATTTCCGAAATAAATCGGAACCGTCTTTGCACCGAATGCATGAATAATTTTCTCCGTATAAAAATCCTCCAGCTCCGTGCTCTCAAACGCTATTGTAAACTTGCACTCAGCAAGAAAATCCAGTTTCTTGTCATAATCGTCAGCTACATAACCGGTCTCCGAGTTATTCAAAAATGTTCCGACAGAGTCAACTTTTTTATACTTTGAAAGCAATTCAAATATCTTTTCTCTTTCGCCCTTTTCGGATTCGTGAGAGAAGATAAAGTTTGCAAATTTCGTTTTATTTTTCAGAAAGTCATCTTCTATATCCTTGTGCTTGTCCTCCGCCTGTTTCAGATAATGCCTGTACTTTAAAGCCTCCGGAAACTGCAGGAATCTGTCATGGTACTTCAGATTGTCAAAACCTATGGCATAATCCACCAAACTGAAATCAGGCGTATAGTTCTCTCCCGAATAGAAAATTCTGATGCCGTCATAGAAACAGTAATCGTACAAATCGCCGAACATCGAGCAAATTATATAGTCCGGGTCGTCACAAATCTCTACGTTATAATGTTTTTTCAGAATGTTGTAAATGTGCATTTCCTCCGGTTGCAGATGCCCCCAAAAACCCACAAACTTAATTTTAACAGTCCGCATATAACAATTTCCTTTACTCTTCTATACTCACGGTATCAATACACTGAAGTCCGTTAAGTTTTACATGTCCCCAATAGTTATGCTGCCAAATCAGCGAATCACGGTTGTCCTCTTCGATGTCGAAATATACATACTGAAGCGGATGATCGACACTCGAATGTGTACCGAACTCATTCATAGTAAAAACATCTATCTTAAAATAGTATCTGCCGGGAGCGATATTTGATATATCAAACTCAAACTCGCTGTCGTAAACCTCGCCGGCTACAGCATTTTTAAACGCCTTTGATTCTGTCATGCCGGCAGGAGTCGAGTCGGCAAACAAAATTTCAAGACGTATTCTTATATCTTCTATCGATTGATTCGCTCTCCACCTGATACTGAATCTCATCTTTTCTTTCGGAAGGAAAACACTTGATTCTTTACCTAAAAAAGTAAAGCTTTCAAGAAAAATTTTCTGTCCAAAGTCAATATCGGGACGTCTCGCATCAGTAAAATCATGGAACACCGCAGTAGAGCCCGCACCCTGATTCATATAAACACCTATGCCGTCCTCAACATCTCCGTCATACACAAGTTTTCCGTGTTCCAATACAACACATCGGTCACAAAGCTGACGGATAGTATTCATATTGTGGCTTACATAAAGAACTGTTCTGCCTTCTTTATCAGCAGCATCGCCCATTTTTCCGAGACACTTCTGCTGGAATTTCATATCGCCGACAGCAAGAACTTCGTCCATCACAAGAATCTCCGAGTCAAGATGCGCAGCAACAGCAAATGCAAGCTTTACATACATGCCGCTTGAATATCTTTTTACCGGTGTATCAATAAACTGCTCCATCTCTGCAAACGACACAATCTCGTCAAACTTTCTGCTTATCTCAGCTTTTGACATACCCAGAATAGCGCCGTTCAAATATACGTTCTCCCTGCCCGAAAGTTCCGGGTGAAAACCTGTACCAACCTCAAGCATACTCGCAATTCTGCCATTCACATAAATGTTTCCCTTTGTCGGAGCGGTAACTCTTGAAAGCAACTTAAGAAGTGTGGACTTCCCGGCGCCGTTATGTCCTATTATTCCTACAGCGCTGCCCTTTTCTATTTCAAAAGAAATATCATTAAGAGCCAAAAACTTGTCATTTCTTTTTCCGCCTGTATCACCGATTTTAAGATTTGGGTCTTCTTTTCCACGGATGCGAGCCATAAAACTCTGCAAATCATCACGCAAAGTACCGCCCCCGATTGCGCCGAGACGATATTCTTTGTATACATTTTCAAATTTTACAGCAAAATCACTCATAAATAATCCCCGTGAATGAAAATTATGCTACTTAGGTACAACTATACATTTTTATTATACAATGCTTTGCTAAAGTTCGCAAATATTATGTGAACGAATTTTCTTTTTCGCCATAATTACAGCCGCCCATGATAAAATAAAATCATGGGCGGCCTTATCATTAAACTTCTACGGACTTTTTTTCACAGAGTCTTTTAATTTTTTATATCTTTTTTTCCCTAACAGCTTACGAATTAGGCGATTCGGAATATGCTTGATATAGTCTATTCTTCTTTCGATCTTCTCCTTACGAATTTCCTTTTTATGTTTTTTCTTTTTCTCGTCTGATTCCCAAGACCCCTCGTAGTGGTGAACAGAATATGTGTTTTTTGTTATATTTTTTTCTCCGGTAAAGTAACTGTACGGGCAAAAATACTCCTCTGGATATATCATTACTCCGTTTATTAAGACTGGGGTTTTATCGCAACCAATATATCCGTATTTTTTGAAAATATCTGTAGTAATATCTACGCATATGGCAGTCGAAGGAATGCTTTGTTTTTCATAGTACTCTGCATTTTCTTTAATTGCATAATGACCTTTGACCGCGCCGAATGACAGTCCTGTAGCTATTCTTCCGGTCTGTTCTTCTCCCATGAAAGCATCTTTATAAAGTAAATCATCAAAGGATTTTAAAAGTTCGACATCCGTGTCAATATAGATACCACCATTATCATATATAATTTTCAAACGTGCGTAATCCGACAGAAATGCCCATTTTTTATTCCTGTACATTTCCTTGCAGTAGGCATTGCAATTGACATCAAAATTTTTTTCATTCCACTCAATTATTTCATAATCGGGACAGTGCTTTTTCCAACTTTCAATACACTTTTTTTGTAATTTAGTTTTTTCTGCACCGCCAAACCAACAATAATGTAATATTTTTGGAATCATAGCTTCTCCTAATGAAAAATATCAACTGATTTACAATTCATGTCTTTTATATTGAATGACTGTAATATACATTATTATTGTTGTTATTTCAACAAATTTTTGGCGGGGGTAAAGTTAATTTTAGATCGTCATGAACTTTTTGTTGTCCTAAAATCCGACGATTGATATAATTATAAAGAATTTTACAAGATGGGAGTGTTTTTCTTGATTAGTATAATTGTTCCCGTATATAACGGCGAAAATTATATAAATAAATGTGCTGATGCTCTTATGGCACAATCATACAAGAACATCCAAATCATTTTTGTAGATGATGGTTCAAGTGACAATACTCCGGACATACTCAAAGAAATTCAGCAAAGAGATTCCCGAGTAAAAATTCTCACAAAGGAAAACGGCGGCGTAAGCTCTGCACGCAACGCAGGTCTTGATGTTGCGAGCGGAGAATACATAATGTTTTGTGATGTAGACGATATCCCCCACCGCGACTGGTGCGGAGAATTGGTGCTATGCATAGAAAAATTCCCCGACCGGCTTCCTTTTTGTGCCGTAAAAAATATCGATTTGCTGACCAACACACCTGAGTATATTTTTACTTTATCACATGTGCAACTCTCTGACAAAAACTACGTCCTCCTGAGCAAAGAGGATTTACCGTCAATAGACGATGTCGGTTTTCTCTATTCCCTTTGGAATAAAATATATTCTGCAGAAACCATAAAAAAGAATTGTTTAAGATTTGACGAGGCTCTGAGCATGGGTGAGGATGTCATGTTTAACTTTCAATATTTGACTCATACCTGTGGTAAAACAATATTCCTTAACAAAATTCTTTACACATATGTAAGGCAAAACGAAAATTGTCTGACTGCGCGAAATATTGATAAAGAAATTGCGGCAGCCGAAATGATATTCCTCGAAGAGGAAGAACTTTTTTTAAATTTACATATTTCAGATGCAGTATTAAACGAAAACTTCTATAATCTTTTCTGCGACAGATACATTAATACTTTAAGCGATATTTTCAAGGCAGAAGAATTGAGTAAACACGAAAAGCTTAAGAAAAGTTTTAAGTATGTATTTCTTCCGGGCTTTCAACACTGTCGTTCAAAAATTGATCTTGAAAAATCTTATCATAAAAAGCTGATAAAAATATATAAGTCAAGGATTTTGACATGGTTGTATCATTTCAGGATAATTTATTTGTAAAAAACAGGATACTTATCTCATTGTTTTTTTCCTTAATATATATTAAAATATATTTAAATATAGCGTATAATCGTCGCACATTTGAGTTAATTCCATAAATAATTTTTAGGTGAATTGCATATGAAAATCGGTATTGTGACAATAGCACAGGGAGCAAACTACGGCAACAGATTACAGAACTATGCCGTACAAGAGGTTTTCCGGAAAATGGGATGCCGCGCAGAAACCATTGCATATGATACAGAATATAATTGTACTGTAAAACTTTTACTCTTACATTTTATAAAAGCAAAAATTCTGAGAAAAAAAATCTATCATTTACAAAAACGAGATAAGTTTTGTATATTCAACAAACAGAAAATAAATTTCAGCAAAAAAAAATATAAATGCGGCGAAAAATTTGACATATCAGGCTATGATATGTTTTCAGTTGGTTCTGATCAAGTATGGAATCTTTACTTCAAAGATATAGTAGAATACAGAGACCTTATGTTTCTTACCTTTGTACCTGCCGAAAAAAAAATAGCATACTCAGCCAGTATAGGCACGGATAAAATCCCGGAAGAATTCAAAGTTTTTTTTGCAAACTCGGTCAAAGACTTCAGCAACATCTCGGTAAGAGAAACACAAGGAGCAGACATCATCGAAAAGCACTGCGATACAAGACCTGAAACCACAATTGATCCTACTCTTATGCTTGATAGACAAAAATGGGTAAAATTTGCAAAGAAACCTAAAAATCTGCCTAAAAAAGATTTTATAGTAGTTTATTTTATATCATCTCTCTCAGATGATATAAAAGAATATATAAAATCAGCATCTGAGTTACATGACTGTGAAGTAGTTACCTTAAAATCAGGTTGTGCTCAGTGGGTAGAAATTCCTGATCCCAAATATTTCTGCGCCGATCCGCAAGAATTTGTTTACCTGATTTCGCATGCTAAAGCAGTTATCACTGATTCTTTTCACGCAAGCGTTTTTTCAATCATATTCAAACAACCTTTCAGAATATTCGAAAGAAAAGATTTAAACATGAGCAGCAGAACACAGGAATTATTAGACAAAATTCATATCGGTAAATGGTGCCTCGGAAATATAAGCGAGCCGCCTGAACGAATCATTGACTGTGACTATACAGATGTTGACGAAGCAATCGAACAAGAACGCCAAAAGGCATTCGTGTATTTGAAAAAGGCATTAAATATATAAAACATACGGAGTATTCACACAATGATTGACACGGTTATAAAAAACAAAAGCAAATGTACAGGCTGCGGTGTTTGCGCAAATGTATGTGAATTTGAAGCAATTAAAATGAATCGTGACACAGAAGGATTCCTGTATCCGTCTGTGGATTACTCTTTATGCAAAAAATGCAAGAAATGCATATCAAAATGTCCGTCAAATCAGGACAAAAAAAGAGAATCCTTTATGGATTGTTATGCAATTTACTCGAAAGACTCCGTTGCAAAACAGGCAAGCTCCAGCGGCGGCTGTTTCAACTTATTAGCAAAATATGTACTCGAAAACGGCGGTGCGGTCTGCGGTGCAGCATTTGATGAAAATTGGGCGGTTCAGCACATAATAATTGACAACTGCGACGATTTATACAAAATCCAAACAAGTAAGTACCTGCAAAGCACTGTACATAACACTTTCTCTGAAATCAAAAAAATTGTTTTGTCCGGTAGGCTCTTTTTATTTTCCGGTACGCCCTGCCAGGTAAATGCACTTCGCACATACCTGGGACAAGATTATGAAAATCTTATTCTGATAGACATTATCTGCCACGGAGTACCTTCACCTATGGTCTGGCAAAAATACTTAAAAAGCGTTGCGGGCAATGACACCGTGACAAAAGTAAACTTCCGTGACAAAACTAACGGTTGGGCAACATTTTCCATGAGGATAGATTCAAAGAACAACTCATATGTCAGAATTTTTCCTGACGACCCGTATATGAGACTGTTTCTTGATAATTTTATTTTACGGCCCTCCTGCTATGATTGTTCGAATAAAGATGTCAACAGGTTTGCAGATATAACTATCGGCGACTTTTGGGGCATAGATAATTGTCTGCCTGAACTCAATGACGATACCGGCATTTCTGCTTTGACAGTATACACAGAAAAAGGCAGAAAACTCTTTGATATAATAAAAGAAACTGCAATTTATAAATCAGTAAAACAGGAGAAAATAACTGCATCAAACAGTGCATTCTACAGTTCTGTCGCAAAACCGCAAAACAGAGATAAAATAATGATGACACTTTCAAAAAAGAGCCGGATTGATTTTGACAAAGCCGTAAAAGCTTGCAAAAAAACACCATTTTTGCAAAAAGTGAAAAGGAAGATCAAGAAACTTTTACGTCGTTGATTTATGTTATAATATGGTATATCATTACAATATTAATTATGATGAATAGGAGTTACTGAAATTGGAAAATCAAGAAAAACAATGGATGACTGTCATCAAACCCAAAACCGGATGGTTTGATATTGATATCAAGGGATTGTTCAGATACAAAGATCTTATTATGCTCTTTGTAAAAAGAAACTTTACTTCCCTTTACAAGCAAACCATATTAGGACCTCTTTGGGCAATAATTCAACCATTTTTGACAACGGTTATATTCTCTGTAATATTCGGCAACATTGCAGGTCTTAACGACACCGGTACGCCGAACTTGGTGTTTTACATGAGCGCAAACATTACATGGGCGTATTTTTCCAGTTGTTTAGTTTCTACATCAAATACATTTATAAGTAACAGCGCTATTATGGGTAAGGTATATTTTCCAAGACTAGTTATGCCGATATCTACAGTACTCACTCAGCTCATATCGTTTGCCATCCAGTTTGTTTTCTTTATGTGCTTCTGGGTATTTTATCTTGTGCAAGGCGAATTCACACCTTCCTGGGGATATATGGCGCTTACACCTTTGATAATCATCCAAATGGCTATGTTGGGATTGGGCTTCGGTGTAATCGTATCAGCTTTGACCACTAAGTACAGAGATTTAGCGATGTTAGTTTCATTCGGAGTTCAGCTTTGGATGTATGCCACACCGGTAGCTTATTCATCAGATATTGTTATAGAAAAGCTAGGAAGTACTTGGGGACAAGTTTATATGCTCAATCCGATGACTCCTGTAATAGAAACTATGCGATATGCTTACCTCGGTGTCGGTAGTTTTAATTTAATGTATTATCTTATCAGCTGGGCAATTACTCTTGTAGTTTTATTCTTCGGAATAATTTTGTTCAGCAGAGTTGAAAAGACGTTTATGGATACTGTCTGATACGGAGGAAGTTATGGACCAGAATACAATAATTCAACTAGATAATGTATCCAAAGAATACCGATTAGGAGCTATCGGAGGAGGAACACTGCGCGGTGATCTCCAGAGTTTCCTTGCAAAGGTGAGAGGAAAGGACGATCCGAACTCAAAGATAGGTCAGCAAAAAGCTGCGCACAATGAAAAATTTCTTGCACTTTCCGACGTATCTTTCAGTGTTCAGAAAGGTGACGCCGTCGGAATAATCGGTCACAACGGAGCAGGAAAATCCACACTTTTGAAGCTACTTTCCAGAGTAACTGCACCTACGACAGGTGAAATAAAAATTGACGGACGTATTGCCAGTATGCTCGAAGTAGGAACAGGTTTTCATCCCGAGCTTACAGGCAGGGAAAATGTATACCTTAATGGTGCTATTCTCGGTATGACAAGAGCAGAAGTTTCCAGAAAATTTGACGAAATCGTTGCATTTGCCGAAATGGAAAAATTTATAGACACACCTGTAAAAAGGTACTCAAGCGGTATGTATGTAAAGCTCGCTTTTGCCGTTGCGGTACATCTCGACTCGGAAATAATGATTATGGATGAAGTTCTGGCTGTCGGCGATATGACTTTTCAACAGAAATGCTTAAAGAAAATGCGTTCTGTTGCGACAGAAGAAGGTAGAACAATTTTATATGTCAGCCATAATATGAATACAGTCAAACAGTTGTGCAACAGAAGTATTGTGCTCAGCAAAGGACACTGTATATACGACGGCGATGTAGATTCTGCTATCACTATTTACTCAAATAACAGTGAAGTCCTTAATGAGAAAATGCAGGATCTGACACTGATAAAAAGACCGATGAATGTTGAGGAAAATATCCGCCTTACAAAGCTCTATATAGACGAACTTGAAATTCCATTCGGAGACGACTTTAATTTTACAGTCGAAATTGAATCCGGCGAACAATTTGACAATGGTATGATACGTACTGTTTTGAAAGATATGGCAGGAAATGTTGTCGGAACCGCTCATTCCAATACATTTAATGTATTCAAAGGTAAATCACAGGTTTCTTTAAAATTCAAAAGCGACAGACTTCTTGCAGGAAGATATTATGCTGATATGTCTTTGTGTAAGTTTGATGGTGAAATTCAAACAAGACTTGATGTCGTACAGAAAGCCTTTACTTTCAAGATGGAAGAATCTGATATCATATATAACAGATGTTATTGGGGCAATGTACGATTTGACAAAATGGAAGTGCAGGATTGTCACGAAATATAATTTAATAAATATTAAAATCGAGATGTCGGCTGACCATTAGTTGACCAACCGACATCTCCCTCCACCGTGCGTATCGTTCGGCACACGGCGGTTTAATCATATTGAGTACAGAGACTTGCATACCGCGGATATATCATAATATCCGCGGTATGCAAGTCTTTTATTTGTTATGGCGCGGTGTAATATTCCATTACCTGCAATAGCAGTGTATTCATTTCCGCTATTCTGTAATATCCAAGCCACCCCTGCATAAATACCTTCCCATCGCAAAGCCAAGAAACCGAAATTACCTCTACGATTACTTTCATCCCAGTAATATCTTCACTGTCAAATACATAAACAAAATCGTCTTTGATTTTGCCATTTTAACGATTTTTTTGTCACAGACTCTTTCTTTATCAACTTCATTTAAACACTCGTAAAAACCCGGCATTTTGACGATTTTGCGGCACTGATAAATTCTTTCGGACTTTTTAACCGTTTTATTTCTTATGCACATATATAAATCTCTGATATAGTTCTCATAAAAGAAATAATAAAACTCATCATAAACTTCTTTTTTATCTACATCCAAAACTGACAGCATTTTTTTAAAGTTAAAATACATATAGTCAAAAGATTTTACATCGGTTGTTCTTCTTTTGGTAGTCAACCCATTCGGATTCTGACGCAGATAGTTGTATAAAAATTTATTTACTGTAACGATACTTCCACCTATTGCAGCAATATACCTAAATGCAAAAACAGCATCCTCTCCGAGAGATTCGCCTAAATCAAATTTTATATTATTCTGCTTTACGATATCTGCACGATACAATTTATTGCATGGGGAAAAGATCAAACGGTTGACAAGAAACATCGACAAATCATTTTTACCGTATACGGAATACGCCTCCGCAGAATCAAGCTTTTCTTTTATACAATACTGCCAATCGGATAACTCTCCGTCAACATACAACCGTATGAAGCAGACCGGTAATTTGTCATAGTGTGCCTCTGAACATTTTACTAACTCTTCGCACCATTCTTTTTCAGGAGCATCATCACAATCGCAAAACAAAAGATATTCTCCGCTTGCTTCTTCTATTCCGCGGTTACGAGCAGAACTCACTCCGCCGTTCTCCTTATGTATTACAGTGATTCTGTCATCTTTGTGCTTCAGTTCGTCAAGAATTCTTCCGGTATTGTCCGCAGAGCCGTCATTTATCAAGATAATTTCTATATCTTTGTATGACTGATTGCAAAGTGACTCCACACACGAAGCAACATACTTTTCTCCGTTGTAAACCGGAACTACTATACTAACCATTACAATCCTCCAAATACCGCCATATTACAATTTTATCGGCAAAGATTATTACCCATGCTGTATCTTATCCAAATCCCAAAAAGCAGAAAACTTTTCTCGCATAATTTCTTCAGGATACTTTTTTATCGTCAAATTCGGAGAAGTGCCGAAAACTATACAGTTGTCCGGAATATCTTCGTCCTTTATATATGTACATGCAGAAACTATTACATTGTTTCCGATATTACAGTCTCCGAGAATCGTAGCATTGGCATAAAGCAAAACATTGTCTCCCATTTTCGGATACACTCTCTTGTTTGCACCCACCGTGCAACCCTGATATACAAAAAATCCGTTACCATACTTTGCTCTGCCTAAAACAGAACCTACGGGATGCTCTACGCCGAATACATCGGGAAGTTCTATTTCGTAATACCACTCAACGCAGTTCAACACCTTGTTCAGATAATAAAGCTTTGTTGCAAGAGCACTGTTTCCACCCTTATGTGCAGCATTCGCCAAGTAGTACAGGAAAATAGAATACTGACCCGAATGGAACGGTGAAAAGCGACTAACACCTTCGGCATTTTTGTAGTATTTGTTCTGAGTAACAGAAAAACACTTTTCAGTACGCTTTATCGCAACATCATAATATTCTCCGAGTTCTGAAATATCAGTTCTGAAACAAAAGATATTAAAAAGCTGGTTATTTATGTAATTTATGAATTCTTCTCTTGTAAACTCTGTGAGCATATCGAAAAACTACCCCCGAATATTACCAATCAGTGAGAATTGTCTTTCTCTCCATAATATCAAGCGAAGAAATTTTTTCGTCATCATAGTACGAATCATTCTTAACATGAGTTGTTGAAACTTCCTCGAAAATACATCCGTTTACAGACGAGAATGCATGAGGAACGCCTCTCTCTACAGTCGCAACCTCTCCGGCTTTCATATGACGAACCTGTCCGTCAAGAGTAAGTGTCATATCTCCGTAAAGAACCTGGAAAGTCTCCTCTTTCACCTTGTGGTAATGGATCGGATGCTGCTGTTCCGGAAGTATTACGAGCAATTTTTTACAATATTCTCTGTTTATGACATTTATAATGGTTGCGCCGTAGTGTCTGAAATGTTGCATACCGTAGTGATGCGAAAGTTCAAGCTCAAACTCACTTCCGACAACGATTTTTGCCTCATATAGCATACCTTTTACATCGTGAATTATGCTTCTTGTATCTTTTATGAGTGACACGACAGGTTTCTCCAAAATAGCCTCGCGCGGAGCATAATCCTTTGAAGCAACCATCGTCGGAGAGAGCTGACCGCTTGTGGTCTGCTCCCTTCCGCAGGGCATCGCAAAGAATACATCTTCGCGTTTTATTGTGTCACCTTTCTTTATGGCAACGGCAGCGTAGCAGCCTCTTGCAAGCTCGTCCATAGAAATGAGCTCACTCTGAGGAATATTTTTAACATTCTTTTTACCGCAGATTTTTCTCGCTGACAAAATTGCTTCTATCCATCCGTCAACATCGTCTGCGTTTGTGGAATATGCGTTTAACTTTATTGTATCGGTGGCAAGACCTACATGTCTTTCTACGATATCCGCTCCCTTTGCAATGGCCATTTTAGCAATGCTGAAGTCTTTCGGATTCTCGTGTCCCGAATAACCGATAGCAATATCCGGATAGCGGTTTTTCATACGGTCCATACAGTCAAGTTGCACATCCTCATCTTTAACCGGGTACATACCCACACAGTGAAGCATAGCAAAATCGGTATTTCTGTGAGTAAAGAAACTGTAAATTTTATCGATATCGGAGAATGTTTTTCCGCCTGTGGAAACTATGACAGGTTTCTTTGTCTCCGCAATCTTCTCCAGAAGCGGCCAGTCAAGCGCACTGCAGCTTGCAATTTTTATGATATCGATTCCGTGATCCATGCAAAGGTCAACAGACACCTCGTCAAAGGGAGTACACATAGTCTGCATACCGGCGTTTTTTACGGCCTGTACCATTGTAAAAAACTCATCTGCCGAAAGTCTTGTGGACAAGAATCTCGGTATGTGTTTCACGTCGGGTCTTCCGATGAAATCAGGATGAATCATTGTGTCAAGATCTCTGTATTGGAACTTAACCGCAGCATTTATACCGTACTTATGTACAGCGGAACCTAACTTCTCTATTATCTTAAGGCCGTGCGAAACATCGCCCTGATGATTGTTGGCCATCTCAAAGATAATTAAATCCTTAAATCTCTCGTTCATAATTTTTCTCCTTTGCTTATTCTGTCAAACACTTGGCATTATCACAATGTTTCCAATGCCGAAATATCATAAAATCTGTCGTCGATGTAAATGTCCGCATTCGGTTTTCCAAATCTGAGCTCGTGGTACTTAAGCCCCCAGTCAGCCATCTGCTGTTTTGTAACCTCAGACCAGTCAATACCCGTAACATATCCTCTGGCAGTGTGTAAAACTATCTTATGTCCTTTGTCATACATTTTATTAATTATATCAATATTGTGCTTAATTGGGAAGGCTTTTGCATAATTATTTTCCGCAGTCTTTCCCGCGATAACTCCGTCAATGTCACACACGATTGTCAATTTCTTATCTGAATCCATGCATGATTTGAGAAAAATATGCTGCTCGGCTCTCAAAAAGTCTGCTTCAGTGTCAATATCAAAGTCATAATCCATTGGATAACCTAGTATTTTATCACCTGTCATCGAGGACTTCTCTCCGATTGTACTGCTTCTTATAACATCAATACAGGCGTTCTGCATATATGCCTTCGGAAGTATCTGCCGCGGAGCATTGTACGCTTCTTTTACGTCGCAGGTGGCAACAGGTGAAAGAGTGCTGTTTTCATCGACAAGCCACATCTTATACGGAGTCTGTGCCGCAGGAGACAAACTTCTGACCGCATCTGCCTCGCTGTCATTGATCAGCAATTCAATCATTGTGTCAATATCTTTTACTTCTCTTATCGGATGAGTCGGTCTCAAATGTACAAATATATCCGGCACATAATTTTCATTCTCATTAAGCCAGCTGAGAGCATGTTTGAAAACGTCAATATCAAGAGAAAAATCTCCCGAAATCTCTGCAGGTCTCAAAAAAGGGACTTCTGCACCGTACTCTTCGGCAAGCTTCTTATATTCCTCGCTATCGGTACTTACAATAACGCGGTCAATGTGTTTCGACGCAAGTGCCTGTTCGATAGAATATGCTATCATCGGTTTGCCGTTCATAACTCTTATATTTTTGTCTTTTACGGATTTCGAACCGCTACGTGCGGGAATTATTGCAACAACTTTCTTGTCTTTCATAATTACACCTTTCCTTGCTTAATACTTTCCAGCATCTCCCGGAGTTCCTCAACAGTCTCCGGTATCATAAATTTTTCTTTATTTTTGTAAGTGTTTTTTACTCCGTAAATAAAATCCATCGTGCGTTCTTTTTCAGCTGTATCTTTTTCGGAATCTGTATATACATACGGCAAGTACAATTTCATCACGCAGATTACATACGGTTCTTTGTCGCATAAAAGCTTTGAATAAAAAACCGAACCCGAACACATTGATATCAGTACTCTGTTTTCAATATTCTCATCAATGACAGCAGTAAGCTCCCATGGAGTATTTGTTATTATAGCACCATCACCATACATATTTACCTCGGAACGCGGATGCAACTTAACTGTTATCTCATCTTCAGATAAAACATCTCTTATGGTATCGTAAATTTCTTTCTCTATCCTCGGACATTCCGTTTGAATAGGTAGTGCGTCAAACATCTGCGCAAAATACACAAACCGATTAAAACGCGATTTATCTTCTCTGCACGGAAAACAATCAAGTAAAGTTTTAGGCATCGAATCCAACTTCAAAAGCGGTAGTTTTTTTATCGGCACCTGTGTTTTCTTCTTAAAAAGCTCCCACACCACAAGATACCTTGAATCAATCTTTGATACAATCGGTTTGATATATCCGGGGCATTTGACACCTTCGTCCAAAAAATCATCATATAGATAATCACCGATACCATCTTCGACAAAAGAAAACTTTACGTCATCCGTATAAAGCGAGGAAAAAATATTAAAGTATGTTTCAAATTTAGGCATAAAAACTTCGTCAAATTTGTATTTCAAATTCATATCCGGAACATAAAACTTTATGACACTTTTATCTCCATATTTTATTTTGTAGAAAAGTTTTTTGATAAAACCGGGAGATTTAAAAGCTGTAGTATCGAAAAGATAAACATCCTTTATAAAGTCCTCTTTCAATCCTGCCAAATTAAAATCCTTGGCAAGTATTTTTGAGTTTTTCCCAACCAATCTTACAAAAATAACACATTCCCTACCCTGACTTTTTATTAGATTCAAATAATTTATCAACTGATACGGTGTGCTTACAATCAAAGCTACCAACTAAAAGACCTCCTGTTATTTTCGCAAAGTCAAATAAACTCTCGGACATATCGAACAAAGCACATAGAAAAATCTTTGCTTTGCAGAAATTCTTTTACATTTCACAATATCGCCCATGTATTTTCGCATTATCTTACTACATTTTTTTACCGCATCACGGTGATTTTTAACTCTTTTGATAACTTGAAAACTGATTTCTGCCATAGAAAAAAGGCACATATCTATATGCTCCGGGAAATATTTCTTTGCAGTTACCATTATCTCGTCTCTTATATAAATTTCGGTAATATCAGTATCAGATGCCGCATTAGATGCACTGCTTGGATGCATAATATAAAAATACAACTCATCCGGAATATATATAATATTTTCAAGTCTTTCCGGAACTCTCTGCATAAAAAGAAGATCCTCAGATGCTATACGCTCCTCAATATACCGCATATCTTTTATTTTCTCACGCTTTATCAGCTTATTCCACGTAAAACCTCCGATTTCGCTGTCAACAGATACAATCATGTCAAACAGCTTGCCGCTCGTCAACTCGGTCTCCTCGCCCGGAAGCTTTATTGGATTTTTGCGATTTATTTTTTTTATAAAATTACCGTCTGCATCGATTTTTTTATAATTAAAAACTACAATATCCGCATCATGCCTAACAGCCGCATCTATCGCTTTTTCACAGATATCCGAAGTAACATAATCGTCAGGGTCAAAAATTATAATATAATCTCCCGTCGAATTCTTTAGACCTGCATTTCTCGCACTGCCTATTCCGCCGTTTTCCTTATGTATAACTTTAATACGTGAATCCTTTGCAGCATACTCATCACATATTTTAGGACAATTATCCGGAGAACCGTCATCCACAAGTATAATTTCAAGATTAGTGTAAGTTTGGTTTACAACACAATCCAAGCTTTTTCTAATATACTTTTCAACCTTATACACAGGCATCACAATGCTTATCAAAGGTTTATCATTCATCTTCCGCCCCTCAACTTTCTTTTTGCGTTAAGCACGAAATACTGCAGTCTGCTCATTTTTCCTTTGGCAAGCAAAAGCATCAGCTTTTTGAACACCGGAAAGCCGTTTAAAGTAATCGACTTCATGGCATCTGCATTCTTGTATAAAATCTTTTGCTTATCACAAAACGCCTTCATACTGCCCGGAAGCTGCTCGATTATGTAGCAGCAAATATATTTTGTTATCTGTCTGTCGGTTATGCCGCCTTTTTTAAGGTTCAAACCTTTGTTTTGTAAAAGTTTTTTCAGTCTCAGCTGTATGATTATCTGGGAATAATAATCAACCGTCATCGTATTTGAACTGCTCTGTGAATACTGAAGATAATTAAATGACTTTTTGTCGGAAAAATAAAATTTTTCAGCCTTGTCGTATACACGAAGGAAAAAGTCCAGATCCTCTGCAAGCTTTATATTTGTGTCAAACTCAATACCGTTTTCAGCAATAATGCTTATTTTAACAAGCTTATTTGTAACAAATCCGAAGAATCCGTTTTCGGCCTGCTTATCGGGCAATGTACTGAAAAATTTTTCAATATCGCAGACACCCTCCGCAAAACCCGACTCACACGATGCAAACAACTCATCTTTTTCGTTTATATAATCAAACGGTGTAAATATTATATCGACATCCTGCTCTGACAATATGCGGTCAAATTCTTCTAAAAGGCCGGCCTTCATGGTATCGTCCGCATCAAGGAACATCACATACTCGCCGCAAGCCTTCGAAAGTGCAAAATTTCTGGCATTTGATACGCCTTTGTTCTCGATTGTGAATACTTTTATCCGAGAATCTTCAGCCTCCAGGCGGCGCAATATTTCAAGACTTTCGTCGGTCGATTCATCGTCAACCGCTATTATTTCCCATTCTGCGGTGTTCTGCGCCATAACCGAACGGACAGTTTTTTCGATAAAATCTTCTTTGTTGTATACCGGCATTATAATGCTGTACCTGACCATTTAGCTCATTCTCCCATCAACTTATAAAGCTTTTCAACTTCATGGCTGCCTGTATAATCGTTTTTAGACATTTCCGCTGAAATGGATGCCTGTAATTCACTGTTCTTTATAAAATCAACAAGACCTTTGGCAAATTCCGCTGTGTCCTGAGACAAAATAACTCCGTCAATACCGTTTTTTATCTGGCTTTCTGCAGTCATATAGTCTGCCAAAACAGTCTGTTTTTTAAGTACAAGCGACTCGCACACGGTAACCGCCTTACCCTCAAATCTCGACGGCTGAACATAAAAGTCGCACTTTGAAAGGTACGGGTACGGATTTGCCTTTTTTCCCAGAACAATCACATAATCCTGCATACCGAATTCTTCTATTTTCTCTTTTATAAAAGCTTCGTCAGGGCCGAATCCTATCAGATACCATTTTACGTTCACACCCATGTCCCTCACAAGTTTACATATCTCGGGAACATTATCAAAATTCTTCGCATAACAGAATCTGCCTATTGAAAGCAGCCTTATTACACCTTTCTCTTCTGGCATTTCTTCCTCTGCTATATACATTTCAACAGACTCAGTCTGAGAACATATAAAATCTTTCGGAATTATATGTTCTATTACTGTGATTTTTCTTTCCAATTCAGGGAACTTTTTCAAAAAACCTTCCGTCACGCTGTCTGAAATTGATATTATACGGTCATATGCGTCCCACATGGCAAGTTCAGAAACCTCATCAATATTCATCTTGGAATAATCAGTATGAATCCACGCAATTTTTACCTTAGCCCTTACTTTTTGAGCAACAATATAATGTGGTGTTATAAAACTTACCGCCAAATCGTACTCAACCTGAGGATTAATCTCAGGCAAATTTTTTACGGTATACTTATGGCTGTATTCGAGCTCAACACCGCTAGTTTTAGAATAACCGTGGCTGCGGTTATATTTTTTTGCCGAAATCTTTGCGCGAATACGTCCGAAAGCTGCATTAAAACGTCCTGCCTTGATAATAGCACCGAGCGGACGTGCAAAAATATTATAGTTTTTATCCGGCGGTAACAAATTAACTCTTTTATCTATATGCGTCATAAGTTCTCCGGAATGACGCAGCAAAAAAAGGTCAACCGTGTATTTGGTGTAGTCAATGGCACTCAATAATCCCAATAAGGCTCTCTCGGCGCCTCCTATATTCATACCGCTCATAACAAACAGTATCTTTTTCACAAATACACCTCCCTCGTTTTTAATTTTTTATAACAATATTATTTCACATCATATATACAGTAAAAATCATTTACCACTTTATCAAGTCTGAATGAACTTTTTTCTATGCTTTCTTTTACATAATCTTTATCGGTGATTTTTGTTCCGATATTCCGGTGAATTTCATCAGCCCACGCCTCTGCTCCCTCGGACAAATTTACCCAGTGCAACATGCCTATTCCGAGGTCAGCTTCAGGCTGGATATTTTCCGATACAACACAGTTCAGACCTGCCGCCTGCGCCTCCAAAAGGACTATTCCCAAGCCTTCATATATAGAAGGGAAAACAAATATGTCCATAGCGCCCATTACCGCAGGAACATCTCCTCTGACCCCCGTAAATATCACTTTATCAGACAAGCCGAGAGTTTTTACCTTTTCTTCAGTTGCAGTTCTCACCTTTTGATCTCCGCCGCCGACAAAAATCATATATGCATCTTTATCATATTTTTCTGTGTACGCTTTAAAAACATCTACAGCAAATGCATGGTTTTTGGATTTGCCGAAACGTCCGACATGCCCTAAAACCTTTGCGTCATCCGGTATTCCGAGCTCACTTCGAACAGCGTCTGTCTGTTCCGTTGTACTGTAGTATTTGGAAAAGTCAACGGCATTTCCCATAAACTTATATTTTCTTGCAATTGATTTCTGCGTAAACATAACCTCTGCCGCCGCTTTACTGCAAGCGCAGCACATAGTTGTATTCCGGTTTATAATTGAACGCATCACGCCGTTGTACAGTTTGTTTTTTATCGATTTTGACGTATCTTTTTTTGTAGTATGCGAATGTACAACTCTGATCGGCACTTTTTCTTTTTTTGCTGCAATCATTGCAAATCCGCTGTTATACATTGTATGTGCATGTACGGCATCATAGTGGGTTTCTTTTAATAACTTACGGAGCTCTTTTATTAATCCGCCAAAACCCATCGCGCCGACTGAAGGCAGCTTATATACCTTACCTCCCAGCGAAATAATTTCATCCTCATAGTAGTCTTTTTCGCCTATTCTACCGTAGGTGACAAAATCAAACTGAAGCTTTTCGCGGTCAACATTTCTGTAAATGTTCATTAGATATGTCTCGGTGCCGCCCATATTCATATTTCCTACAATGTGTAATACACGTCTCATAAAACCGCTCCCAATTTATCTATTTAAAAAGTGACATAAACTCAGCATGCGCAAAGAAGTCATTCCAGCCCGCATCTATATAGATTTTAAAATACACATAGAAATATACCAGATATCCCATACCCATTATTATTATCATAATAAGTCTGTTTTGTTTTTTTGAACATCTGAAGACCATGTAACACACCGTTACCAAAGAGAACGGCAGAAAATAGTTGCCCATTCTTCCGAACAATACAGGATTTCCGAACATGGCAATAAACATAAACGCGAATCCTATCAAAGAAAAATTACAGCAAAGATTCAGCATCCTGTCATTCTGTTTTTTTATATAACTTCTGCATAGCCATGAAAGACCAACCGGAACAAAGAAAACCATTACACGGAACAAGCTCACACCGTTTCCTGACAATACATCGGCAGTATAATAATCGTCAATAGAACCGAGAATAGAAAGGAAAACTCCTATAAAGCTGTTGAATAGCACACCGACTCCCAGCGAGCCGAAAAGCACCGCATACGACCATTTACCCCACGCGCTTTTTACAAACAGCGGCGTCACGACAAAGACAAACGCAAATGCATGTATAGACATAGCGATTGCAAGTATCATAAAAAATCTGACCCACTTTTTCTCCACCGCAAATGTAAAGGCAATCATCATAAGCGCGGTTGCCAATGACTGCTTTATAGCAGCAAAAGCAAACATATATACGCACGATGTCATATATAAAAAAACAGATGCGCCGACATGAATGGAATATTCTTTTATGAACTGTATGTTTAAATAAATTGTGATAGTGGCACATATCAGGATAAGCCATTGAGGATTATCCGATATATATCGCTTAATAAAAATCTGGAGAATCTGAAATCCCGGATTTTCCGATATATCAGTATTGACACTGCTAAAGCTTGTATTTAATTCGGCAAAATTTTTCATATATGTGGACGTATCATTAAAGGTTGTGCGAAGTCCGCAATATAAAGATAATATAATCGTAATAATCCATATGATTACATCAAGCTGAATAGATACTTTCCGCTTCAGGGACTGATGTCCTTCTGACATAAGAATAGGTTCGTACGAACGGAGAATGTTGTTATATATAAAGCCCAATAATGTGACAATACCTACAATACACAGCAATTCAATAATAGATGCCGGAATGTGCATTACAAAATCCTCCTTTCGAAATTTATTCAAATACTGCTTATAAACAGCGTTATAAAATGCAAAATACTGATGCGCCTTTATTTTTTAGAAAAAGACGCAACAGTATCGTAAGAATCAATATAAATTACAGACACCAGTAAATATAGCCTGCGTTTTCGTAATCTTTGCGGTCAAGAACACCTTTTACATCTATGATAACTTTTCTGTCATTTTCTGCGGCCTTAAAGAACTTGTCTATATAAGCCATATCCATATTCATAAACTCTTCATGTGCAACAGCAAAAATAATTGCGTCAACATCTTTAACATCATTAATGTCAAGAAAATCGATTCCGTACTCATGTTTTGCCTCATCTACGGAAGCAACAGGATCTGCGATAACAGGCGTGATATTATATTCGCCCAGTTCTTTTACGATATCAATAACCTTTGTGTTTCTTGTGTCAGGGCAGTTTTCTTTGAAAGCAAATCCTAAGATGGCAACTTTTGCATTCTTTACGGGAATATCTGCCTTGATAAGGTTCTTAACAAGATTTTCCGCAACATACTTGCCCATAGAGTCGTTTATCTTTCTGCCGGCAAGAATAATTCTTGAGTGATAGCCGAGCTGTTCGGCCTTAAATGTAAGATAATAAGGATCAACACCTATACAATGTCCGCCCACAAGACCGGGAGAGAACGGGAGAAAATTCCATTTTGTACCTGCAGCCTTTAATACAGAACGTGTATCTATTCCCATTCTGTTAAAGATTATGGAAAGTTCGTTCATAAATGCGATATTTATATCTCTCTGGCTGTTTTCTATAACCTTGGCAGCTTCTGCAACCTTTATGCTTTCGGCCTTGTGAACACCTGCCTGTACAACTATGCGGTAAACATCAGCAACAATATCCAAAGTCTCTTCATCCATACCGGATACAATTTTTACTATATTTTCGAGGCGGTGATTTTTATCGCCGGGATTTATTCTTTCAGGTGAATAGCCAATCTTAAAATCGACGCCGCACTTTAGCCCGGACTCTTTCTCAAGTATCGGTACGCATATATCCTCGGTAACACCCGGATATACGGTCGATTCGTATACGACAATAGAACCTTTTGTGAGATTTCTTCCGAGAATTGTACTCGCACCTTCTACGGGAGACAAGTCAGGAATATTGTTCTCATCAACAGGAGTAGGAACCGCAACAATGTGGAATTTAGCTTCGCGAAGTCTTGTCTCATCGCTTGTAAAATCAACACTGCACTCTGCGATGGCTTCGTCTCCGACTTCTTTCGTCGGATCTTTGCCCTGTTTGTAAAGCTCGATTTTTTTGCTGTTCAGATCGAAGCCTATAACATCAACGCTTTTTGAAAACGCAACGGCAATAGGCATACCTACATAACCGAGACCTACCAAAGAAAGTTTTTCTTCTTTCGCTAAAAGTTTTTCGTAAAGATTCATACATACCACCTACTGTTTTATTATCAATACTTTTATATTATAACGCTTAAATATTCATAAGTAAAAGCATTTCTGCATTAACCTTCTTAACGTCAAAACGTTCTTCGCACAATTTGTAAGATTTTTGTCCCATCTCAGGAATTTTGTCGGAATTTTCGATATACCAAATCATCTTTTCGGCTAAGGCATCGGGGTCTTTGACCGGCACCAATAAGCCGTTCTCCCCTTCAATTACAGTCTGTCTGCAACCGGGAGCATCTGTTGTCAGAATAGGACGACCCATTGACATCGCCTCCAGAACGGTCCTTGGAGTACCTTCTCTGTACGAGGGCAAACAATATACGCTGCACTGCGCAAAATACGGCGTCACGTCCGTGGTTTCTCCGTAATAATCAATAATGCCGTCATCGACATATCGCATTACTTCTTCTCTTGAGAGAGAGTCCTGTATGTTTTCGATCGCGCCGAGCAACATAAATCTCGCTTCCGGATGTAACTTTTTAACTTTTTCCGCCGCCGCAAGGTATTCTCTCACACCTTTGCTGTACATGACGCGGCTGAGCATAAAAAACGTTGTTTTCTCGGGGAAAGGCATAATCTTGTATTTCTCCATGTTTACACCCGAACCGTAAACACAGTGGCATTTATTTTCTTTTACAAGCTTATTGGAAATAAAATCGTTTCTGTCATCCGGATTCTGGAAAATAACATTGTTGCAACACCCTAATCCTATCTTATATAAGGTAAAAGCAAACATTCTTATTATCCGTGCTTTTAATGTTTTTGAAGCAAAAACATATCCGCCGCCCGTAATCATCGAATTTATATTCTTTACTTTGCACAATTTTGCTGCCATTGCGCCGTAAATGGACGGTTTTATTGTGTATCCGAGAGTTACATCGGGCTTTTCTTTTTTTATTACCTTTCGCAGGCTGTTAAGGTATTTTAGGTCCGAAAAAACATTGACACTGTTTTTCTTAAGCGGAACCTCGACAAATCTGACGCCGAGAGCTTCTACTCTGTCAATATTTTCTCTGTCAGGACCGGTCACGACAACCTCATAACCCTTTGACTGTATTGCTTTTATCAAATCACCGCGAAAGTTATATACACTTCTATTCTTAGGTGATATCAACAAGAATTTTTTCATAATACCACCTTCTTCTACTGTTCTGACTTTATCTGTTCAACTATACGCGCAATTTCTTTTACTGTAGTTTTACGGTTTTCCTCAAAAAACTTGTCTGTCTCCTTTTCCAGAGCGTCTTCGTACGCATAAATTTCTTTGAGTCCGTCCCGGAAAATATCACGGATTTCATCTATATTTGCGCAGTTCGCTGCATTACAAAAACTCCTTGATAAAATTGCCATTTCAGAACCCAGTCGGTAGTGCTCAGCAATAACGTGTTCAGCAGGGAGCATTCCTTTTCCTATTCTCGCAATGCCGCCGAATCCGTACGGTATACCCTTTGCACGTATTTTTCTTCCGATTTCTTCTACCGTTCCGTTTGACAGAAGCTCAAACATAAAGTTAAGCTTATACGACAAATGTAAATCATTAAGACCTATATGTATCATATCTATCCCGGGAATATTCAATATATCATCAAGATGTTCGACCGCCTCGACAGTCTCTACCAAAAGACATGTCTTTACCCGTCGGTTGACAATATTTATAAATTTACGAACCTCATCACCGGATTTAAAGTACGGAAGCATTAAAATATCCGCTCCTCGTCTTATACACTCGTTTATTTCTCCCTCGGACGCTGCATAAATAGGATTAACTCGGCACAACAGCTCTGCATTTTTCAGCACAGCCTTAACCTTGGTTATATCTTCTACTGTATGTCTCGATATAACCGTATTCATATCCGCCTGACGTTCTTCTTTTCCGACTATTTCAAGGTCAATGAAAATCCTATCCACTCCGCACTCATCAGCAAGAGATGCAATATCAGGCCTATTTGTTATGTACATTAATTTTAAAAATGCCATGCGCAACACTCTTTCAAATAATCAAAAACTAAAAAACACAATCAGTTTCCCACACCTGCATCCGTGCTTGTTTCCTCAACCTCAAACGCAGCAGTTTTCTGCGTATTCTCATTGTCGGCTGAACCGAACACCGTCGTTATGGTCTTAAAAAACACTTTCATATCAAATGCAAAAGATAAATTTTCCACATACTCAACATCATACCGTATACGATCAGGCCAAAGTGTCGTTTTTCGACCGTTAACCTGAGCCCAGCCGGTAATTCCCGGTCTGACACTGAAACGTTTTAACTGTTCCTGCGTGTATTTATCATAAGTCATAGGATGATATGTAAGAACCGGGCGAGGACCAATCAAGCTCATATCTCCTCTTAAAACATTTACAAACTGTGGAAGCTCATCCAAGCTCGTTTTTCGGATAAACTTACCGACCTTTGTTACTCGGGCATCACCCTTGTATGAATACACACCGGTACCGGTATGCTCGGCATTCTTTATCATTGAACGGAACTTGTACAATTTAAATACCTTTCCGTTTTTTCCGATTCTCTCCTGTTTAAAAATTACTTCATCTCCCGATTCTATCAATATTGCAATCGCAACGATGAGCATAACAGGCCAAAGGATAAGAATACCCAATATTGATACAAATATATCAAGGAATCTTTTTATGCCTTTATACATTCTAATCACACAAACCCTTCAAATTATATAAATTTGACCATAATCAATTGTTAAAAACATCTGATTCTTTCTTTCCGAACAGCAACCAGCATACGGATACACCCAATGCCTCTGACAGCGCAACAAGCTCATAGTCGGTTACCGCTCTGAGTCCTGTTTCAATACGGCAAATAGCAAGTCTGTCACACTCCACCCCAAGACACTGAAGTCTTGCGGCAAGCTCTGTCTGTGTCATTTTACGGCCGTTTGCCTTGCGTGTCTGCTCACGGATCATCCTGACTCTGTATCCGCAGAGATTTTTATTATCTACCATAAAGTCGTCCGGCAATTCATATGATTTCATATCGTTCACCTCAAAAATAATTAAGATAACAAATAGCCGAATAAATGAAATCTTTCTCAGACTACATTTACACGGAACACCTTTCCAATATTCTATATATATCCATACAATAACTTTTCTTTATTATAAAATAAAAATTCATGTTTTTGGTTATGAAAATGAACAAATTATCACATCACTATAAAATTACAGAATTTTCATCAAAACTCTTCGTATATCGTTAAAAATTTTTCAACATACTCCCCAATATCTAGAGGTCTGTAATCATCCGATATACCTGATTTTGTCTTTTTCCCCTTATCGGAATTCAAAATTCGGGTGATATATCTGAAAATTTTCTCAACACTTTTTTGATTATCAACAACATAACAATTGCTGTTTTTTCTCAAAATCTCCCCTTCTGCATACCCCGAATATGATACAACCGGCAAACCGCACATTATTGCCTCGGAAATACTGCACCCGAAACTTTCTCCCTTTGACATCGAGACAAATACATCCGACCCTCTATATAAAGTAGCCAACTCCTCCGGAGTTATACAACCAAGCATCTGTACATTTGACTTTTTGAGTCTTTCCTTCACATCTTCTCCCAAATGCTCAAAGCCTCCTGCAAGCTTAATTTGTACCGAGTCACCGAATGAACTGCCGCAGAGTTCCCCGAGTTTTATAAAATCATCTATTCCCTTGTACATGCTCCATTTGGCTGCCGCCCCCACAATCGTACGTGTAGAGGATGAATCATCCTCCGGACTTTTTTCATTTCCCGGGAAAAATATTGTATCATCAACTGCATTCGGAATACATATGCAATTTCTGCCACTGAAAACATACGATTTTTTTGCATCTTCGGTAATCTTTTCGGAAACGCCTACAACGGTCAGTTTTTTTATCCCGGCAAACAATGCTTTCTTTTCCTCAAGCATTGCCTCGGTTTTATCGTATAACCATGACGGAATGTCGTCTTTAATCTTGGGACAGTCTCCGCATTTTTTTTGCCATTTCAGGCAGCCTGCATCGACATAGTTCGTGCATTTCCCCGTAAAAAACCAACAGTCATGCAGCACGACAATAAGCGCAATATTTTTTTTCGAAATATATTTCAGAAGCTTTTTGAAGTTTACGAAGTTTGCATGAATATTTCCGAGCTGAATTACATCCGGCGCTTTAGCATCTATAAATTCAATTATTTTTTTCGTAACTCCGTCGGCAACGCTGTTCTGATTGCCCGTAAGCCGGGCACGCAATGCATTTATTTTTCTTGAAAATTTCCCGCCTGCAACAAAAATGTCACTGTCTTTCTCTGCCGAGCTGTCCGCCGCCGCTGTTACAACATAACTCTCATGCCCGCGTTCTTTAAGTTTCTCATGCAATACTTTTGTATAGAATCCGGTACTTCCGATACCGTATGTAGCATTAATCTGTAATATCTTCATAGGCAGTCACCTCTCTTGCCGCAAGCTTCACAATATCAGCTTTTAACATCTTTTGAATTTTATCTTTGTCAAAATCACGTTTTGCGCACATTAAAGCATTTTGAACATACCGATTGTCGTTCTTCATACATTCTTTAACGGCTTTGTCAAAATCTTCCGGACTGCCGGCGACAATTGCCGCCTTTTCACGCCTGAGATATGCGATTGCCGAAATCTCCCCGGGACCTGCGGCTAAAATTGTTTTGCCGCTCTTAAGATAAGACGAAAACTTGGTGCTTACCGAAAAATGTGTCAAAGCCACTGCTTTTGACCCAAAATCCTCCGCATATACAAGGACATCCGAGTTCCGACATTCTTCGTCTGCTTTTTCGGCAGATACATAGCCTCTATAATCTACACCTTTCTTTTTAAACAGTTTTACGACCTTTCCGGCAACGGGAGTCGCAGAAAAAACCCTCAGCACTCCCCCGTTTTCCGCAATTACCTTACCGGCCGCAGCAACGGTTTTCCATCTTCCTGTGCCTAAATTTCCGGCATAAACAAACAATTTTTTACAACCGCCGGATATAGTTTCAACTATTTCAGAAAGTTTTTCTGCAGGTTTTCTCAAAATCTTACACGGTTTATTGAACTCTTTTTCGTAAGCGACCTTCTGCTCATCGCAGACTACATAGAGCATGTCGCACAGATCTATTGATTTTTTTATTGTCTTTCTTTTCAATAAACGGTCAATTGCGTACAGGGGAGAACATAAAAATTTTTTAATCCGGTATATATCATCGGAAATATACGCAACAGCAGGCACGCCGGCGGCGTTTATTACCGTCTGCAAAATTTTATTGGTATGAAACATGTAATACATTGGGGTGAAAATGATATCAGGAGAGAAATTTTTTACGAAATCAACTATTTCAGAAGTGTCTTTTAAACCTTTTTTCCATATAAGGTCGCGCGCCCACAAGGATATCTGGAAACGCTTTTTCTTTAAATTACGGTATTTTTTTATCTCTCCGCCGCTTAGAGCAACAGCCTTACGCTCCGCATTTTCAGCATCAAATACAATACACTTCTTCTCGTTTTTGTTTTTTATATTTTTGAGTATTGTCTTTTCTGTTATCTGGCAATATTTCTTTACACAGTTGTTTTTCGGCACACCGTAATTGCAATATATGTTTGCAAATTCAAAATAATCCTCCGTGCCGTCAAACAGAGAATTGTATGTCAATCCGAAACTGTTATCATCTGACCATGCAGTATTGGAGACGGTCAATATCTTAATTTTTTTCATCGCCGCCTCCTTTTTGATGCAAAGCGCGCAACAAAACACGCCGAATTGTATAAATGAAGACGTATTAAAGTGTACATTATTCTGAAAAACAGCCTATGTGTTTTCTTCTCAAAATACGGCATACTGAGTTTATCTGCAAATGCTTCTTTCACGGTTTTATCTTTAAAAAGCCTTTTTGCTTCCGCAGCTTTTTGGTAAAAGCTTTTTGCAGGATTCATATCTGACATTATATTCACTGCATAAACGGTGATACTTCTGCACAGAAGCGAAGAGCTCTTGATCTTTATCTGTTTTTCGCTGTAACCTGTGTCTTTTAAAAATTTAACAGCAGTGTTATAAATAAAAAATATATTATCCGTAAAATTCTGATTGTAACTTACGGTGATACTGTTTTTGCGTTTAAGCTTAGACTCTGTGGCACCGTCATAAAACGCGATTTTTTCGGCACATTTAAGGAATGACAGATTAAAAACAATGTCTTCGGCGGTTATGCCCTCTGTAAATTTAATATTATTCTTCTCCAAAGCTTCACGGCGGTATAAAAACGCAGTTGCACCCCACGAACAACACTTTTCTATCATGACATCTGCAGCAAATTTTACCGGTATTTCCGAGAAATGGCTGTCATCAAAGTATGATTTTACGATAGGTGTACTGTCGTTCTGATATATACGCACATATTTTTTCGGATACACAGCGTCGGCATTGCTGCGCTCCATGATTTCTGCCATATCTGAAATTGCGTTTTCAAGAAGAGTGTCATCTGAGTCAAGGAAAAGCACAAACTTGCCGTTTGCGTGCTCAAGACCTGTATTTCTTGCAGCAGAAAGTCCTCTGTTTTTTTCGTGTGAATATAAAAAGATATTGTCGTACTCTTCGGATAGATTACGGCAAACATTAAAAGAACCGTCGGGAGATGCGTCCACTATAAGAAACACCTCCAACGGCTTATATGACTGTTTTAAGACTGAAAAAACCGTTTCTTTGACATACTTTTCTGTGTTGTATACCGGTATAATCACAGAAACCAAAGGATCATTTTTCATTTCGTCACAGATTCTCCTTGTACCAGTCCATTGCAAGTCTGATACCGTCTTCAAAGTTATAATCGGGGTCATATCCCAAAAGTCTGCGAGCCTTGCTTATATCGGCATTTGAATGCTTGATGTCGCCTGCTCTGTCGGGACCGTATTTTGGTTCTATGTTTACACCCAGTCCTTTGCATATAGCGTTATACACATCAATCAGATATTCTCTTCCGCCGTAAGCAATGTTATATGCCTCGCCTGCGGCTTCGGAAGGTGCGATGCAGGCTTTGAGATTTGCTTCCATTACATTCATGATATATGTAAAATCTCTTGACTGCTGGCCGTCGCCGTTAATCTGCGGCTGCCGGCCCTGCATAAGCTGTTTGATGAATTTCGGAATAACAGCTGCATATGCTCCGTCAGGATCCTGTCTTCGGCCGAATACATTGAAATATCGGAGTCCGATTGTTTCAAGTCCGTAAAGTCTTGTGTAAAGACTTCCGTATTCTTCATCAACATATTTCGTTACGGCATAGGGCGAAAGACGTTTTCCCTCCTGGCCTTCTGTCTTAGGTAAAACAGGATGGTCTCCGTACACAGAAGAGCTCGACGCATAAACGAAGCGTTTTACTCCGCATCTGCGGGCCGCCTCCATCATATTGAGGGTTCCTCTTATATTTATTTCCTCATAGAGCAAAGGATATTCGATACTTCTCGGCACACTTCCCCATGCAGCCTGATGGAGAATATAATTTACACCGTCACAGGCTTTCATACAAGTGTCAAAATCACGTATATCGCCTTTTATAAAAGTGTAATCCGGGTTATCAATAAAAAGATCGACATTCGATTGTTTTCCTGTAGAAAGGTCGTCAAGACACCTCACCTTATAACCGAGTTCAAGTATAGTCTGACATAGGTTTGAACCGATAAAGCCGGCTCCGCCTGTAACAAGAAAAACAGAATTTTCTTCAAATTTTATTCCTTTAAAGCCCATGTTATTTCATCTCCATTATTATATTTTCGCTCATATTCCGGAAATAATAAAAAGCCTCTTCGTCAAGTTTTTTATCAAGAATATGCATTCCGTCATGATAGTCGGGGATACGTGACTTTGTATCGTGACAATCACTTCCCATTACAACCGGCAACCCCGATTCGATAGCAGAAATTATCAGTTTTCTGAGTTTACGCACTTTAAGAGATGAGGCATTAAACTGAAATATTGCATCAGGAAATTCGAACAATTCAGCATAATCTTCACGGCGATACAAAGAAGCATATCTTTCAAAATGAGCAATCATGGGTGTAAGTTTATAGGTATATCTCACCTTTTCCACAACTTCGTACATCCAAGGCTTGTACGGCTGAAACGGCATTTCAAGCATAATTATGTTGGAAGAACCCATTACGAGTTTGTCCAGATTGTTACACTCAGTCAACGCTCTGCCTAAAGCTACCTCACTGCCTAAAATAATATTTTTGCTTTTTTTCGCATCTGCACTTTTTAATTTTGCAAAAGATATATTCCGGTCAGAAATATACTGATTTATCAGATCATCATCAACATTGTGATATTTAAAATGAGGTGTAGCAACAACATAATGAGAACCGTCTTCAAAAGGCTGTCCCATCATATCCAACATCTTCAGACTTTCATCAACAGTCTGTGCCCCGTCATCGATACCCGGAAGTATATGAGAATGAAAATCTGCTGTCAGTATCATTTCTTTTCTTCACCTATAATAGCGTCGAGGTCAATTAGATCATTCTCTGTATCCGCAGCAGGACTTTTTTTATGATTTGAAGATGAATTACCGTAAGATTCTTCCGCTTTTTTCTTCCTTGAACTGTGTGAACGTGAACCGGCAGTATAGTAATCATAGTATTTATATGAAGACTTTCTGGAATATGAATATCCGTATCCGTCTGAATAACGGCTGAACGGTTTATATTTCTCTTTAACACCGGTGAGAACAACACCCAACACACGCACTCTGACTGTCTTAAGAGTTTCCACGGTCTGCCGCAAAAACTTAATCGTGGTACTGTTCTGTCTTGCAACCAATACGACACCGCTTACTTTTTTGGAAAGAACAACAGCATCGGTTACAACATTTATAGGCGGAGTATCTATAATAATATAATCATAGTGTTCCTGAACTTTATTTAAGAACACCGTCATGTTTTTACTGCCTAAAAGCTCGGAAGGATTCGGAGGAATCGTTCCGGCAGTCATAACATCAAGGCCGGGAACTACATCACGGTGTATTGCCTTTGCAAGAGGCTCAAATCCGCCCAGAAATAATGAAAGCCCGTGGGAATTTTCCAATCCGAAGATTTTGTGCATAACCGGCTTTCTCATATCGGCATCTATCAAAAGAACCTTTGAGTTCTGCGCAAATGTAACGGCGAGATTCGACGATGTCGTACTCTTACCTTCTCCCGGAAGTGCAGACGACACAAGCATAACTTTTCCGTTGATCGGATGGAGCGCATACTGGAGATTTGTACGTACATTCTTATATGCTTCATTAATCTGAGAAGGAGTCTCTTCTGTGAGAAGATTTTTCTTCATAAGCTGCATATCATGCAACTGTTTTTCTTTTTTAAATAGAAATCCTGCCATTTTTTACTCCTCCTTTTTTTTGTACGACCGATATCCATACTTGGAATATTTGGAATTATTGTACTTGTAAGAAAACTTCTGAACTTCGACAAGATCAGGAATTTCTCCGAGCGGAAGAACGCCCATGGATTCTTTAATATCTGCTTCGCATTTAACTGTATTATCAACATATGCCGCAATAAAGAAAGCAATAGCTGCAAGTGCAAAACCGGCAGCGACACCGATAATTACATTCCTGATATGTGCCGGCGGGACTCTGTACGGAGTAGAAGGTGACTCTATAACATGAACAGATCCAATATCATAGTTTTCATTAATAACTTCTTGAATCTGATTGTCTATCGCTTTAGATATTGCCTCTGTTTTTCTATAATCTGATGTTGTAACATCTATCTGCAAAACTTCTGTATCACCGACTGCATACATGTCAAGACTGCTGCCGATCTCCCAAGTACCCATATTCATATACCAGTCTTCGTCATTTAACACTTTATCGTCTTCTACAGGCACATAGGATAATTCATATCCATTATTAGATTTTATATCCTCTAAAAACATCCTTAACGAATCTTCTGTTCTTATAATAACCGTGTACGTTTCTATAAGACTTTTCGATGCATTAATTGCGGAAGTTGTAAGGCCGTAAACAGAATAGTACGAAGCAGTATCGTCTTCTTCCGGTTCAGCAGGGTTTTCCTCTTTATCTCTCAGAGAAACATTTCGGACAAGAATTTTCAGAGATGACGTATATGTGGTAACAGCAGTGTGACTCGAATATGCATACATCAATCCGCCGCCTAAAACAGCCGCCAACAAAATCCAGATGATGTTCTTTATCAATATATTGAGCAAAAAATAAAAGTTAATACTTCCTTCTTTCAATTTATAAGCGCCTCCTCCAAAAAGCATCCGAACAACTTATTATAAATCAATTTAATTATAATAATGCGGGTAAAAATAGTCAACCGAAAACATTATTTTAATAATCTTTCTTCTTACCATTGCTTTTTTACAATCTAATATTATAATATTGACATGTAATTAGTTTTTCTTTATTGGGAGTTTTTTTATGCTGAAGATTAAATTATTAAAAAACAAATTCACAAAAATTATATCATATTCATTGATATTTACATTGCTTATATTACCATTCTCCGGCTGTGAAAATAATAAAACGCAATCAACTAATACTCCGGTTTCCACCGTTGACCATACAGGCGAAGAAAAACTGTACAACGAGCCTGAAAAACCTGCCAAAATAATTATTCTTGCCGGTCAGTCAAATGCAGTAGGCGCAACTCTCAAAACTCCGCTAAGGCTAAAACTTGATGATACTGAACGCTACAATAAGATGAAAAAAGGTTTTGAAAATGTAAAAATAGCCTATTTCGCAGAAGCAGGCGGAGCAGAAGGACAAGAAGGCACATTCCGCACAAATATAGACTTTACCGCCGAGGGTGCACAGTCTTTAGACGATGTATTTGTTCCTACAGATTTAACCAATAGTTGGACAACATCTATGTTCGGTCCTGAAATAGGAATTGCAGAATATCTCTCCGAAAAATATCCTGATGAAACATTCTATATAGTTAAAGTTGCAAAAGGCGGTATCTCTATTAAAGACTCATGGGAAAACGGTGATTACTGTTACGAAAAGCTCACAGATATGATGGAGATATGCTGCGACTCTCTCAAAGCAGAAGGATATACACCTCAGCTCATATCAATCTGCTGGATTCAGGGAGAAAACGAAGGAATGAATAAAGTAGCTGCAGGAAAATACGGAGAATATCTTTCCGATGTTGCAGAAAGGATGCGAACAGATTTTGCTGAATATGCACCAAACGGAATGATTCCTTTCATTGATGCCGGAATTTCAGATTCACCGAATTGGAAATTCTACAAAGAAGTCAACGATGCAAAAAAGGCATTCTCTGAAACATCAGATCTTAATTATTATTTTAGTGTTATCGACGAAGGACTGGAATACAGCAATGAGCCGGCAAAGAATCCCGACCTTGCTCACTATGACTGCGTAAGTGTTGTAAAACTCGGCACACTCTTGGGAGAATATGTCGATACGGCATACCAAAATCTGTTAAAAAAATAACCGCAAAACAGCATTAAAATTTAACAAAACGGACAGATAATATCAGTAAAAATTTACGGAGCCGGAGAGATTTTTCTCTCCGGCTCCTTTCTTGATATATATATAAACTTTAGTCTGTCTGCTTTCTGAAATTATACAGCATTTCTTTCATCCATCGCATCCTGTATTTTATTTTTCACAAGATTACATATGTCTGCCGGACGCATATCTTTATAATCCTCAAAAGGAATCGCATCGAGGAAGTGAACCTCCGTTGTAACTTTTTTCAGTGAATTTATCGAAAAAGGTTTATATGAATCAAACAACATAACGGGGACAATAGGCCTTTCAGAACGCAAGGAACACCTGAAACATCCTCCGAAAAACTCCTGAAGATTGTTTCCGTTATCATCATATTTCCCTTCCGGGAAAATAATGTATCTTCTTCCGTTTTTTACCTCATCGCCTATTTCATTAAAAACCTTTATCTGTTTTCTCAAATCTACCGGATCAAGCCGTTTTGCCCCGATAAAATCAATAAATTGATTTGCAATAGGCATCTTGGAGCGTTTTTCGTTCATAAGAACAGTACAGGGCTGCTCATGAGCATACATTATGCCAAGCGCGTCATACTTTCCCTGATGATTCGAATATATTATATATCCACCTTGGCGAGGAAGCTTTTCGGTTCCGAAGACTTTAGTCTCTATTCTGGCGCGTTTGCGTATATGGTTTACCATCTTTTGTGTAACACCATATCTTTCCTCTTCGGTATGCTTCTCTGGGTGTTTTGACCATATTATCATTTTGGGAACATAATATATTATTAAGCCTGTACATACTATTATTACGTAAATAAATCTAAGCATAATGCCCTCTCTGCAAAAATCTGTATACCCTATTTTATCCGTACTTATTTAATATGTCAAAGTTTTTAGTATTTTACATTTTTAACATTTTTTGAACAAATCAATCTTTAAAAAACGATATTATGTTTTGGAACAAATCAACTATTTTAAACTTATACGTCACCTGCACATCCCCATCTATGCCTGATGAATCTCCTACATTGTCAACCGACGGTCTTGTATCGTCCTTTTCACCGTCAATAGTCGAAAAAGCTTCCTCAGACAGATTCTTCCTTAGTGATTCTTCCGCATCACTGCTTACGCTTACTGCATTTTCACTTATATAACACAACGGCGGAAAAAGTACGCACCACCAATTTTTACCGTCTCCTTCACCTATTACCACCCTAAGAGCTTGATATTTACCTGCCGGAAAACAATAATTACCGTAATTTTTCGATGGAAAATCATATTCTCCTACATATACGTTCGCACTGTATGAACTCCCCTCGTCTCTCAGACATTTTTCCGCAACAGCTTTTATTTCTTGGCAATTCTCTGAAAGAGCCTTCAATACTTCACATGAAGAACTGTAACAATCTATCGAAGTCCTTGTATACTCCACAATTGCATCTCTCACTTTTAATTTCAGCGTTTGATCCTCTTTGCTGTCGCTGTTTGCAATCACGTGAAGTCTCACTACATTTTCAGATATACTGTTAAATACATTTTCTGAGTATACTGCGCCCGCAGTTGTCAAAACTGTCAGGCATATTAATAAAGATACTACGGCAATTTTTATGCCGGCTTTAATTCTGTTATTTCTCATTTTATGTCCCTCTGCATTCGTTATGTATTATGCAAGGACATTCCGGAATGTTTTGCGCAACGTAATTATTGACAGGAAATTTCATAACTATTCCAGCTGTCAAAAACTTTTCCGTCAAGAGCGGGCTGTTTTTCTCACCTCTCTTCTCGCAATAACGCGTGAGCGGGCTGCGGAAAAACATTAAAAATTCGACAGAATTTTGGCTGTTTTCCTCACCTTTCTTCTCGCAATAACGCGTGAGCGGGCTGCGGGAAAAACATTAAAAATTCGAAAGAATTTTGGCTGTTTTCCTCACCTTTCTTCTCGCAATAACGCGTGAGTGGGGCTGCGGGAAAAACATTAAAAATTCGAAAGAATTTTGGCTGTTTTCCTCACCTCTCTTTTCGCAATAACGCGTGAGTGGGCTGCGGGAAAAACATTAAAAATTCGAAAGAATTTTGGCTGTTTTTCTCACCTTTCTTCTCGCAATAACGCGTGAGTGGGCTGCGGGAAAAACATTAAAAATTCGAAAGAATTTTGGCTGTTTTCCTCACC
>JAFTXP010000025.1 GCA_017461545.1 Clostridia bacterium | reverse complement strand
GCCATGTATTTGCCGCAGCCTGAATGTCTGCTGTCTGTGAAGCATCGGTGAAACCGTTCAAAAAGATAGCACGAAGCTTAGCTGCATCTTCTGCTGAGAAGTACGTACTGTCCTCAAGATTAAGACGTCTGTACTCTGCAATGTCGGCAACGGAAACACCGGAGTCAATGCAGTATGTCTTTATCGTTTCCATCGTACTCATGTTGAGAAGAGGGAACATCATAGGAACGTCTGTACGGCTCGTAGTGCCGTCCGCATAAGTCTTCATACCTCTGTGAGGTGACCAATACCATGAAGCCTTACCCTGGAACTCTGCAATCGGAGTATCGCCGTACAAATATAAATACGGTTCTGTCTCCGTATAAGTCTCGGCGAAAACATTTATACTCATCGTAGAAAGTACCATAACTATCGCAAGTACAGATGCACCGATACGTTTCAGTATTTTCACAAAAACCATCTCCTTGAAAAAATATTTAAAATAATTAAATATGTTTTATCGCATTTTATAATTAAGCAAGTAAATATAAAAGCAAAATCCTTGCAATTATAACACAAACTCAAGTGCACAACAAATTTAATTTGTCGAAAATATTCGGAAAATTTCCGACAAAAAAATTATATCATCAAAAAAGAGCCTTGAAACTGTCAATAAAAAACAATTCCAAGACACTTTTTATAAATTAACTCTATAATATCTTATCCGGCAGAGTTGATAATTCGGTCTGCCATCATTATAGCGATAGCGGTTTTACTGTCTGTAATACTGCCGTTTTGCACCATCTCAACAAGCTTTGACAAGGGATATTTCACAACATGCAGAAATTCTCTGTCGTCGCGATGCGGCGCGCCCTGTTTAAGTCCGGTAGCAATAAACACATGAATTTTTTCAGAGCAATATCCCGGTGTCGGATAGAAAGATATAAGCGGTTTAATCTCCCCGGCAATAAGACCTGTTTCCTCCTCAAGCTCTCGATTTGCACAATCGATGGCATCTTCTCCGACCTCTACCTTTCCGGCGGGAATTTCAAGCAAAATTTCGCCTACAGACACTCTGTATTGTCTTACCATGTACACATTTCCGTCATCATCTACGGGAATGACCGCAGAGCCGCCGTTGTGCCTTACTACCTCACGCTTTTCGTGTGAACCGTCGGGAAGAGATACATCATATCGAAGCGCTTTAAATATTTTTCCGTCAAAAACAGTTTCCGAGGTTTCTATTTTTTCAAAAAGCTCGCCTGTATACGCCGTGCGGCTGTCATCTTTTTTCGTCATACTGCTTTCGGATTTTTCTTCAAGCATCGAAAACAGGTCGCCCGGCACGGAGTTCTTATATTTGTTTGAATACTCCACCGCAAGCCTGTCGCAACGGTTGTTGTACGCGTTATCGGCGTGGCCTTTTACCTTGTGCCATGTGACATCATGTTTTCCGCAGAGCGCATATAATTCTTTAAGCAAATCGACATTTTTAAGTTCGCCGTCTTTTCTTTTCCAGCCGGCTCTCGCCCATCCGTAAATCCACTTTTGAACAAAGCAATTTACTACATACGAACTGTCCGAAAATATATCAACACGGCAAGGTTTTGTGAGAACTTTGAGAGCTTCTATGGGAGCTCTGAGCTCCATGCGGTTATTTGTCGTATCGGCCTCTCCGCCGCATATTTCTTTTTCTATACCGTCACAAATCAGAATTGCGGCAAAACCGCCCGGTCCGGGATTTCCGGAGCATGCACCGTCTGTGTAGATTACAACATCTTTCAAACGTAGCCCTCTTTTCTTACGGCTTTCTTTTCGCAAGCCTCCATAGCTTTTATGATACTGCTTCTGAAACCGCCCTCTTCAAGCGATGTAACCGCTTCTATGGTTGTACCGCCGGGAGAACAGACATTGTCTTTGAGAACAGCAGGATGTATTTCTTTTTCTATCAATAACTTTGCAGTACCGTACATCGCCTGCTCTGCCATTATAAGCGCATCTTTCCTGGTAAAACCTGCCTTTACCGCAGCATCTGCCATGGCTTCTATCATAAGACAGAAATAAGCAGGACTGCTTGATGTAACCGATATCATCTCGTCAATCATCTTTTCTTTATCCACAACAACAACTTTTCCGAATGCTTCAAACAGTTTCTGTATATAGGCCTTGACCGCGCTGTCATTTATATTGTAATTATAATAGAATATTCCCGTGATGCCTGCGCCCACCATAGCCGGAAGGTTCGGGATACTTCGCACGATTTTTGTATCGCTGCCCAGAATATCAAGCATACGGCTGACAGTCACGCCTGCCGCAATCGAAACTATATATTTTCCGGAGATACAGTCTTTTATCTCCTCACAGACATTATCTATGACATTTGGTTTTACCGCTAAGAAAATCACATCGGCTGACATCACCGCATCTTTTGAACTTTCCGAAATATTCACACCGACCGCCTCTGCAAATGCTTTGAGCTTATCCGTATCCCTGTCATAAACATAAATATTTGATGCATTTTCCGCTTTCATATCCACAATGGCACGAATCATCGCTCCGCCCATATTTCCTGCACCTAAAAAAGCTATTTTATACATTTGCATACCTCCGCAACTAAAAAAATCTTCTTTCGCAAAATTATAACACTTTTATTTCAATCTTACAAAATTACTTTTCTGTGTATTCGTCCCGGGCACTTACTATAATCGCCGCGATTATCACACCTATTACAAAAATAAGTATCACCGCAACAGCGATTATTTCCAATGAGCTCAGTTCGTTGCCGAAAAGCAGTATTTTTACATCTGCAAAATCCACTTCTGCCACTTCTATAAATAGAATATCAGACATTGCACCGTTTTCCATTGATACGGTCAATCCGTTGTTCAATAAATCGTCTCCCGTTATTCTTTCGATTAAAACACTTCCGTCATAAGAGGTGATCTTATACTCCAGCGAAGGCTCTACATCCTGTATTGAAACGAGTTTTTCGGCAGCACTTTCCGTTGTATTTCTAAATACAAAAACAGCGCCTTTTTTGTTCAGTGAATCATAAAAACCTATACCGTCCCAACCCTCGTCGTTATATTCGTGAAAAACGGGAAATTGCCTTCCGTTAAGCATTATCGACGCCAGTTTGTTTCTGTACAAATCATCATGTTCAGCAGCACTTTTTTTTAATGCAGTTCCATCTGTCAAACCTACCTTCGTATAATCAAAGTCGCAGAACATCGCACTCCGTAAAATGTAATTATATGCATTAACATCATCCGCCGGACACGCAGATAAATCATCTTTTATATTACTGTATAAATTATTGCGAATATCACTCACGGAAAAGAAAAATTGCATGTTGTAAAAAGCGTCCCGAACTTCTTGTATACTTTCAAGCTCGATTGTTCCTACAACATTTTCATATGTCAAAGGAAGCGAAGCGAATCCGTCAACTTTTTCAGAAGCACTCCAACTTCTTATAAAATTTTTTCCGACACTGTTATTGCCTTCAAAAACAGAGCAGAAAAAAGCAGGAAAGGCGTAAGTAATGCTTGTCTCTTCAGAAATAATTTTATGTTCAGATTGTGTAACCGCTATCATACAATCATTTGATGCAGCAACATCTATCAGAGAAGAATATTCAGGAGAAAAAACACCTGTGCCTAAAGCCACTCCGTGAGCCCCTTTTGCATTATAATAATATAAAGGAATACTCATATCAAAACCGTCATCATTACCGGCAGTGAATCTTATTACGTCTTCACATGATACTTTTTCATCCTTTATATTCCCGTCCAAATATTGCAAATAGTAATCTTCTTCCGAGGACATCTGCAGACTAACCGAAGAAAATCTTTCAGGCAAAAATATTTCAGCGGTGTTTTCTGTTATTACGTAATATGACATTGAAATAACAGCACCGTCTGCATCAGTTCTGCTAATATACCATTCCTGTCTGCAAGAATAATTTCCGTCTGCAGAATCAAACACAAATATTAATTTTCCGGATGTTTCGGACTCGTAGCATCCGAAGTATTTCCAGTCAAAGTTATGCATAACAGAATTACTGTCATAATAAACTTCAACAAGTTCTGAAAATGATGCTCCGCTTATCCACTCATAATCTGATACAGTATTTCTTATACTTGTAATTTCCACACCGTTATCAGAGACACGGAAAGATGCATACAAAACATTTCCGTTAAGTACAAAATCGTTTTTTTTGCTGTCGTAAAAAGTATAACTCTCTGTTTCATCTTCCTGCGTGCCGGACTCAATGCTGTCCGAAGCAACATTTTCAGGCACAGTGCCTTCTGCAGATACCTCACACGGATAAGCCGAAAGCATAGTCAATAAAAGCTGTACCGTAATCAATACTGCCGTAATAAGAGTGCGTAAAGAATGTTTAGTTTTCCGCGAAGAAATTTTGTGCAATTTATTCAGAAAAGCTACGTTGTGATGTTTCTTTAATTTCATATATAAAACTCCTGACAGCTTTCAAAATATTATTTTGTCTCATTATATCAAAATCATTGTTTTTCGTCACTTTTTTCCGACTCGCACTTTCCTCTCATCGGACATCCGGCGCAGCCGCAGCCGCAGGAAGATTTACCTGTTTTTTTATCTTTTACTATCTTAATTATTACAAATACAACCAACACCGTCAAAACAGCGCATACAATCAATGTAGAAATATTTTCCGATATCCATTTAATCATAATCAAATCCCCGCTCTCACTCAATATGTTTAATTTTACATATTCTTTACCTTTTTGTCGACTGTTATATTAACAGAATATTCATAAAAAGACTTTTTAAGGAAACTTTCTTGAAAAAAGACAGATTGCATGTTACTATTTTTATACTATTAAGCAGAGGAGTTGAATACATTATGAGTTTACAGGAATCAGGAGAGATGTATCTTGAAACTATTTACGAACTGACACAGGAAAAAGGTGCAGTCAGAAGCATCGATATTGCAAACAAAATGAATTATTCAAAGCCGAGTGTAAGCAGAGCAGTCCATATTCTGGAGGAAAACGGATACATTTCTATTGACGCAGACGGTCATCTACTTCTCACAGAAAGCGGCAAAGAAATTGCCGAAAGAACATTCGAAAGGCACCAATTACTGACAATTTTTTTCACAAAACTCGGGGTTCATCCCGAAACAGCAGCTGAGGATGCCTGCAGAATAGAACACGTCATAAGTGACGAAACTTTTAACGCTATAAAAGCCCATGCAAAAAAGTTTATTTGATCGTTTTTGTGATCAGATGATTTCAGCATGATCGTATATGTCATTATACGTTTTATTCCGAAGCCTTACTGTTTTCCTGCCATTTCGAAATATCATCGATCAGCAACTGTGTGCGGACTTGTACGCCCTCGTCCGTAAGATGATACTGCGTATCGTAAAAATATGAAGTATCCATAAAGTAATCAGTAAAATCAGAAATAATTTCACAGTCCAGTTGCGCATCCAATTCATTTTGGAATTTCTCGAATTCTTCGGCAGAATCAGTAAATGTTCCATATGCTATAGGATATCCGGCGACCAGACATACGGCTCCGCGCTCTTTGCAGAATGCATTCAAATCGTTTACAAGACCTACATCTTTCTCGGAAATACCGGGAACTTTTCCGTTGCTTTCATTAAATGCATATGTGGTTTGTGTACGCGAGTAATAAATATCACCGTACTCATTGAATGCATCTCTTGAATAGAAACCTTCGATAGGTTCATTTCCCGTGCCCGTAAAATATGCAAACAACGTTTTTCCTACATACGAAGGCAACGCTTTCAACATATCGAAGTACTCTTCTTTCGGAATCAGTGACAGATATTCAGGACGGTTCTCGATCGTAATCCAGGCTAATGCAGGGTCGCTGATACCGTAAGCATCATAGTTTGTGTGACAAACTATAACGATATCACCCTGCCCTATGTTAAACTTTGCCATATTAGTCTGGAAAGCATTACCCAAGCCGCCATGTCCTCCCAAGTTGACCACAGGCATTCCGGTTGCCTCCTCCAGCATGGCAGAATCCATGCCAAAAGCAAGATTGGAATTTCCGACAAGGATAATTTTAGGTTCTTGAATACTGTTCAGGCGATTTATTTTGTCTTCAAAGGCGCCGACATAACTGGTCTCAAACTGAGGCGCGGCAACAGAAAAAGTGAACCACAGCAACGCCACACTTACAACACAAAAACACAGCAAAAATATTGATATTTTAATTAAAAATCTTTTCATAGCAGCCTTCTTTCAGAACTGGAAGTAAATGAACTCTCCGCCGGAATTTACGGGCATCAAGCATAACAGCAGCAGAATAAACACGATATAAATACACCATCTTGGAATTAACTTCATATTGCTGATTCGGGTTATTACATCGGTTTTTAAACTAATATAGTCATATATAAGTAAAATAACAAGCATCAACAGAATACCCAGGATTTCCTCTTTGCCCAGATTCAAAGCGATAAGTCCCTGCATAATGTATGAAGAAGGCTTTGTAATGCCGTCAAATGCGTGACTGAAAATATATCCGACACTCTGCAGATCAGAAGCCCGGAAAAAGACCCATGCAACACAGCTGAATGTAAAAATAAACAGAACAGACAACCATGCTTTGACAGCAGGCTTGGATCCAATCAATTTAGTCTTTCTTTTGTTTTTACTCAGCATGTTCTCCACAACTTGTCCGGCTCCATGTATTAAGCCCCAAATCACATAAGTCCAGTTGGCGCCATGCCACAGACCGCTGATTGTAAATGTAGCCATAAGGTTAAATCGTTGGCGCATTTTTCCGCATCGGTTTCCTCCCAAAGGAATGTATACATAATCACGGAACCAAGTGGACAGGGAAATATGCCAACGTGACCAGAACTCTTTGATTGAAGTAGAAAAATACGGAGAATCAAAATTTCGCATCAACTCTATATCAAACAGCTTGGCTGTGCCGATGGCAATGTCTGAATAACCTGAAAAATCACAATATATCTGGAAAGAAAAAAACACCGCAGCAATAACCATCGGAAAACCGGTGTACACAGAAAGACTGTCGTAAACAGTATCCACATATGCCGCTAAAGAATCGGCAATGACAATTTTTTTAAAGAAACCCCACGCCATCAATTTGAGACCGTAGGCAGCATTATCATATTTAAAAGTATGCACCTTGGAAATCTGCGGAAGAAGGTTGCTTGTACGTTCTATAGGTCCGGCCACAAGCTGTGGGAAGAAAGATATAAATGTAGCATATTTTCCAAGATGATGCTCTGCCGCCACATTTCCACGATACACGTCAACAACATAGCTGAGTGTCTGGAAAGTGTAAAAAGAAATGCCGACAGGCAACATCAGGCTCAGAGTCACCGGATGAATAGGGATAGCAAAAGTTGATGCCACAGCAGCCACACTGTCCATGAAAAAATTAAAATATTTAAACACAAACAGTATTCCCAAAGATACGACAAGTGCAGCCACAATACATAATTTCTTGATTTTTTTACTGCTTGCGCGTTCTAATATCAGTGCCGTACCATAGGATATTAAAGTAGTGATAACAATCAAAAAAACATACTTCACATTCCAACTCATATAGAAGTAGTAGCTGGCAATAAGTAACAATATCCAACGGAACCGGTTTGGGATTATCCAAAAGAGCACAAATACGATTGGAAGAAATATGGCAAAGGACATCGAATTAAATAACATAAGAACCTCTGTATAGAACTGTAGAGTTTATGCAAGTATTCTGTTGTACTGCCGACAAATCAGTTGTAACAACAATTTTTGCATGTGCAAAAAAGTGTAGCACACTTACAACAAAAGGTCAATTTCTACCTCACCTTTCGTAGAACAGCTTTCAGCCCTTTTCTTCTTCCCGTCTTACCTCACGCGACAGATGCTTTATGGATGACATTGATGTCAATACAAACACCGTCAATTCCATCCACGGGAATATCGGGAATGTAATAGAATTATCTTCGGAATTCTGTCCTGAATCAATTTCATCTTCGCTGTAGATTCGTGTGCCTCTGACTAAAAGGCGGTGTGAATTTATACCGTAAGGAGTACAAGTTACCAAAGTGCAATAGTCCTCTCCCGGTACAGGGACGATATCTTCCGTTTCTTCAGGAAGAATTGTCTTGATTTGGTCAACCTTATACATAAGTTCCTCGTTGGCGATATATATCTTGAAAACATCGCCTTCCCTTAATTCGACTAAGTCTGTAAACAGTTCCGCACTCGGAAGACCTGTATGAGCAGTCAGTACTGCGTGGTAACCTTCTCCGCCTATCGGAAAAGTCGATTGAGGAAGATGGCCGACACCTTTTGACAAAACATCTGCACTGACACCGTGATATATCGGAAGTTTTACATCTATTTTTTCAATCTCGATATACCCCATCATATTATTTGCAAAATCAAGAATTTCGTAATAGTCCTTCAAACTATTGTTCTTATCCGCAAAAACTCTGTCAACAATTCTGTCGTTGTATTCACGCGCATACTCCAACTGCGCCATGAGTTCTTCATCCGGAATATCCTCCATCTGCACAACCAACTCCTGAATCGCACGTGAACTATGTATTCTATTTATAAAATCACTAACTGTCGGATAAATCAGCAGTCCGACACCGGCCAGACATAAAACCACAGCCGCAATAGTTATTATTTTATTTTTCATATATTTTTGTTTTTAGTTTTTTTCTTTCTGCTTGATAATATTACAACCACAGTCGTTACGAAAAATATCACTACAGCAGCATTAAATACCGCAGAGCCGATATCATCCGTAGACGGCAATATGGACTTCGCACTGTTTATAACTTTAACCCTGTTTCCGTCCAGGTGTGTTATGTCATTTATTACTACTTCAACAGCCTCGGTAAGTATGCTATAGCCTTTCGGAGCTTCAGTTTCCACCAAATAGTAAGTACCATACGCCAAACCGTACATATAAGCAACTCCGTTCTTATCTGTTACGACTGAACTTACCATGTCTCCTGACATATTCTGAGAATTATAGAAGTCAAGATAAACAACTTTTTTAATAGTAACACCTTTTGCAGTATCCGAAACATAGATACTGTCATAATTTCCCGTTTTAATTTCTTCTGCAGAAGCTTCACGGGCAATTTTAAACTTAGCACCGGCGAGAGGTTCGCTGTTTGCAGAGTCAACCTTTAATATATTCAGTCCGCCTGTATATATTTCGGGAATACTTTCAACCTCAATGAAAAACTCCTGACCGATAGCATTTTTATAATTAAGCTCTGCCCCGTTTTGTATTCCGAAGCCGAGGTCAACAGAGCTATTGAGCACAGTGTCGAGATATATACGAATTTCATAGTCATCGTAATTTTCGCCCACAAGCGCTGCTACATTTTCCATTCCTGTACTTGTAAGAGATACGCTGACAACTTCAACTCCGTCAACAGTCGTGAAAGATACGGTATAATCTGTAATTTCTTTAAGATTATCAAGTTTTTCTGCACCTGCTGCTTCAGTAATCGAAGCAATCCTTACTGAGAGCGAACCTTCTACATAGCTAAGACCCGGGTCAAGACAGTCGGAAACAGAATAATCCATAGAGTCCGCTATATCACTCGGAATACTTCCCCGGATGATCCATGTATTAGCTTCGCTGATCCCAAATGAGTCAAACTTATTTCCTATACTTGTAATATCTTTATCAATCATAGGAACTGTATACTCAATATCGTTTTTAGGATAAACATTTATTGTGTAAAGAGTATCTGTATTATCAGCATTACTCATAGGGAAACTTACATAAAATGGCTCAATCGGCTTACTGACAGCTGCGTTTTCAAGTTCGACAACCATGTAAACCCCGTCGTTTTCTCCATACCCGAAACTGTATGTCGCATAGCCGTTTTCGTCGGTTGTTACGGTCACAACGTGATTTGAATCAACTGCATAAGTGTTTATTTCATCCTCGGTAGGAACAGTATTCAAATCAACGATTCCGTTGTAATAATCATCCAGAGAACATACCTCAAAGATTGCAAACTGAATATTCTCAAGAGGTATATGATTTGACGTTCCCTGCTCTGTACCGTCTTCTGCGGAATATTCCCAAATATTAAGAACTCGCTCATGCTCTGACGAAAGATTTACAGCCAGATTATTCCCTGTATTTGGGAAATCAACTATCGCATGGACAGAAGTATCATCATTGATATTTTTTATTAAATCTGAAATGCCTGTGATTCCGTTGGCATATAAATAGTGATCAACCGCGATTGTGGCAAACGCAGTAATACCGCATGTAAAAACAGCGATTGCTATCACCAGTATGAAAATAAAAAAGCGCTTACGTATTGCCTTCACGATATAATCACCCCTTTCAGATATACATTATTCTGTAAATATAATATTCAGAAAAATCACCTTTCGATATGTTTACAAAATCTTTTTTCTACATCTAAATTTACACATCAATTGTACAACAAAACATGCGGTCATTTCAAGTAAAAATTGTGTTAAAAAAGCCTATAATTATAGTTTTTTTGCACGATTTATCTTTTGACAAAATCAGACAAAAACAAAACAAAAAATATTATAAAAAAAACAGAGACAGGACCTAAATCCTGTCTCTGTCTGAATGCTTTATATTTTTATTATTTTGCTAAAGCTTTCTTCTTCTTGCTTACTACAACAAGAACCAATGCAGCACCGATAAGGATAAGACCTGTAACAGTGAAGATTGTTGTACCGATACCACCGGTAGACGGTAATGTAAACTTGTTGATGTTTACAACTTCGATGCTGTTCTCATCAAGGTGGCTTGTTGCGCCGATAGCTACGTCAACAGGATCGCGGAGCAAGTTGTATCCGGTAGGTGCAACTGTCTCGATGATCTTGTAGTCGCCGTATGCAAGACCGTAGATGATAGCGTTTCCGTTTTCATCTGTTGTTACTTCGTAAACTTTCTCACCTGACATATCAGCAGTCATGTAGAAATCTACGTAAACGTATGATACACCGTCAATTTCGATCTTCTCGATTGTTTCGTCAGCAATCTCTGCTTCTGTAGCTGCACGTACAATCTTAAATGTTGCGCCTGCAAGAACTTCGCCGTCATCGTTGACTTTGCTTATCTGCAAACCGCCTGTGTGTACTTCTACTTCTTCAGATTCTTTTGTGAAGTCGAAGCCGACACTGTTTGTGTAATCAACAGTTGCATCATTCGGGATGTTCTCACCGAGTGTAGCACTTGTAGTAAGAACAGTGTCAAATGTTACACGGATTACATAGTCTGCAACGTTTTCGCCTACTGCGTCAGCAACTTTCTTCATACCTGCTGCTGTCAATGTAACAGTCAAAGTATTTCCGCCCTCTGCGATAGCTGCAACATCTGCAGTATAGTCAGTACCTGCGATGAGTTCTGCAAGAACATCAGTAGCAGTAGCACTTGCTACATTTACAACGATGTTTGAAGGAGCGCCGAGTCTTGAATCCACATCATCAGTGATAACGTAGCTGAGACCGTCTGCAATATCTGAAGGAATGTAAGAATTGATTATCCAGTTTACAGTTTCGCCTACATCTTTTGTATCGCTGTCCTGACCGAGTGATGTTACATCTTTGTCGATTGTAGGCTCTTCCATGATGATTTCGTTCTTAGGCTGAGCAACGATTTCGTAAACATATCCGTCGCCTGTCTCATTTGTCATCGGAACGATAATGAAGAAAGGATTTACAGCAGTCTGAACGGAACCTGTAGGATTCTCGACAACCATATATACGCCGTCTTCCATGCCGTTACGGCTGAAGTTGTACTCAGCGTAACCGTTTGCATCAGTTGTGATAGTTACGATTTCATTTGCTCTTACAGCATATGTAGCAATGTCATCAGCAGTAGGAGCTGAACCGAGAACTACAGTGCCGTTTTCAATCTCTTCGATTGTAGCAACCTGATAAAGTGTGAATCCGATATTCGGAAGCGGAGTTGTATTTCCATTTTCGTCAGCAGGAGTTGTCTTATAAATCTTAAGAACACGCTCATCGTTACCTACAAGAGCTTCTGCATGTACATTCATGACACTTGTGTCATAACCGATCATAGTCTGTGATGTGCCACGGGGACCCTTAGCATCGTAGAGGTAAACGTCGTCACCTGCCTGAGTACCGTTTATCTCAACAGCAATCATGCCGTTTGCTTCGTCAGCTGTAAGACCTGTAAGAGTAACTGTCTGTGCGCCTGAAGCGTTTACTGCAACAGTAGCCTCTTTTGCACCGCTCATAGCTGTGAGGTAAAGTGCATCGCCGTCTTTAACACCGTCGATGTTTGCAGTAACAGTAACGCTGTATGTGCCGTCACCTGCATCAACGGGATCGCTTACGGTAGCACCTGCGAGTGTAGCATCACTTACCAAAACAGTAGTTGCTGCAACACCGTCAATGCTGAGAAG
>JAFTXP010000024.1 GCA_017461545.1 Clostridia bacterium | reverse complement strand
TGGCGTAAAGATAACTTTATGAAATACGTACATGCAATGTGCGGAAGGGAAACTGACTGGGCTTCTTAAAAAACAAAAAGCACCGTTTTTTGGTGCTTATGTTTATGTTTTTTTAGGACATTTTCACTTTTAATTGACACCTGAAATTTACTTTTATTATAAGAACCCGGGAATATCTCTGAGCGACTCGGTAACCATGTCTGGCTTCACATCCTCCGGCAATGGTTCTTTTTTTAAATTGAACCAACAGCTTTTTAACCCGTAATTTATACCGCCTATTATATCTGCGCTGAGTGAATCACCTATTATAACCGTCTCACAAGGCTTGATATGCGTAAGTTCGCTGTAGCAGGCATCGAAAAATTCACAGCTCGGCTTTGCAAAACCGATATCGTCTGAAACAAAAACTTTTTTTATATATTTCAGCATTCCGCACTTTTCAAGACGGTTTATCTGCTGACTGTATGCGGCGTTGCTAACCACATAAAGATCATATTTTCCGGCAAGATACTCTACGAGTTCTGTTGCACCGTCAACGGGAACTGCAATAGTATTCAGGCCTGCAAAAAACTCTTTTTCAAATTCTATTCCGTCAGCGTCAATTCCGCCTATATCATCAAAAATGAGCTTCCATCGGATTTCATGCAGATGTTCTTTTGTAATCGTACCCTTTTCTATGTCATGCCATAGTATGTTATTTATTCTGTGAAACGTTTCGACAAGACGCTCATTAAATTTAACGCCGAATTTTTCACAGGCCTGCTTTATGGAAAGCAAAGAACATTCGTTAAAGTCAAGCAATGTATTGTCAACATCAAGGAAAACCGCTTTTATCATCAAAACAACTCCTACTAATCATCAATTAAACAGTAAATTCAGATATCCTTTAACAGCCTTTTTACAAGCGATATTTTTATACATTCCAAGAGAAATGTCACTCCCGGACGTATATGCCGCGCCCTCCGTCAAACCGCGCTCATATAAAACATAAGATGCAAGCACTGTGGAATTTTCGCCGGCACATTCCGCAAAAACAATTTCATCATTCGAAATTTCGGCAACCGCATAGCAATTATCAGCCATAAAAACAACCGCCTCACGGCAATATAAATCGCTGAATAAAAGTTCCGGTGTTCTTTTGCAGATTACCTCTGACCCAAAGCTTTTAAGGTAAATATCATTCATTTTATCAAGAACTTTTTCAGACTCTTTTAAACTCAATTTTGAAAAGTCAAACATTTGGTGCGGCACATGACTTACGGAAGACCTGATAAGTCTCTTTCCGCACGAAAAGCCTATCTGATACCCCGATCTTCCGTAATACTCTGTCAAACCGTCATTGCCCGCTATCAACACAGCAAAATCCTTTCTGCAGTTTATCTCTTCGGAATATTGCAGCAATTCACGCATTACTGACTTTCCTCTGTAATCGGGATGTGTTGCCGCTCCGAAAATATAGTATGCCGAATATTCTTCGCAACCATCTGTGATAGTTATGTCAATCATATGAAGCATCGACACAATTTTTCCGTCCGTTTTGTAAACCAATGTTTTCGCAGGCTCCCAGACACAGTCAAAAAATCGCTTGCAGTAATCTTCCTCTCCCGGAAAACAGATGTTGTACAGAGCCATGAGCTCCGGCTTTTCGTTATGCTCTGCAATTTGCTTCATACTTATCTGTAAGGAACAGCGGATTGTACGAAAGTTTTGACTTTCTGAGACCTTCTATTCCCAAATCCTCCTCACGATTTATATACTTATATCCCCGGCAACTGTTTATACAAAACTCATTAAAAATAATCTGGTACGCGCCTTTTATATCAAAATATGCCTTTTCAAAAAGTATGTCCATTGCGTTTTCGTTCTGCGGCGCACCGATAGTAAAAGCGCAAATCTCCCCGTCAATCAAAATCATTCCGCCGTATATTTCCAGAAATTCCGAATAATCAAAAGCGCGTGTTATGGCAAGAAGTTCTTCACGGTACGCCTCGTCGTCGGCACCGTTTTTTTCTTTAAATTTTTCAAGATATTCAAATATTAATTTACGGTCATCGGCAAAATTAATTTGTCGGTACTCCCATCTGCCCTCGTAATCTGCTTTAAAGCGGTTTACAAGGTTTCTCTTAGCGTGTAATTTTTTTCCCGCAAGTGAAATCATACTTTCAGTATCATAAATATAATCGCACGACCATCTTGCATACGTAATTTGAAGATCACAGCACGATTTGAAAAACTCTAGTTTCTCAGGGGTTATATCAATTATTTTGTACTTACTGTCGCACTGCTCCGCATGAGCAATGATTTTCTTTAATACACCTTCAAAATCTCCGTCACCCATCGGCACGGTGTATATTCCGTACCCTTCGTTTTCATACTTCACAACAAGCATATCATCCACGATGCAATACTTCGTAAGATACACTTCCTGCCATATGCAAAGTGTGGCGAAACAACGGTCGGCCATTATCTTGCCGTCCGCCTGCAAATACTTGTCTATTATGTCTTTATCTTCAACTTTTACATCTTTAAAAATCATTTTTTATTCTTCTTTTTCTTTTCTTCAAATTCGTTTGACATTTCTTTTAAATGTTCAAGCAAAGACTTGTCCGACTTGAACGGTCGGAAAAAACGATATTTTTTAGGATTGTCATTGTAACGCGCTCTTATGCGGCTCTTTACCTGTTCGTGTCTTACAACAACTTCATACTCTTCGGCAAATTTCTTAAATTTTGCAACCAACTGTCCGGAATGTACAACATCGATGATAAACACTCCGAAAAACATGCCTACCACAAACGAAAACGCCAGATTTTCGGACAGCCATATTATAGCATCTAAAATGTGCGGATGTATCAAAAAATAATATATAGCCCCCAACACTGCCCAAAAGAACGAAAACAGCGGACATATTATACCCTGAATATTTCCTTTGTTATTTGAATAATCCCAGAGTCTGACCTTGAATATTTTTAACGATATGATACCGGCAATATATTCGAGTCCCGTCATACATAACGCCATAAAAGCAAACAGCGCAATTTTATTCCAAAAAGGGTTTGTTATTAAATCATAATTTTCAAGCGATGCAATAAGATACATGGCACAAAGTCCAACACCGTAAAGAGGCAGATACGGTCCTGTACAAAATCCCGGATTTATCCACTTTTTTTCCGGATTGCTGTCCGAAAAAAACTTCCTGAAAAACAGCTCTATAACCCACCCCGCTATTGATCCCATAAAAAACAAAAAAGCTAATTTGAGAAACATACTCATCGCATACACTCCGATATTTTTTATTACGAAAATTTCAAGTTATCTGCATCTACTTAGAGATAATTAAGGTTAGAATTTTGTTATACACGAATTAAAAACTTCCGTCAATCACATTTAATTCACAACATAGATTATTATATCATTATATAGTAGCCATCAAATTTCTTTAACAAATTATTAACAATTAACACAGTCTGCCATGGTATAATCTTCTTTAAGAAATTAAAAATATAATTAATGTTAAGTAATAAATACACTAAATCCAAGAGGTATATTATGAATAAGAACAAAGACATTGATTACTCAAAAAAAATAATTACGATCCCGAATATATTGTCACTTTTCAGATTGATGTTGATACCATTGATTGCATGGCTGTATATTAAAAAGAAAGATTATTACATGACAGTAATCGTACTGGGACTATCCGGATTAACCGATGTCATAGATGGCATTATCGCGAGAAAATTCAATATGATCAGTGACTTCGGCAAAGCATTCGACCCTATCGCAGACAAATTGACTCAAATTATTGTTCTCTTCTGCCTTGTTTCGCGGTTTGAATTCATGATCATTCCTTTAATAATTCTCATCATAAAAGAGCTGCTTGCCGGCATTATCGGACTTTTAACAATAAAAAAGACTCACCGTGTCCACGGTGCTGTATGGCACGGAAAAACCACAACTGTTCTTCTATATATAATGATGACTATTCATATCATCTGGTACAATATTCCGATTCACATTTCAAACATTTTGATTCTTATATGCACCGCCATGATGTTATTGTCAGCAGTACTCTACGGTATTAAGAATATCGGTTTGATTAAAGAAGCAACACAGAAAAATGCGTAAAAAAGCGTTTTGGTTGAAAACAGAAAAAATTTCTGTCAGATGCAAAAAACAAAAAGGAGGACTCACATCCTCCTTCTATGTCATATTTCTGTCTCTCTTAACTCTTTCCACGGTATATCCAAGCAAGCGGAGTTCTTCCGCAATTGCCCCGTCTCCCACTATATGAGCAGCGCCCACACAGATGAATACCTCTTTTCCTGATTTCAAAGCATTCTCGGCATACTTGGTCATTTCAGCATTTCTTGAAACCATCATTGCATCATTATACTCCTTGTAAAGAAGCGCTTCCTGTGGATCCGCAATATCTTCTTCACTATTTAGATATTCGGAAAACTTCTTCTCATCCCCCGATGCCCACAAATCCATCATAACATTTACTTCTTCTTTCATTTCATCCAAATATTCATACGATTCAATAGAACCTTCCAACAGACATACCTGAAGTTCCTCAGAAAAACCGCCCAACATTCCGAACTGAAATTCTGCTGATTCAATTTCCAATATTTCTTTATTGCAGTCCATCGCACGTTCTATAAAGTGAAGATCTATTCCAAGCTCACTGTTGGCACCTATCTTTTCATAGGCACAGTTATCAATAAAATTTGCCCACAAAGACGGTAAATAATAATCCATCATAGAATTATAAATCGTATTTTCTTCAAGTATTTCCACTGCACGGCTGTATACCTCTGCAGAAATATGGTCTTTTATAGTGGTTCCGTCCGTATACATAAGCATTTGCAAAGCTTTAATCTGACTCCCCAAATCATTTTCAAAAGAGACAGTGTCAAACTCTACGGCCAGAGCATCACTTGATTCGAATGCATCCAACACATAATCCGGCAGCGGATAATAATCTTCTCTACCCACATGAATCGATCCAAATAACCAGAGAACATTTCCGTTTGTGTCCGTTACCTTATATAATATAGGAGATGATTCTCCTGAAATATCCTCATCACTTACAGGAACAGTAGTTTCTGTATCACCCGGTGTTGGCGAACTTGGCTCGGTTTCAGCGGTTTCTGTCACGCTCGGTGTGAATGTACTTTTTTCAGTCACACTTATTTCTGATTTACGATCAACTATTGTGTCCTCTTCGCAGCCGAACATCCCGAAACACAATACAAATGCTAAAAATACTGCTAAAAGTTTTTTCGTCATTTTATTTCCTCATTTTTTACTTTTATCAATCAACTAAATTACAGGAACTATTATGTCAAATACACACGCCTATATCCTGTTTATATCTTGGCATATTATTCTCATTTTTTCAACTGCTATCAAATAACTCGATGTTATAAGTACAGATTTAACTATATTTTCAATTACAAAGGTAATATGGGAATTAAAAAGAAGTAATCTGCATGCCTGTCAAATTTTTTAACGCAAATTCAGCTTTTAACCTGCTACATAATTTATCCGGAACCGCTTAAAGAGTTTTTCTTGTCTGTTTATCTGTGTATATAAATACCAACAATACATTCAATGATAACATTTTTACTTAAAAAAAAGTATCCACCCACATAGCGGGTGGTTTTGCCTTTTCAGGCAAAGCCCTAATAATACATGCTGCACATAAATGTGCTTTTGTGTTGGCCTGCCAGCCATGCATCTTTTACTTGCGACTCGTAAATGGGTCATTCGCCGTATCAAACAATGTCAATTTCTCACCTTCAATGGCTTATACACTCTTCCATTCGCATAATGTTCTGAGTATATCTCTCCCATAATGCAACCTCCTACGCAACGAAACAAATAACTGATATTTCCTATACCAAATTCAGCCAATATTTTATTACCTTTAAGTAATTCTTATGGTGCCTGTGTATTCCATTCTATTCTTTTTTATATGTTTAAGTAAAAAACTCAGAGGTAGATCAGTGCAAATCTTTCACGTTCTTTTTCACAACAATCTTATAAAACTATCTTTTAAAAGATACCATATAAGTAAAATACTTGTTAAAACCATGTGCAAAAGGCATGTAAAATAGTGAAAAGCACCAATTTTTTTCTATTATATCTTGTAATGATTCACCTTTTGAATTTCAATAAAGCATCAAACAAATCCGTTATAATTTACCGCAAATGTTCTTCTGCCTTGCTAATCATCTGTCCGATATACTCACTAAGCAAATTACTTTTAACTTGATATCCAGTGTCTGTAAACACTTCATTATTTTCATTTATATAAAGCTGATATAACCCGGCTCCTCCCGATGAATAAATATCAAGTTCATACTTCATGTTTGTATTATCACTAGAAAATTCGGAAAATTCAAATTCATTCAAAGCATTTTCAATTTTCTGACACTCTTCCTTTGAAAAATCATAGTCTATTCCTTCAATAAAATTATTTTCTGTAATTTCATCCAGGGTTCCATGATCAGCCATATTGAATAATGAAAAATACCCCTCATCAGGCTGTCGTAACCAAATCTCCGTCGTAATATTATATTTTGTTTCAATAGTTTTCAATACAGAATCCAATTCTCCCGATCTTTCTAAAATTATACCGCTTTGAAACTCAGCAATATTATTTGTATCAAGAGTTAACCGATCTATAACATCACCGTTTACACCAATCATCTCAAGAGAATAATATAAATATCCACTAAATGAATCCTGTCTTGCATTTGCAACCTTTGCAGCAGAAACAAATGACACAACTTCTTCCTCTGTAAGAAAAATATCAAGCGGTTCCTTATACATATTCTCTGCAACGTCTGTTATTCTTATTTTTGCTACATTATTTAACATTTCATTCACCCCTGTATTTGTTTCCGATAAATAATTCTCTTCAGTTTTTGAACATCCGTTAGATGCAATCAAAAACAAAACACATAATAATAAAACTAACTTTTTCATAAAACACCTTTTATAACCAAATAATTTATTTATACTGTACCGTAGAGAATGTCATAGAAGTTTCATGTAAAGATCCGTCATCATAGGTAACAGTAATCTTTTCGTCAGGGTCAATATAGTACTGATTTCCCCACGAAGATACAATTAACATACTGTCATCTGTCACACCTGTCACAACCATCGCATGTCCACCTTCTATTACCTGTGCGACATCTCCACTCATATTATATAAATTACCATTTCTAAACGCAATAATAACATACTTACCGGAATCCGATAGTTCTTTGAAAATTTCAGCAGTTACATTGACATTTGTTTTAACATCAACATCAACACCGCGTTCTTCCATAAATTCCTCTAAATAATATTCTCTGTCATCTTGACTTGTTCCTGTACCGACAGCATCGTTCCAATAATCATAATCATATTTAGGTCCGTCTTTTTCACTGTCATAATCATCATACTTATCAAAACTTCCATTTTTCTTTCTATTATCCATCTTCGAGTACAAATCAACAAGTAGTTTATTATAATTCAGCTGACCGTCATCTGTATACATCGAATATCCGAAAGCCTTTTCAAAAGCGTCATGCTCATCAGCATAGCGGCAAAATATTGTATTGACCAATGCGACATATCCACAGCCCTCGCTGTTGATTCGATCTAAATAAATTTTCAACTGTTCTGCAGATAATGTAATGCCTGGGTTATTCTTCTCAATTATTTTTTTATAATCATCTTTTTCATATTTTGAAGCATTTTTCGGAGAGCCTTGATCTCCGCCGTAGTAACCTTTATTATTCGGATTAAAAACAACACCTCCATAGTTAATAGCCTTCAATTTTTGATTTATCAGCAGATATGCTGGTCTCAGTGAATTAGAAATATATAACGCATTAAAATTCCCGTTACTTGGCATTACAATCGTTTTCATCACATCTATATAATTTTGGATTTGCTGAATAACAGTCTTGTCTCCTTCATAGTTGTATTAGTAACAATTGCACTTGTTAACTTTGTATCCCATCCGCTTTTCGTTTCACCGTTAATCGTAAATGTCTTTGACGAAAGCCACGCACTAATATTTGTAATTCCTCCTGCCTTTGCAGCCATCTTGATTAAGGCATTTGATACTTCGACATTTTTATTTCCGAAGAAATCTTGAACGGCAGATACATCTGATGCTTCAGAGCCGAAACCCGGAATAAAAGGAACATTTTTTTTAGAAGACAAATTAAGACCGTAATCACTTCCTGCAAAAAATCTGTTTTTTAATGAGTTATACGTCTTCTCGGTATATGATTTTCCACCCCTTAAATATTCCTCCTTGTTGTAAAAGTCTACAACTGTTTTTTCAAGCAGACTCGATACTCCGCCATCCTCTGTCGTTTCAGGACCGTATCCGTCACGGTACAACCAGAACGTATAACCGAATTTATAGTAATCATTTGTGAGGTTTGCTCCTGCCGTGTCGTAGTGTGTAGAACTGTCCTTGGCAACATACACTGATACTTTCCACATAGCCTGAGACTTAAAAGTCCACGCATCAGATGACGGAGTTCCGTCCCAGCCGGAACTGAATGAAAAATTATCACCGCCTGTTACATTGTCTTCGTCTTCATATGCGGCGAGGCAATACGAAGACGACATACCTGTCACTAAAAGCGCGACGATCAATACTAAAGTTATTATTTTACTCAACAATCGATCCATAAAATATAACTCCCTTCCGAAGGTAGTACCTTCTATAAATTGAAATAAAAAAAGCAAAGGATTATACCTCTGCTAGAAGAAAATATATAAAAAGGCAACGCCTTTTACGACATTGCCTTTAATATATCAAAATAAAATTTAAATTTATTTAAAAGTCACATTTATTGCCAAGCCAATCAGCTTCGTAAACAACATGGCCATTCACGCTGACCTGTAAATCATGAAGACCATTTACAGAAGGTCCGCCTCTGACTAAAACAGTCTTAGGAATACCGTTTAATATAATGGGTACACCGCCTATATCAAGAACAAAGTCACCGGTATCAAGCGGATAAAAATTGACTGCCATATCATTTGTTTTATTCTGTTCTACAACTACATTTACGCCAAAAACGTTGTATTCGACAAGCTCCTGATACTGCGTAAGCAATAAGTCTATTTCTGTATCAGGCTCTACCCCCGGTTTTTCGTAATTGATATCAAGATACACTCCTGTAACTCTCTTTTCTTCTACCCATTCGTATACAAAAGCATCATACCATCTGTTTCTATATGCCTGTGAAATAACACCGTTTTTATTGACTGACTCAACAAACATTTCGTATCCGTCAACGCACCAAACTCCTGCGTTAACACCAACAGCACATTTACCGAAAATAGTTCCATCCAAATTGGGTTTATAACGCTCAACGGATGTAAGTCCACTTCTTATATACCCAAATCGACTCGGATCTCCGGTAAGATACTCCGTCACCTCATCGCTCCAATAATATGTGCTTGCGTGAGTTGTGGCAGTCGGCTTTGCCGTTGTTACTGTAGGTTTGGCCGTTGCAGTCGGCTTTTTTGTCGATGTAGCAGCATCGCTTGTAGATGCAGGTTTTGCAGTAGTTGTAGGATTTTTTGTTGATGTTGCAGCATTGATTGCAGTAACTGCGGTTTTTTTTGTTGATGTCGTTACACTGCTTGTAGATATAGGTTTTGCTGCTATACTTGTCGCTGTTGTTTTTGATGTCGCATTTACTTTTGCAGTTGCTGTAGTCGAGCTGCCGGAACTCTGCGTTTCAGAAGGCCTTGCAGTACCTGTCGATGTATCTGCATTTGCAGCACTGCCTGAAACTGATGTAGCCGAGCTATCCCCTGTCATATTCGTACCATCATTATCAGCCTCATCTTCCTGATTATCAGTAGATTGAGGTAAAAACGTTTTGTCATCATTCTCAGGTTCTGAATCAGTCTGATTACCTTGCACAGTTGCTGATGCTGCGTTTTTTTCAATAACCTCGTTATCATTATTCTCATTTGAAGAACTGCACGCCGTGAGCAATAACATCACAGCAAGCATCGCCGCAAATATATTTTTTTTCATTATATAATCCCTTTCATCTGAAATAACACTCAATTCCGTGTCATTTTATATCACATTTATACTAAAAGCAATATTTTTCTAATAACATGCAGTATTATTCAATTTTCAAAGTACGTCAAGCAAAACAGCAAAATTACCAACATTAATAATATTTGTAAAGTATTGGCAATAATTTATAATAGTACTGCTTACGTAAACTTTTGGATAAAACAATGCGTAAAAGTAATAAAAAGCGGCGAAACGTACATAATATTAAAAACTATATTTAAGAAGAATATTCGTTTTAATATTAGTTTGCACATAAGTTATATCAGTAAAATCTTTAAAAATTAGAGACCCAAACTGGTCTAATATATAGACATAGGTAGAAAAATCAAAAATTGCAGATTGCAGAATAATCTGGCTCAGACACAACTTGCGGAGATGACTGATGTTACGGACAAGTATATTAGTTTGGTAGAAACAGGTAGGACGAAAATATCATTACCCCGTCTCAGCAATATCAGCACTGCTTTAGGAGTAGACATTACGGTCTTTCTGAAAGATGTTGATGATAATTCAGCAAACTATATCAATAATGAGATATGCGAATATATCGAAAGAATGAAACCGGAACTCAAGAATCTTGTTATTGAGATCACTAAAGACATCAATAACACATTACTGTAATTCCATTTTTACATGAAATAGGAAATTTGTAATGTATATCGCTATTTGGGATGACAGTATTCACTTCAATAATGTGCTGCCCTGACAGAAAATAATAAAATTTTATAATTAGTATTTACCGAACCTTCTCCTTTTCACCAATGTAGTAGCAGCACATGAGATTGCAAGAAGTATTTCGCAGATAGATATCATCGAATCATCACCTGTCTCAGGCGCAGGCTGTTTCTTATACCATACAACAATCAGCTTGTCCTCATCAAGAGTTCCAAAAACACCGTCACCGGTTACTTTTGAAATAGTATAACCGTCTATCTCACGCGTTGTATCAGATGTTTTGTCATATTCCGACAAATGTTCATTTTCGGGTGTATACTGCACTTCGGGATAAATCTCTTCGCCTGTGTCCTCGTCGCGGTATTCGATTGTTACATTATGGCTATATCCGTAGTATAGATTGATAACTTTATCGGCATCGAGTGTTCCGGAAATGCTGTCACCGGTTGTCAAGCTGTCTTGCAGCGTGTAGTTTATATCATTAAAATCAATCTTTTCAAGCTTGTGATCAGTTGCATCATACTCGCTTAAATGTTCTGCCGGCACGGATGCATACTGTGTGTAAATAACTTCATTTGTGTATTTGTCATAGTAATTAACTGTAACATTATGGTCATAGCCGTAATAAAGATTGACAACTTTATCGCAGTCGAGAATACCGGAAATGTCATCGCCTGCATTCAATTCGGGGAATAGATAATAGTTGATTATTTCTGATGTCTGCTCTTCATCAAAAGCTGCGTTTTCATCTTCGCCCGACGATATATCTGACATATTGTCTGTATTGATTTCTGTATTTGTGTCGCGCAAGGATTCTGCGATATACTCAATTTCTTTTAAAATCTGTTCCGCAGCGTCGTATTCGCTGTTATGCTCAATAGGTTCAGATACGTACTGAGAATTTATAACTTCATTTGTATATTTGTCATAATAGTTGACTGTAATTTTATGGTTATATCCGTAATATACATCTACAACTTTATCTGTATCAAGCGTTCCGGTAATAGGGTCTCCCTCAATGCGGTCAATAAAATCATATCCGTCTATCATAACCTCTGTCTGCTCTGTTACGTCATATACTGCATTGTGTTTATCTGTATACGTGTACTCTTCATGAATTACTTCATTTGTGTATTTGTCAAAATATCTTACAGTCAATTTTCTTTTGTTGATGTTATCGAAGTTAACGGTTGCTGTTTTGTCCGCTTCAACTGTAACTGTCTGATTTTCAGGAACGTAATAAATGTCACAGTCTGTTGTTTCTTCGATTGTATAATTGCCCGGAACAAGTCCGCTTAAAACTACTTCTCCATTTGCATCGGTTGTGACTGTTTTTTCAAAACCGTCATTGTTTGAAACCGTGAATGAAACTCCTTCAACAAGATTGTCTGTAGAGTTTTTTATAATTTTAAGAGTACCTTTTCTAAGGACATTATTTACATCTACCGTAACTGTTGTGTTGGCTTTTACTGTGACTGTGGCGGATTTAGGTATTTCGTAACGGCTTGGTGTATTTACCTCTGTCACGGTATATGTACCGGGAACAAGTGTTATATTTGCTTTGCCGGTGCTATCGGTTGTAATTGTATATGAATTCGTACCGTCTGAGACTTTAAATGAAACACCGTCGATGATGCCGTCCTCTGCGGTTTTCACTACTTCAAGGTTGCCCACTTCCTGTGTTTTAAGATTCATGTACAAAGGAATCGGGTCATTGTCTGTACCGGTAACCAGGCACTGACCTCTTTCGCCCCCGGAATATGTTGTCCACACATACAAATCATCAGAATATAGACTTTCGGGTAAACTTTTCGGAGTCCGGAATGTCGTCTTACCCGACAGCGGTTTTGATGTTTCAAAACGAACCTTTGTGTCAGAAACTTCCGTCACAGTGATACCGGCGGCTTCAAGTGTTGAATAGTCTATCATATCGACAGTTCCCTTAACCGTCGGAAGCTCGGCACTCCACAAGCACGTTTTCGCATCATAGCTGAGGTTGTAAGTCAAAGCCCCGGCGGCCGTTGTTGCTACATATACAGGATAAACTTTATGATTTATCATCTGCTCGGATATCAAATTGTAATATTTGATGTAAGTGTCTCCGGCTGTCGCATCGAAGAATTCTGTATCTGTGACTTTCATTGTGACAGGATCTCTGTATCCGCACATCAGTTCCCATATTATAATTTGGCAGGCGGCTCTTGCAGCATACCAGCCGGTTTTACCGTTATACTGCTCGGTGTATCCTATTGCTAGGCTGATTGCTTCTGTGACTTCTTTGTGTTCATTTCTTAAGTAATTCCAATACGGGTCCGTTGTAGTATCACCGGAAGCACCGCTGTAATCCCAATCGCCGTGAGTTCGAGCGCCCGGCTCGATGCAATAGGCAGCATGGATTTCGCCGTTGTACTCGATATAGAACAAAGGAATATTATCGCCTTTTATACTCGAAGGATAATTGCAAAGTTCCTTGTTATAGTACGCATTGTACACAGTTATTTTTTTGGTAAAATAACCGTAATTTGTCTCATGCCGACCCATAGTACCGGAAATGGTCGTTGCGGCATAAGTTCTGCCGGGCAGAGTTCCGAAAAGAAGTGCTGCGGAAAGTATCAGCAACACAAAAGTCTTAAAAAATTTTGTCTTTTTCATTTCATTATTTCTCCTTTCTGAAAATGAAAAAAGCAGCCTTGGTTTTTCCAAAGACTGCTAAAAAAATCTATATAAAAATGAGCAGCCAAAAAGGATACTCATTTTCATAACACAATATATAAAATTTAAAGATTAACCGTAAAGAACACGTATCAAATACATTTCGTCATCTTCACCGACTGTGCCGCTTGTAAGATTTCGCCACAGATACAATCTACTACTTTTCAAATCATCTTCTGTCATCAATCCATGATTCATGTATACGAGGCTTGAGATTGTAGAATCGATTGCACCAATGAGTGAATCATGAAATGTTCTGCCCTGCGAAGAATACGAACCATAAGTTGCGCCCGGAAAATATCCGCAGGTTTCCGGGGACATAGAGGTATCATATGTAGCATTTTTTCTCTCTATATACGCCTTCATATCTGCATCAATAACTTCCCAATTATATGGATGATAATATGCTGCATACTGAGGGTCTTTTATCGATTTGACAGTAAGCGTCAATATCTGACCCGATATGTGTTTGCATTTGATAGTCGTAGTACCAAGTTTCCCCCAATATCCATTAACGGAAAGACGCTCTGTTCCGTCAGCATAAATCATTCCGCTGAGCCTTGCCACATTTGCGTCTGATACGCTGTAGCTACCTTTTGCCTGTGAAGTATTACGGTTGAAGTTCTGTCTGCCGTCACCCAAATCGTACCAATCCAAATCAAGTTCAGATATTGATACTGTCTGTCCGTTTGATGCGACAACCTTTATATAAATGTCAGTATCATCACCTGAGTAAACAGTTACGTTTGAAGGCGAGAAGCTGTATGTTACAGGCTTTACAGTAGGTGTCGGAGTTGAAGCTGTTGTACTTGTCGGTTTCACTGTTGCAGTTGGCTTAACCGTAGACGTTGTGCCTGAAGCAGTGTTTGTAGGCTTTGCAGTTGCAGTTGTTGCAGTCGGTTTTGATGTAGCAGTCGCGGTAGGCTTTTTTGTGGCGGGTGCCGTACTGCTTGTAATGCCAGGCTTCGTTGGCGATGTAGGCTTTGCTGTAGCTTCCTGTGTAGTCGCTATGTTTTGCTTCGCTGTAGCTGTCGGCTTTGCTGTTCCAGTTACAGCTGAATTGTCTGCTGATGCGGAAGGTTTTGCAGTACCTGTCGAATTAACACCGTCCGTTGAAGCACCGGAATCGGTCGATGTATCTGAATTTGCGGCACTGCCTGGAACTGATGTAGCCGAGTTGTCCCCTGTCATATTCGGCCTATCATTATCAGCCTCTCCTTCCTGATAATCAGTAGATTGCGAAAAAAACATTTTGTCATCATTCTCGGTTTCTGAATCATTCTGATTACCCGGCACGGTTGCTGATGCTGTATTTTTTTCAATAACCTCATTATCATTATTCTCATTTGACGAACTGCACGCCGTGAGCAATAACATCACAGCAAGCATCGCCGCAAATATATTCTTTTTCATTATATAATCCCTTTCATCTGAAATAACACTCAATTCCGTGTCATTTTATATCACATTTATACTAAAAGCAATATTTTTCTAATAACATGCAGTATTATTCAGTTTTCAAAGTACGTTAACCAAAGTGGTAAAATAACAAATACTAATACTATATTTGTAAAGTATTGACAATATTTGTAAGGTATTGACAATACACGTACAATGATACTACTTAAGTAAACTTTTGGATAAAACAATGCGTGAAATGAATAAAAAACGGCGAAACGTATATATTAAAAAAACCACATTTAAGTAGAATATTCATTAAAAATTTATTTTTTTGCATTAACTCTACAAATAGCTTAATATGCATCATACATCGGGATAAGTTCGTGTCCTGCCCATTTTTCACAGACAATACGTGAACCTTCCAATGTGTATGTATGCTTTACGCCATCTACCGTCTTACTTGTACGGATACCGTTACAGTTGTATGTATATGTATTGGAT
>JAFTXP010000023.1 GCA_017461545.1 Clostridia bacterium | reverse complement strand
CGAAAGAATTTTGGCTGTTTTCCTCACCTTTCTTCTCGCAATAACGCGTGAGTGGGCTGCGGGAAAAACATTAAAAATTCGAAAGAATTTTGGCTGTTTTCCTCACCTTTCTTCTCGCAATAACGCGTGAGCGGGCTGCGGGAAAAACATTAAAAATTCGAAAGAATTTTGGCTGTTTTCCTCACCTTTCTTCTCGTAATAACGCGTGAGTGGGCTGCGGGAAAAACATTAAAAATTCGAAAGAATTTTGGCTGTTTTCCTCACCTTTCTTCTCGCAATAACGCGTGAGTGGGCTGCGGGAAAAACATTAAAAATTCGAAAGAATTTTGGCTGTTTTTCCGCAGCCCACTCACGCGTTATCCTCTCATCTCTCTCTCAATCTGCAACAACCTGTTGTATTTTGCGGTGCGCTCTGCACGGCATGGCGCACCGCTTTTGATAAACTTAGTTGAAAGACCTACCGCAAGGTCTGCTATCATTGTATCCTCTGTCTCACCTGAGCGATGTGACATAACAGAATTAAATCCATTTCTGTGAGCTTCACTTACAGTATCTATAGTTTCCGTTATTGTACCAACTTGGTTCGGTTTAATTAAAATACTGTTTGCGTACCGTTCGGTTATTCCGTGGCGCAGTCTCGTTTTGTCCGTTACAAACAAGTCATCACCCACAAGCTGTACACTTCCTCCGATTTCAGAAGTTATCTGCTTCCAGCCGTCGAAATCATCTTCTGACAGAGGATCTTCGATTGACAGAATAGGATAATGGGTGATTAAACCTTTCATATACATTATCAGGCTTTCTGTAGTATGCTCAGTATTGTGTTTTGGCATCAAATACTTTCCTTGAGATGAACTGTCCGTCCATTCAGATGATGCAACATCTAAAGCAATCATAAAGTCATCAGGCGCAGAATATCCGGCGGAGTCAACCGCATCAAGAATTAACTCAATGGCAGCAGCATCACTGTCTAAATCAGGAGCAAAACCGCCTTCATCACCTACTGCAGTAGACAATCCTTTTTCAGTCAAAATATGTTTCAGCGCATGATAAACCTCGGTGCTTTTTCGCAATCCGTCTGAAAAATACAGTGAGCCTACCGGTACAATCATAAACTCCTGTATTTCTATGTTGTTTTTTGCATGAACACCGCCGTTTATTATATTCAGCATAGGAATAGGAAGGTTGTACGAAGATATCCCTCCCACATAGCGGTAAAGCGGCATGTTTTTTGTCTTTGCAGCTGCTTTCACACATGCAGAAGATACTGCAAGTATCGCATTTGCTCCTATTTCCGATTTGTTTTCTGTTCCGTCCGCATCTGTCATAGCACGGTCAATTTCATACTGATTAAAAACGTTTTTACCTATTAAAACTTTTGAAAGAATTTTATTGATATTTTCCACAGCATTCATCACGCCTTTGCCGTTATAACGGCTTTTATCACCGTCCCGCAATTCAACAGCCTCATGGCTGCCGGTCGAAGCACCGCTCGGCGACATGCCCGTAGCGCACACTCCATTTCGCAGAACTACAGTTGCAGCAACTGTAGGATTTCCTCTTGAATCCAATATCTCACTTCCGTAAACGGCAGATATTACAGAACCGTCATCACAAAAATACATAAGAATCCTCCAATCACAATTTAAAAATTATGATTGGAGGATTCCCTCTCTTTAATTATAATATTCAATTTTGATTATATTACCTATGCCGTCAGAAATACCATGACGAGAAAAGTCTCAGTTTTTCAACATATGACGTTGGTACAGGCATACCGGTCAGCACAGGATAATATAAAATGAATACGATTAATACAAGTGCCATATATATCCACAATACATATTTCGGTATTATCTTCTTTTCTATCAGATTCTTGAAGAAATAGACTATCATAAATATCAGGAACGGTACGGATGTGAAGAAATGATATATAAAACACACTCTGTCAATCAATATCCACGGTGCATATTGGAGCGCAAGTGCCACATAAAAAATTATCATGTTCTTGTCTTTATTTCTCCATGCAAAATATCCCGAGCCGATTGCGCATGGAATTCCTACCCACCATATAAGCGGATTTCCCAACGATACAATCGTAGATCTCATTCCGTCGCCTAAGTCAGGTCCGATGTAATACCAGATAGGTCTTCCCATCACAGGCCACGACCACCATTGAGATCCGTACGGGTGAGTCGCCTCCAGTCCGCTGTGATAATTAAACATATAGTCCTGATTTTCCAATACTACCTCAATCAGTGATTTGTCAGGATTGGAAGCCATATACGGAATATACGAAAGTATATATATTCCTATGGGAATTAAAATAAAGAACAACAGGCAAAGTCCGCAAGTCGGCAGGAAATTCCGTACAAACCACGGAAGCTCACCTTCTTTTCGAGTCTTGCGTCCTGTCCGGTAATCATCAGCCTCCATAAGCTTTGCGAGGAAGAATATGATCGCAAGTCCCCCTCCGGTATACATACACACCCACTTACTCGAAGCTCCCAATCCGAACATTATGCCGCAGAACAACAGAGGTTTTAGCGATCTTGTAAACTTAAGATCATACGATTTTACCGCAAAGTAATCATACATAAAGTAGTACATTGCAACTGCAAAGAATACTGCGTATGAGTCTATGGTTGCAAGCCTTGTCTGAGCAAGACGCATACATTCAAATGTCATTAAGAATCCGGTAACAAACGCGTACGACCTCTTTTTAAACACTTTCAGAGCAAACAGATACATAAGAGGTACAAGCATTACTCCGAACAATGTTCCGGCAAATCTCCATCCGAAAGGATTCATTCCGAATATCATTATTCCCAGCGACATAAATACTTTTCCCATGGGCGGATGTGTTTTCTCATATATGCTCAGCCCGTTTAAATGCTCGTATGCAGTTCTCGGGAAATATATTTCATCAAAATATGTTCCGTTCATGTACGTCATATATTCCGGTACTGTATCCTGCTCGTCAAATAAATTCTCCGCGCGTCCGCTTGTATCGGTTTCTGTGTATTTTGCAGAAATATTGCTTTGATATATCGGAACAAGACACATTTCTGTCTCACCGGTTTCCGCATTTTCTTTATCATAGAAGAATCCCAACTCATTTATCCACGCGCCGGCCTCTTCCGCAACTACTTTTATTTTAGAAGCAGTAAAAGTAACGTCCTCGCTGTAATTCCATTTATAAAACTCAATAGCATCTGCAGGTATTATATAAATCTCCTGCCACTCTCCGGCAGCATCTTCATAATAGATTCTGTACTCACCTGAATTTGACGGAATACCTCCTGAGAACGCTATACAACTTACTGTATACTCACCATCAAAGGTTACCGTTATTTCCTCGCCGTCATTTTCTGCCTTCCAGTAACTTGAAGCACAACTGAACCCTCCGAGATTTGTAAATGATAATATTGCGCATATCACAGTCAAGACAAGAATCAGTATTAAATCATATTTATTTCTTTTCGGTAATTCTTCCGAAAGCGATATTCCCTGTTTTGCTTTATACTTATCAGCACGAAGAGCAAGCATAAAAGCATATACAAGCAAGGATACAATAACTGCACCGAACAGGACTTTAAATGCTGTTCCGACGGATTCATCTTCTGAATCATCATTTTTCGGTTTAAATGTCACCTTTTCAGCATCCTCAGGAATTTCAGAAACTTTCACCACGGATATATCGTCAAAACAAGCAATACCCAATGATGTTCTGCCGAACCCTCCAAGTCCGAAACTTAAATCGACAGAAGTCTGACCTTCAAGAGTGGTCAGATATACAGTATGTTCCACCCAACCGTCAGTTGTCCCGAAAACACCCGACGATACCCCGTCGCAATCATATGCAGAAATATTGGCTCCGGCACCTCCCTCTACTCCATCAGTTTTAATCATTGCAGAAATTCTGTACGTCTTTAATTCCTCTACATTTATTGTCTGATAAATTCGCGCATCATTTTTTTCTTTGCTTTCAATCTTTAAGGAATTACCTTTCCAGCTGTCTTTCTCAATGGTAAATGACGTGCAATCATAATCACTCTTATATTCTGCATTGTAGTTATACTTTGTCCAACCGGGAATTTTTCTGTCATTTCCGGCTTTTGAAAAATCTCCGTTACTTATGTCATATCCGCACGATGTAAAGATGCAAACAACAGTGACAATAAGAAGCGAAAGCAATACAAACTTGGAAAATCTTCCGCTTTTTTTGACAAATAAATTCTTTTTCAACTTATCCTTCATGCGGCAATTCTCCTTTGTTCTGGTTATCAGCGTCAAACAAAATGATATGATCTACAAGAAGCTCCGGACTTTCAACATCATAATCAACTGACAGAAGAGGAGCATCATCACTGTCGAAATCATCAAGGTCGGTTTCTTTCCATATCATTTCAAACTTCGGTTTATTTCCGATAACATTAAATGTTACCAATATTGCAAAAACAATAGTTACCAGTGAAAGCAACACCATTGCCCATGCCAGGAAACAGCGGTAATCCGATTCTGCCACCCATAAAAAATAACTATATCTATCGTAATCAGCAGTTGTATCTTTTAAATACTGTCCGACTTCCAGATCGAGCAGTACTTCAGCTATTGTCAAAAATCCGAATGAACTGAGTGCTGTATATATCCACAGCAATATACGGTTGTTTGACATAACAAACGCCACGGCGAAAAAAGCAACCGCGGGGAAGAAATATCTTTCATGCATTCTCGGTGCAAACATTGATACGCAAAGATAAAGCGCACCGGCAAAAACATACGGCATGTATTTTTTGTTTTTACACAAAATATACAACACCCATATTGCGGCACATATGATTACAATAGCAATCATTCCCCACAAAAACAGAGAAAGCGGTCCCAACTTTTCCGAATCATCCACCCAGTTCTTTCCTAATATAAACCAAAAATTAAGAGCATTTACCGATGAATAAGAATAGTGATTTGCGGTTCCTGCAAAAAGTGATAAAATCCACGGAACATTAATCGTTTTTCCGAAAACTTCTGTTTCCACCATTCCCATCTTAAAAATGAACGGCAGGCACGGAACCACGGCTCCTCCGACAAATCCTGCAGCCATATATCCGAGCGAAGCAAATTTTTTCTTTAAAGATACTTTCTCTTCTATGAAATACTTCATAAGCATATAGAATATTATCGGAAATACTATTATCGCCTGTGGTTTCAGCATGACTCCCAAGCCGAGCAATATGCCTGACAGTAAGAATGTTCTCTTTTCTCCGTAATAAAGTGAAAGCAACACAAACAGAGCAAGTACGGAATCAACCTGTCCCCAAATCGCAGAATCTATTATCACTACAGGATTCAGAATCCATGCAGCAACTGCAAAAACTTTCCACTCTGTACGCATTTTTTTATCACAGATTTTATATATCAGTACACCGATTAAACAGTCGGCAATAATAGGTGTCAATTTTATCAGCAATGAATATATCATTTCCTGATACTCAAATTTGGAGAACAAGTCTTTTATAGCTGACGCAGCAAACAAAACATAAACATACAGCGGAGGATAGTCTATGCTTCCTTCGAGCGTTTTGTATGTCTCGGTAAACCCACCGCTTACTATCTCGTTACCCCAATACTTGAAAATATTTACATCTACGCTGCACTGCATCGGAGAAAGAGCGCATATTACTCTTATTGCTATTCCTATAATAAAGATTGCAATCAGTGCCTTTGTTACCGACATCGGCTCACCGCATGGCGGCTCTAACGGTTTCTTTCTTCCTATTCCGTCATATGCTCGCGCATATCTATATGCAATAAGGAACGCAAGAAATACAAAAACAGTCAATATCACTGCAGCCTTTGTCAAATCCTCATAAAAATTCTCATCAAGCGGCATTTCGTTTTCGCTTTCAGATGTATCATCCGACTTTGTCAGAGTATCCTCAAAATTGATACATGCCACAGAGTCAGGAATATCTGACAACTTATACACTCTTACATCATCAAACCATGCAGTACCCGTATTATCTCCGCTGTAAAATCCTACTCTCAGAGCAACGGTAAAATCCGTCTGATTTTCAACAGTTTTTCCGTAAAATTCGACATATTTCCAATCTTCTGTTCCGTAAATATATTCATAACTTTCGAATGTATTCAATATAGATATATTGGCACCGGCAGCACCTTCCGACACGCCGACATCCTCTGTCTTTATCCAACCGGAAACCTTATAATATGTATCTTCATCTGCTTCGACAGACAATTCGTATCTTGCATCGTTTATATCTGTATTAGATACTTTTACACATCCGGTATCTTCCAAACCGCCATTTGTTACATGCTCAAATTCACTGTTTTCGGGAACCCAGGCAGTCGGAATAAAGCCGCCAGAATTTTCATTAAAATCCACCGAAACAACCAATTCCGGCTCTGTTTTTCCACTGTCCGCAGGAGTTAATAAGACAGCTATCCCTATCACGCTGCCGACGATTAACAATATTAAAAAACATATTACAGCAGTAAATATTTTTTTATTATTTACAATTTTTTCAACTAGCTTGTGCACGTTTTTACCTTCAATACTTAAATTTTAATTATTTTTTCTACATACGCGTCAGGAGATACAGAAACTTCCCCTCTGCACTCTAAAACACCTATATGGCATCCTTTGCCTATAACACACTCATCGCACATCAATACATCAATTTTTGTATGTTCTATATCGGCTTTTTCGCAGTCAACTTCATCACATACTAATATATATGCTCCGTCTTTGGGCTTTCCCGCAGCGGTAAGATTATCCACAATAAGTCTTTTAACCATTGATTTAGACTTTGACTTAAATTTAATATCCATTCCTTTTACAATGTTTATAGACATAAGACTTCCGCCAACGTGACACTTATCAAAATACAATCTATGTAAACAGTTCATGTAACCCTTTATACTTACGCTTAAAGCGTTTACACGGCTGTTTGCTTTTAACTTGCCTTCAACAATCAGTACATCAGCATGAATTTTTCCGTTAACGCTTGCCCCTCCGCTCACAACGATGCTTTCTGCTATCAAATCATCTTTAAAAACAGCAGATCCCGGAACATTGAGATCATCACAAGTTGTAAAAGTCTTAAACTCTGCAACACCTATTACTGACAAAGCATCTGAATCAACGGCTTCCATAAAACGCACATCGCCCATAATCCTCAGATCTGTAGTACATATCTCTTCATATACAATCTGATCGCCTTCTAAAACTATTCCGTCAAAACTGTACGAAGAATCCTGCATTCCCTCAAAAACATCCAAAGATGATCTGTATATTTTCCTGGTTTGGTCAAAAGGCATAACGCACCTCCTAAAATCAACCTATATACTGTTTAAATTCTTCTAACATATCTGCAAATAATTTCATCGCAGAATCTACCGCGTCGGGAGTATGCAAGTCAACTCCGGCCTTTTTCAAAAGCTCTATAGGATAATCACTTCCGCCGCTCTTTAAAAAATCCAGATACTGCTGTTTAAGTTTTTTATCACCGCTTAAAACATTATCTGAAAGTTTGACGGCAGCAGAAAATCCCACGGCGTATTTATACACATAGAAAGCATTATAAAAATGAGGAATTCGCGCCCACTCCATCGCAATTTCTTTATCAACCTTTACACCTTTTCCGAAATATTCGGCATTCAATTCATAATAAACATTGCAAAGGGTTTCACAAGTCAGCGCTTCGCCGGCCTCGCACATTGCATGAACTTTTTTCTCAAATTCCGCAAACATTACCTGCCTGATTATGGTCAATCTTATAGACTCGAGATAATGATTTATAAGATATGCTTTCTCATCTCTGTCGGTAGAATTTGCAAGTAAATATTTTATAAGCAGATTTTCATTTACTGTGGATGCGACCTCCGCAACAAAAATCTTATATCCCGCATAAATATATGGCTGTGTTTTATTGCTGTAATAGGTATGCATCGCGTGACCGAGTTCGTGCGCCAATGTAAAAACATCGTCTACCGTACCCTGCCAATTTAAAAGGACATACGGATGTGTTCCGAAACACCCCCACGAATACGCGCCCGATGTCTTTCCTGCATTTTCGTATATGTCAATCCATCTGTTATCATATGCTTCCTTAAGCACACTGCAATACTCATCGCCGAGCGGCTTCATCGCTTCAAGTACTATCTGCTTCGCCTCATCAAATGAATACTTTTTCTCAGGAAGTTTTACAATAGGAACATACATGTCGTAAAGATGTAAACTCGATACACCTAGAGCCTTTTTTCTTGTTTTAAAATATTCGTGCAGTGTTTTAAAATTTTTGTGTGTAGTATCTATCAATCTGTCATAAATTTCGACCGGAACATTGTCCGAATCAAGAGCGGCAATAAGGCTTCCGTCAAACTTTCGCGCCTTTGCATAAAAGCAGTCAGCTTTTACACTGCCTGAATAACACGCTGCAAGTGTGTTCTTGTAATCCGTATAACTTTTATATAAAGCCTTAAATGCATTTTTTCTTACACTTCTGTCGGATGAATCCATAAATACAGAAAATCTTCCCTTTGTAAGCTCTATTTTTCCTCCGTCCGGACCTTTTATCATCGGGAACTTAATATCAGCGTCGTTAAACATACTAAAGACCTCATCTGACGTGCCAAGCGCTTCAGATGCCATAGCAAGCAGCCGTTCTTCCTTATCAGAGAGTACATGGTTTTTCTGCCTAAGATGTTCTTCTATTACAAATTTATATAAATCCATTCCCGGAACACTCTGTACATAACCTCTGAGTGTTTCCTCCGGAATTGTCAGCATTTCCGGTTCGAAGAAGGACATTTTAGCTGATATCTCGGATGCCAGAAACTCCACACGCATAAGCATATCCTGATACTGAGGGTTTGCATTGTCCTCATCACGTCGCATATGCGCATAGACATACATCTTTTCTAACTTTTGGTTTATATATGAACTCGCATCAAGTGCTTCGAGTAAAATACTTCCGCTGTCGTTAAGTTTGCCTTCATATAAAGCAAATTCATCAGATTTTGCCGACAAATCTTTGTAGTCAGCCTCCCATAAATCATTGCTTGCATATATATCTTCGAGCTGCCATTTGAATTTTTCTTCAATTTGGTTTCGCTCCGGTAATTTATCCATCTGTCAAAATCTCCTAAAAAAATTATACACTTTAGTATAACATATTTCCCGATTATTTAAACACCTTGTTTATTAATATTCTAATAACTAAAACAAGCGATAAAAAAAGTGCGGCGCCATAATGCGCCGCACTTGTACACAATCTTTTATTATATTTTATCAGCTCCAACTTACTGATTTTACAATTTCGTCAATTGCAGACTGTTTTTTCTTTTCAACGTTATATTTATTACCTGCATCGGTAATCATTTTGTCAAGCTCTGCCTCAGCTTTGTCTTCGTAAAGATCGTCTCTTACCTGATCTTTTACACTGTCTGCTGCACCTGCTTCAGACTCTGTGGAATTTTCAAAGTCTTCAATTCCTATACAACGAACAATATAATAGTAATCATCATCATCGATCTTAATATAATCTGTATAAGTAACACCGTCCACTGTTTCGCCGTTCTCACCGTATTTTATTACTTCGGTTCCGCTCTCATCAGTAGTTTTGCTTACAATAGCTTTACGCTCGGCATCTTTCCACTGCATAGAAAGAGCAAGTTCGTCAAGGACATCATAGCCAGATTTGGTTAATGCATTGATTTCAACTTCACCGTTATTGTCCGCATAAAGGGCACCCTCTTTAGCAGCAATATCTGCAAGAGTTGCATCTTTATATACATATGCATCTTCACTTTCGGTTTCTGTGCTTTCCGCAGTATCCGTTGCAGCAGCTGCATCACCGTCTGTCGTTTCGCTTGAAGTCTCGCTGTCGGTTTCTTCTTTTTCTTCGGTGTACTTACCGCCGTTATTCATAGCATCATAAATAGCATTGTATCTTTCCTCAAGAGCTTTTATTTCTGCATCATATTCTTTTTTTGCTTCGAGATACTCGTTATATTCTGTCAGATCAGCCTGATATTCAGCCCACTCGGCAGCAGTCATAGAATCCTCTGTCTTAGCAGTTCCGTCTTCCTTTGTTTCGCTCGGTTTTGTTACTTCGGTCAGCGCATCCGGCTTTTCAAGTGCAAGCACAGACATTTTAATCATACGGTAATCATCGGGGGTCTCGTCATATAAAGCTTTGAGTTCTTCGTCAGTAGCACTGTATGCTTTCTTCATATCTGCCTTATAATCAGAAATAGCAGCAGACTGAATCGCAATGTCCTGATATTCTTCAAGCTCCATACCGAGATACAATTTTACATACTCGTCGTAATCATAATACGATGAGTACTGAGAATATGTTGAGTAAATCTGATATTCTATGTTCTGTTTATATTCGTATCTCTCGTCATAATTAAGTGAAAAACCTGCTTTGTCAGCAAGGATATACTGAGCTTTCCACTTTTTAGCTTCTTCGAGTGCTTTATTTTCAGCTTCTTTCTTTCTCTCTGCAGACCAAAAATCAGCAATTGCGGCAGCATCTGCGTCTTCAGCCAATGTTCCGTTCTCTATAGCTTCATTTTTCATCTCATACATTGTGTTGGTGAGGAAATATTCGTATTCATATTTCATAACACGCTCTCCGTCAACTTTTGCAACATAACTGCCCGTATAGGAAACAATCAATGCAGAAGTTACAATTACAACCAATGCAGCTATAAGAGATATCGCAATTACTTTGATAATTTTATCATCATAATTGGATCTTTTCTTTTTCTTATTTTTGACATTCTTTGCCATAATTTAAAACCGCCTTTATATTATTTAGTAAAAATTATTATGTCCGTTAAATACACATTTAGCATTATACGACATATACCTTATTTTTACAAATCAAAATTTTGTAACGAGGTTTACATATAAATATCAGCTGATTTTATCCTCATAAGAAACGATAAGCTTCAAAAACTTTTCGATTTCCGCCATTATCACTTTTGCATATTCGTCATCACTTTGCGCATAGCCTCTTTCAAAGTCGATTTTAATTGCAATGTACGGCTCTGTGCCGGTGTTGACGATAATTCTTTTAGCGTACTCTGCCAAATTTTCTCCTTTTGAAAACGGCGCGGCAAGCTTTGCAAGACTCGTGCCCGGTGCCGGAACAAAAACAATTCTCTTCGGCTGCTGAATTATAGATACAAATCCGCACTTTTCCGACATGCTGCGTATCTTTGCGACCGACATGAGATTCAGGACATTGGCCGGTACATCTCCGTAACGGTCAAGCAATTCATCAGTCAGGTCGCTTATGTCGTCATCGCTTGTTACTGTTGCAATTTTTCTGTACATTTCAAGCCTTGCATTTTCGTCCTCAATATAGTCCGACGATATGAATGAGTTAAGTTTTATTTCAATATTTACAAATGTTTCGACACTTACATCTTCGCCTTTTTCCTCCGCAACTACCTCTCCCAGCAGTCTGCAATAAGCATCATATCCCACAACGGCAAGCTGTCCGTGCTGGCGTTCTCCGAGTACACTGCCCGCGCCTCTGATTTCGAGGTCGCGCATCGCAATTTTAAAGCCGGAGCCGAATTCGGTAAATTCTTTTATCGTTCTCAGGCGCTTTTCCGCATCTTCCGACAAAGTTTTATTGCCGTCATAGAGTACATATGCATATGCACGTCTGTTTGAACGGCCGACACGTCCTCTGATCTGGTACAGCTGCGCGAGGCCCAGCTTATCACCGTCCTCTATAATCATAGTATTGACATTAGGCATATCAATGCCCGACTCAATTATTGTTGTGCAAAGCAGTATATCGTACTCGCCCTCAAGGAAAGCAGCTATTATATCTTCAAGCTCTCTTTCCGACATCTGTCCGTGAGCCACAGCAATCCTGGCCTCCGGAATAAGCATTTCAAGTTCGAATCTTTTTTCTTCTATTGTTCTTACACGGTTATAAAGATAGAAGACCTGTCCATGTCTTGACATTTCTCTGTAAACGGCATTTTTTATCAGCGCAGGATCCTTCGTAGTTACATACGTCTGAACGGGAAGACGCTCCCCCGGAGGTTCCGACAGTACGCTTATATCGCGGATGCCCGACAATGACATGTGAAGTGTTCTCGGGATAGGCGTCGCAGACAGTGAAAGTATGTCAATTTCAGGCCATCTTGTTTTAAGTTTTTCTTTGTGCATTACGCCGAAACGCTGCTCCTCGTCGATTATGAGCAAACCTAAGTTTTTAAAGTCTATGCCCTTTTGCAAAATGCTGTGCGTGCCGACAAGCAAGTCAATCTTGCCCGAGCTTACTTTTTCTTTAACAAGATCTCTCTGTTTGGCAGTTTTAAATCTGCACAGATAGTCAATATTGACCGGGAAATCTTTAAATCTTTCGACAAAATTTTTATAGTGCTGCATCGCAAGAACTGTGGTGGGAACTAAAAATGCCACCTGTTTTCCGTCACATATAGCTTTAAAGGCAGCCCTCAGCGCAACCTCGGTTTTACCGAAGCCCACATCTCCGCAAAGAAGTCTTTCCATCGGGCGCGGCTGTTCCATATCGGCCTTGATTTCCTCTGAGCATTTAATTTGGTCCTCTGTTTCCTCGTGCATAAAACCGTCTTCAAATTCTTTTTGCCAGACAGTATCCTCTGAAAAAGCAAAGCCCTTCAATTTAGAACGCTTTGCATACAGCTCCACAAGCTCTGCTGCATATGTTCGCAGAGATTCTTTGACCTTTGCCTTGATTTTACTCCATTCGGCACCGCCGAGTTTATTGATTTTGGGGGCACTCCCCTCCGGGCCTATGTATTTTTCAACGCTTCCGAGCTGATATGTCGGAACATAAAGCACGCCGTTGTCCTTGTAGGAAATTTTAATAAAATCTTTTTTGACACCCTCTACTTCAAGATTTTCCACGCCGTCGAAGCGTCCTATGCCGTGAATATCGTGTACAACATAGTCTCCGGGGTGCACGTCCGCAAAGAAATTAAGCGTTTTTACCTTTTGCTTTTTCTGTTTTCTCTTGCCATTTTCGCCGGAGAACCATTTGTCGCCCATCACAACGATCCTAAGGTCCGGACTCACAAAATCTTTTTTTACGCCGCCGATAAGAAATTCGCACTTTGCGTCGGGGAACTGTTCTTCGGCATATGACGGAAGCTTTTCAAAGCGCTGACGGTTTGCGGCAAACATATAAATTGTATATCCTTCTTTTGTCTTTTCGGAGAGCAGCCTGCGCTGAAGCTCCCGGTTTCCGTCAAAATCCCCCAGGTCGTCGATTTTTACCGAGAAGTCAGGATTCATTGCAAATTCTTCGTACACAACCGCATTAAAACCGCTTTTTACGGCTTCGCAGAATTCTTCGGGCGACATAAACATATTGACCGTCTCATCAAGAAGCGGCGAGGTTTCGGAAACTGCTTCGCATATTCTTGTGTGTTCATCCAGTACGGTATTTACCGTCTGAACAGCTTTTTCCATGTCGTCGATAAAGACTGTCACGTTTTCAAAATAATCTGCCAGAGTATATTTTTTGCCTGTTACAAACGGAATATATCTGTCCATGCCGGGAAAGCGTCCGAGCCTCAGCTTTTCTGCGTCGGATGAAACCCTTTTTTCCGTTTTGTCCGCAAGCAAGTCGAGCTTTTTGTCGCGAAGCAAAATCAGTTTATTTTCGAGCGCATCGAAGATGCGCGATTTAATTAAATTCTCTTCCTCGTCGGAAGCTATGCAAAATTCATTTCTCGGAAAAATTTCTACGCTGTCCGCGCTTTCTATGGTACGCTGAGAGACAATGTCAAAATACCTTACCGTGTCTATTTCATTGTCGAAAAACTCAATTCTCACGGGATTAACTTCGTTCGAAGCGAAAACATCAAGTATATCGCCGCGAAGAGCAAACTGGCCTTTTCCGTCAACCTGAGAAACTCTCTCATATCCGATGGAAGTCAATTTGTCCGCAAGCTCATACGGCTCGTACACGGAGCCTGTTTCAATATTTAAAAAACATTTTTTTATTTTTCCGGGATCTGCCATATACTGCATGAAGGCAGTCGGCGAAGTAACGGCAATGCTGAAATCATTTTTTATAATACGGTTTATTGCCTCCATACGGCGAAATTCAACATCGGCACTTTTGGCAAAGGCGTCATAGAGCATATATTCGTAAGGCTCTACAATGACTGCACTGCCGTTTGTAAAGGAATTTAATTCCTCGTAGACTTTGCGAGCCTCCAGATCATTCGGTGCTATGTAAAGAAAAGTCCTTTCTTTACGGCTGCTTCGCAGGCACATTCTGCAGACGGCATGCGAAAAGAAAGCCTTACCCGAAGATGAAATGCCGCCTATATTCATTACGTTATTTTTCGAAGATAAGACTTTTTTGAAGGACTCCGAGTCCTTCCAATTTTCAATTGACAAAAACAATTTCTCTTCGGCCTTTTCCACAGATTATATTTTACCTTTCGATAATCAGAATTTTTTACCGTTGTATTCGCTCATGGCCTTTTCAGCGCCGTTTTTAATAATGCACACAACCGCATCCGCAGCCGCATCAAATGCTTTATTCATAACTGCTTTGTCATCTTTTCCGAAGTGACCCAGAACATAGTCCGCCAAGTCCATTTTCTCGGGTTTCTTTCCTATGCCGACACGCACCCTCGGAAAATTCTCCTCCGCAATATGCTTAATGACGGATTTCATGCCGTTGTGACTTCCCGCGCTGCCCTTGGGGCGTACCCTGATAAATCCGGGCGCAAGGTCAATGTCATCATAGACAACAATCAGGTGCGCCGCATCGGTTTTGTACCAATTTACCGCCTGCTCAACAGACTCTCCGCTGTTGTTCATATAGGTAAAGGGCTTCAGCAGCACGACCTTTGATTCTTTTCCGTTTATATCTATTTTACCTTCTCCGTACTCTGCCTTAAATTTTCTTTTATTTATCTGTATCCCGAGCTTACCGGACAGACGGTCAATTGCGAGATATCCGCAGTTATGCCTTGTATCTTCGTATTCGGGTCCCGGATTTCCGAGTCCTGCAATTATCCATACTTCCTGTGTCAATTTCTTTCTGAAAAACATTTGAGTGCACCTTTTTATCTTTCTGTGAAAAAATATTATCGCACTTAATACCTCAAAAAGTCAACAGTTCCCGTACGATATTATATCGGCACCGAGCGAAGAAAGTTTTCCCGTAATGTCCCTGTACCCTCTTTCAATAAATTCCACATTCGACACACATGTTTCTCCTTTTGCGGAGAGCGCCGCAATAACAAGTGCCGCACCGCCTCTCAGATCTGTTGCCTCTACCGCCGTTCCGGTCAAAAAAACATTCTCTTTCTTATCCGTTCCGCTGACGACCGCGGTTCTCTCATTCAATTTTATTACGGCACCCAACCGATTTAATTCACCCACATACTGAAAGCGGTTTTCAAAGATCGTTTCTGTAATGAGGCTCGTTCCCGACGCTTGCGTGAGAAATGCCGCCATCTGCGCCTGCATATCGGTGGGGAACCCAGGGTACGGCAAAGTTCTTATGTCAATGGGAAGAATACTTCCCCTGCCGCCCGAAACAACTCTTACGTAGTCTATACCCTCTTCCACATATATTCCTGCCTCGCGCAGCTTTAATGTCACCGGTTCAAGATGCACAGGATTTACTTTTTTTATTGTAACATCGCCGCCGGCTGCGCCGGCGGCCGCCATATACGTTCCCGCTTCAATGCGGTCCGGAACAATATTGTATATTGTTCCGTGCATTTTATTTCTACCTTTTATTTCTATGTTGTCGGAACCCGCTCCGGTAATCTCGGCGCCCATTTCGCACAAAAAGTTTGCAAGGTCAACAATTTCCGGTTCCGCCGCCGCATTTTTTATCGTAGTTGTTCCGTTTGCAGCGGTTGCCGCAATCATAATGTTTTCGGTAGCTCCTACACTCGGGAAATCAAGATATATTTCAGCACCGCAAAGACCGTCAGGAGCCTCTAAAGTTACAAAACCGCCGTCTTTTACCACAGCAGCTCCCATAAGAGAGAAACCTTTCAAATGCAGATCTATAGGTCTGAGTCCTATATCGCATCCTCCGGGCATGGCAATCTTCACATACCCGTTTACCGCAAGCATTGCGCCTGCGAAAAGGAAAGAAGCCCTGAGCTTCCCTGCCAGATTGTAATTAATTTCAGAATTTACTATTTTTGACGTTTCAATTCTTATCAGGCAATTAGCATTGTCTCCGCTGCAATTACTTCCTATATGTTTTGCAATTGCAATCATATTTTCAACATCTTTTAATTGAGGAATATTTCCGAGCAAACATACTTCATCTGTCAGAATAGAAGCGGCTATGATAGGCAATGCCGCGTTTTTTGCTCCATCGGCCTCTATGAAACCGTTTAAAGGTTTTCCTCCGTTAATTTTATATATATGCATAGTTATCACCGTTGTACTCAATCATTTTTACTGTATTTCGACAAAAAAATACAGCTATCCGAAATACTCGGATAACTGCATTATTCCAATTTAAAATCATTTTTATGACAGTCAGAAATTTCTATAAATTTCTTATCAGATTTTTTCGCCTTTTTTTACTCTCTCCATGAGGTCGATAACTCTCTGCGCCGGATTTATGAGAGCCGCAAGTGATTCGTCATAATTTAAAGAATCAATTATTTTTGCAACATATTTTGTCATATCAGCTTCTACAAACCACTCTTTGCTTGCAAGTTCGGGGCGGCGGTATGTGAGGTTTGTCGAGAACACTCTGTCGATTATGCCTTCTTCGTAGCACTTATCAAACTTCTCTACTCCGTTTGTAAACAACGGATATGTCACCATAGCAAAAATTCTTCTTGCATTTCGGCGTTTGAGTTCATATGCGATATCGAGCATAGATTCGCCCGATGAAAGGATATCATCTACAACGATAATGTCTTTTCCGGCAACATCACCGCCGATATACTCATGCGCTTTTATCGGGTTTCTGCCGTTTTCGATTCTTGAATAATCTCTGACTTTGTAGAATACTCCGAGATCAAGTCCGAAAATAGACGCATAGAAAAGGTTTCTGTGAATAGCGCCTTCGTCAGGGCTTACGATAACCATATTCTGTTTGTCAAACTTTACATCCGGAACATTTTTTATCATAGCCTTTATAAACTGATAATAAGCAGCTCCGTTTTCAAATCCCATGTGAGGAATAGCGTTCTGTACTCTCGCGTCATGCGCGTCAAATGTAACTATATTCTCAACGCCCAGGTTTGCAAGCTCTCTCAGAGCTTCAGCACAGTCAAGCGATTCTCTTACCATTCTCTTATGCTGTCTGCCGTTATAGAGAAGCGGCATAATAACGTGAATTCTTTTCGCCTTACCGCTGGCAGCGCATATAATTCTCTTTAAGTCCTGATAATGATCGTCGGGAGACATGTGATTTGTCATACCTACAATAGGATAAGTAACGCTGTAGTTACCCACATCAGTAAGTATGTAAAGATCTTTACCCCTTACAGTCTCGTCGATGATACCTTTTCCCTCTCCGTTCGCAAAACGTGCGCAACGGCTCTTCAGAATAAAGGTATCGGGAGCTGTGCCAACTGTTTCTTTGTGTATTTCTATAAGCCATTTATCTACTTGATTTGCAAAATCCTCAAAGCCTTTCATAGCAACAAGCGCCAGAGAACCTATCGGGAATGATTTTTCAGACATATGAACTCTCTCGGGATTCATAAAATACCTCCTGAAATGTATATAAAAAGTTTAGTGTAACCGTTCTTTTCTGCATAGCGCAGAGACAAGCATATTGTAACATCATCCGCCGTTTCATTCAATAAGCGTATTGACATTTTTGTAAAATTTTTCGCAATTTTACCAATTCAAAATATTTGAACCATATTAATCGAATGCCGTCACTTCATTTTTACCGATTAAATATTAAACCATACCTGCGACACAAACAGCAAAAGCAAGTAACAGAACATTCCATGAGACAAAATGTTCGTTGCTTGCTTTTTAAAGTATAAAAATCTTATAAAATGCCGGAATGTCGCTTCCCTATCGCACCGCCTCATCAGGAAATAATTACAGCGTTAAAGATCTTGTTTTATATGCAAAAAAGCCTTTATCTAAAGGCTTTTTAAAATCCAGCAAACACAAAGCGCGGGAAATCATACCAAGTATCATTTACATTTAAATCCATATTTGTTAGCATTTTCTCACGGGCTACAGCCCGTGGGCATGCCATAATGGTAGCAGTTACGCTCCTTGTGTGTCATTTTGTTTTTCCGAAAAGACAAGTGACCGGAAGGAGGTGTCGCATATGGATAAATATGAAATACTCCGTATTGTACTTATGTGTATAATCGATATTGTCATTTATTTGTTACATAGTAAGCAACAGAAGTAACTGTGCTCTAAACACAACAACGATCGCAGTTACTCCACACACACAAACACACAAGGAGCACGCCATTATGGCGTTGCCCTTATAAAATTATATTACACAACACAATTATCAGTGTCAATGGTAAAGAATTGGAAATTCTCACCCTGCAAGCAAAACTACCAAAGTTTTATTACGAAATCTTGCTTCCTGCAGGCAGGTCTCCGTCTATCGTAAGGAGACTGAGTTTTTTGCCTTTCGTAGATGCAAGAATCATTCCCTGAGACTCTACTCCGCAGAGAACGGCAGGCTTTAAGTTTGCCACAAATACAACTTTTTTGCCTATCATATCCTCAGGCGAATAGAACTTAGCAATGCCGGAAACGACCTGCTTTGTTTCGTTTCCTATGTTGAGCTGCATTTTGAGAAGCTTTTCGGAATTTTCAACGCGCTCTGCCTCTAAAACTTCGGCAACAACCATCTTCACCTTGCAGAAATCGTCAATCGAAATAAGTCCGTCATCGGAATTTGTATCGGCTTTGGGTGCGCTTTCATCTTTCTTTGAAGCATCGGCCTTTGCAGCTTCGGCAGCAGCCTTTTTAGCCGCATCTATCTTAGCAAGCTCTTCGAGCTCTTTTACAGCATCTATACGGGGGAATATCGGGTCTCCTTTTACAACGGAAGTTCCGTCCTTGTAAAGACCCCAAGTGAATGCGCTCTGCCATGATGTTACATCCTCGTCACCTGAGATGCCGAGCTGCGCCCAGATTTTCTCCGGAGTCTTAGGCATAAACGGCTGTAAAAGAACGGATACGATACGTATTCCTTCGATAAGCACGTACATTACCTGCGCCAGACGATTCTTTGAAGCTTCGTCCTTCGAAAGTACCCACGGAGCTGTTTCATCAATATATTTGTTGAGTCTTGAAACACATTTCCAGATTTCAACAAGTGCGTTCGGGAACTGCATTGCATCGAGATATTCCGACGCAGTACCGGCAATAGACGAAAGCATTGAAATTACCTCTTCATCAAGCTCTGCAACTTCTCTGTCAGCCTTGGCAGGCATTGCACCGCCGAAATATTTGAGCTGCATTGCAACTGTTCTTGAAACGAGGTTTCCGAGATCGTTTGCGAGGTCTGCATTTATGCGGTTTATAAGCGCCTCATTGCTGAAAAAGCCGTCCGAACCGAAGGGAACTTCTCTCAAAAGGAAGTATCTTATGGCATCTGAGCCGTATTTGTCAATCAATATTACAGGGTCTACAACGTTACCCTTTGACTTTGACATCTTTCCGCCGTCCAAAAGCAACCAGCCGTGTCCGTAAACTTTTTCCGGAAGCGGCAAATCAAGTGCCATAAGGATAGCCGGCCATATAATTGTGTGGAAACGAATAATTTCTTTACCTACAAGATGTACCTGTGCAGGCCAATATTTTTTGAAATCTTCTCCGTCTCTGCCGTAACCGAGCGCCGTAATATAGTTTGAAAGAGCGTCAACCCATACATATACGATATGCTTATCGTCGAATGTTACGGGAATACCCCAATCAAATGTTGTTCTCGATACACAGAGATCCTCAAGTCCGGGACGGAGGAAGTTGTTTAACATCTCGTTCTTTCTTGTAACAGGCTGAATGAAATCGGGATGTGACTCGATATAGTCAATAAGTCTGTCCTGATATTTTGAAAGTTTGAAGAAATAACTCTCCTCTTTCATTATCTCAACGTCGCCGCCGCAATCGGGGCACTTGCCGTCCACAAGCTGAGTCTCTGTCCAGAAAGACTCACAGGGAGTGCAGTAGTGACCTGAATATTCACTCTTATAAATGTCGCCCTTTTCGTAAAGAGCCTTGAAAATTTTCTGAACTGCTTCTACGTGATAGTCGTCTGTAGTTCTTATGAATCTGTCGTTTGTTATGTCGAGAAGCTTCCACAAATCTTTTATTCCGGCAACGATATCATCTACATACTGCTTCGGTGTAACGCCTTTAGCTTCTGCCTTTCTCTGAATTTTCTGACCGTGCTCGTCGGTACCGGTGAGAAACATTACATCTTCACCCTTTAATCTTCTGTAACGCGCCTCTGTATCTGCCGCAACGGTAGTATAAGCGTGTCCGATATGAAGATTGTCACTCGGATAATAAATAGGAGTGGTTATATAGTAAGTTTTCTTATCTGACATTTATTTCACCTCATTGTTTATTAACAATATAAATATTACTGCTTTTCCATAAATTTGTACAGCGGAACAATTCGCCGTGTTTTATTTATCAGGTCTGAGCGTCTCTTGCCGCCTCTTCTTCCTCCAGAATCCTGTAAGCAACCTTTCCAACCAAAGTTTTGGGAAGTTCTGTTCTGAATTCTATATCATACGGCATTGCGTACTTTGCAATGTGCTTTTTGCAGTATTCCAGAATTTCATGTTTGAGTTCCTCAGAAGGATCGATGCCGGGCGCTGGAACGACAAAGGCTTTTATTTTCTGCATTTTATATACATCTTTGACGCCTATTACGCAGCTTATCAGCACTTTTTCATGTCCGTCAATGATATTTTCAAGCTGTGACGGGTAGACGTTGTATCCCGATGTGACTATCATTCGTTTAATTCTTTGCCTAAAGTAAACAAATCCGTCCTCGTCCATAAATCCGAGGTCTCCCGTGTGAAGCCAGATTTGCCCGTCCGCGTGCATTCGCAAAGTTTGTGCAGTTTCCTCCGGATTGTCCATGTAACCGATCATCACGGAAGGTCCGCGCAGACATATTTCTCCGTCTGTTCCGTACGGAACCGGATTCACCGTTCCCGGTTCAACTATTGTGTAGAATGTGTCGGGGAAAGGAATTCCTATACTTCCCTCACGGTTAAAGTCTTTCGGAGTAAGACAGCTTGCAGTGACGCACTCTGTCGTACCGTAACCCTCTCTTATCTGTTCTGAAGAGTTGTGTTCTTTGAGGAACTTGTCAACAGACTTCTTAAGCTCAATCGAAAGCGAGTCGCCTCCGCTGAAAACTCCTTTGAGAAACGACAAGTCAACGCCCTCTAAGTCTTCTGTTCTGAGAAGAGCCTCAAACAAAGTCGGCACACCCGGAATAAAATCGGGTTTCTTTTTCTTAAGAAGCTTTGCATATGTTTTGACGTTGAACTGAGGGACAAGTATGCACTGCGCGCCGTGTATAAGAGCCGTATGAATACCTATTCCTAGACCAAAGCCGTGGAACACGGGCATTACCGAAAGCATCTTCATTCCCGAAATGTTTTTATATCCGCTTGCCGCCGCAGTCTGCATTCCTAGAGCGTTAAAATTTAGGTTTGAAAGGAGTATTCCCTTTGTTGTGCCTGTCGTACCGCCGCTGTAAAGTATTGCCGCAACATCGCCTGCTTTGGAATCGTCCTCGGAAAGCTCTCCTTGGTAAGTTTTTCCGCCTTTTATAAAATCATTCCACATCACGGTATTACCCTCTGTTGTAACCTTGGGCAATTTTCTTCCGGCAGTCAGCGAATACGCAGTTTTAAGCGGCTGGGGAAGTTCGTCTTTGATTCTTGCGACAATTATTTTTACAGGCTGCTTTACATCGGAAATTATACCGCTGACCTTGGGATAAAACTGGTCAAGCGTAAGTATGGCGACACTCTTTGAAACATTTAAGTAAAATGCAATTTCACTTGCCGCGGAAAGCGGATGAATCATATTTCCCATGGCACCGATTTTGTTTAAAGCGTAGAAAGTGTCCACTGCCTGCGGAGAGTTCGGCATCGCTATCGTAACCCTGTCACCCTTTTTTATGCCTGCGGCAATCAGCGCTTTTGCCGTAACATCTATCCTTTTCGCAAAATCTTTAAATTTTGTTTTCTTGCCCATGAATTCATAAGCTATGTTTTCGGAATATTTTTCCGCTGCAGCATAAATCATCTGTGAAATGGTTTTTTCAGGATATTCAAGGGAATGCGGAATATCTCCGTAATACTTAAACCAAGGCTGTTCGTTCATGTTATGTCTCCTACGATAGTTATTACATTATATATATCCAAATGCTCTGCTTAAATTACTGTCCTTTTTGTTTTTTTCTGAAACAAAGTCGATAGAGCAACTTTGATAAAACTGTTATATTTTTACCTACGAGCGGAAAAAATTTAACATCCGAAAAATAATCGACTTCATCATGATTACTATTCTTCATCAGAGGAAGTATATTTCCCTCATAGTACATATATTGCTTTAAGTCCTCATGAAGATACCACGGCGTATAACTGCAAGTCTTTATATCACTCAAATCTACTTCCATCGCACGGAGAATGTATGCAACAAACTCCGAACACGAAAAAGCTTTCGGCGTATTAAAACCTTTAAGCACTGGATAAGTAAGTACGGAATACAGATTATACAAATAATCCTCCCGTTCCTTCATTATATTATATATCAGCTCTATGCCCTGTGAATATTTATCGATATCCACAGGAACTTTGTATATAACACAAGGAACAGTCTTCTCCCGTCTCAGACTCAATCTGTCGGGATATTCCTTTATCGGACCCGCCAGAATCGGTGTTTTATGTCTGTAACGTCCCATCGTATACACATCTTTAAAATCCTCTGTAAATGAGATAGATGCGTGATTATATTTTTTTCGCATCATTTTCCTTATCAATCCGGCAAATTTGGTAGGAGTCCTTGTCAATATTACATATACATATTTAGTTGTTTCAACTTGTTCTATTTGTTCTTCGATGCAATTCATACTTTGTATGTTATAATCTTGTAATTCTAATCAAGAAGCTTGCAAAATCGACACACGTGTCATTTTGCAAGCCTTTTATTGCCGTCTCTGCTGCCGAAGGCAGCAGAGACGGCGTTGTTTATCATTTTTTTAACGGATCTTTTCCGTCAACCAAAGCAAAACGTCCTTCTGCACAAAGGAGCTTTCCGCCCTCTTTCGGAAGTACACGAAGAGGTGTATTTCCGTGGTATGTAACTTTGACTTCACAAGCCTTGTCACAAAGTCCGCAGATACCTTCTTTTACAGTCTCCTTAAGCGGAACTGCCTTTGCAAGAGGAAGCTGCTCGGAAAGAGCGCCTGTTGGACATACGGATACGCAAAGTCCGCAGTTATTACACTTTGTAGACTCAAGCGCAAGACCCATTTCCGGAAGAACTACTGTATCAAAACCTCTGCCTACAAGACCGAGAGCTGTGATTCCCATTACCTCTTCGCAAGTTCTTACACAGAGACCGCAAAGAATACATTTTTCAGGTTCACGGACAATGTACTTAGTCTTAACAACAGGTCTCTGATGTTTTGAGCCTGCAACCCTCTCATAATCCGCATCGTATCTGTCAGCATATTTTATGAGCTTACACTCAAAGTAGTCACGGCAACCGCACTCAAGACATCTTTCAGCCTCTTTCTTAGCGGCTTCCGCATCAAATATGTCAACATACTCTTTGAAGTTTGTCTTTCTTTCTTCGGCACTTCTCTGTGCAGGAGCAAGTCTCGCCTCAATAGGTCTGTGAGCATTTGCCTCGCGAATCTGTTCGTCAGTCGGATTCTTTATAGAATAAATATTATATTCCGCAGTATCTTCGAATGCCGGCTTTGCGCCGCCGAGGTAAAGGTGCATAGCTGCAGCGGCTTTCTTAGCCTCTCCGATAGCTGCAATAGCAATACCTGCACCGCGGTTTGTTACATCGCCGCATGCAAATACACCGTCAAGCGATGTTGTGAACAGCTTTTCATCCGCTACAATTGTGCCTTTCTTTGTAAGTTCTACAGACTCAAAGCCCTTGTTATTTATGCTCTGACCGATAGCCATAATTACATTGTCTACAGCGATTTCTTCAAATGCTCCCTCAACCGGTACAGGCTTGCATCTGCCGCTTGCATCAGGCTCGCCAAGCTCCATTTTCTGAGCTTTGATGGCTGTAACTTTTCCGTCTGCCCCGAGAATTTCCACAGGGTTGCAGAGGAACTTATAAATTACGCCCTCTTCTTCGGCTTCTTCTATTTCAACTTTTTCAGCAGGCATTTCGTCACGTGTACGACGGTAAATAACATATACCTCGTCCGCGCCTACTCTGACTGCACTTCTGCAAGCGTCCATTGCGGTATTGCCGCCGCCGACAACTGCTACGCGCTTTCCGAGGGGAAGTGTCTCGCCGAGCGCAATGCTGCGGAGAAAATCGATACCGCCGTATACACCCTCGAGGTCTTCGCCTGGGATACGCATCTTGCTGCTGGTCCATGCTCCTATGGCAATAAGAACCGCATCGTTTTCATTTCTTAATTTTTCAAACATCTCAGCGTCTGTGAGCACGTTGTTAACCATTTTAACGCCCATACCCTCGATAGCTTCGATTTCAATGTCAAGAACAGCCTTCGGGAGACGGTACTCCGGAATTCCGTATCTGAGCATACCGCCCATCTTGGGCATCTTGTCATAGATTGTTACGTCATGACCTTTTGCTCTGAGGAAATATGCTGCTGAAAGTCCTGCAGGGCCGCCGCCGATTATTGCAACTTTCTTTCCTGTCTCTGCAGCAACTGCAGGTGCATAAGCCTTTCCGCCGTTGTTTGCAATCGATGTATCTGCCGCAAAACGCTTGAGCTGCATTATCGAAACAGGTTCTTCGAGAGCTTTTCTTCTGCAGGCTGTTTCACACGGATGAGGACATACACGTCCTATCGATGCGGGAAGCGGAAGCTTCTCTTTTATAAGCTCATTTGCCTCTTCAAAAAGTCCGTTTGCAATCAAACCTACATAACCCTGACAGTCTGTACCTGCCGGACATTCTCTTACGCAAGGAGGACGGCAATCACCGCTGTGGTCAGAAAGCATGAGTGAAAGAGCTGTTTTTCTTGCTCTCTTTACTCTGTCTGTCTCGGTATTTACTACCATTCCGTCTGAAATTTTTGTTGCGCACGCTCTGAAAAGTTTCGGAGCGCCTTCTACTTCTACTACGCAGACACCGCAGGAACCGTAAACTTTTACCATATCGCTGTAACAGAGATTAGGAATATCAATGCCGTTCTCTGTCGCAACCTGAAGTATACTCTTTCCTGCTTCTGCTTCTATCTGTTTTCCGTTAATTGTAATATTAAACATTTTCTTATCTTCCATTTGTATGCCTCCGTCAGTTTACGCTGATTGCGCCGAATTTACAGTTTGCAATACATTTGCCGCACTTGATACATTTTTCCGTATCAATAACATGCGGATTCTTTACGCTGCCTGAAATGGCCTGTACAGGACATTGTCTTGCACACAGTGTACATCCTTTACACTTGTCTGCATCAATTGTGTATGTTACAAGGCTGCGGCACTGACCTGCAGGACATTTGTGCTCATATATATGAGCCTCATATTCATGTCTGAAGTATTTGAGTGTCGTAAGAACGGGGTTCGGAGCTGTCTGTCCGAGTCCGCAGAGCGCACCGTCTTTTATAGATACGCAAAGCTCTTCCAAAAGCTCAATGTCTCCGTCTTTACCTTCGCCGTTTACTATACGCTCAAGAATTTCAAGCATTCTCTTTGTACCGAGTCGGCAGTGTGCACATTTTCCGCATGATTCTTTTGCAGTAAAGTCGAGGAAGAATCTCGCCATATCAACCATACATGTGCTCTCGTCCATAACAACCATACCGCCGGAGCCCATAATAGCGCCTGTCGCGGAAAGTTTCTTGTAGTCGATTACGGTGTCGAGCAAGTCTGCCGGGATACATCCGCCCGAAGGGCCGCCCATCTGTACGGCTTTGAACTTTTTATTTTCTCTTATACCGCCGCCGATACCGTATATAACGTCGCGGAGAGTGCTTCCCATAGGAATCTCTACAAGACCGCCTTTGTTTATCTTACCTGTAAGAGCAAATACCTTTGTACCCTTGCTGTCCTGTGTACCCATTGCGGCAAAAGCTTCGCCGCCGTTGTTTATAATCCATGCAACGTTTGCGAAAGTTTCAACGTTGTTTATATTGGACGGTTTCTGGAAATAACCGCTTGCAGCAGGGAACGGAGGTTTAAGTCTCGGCATGCCTCTCTGACCTTCGAGTGATTCGATAAGGGCAGTCTCTTCGCCGCATACAAATGCTCCTGCACCTGCTTTGATTCTCATCTTACATGAGAAGTTTGAACCCATAATGTTGTCGCCGAGATAACCGCGCTCATTTGCCTGTTTAATAGCATTTTTGAGACGGATGATAGCCAAAGGATATTCGGCACGGACATACACGATAGCTTCTTTTGCACCGATAGCATACGCACCGATAAGCATACCCTCAATAAGTGTATGGGGATCGCCCTCGATAACCGCTCTATCCATAAATGCTCCGGGGTCTCCCTCGTCTGCATTACAGATGAGGTACTTTTCATCTCCGGGAGAAGACTTTGCAGCATTCCACTTAAACCATGTGGGGAATCCCGCACCGCCGCGGCCTGCAAGACCTGAAACTTTTATAACATCGATGACCTCGTCCTGCGTCATTCCGCTGACAACTTTTTTCAAAGCTTCGTAACCGCCTGTTGCGATGTACGCATCAATGTTCTCAGGGTCAATGTTACCGCAGTTTCTCAAGGCAACACGGGTCTGACTCTTAAGGTTGTTTTCATCTTCTTCTGAGATTTCATATTTTTTAACAGCTTCGTTTTCAAAGTCGCCCTTTTGTATAAGCGCGAAAACATCAGCCGCATCACTGCCGTTTAGCTGTACATATGTACGTTTTACAACCGCACCTTTTTCTTCGGTGAACACATCTGCGATAGGCTCAAGATAACACATTCCGATACATCCGGTGATGGAAAGGTCTGCGTCCAATTTGCCTGCTTTTATCGCATTGTCAAGCGCGTCGTATACTTTAGCGGCGCCTGCTGCAATACCGCAGCTACCCTGTCCGATTACTATTTTCATCTTACTCATTGTGCAGCACCTCCGTTTGCTTCGGATTCTTTGATATCACGGATAATCTGTACTGCCTTAGTGGGAGTAAGAGTACCGTATGTTTCTTCGTTTATCATCATAACAGGTGATAAACTGCAGCAACCGAGACATGCAACGCATTTTATAGAGAACAGCCCGTCCTCTGTTGTATCTCCGTCACCTATTCCAAGCTCTGAGCTTATTGCGTCAAGCACCATATCCGCGCCGTTAACGTGGCAAGCAGTTCCCTGACAAAGCATAATCAGATACTTTCCTACAGGCTTAAATCTGAACTGAGTATAGAACGTGGCAGTTCCGTAAACCTTAGCAGGCTTAATTCCTGTTCTGTCGGCAATGCATCTTAAAACATCTGTCGGCAAGTAGCCGTATATTTCCTGAGCTTGCTGCAATATTGCTATAAGACTTCCCTTCTCGTCTGCCAATTCTTTAAAGACAGGCTCTAAAAGGGATAAATCACTTTTGTTGTTTTTACACTCGGGACAACAATCCATAAAAAACCTCCAAAATTACTAAGAATCTATTTGATAAACGTTCCGCACAAGTATTAAATCACCTATGCGGAACTTAATCAATGTATAAAATTTACTATAAAACTATAACACTATAACACATTATCTTTTTTATCGCGACAGAATTATTCCGAAACAGTTTCCCCACCGCCTTCGCCTCCAATGCCTGTTTCATCTGTCGCTGAAGGAACAGGTGTTGCTGTTTCTGTAGGAGTAAGCGCTGCTGTTTCCGTAGAAGTAGGCTCTGCCGTTGCAGTAGAAGTAGGCGCTGCTGTTGCTGTAGTAGGCGCTGCTGTTGCTGTAGTAGGCACCGCTGTTGCTGTAGTAGGCACCGCTGTTGCTGTAGTAGGCGCTACTGTTGCTGTAGTAGGCGCTGCTGTTGCTGTAGTAGGCGCTACTGTTGCTGTAGTAGGCACTACTGTTGTAGGAACTTCTGTAGCCGGGGCCTCCGTCGCCGGAGCCTCTGTCACAGGAGCCTCCGTCACAGGAGCCTCCGTCACGGGAGCTTCTGTCGCAGGAACTTCTGTCACAGGCACTGCTGTATTTGTTATATTATCAGTCACTGCCGGAGCAGTTGTTGCATTTGTTCCATCCGGCGTAGCCGTATTTTCTACGGTCGGCAATTCCGTTTCAGAAGAAGCCGTATCAGATGCTTCTGTATCGGTCGAAACTGTTCCGTACGGAGTATATCCTGTCATAGGATCTGATTTTTTATTGCTGTTATAAATTTTTATTCCATATACAGTCAAAACAATAATCAATACAAGACATACGACAAATACCAATAATGCCGGCCATATTTTTTCGTTATTTTCGCCATCCTTTGAATCACCAATTCCCAAAAACGACTTTATGGATGCTAACACAGAAACGGAGTTAGCTGTATTTTTTGAAGTCTTTTTTGAGGACGAATTCTTTTCTGATTTTTGAGCCTTTTTCTCTGCATTAGATATCGGTTTAGAAGCTGTACCTGATTTCTTAGTTCCAACAACAGCAGTTGCTCCCGTCGCAGCAGCTGCCGCAGCAGCATCATCAGAGTGTGCTGATACATTATGGGAATGCGAGTCCCCAATCGGCATAACTACAGCATTAGGATCTTCTGCTTTTACTGCAAGAACCGTTATATCCTCACGGCATCCTGCAGACGCAGCCTCGGCAAACACAGTTTTTACAAAATCAGCAACAGTATCAGATTCGTCACTTATCTCTGCCATACGTGCCATAGAAACATTTTCATAACAACCGCTCGAACAAAGAACATACACATCTCCGGATTCTGCTTTTTCCTCAAATACAACGGGGCGAAAAGACACTTCGTCCGGCATCACACCGAAAAACTGAGTAAGTTTCTTTCTCTGAGGATGAGTTGCTGCTCTGTCCGAAGTCATCAGGCCAAGCTCAACCATTTTCTGAGCCTGCGTGTGGTCAACAGAAAACATCTCTGCAACACCGTCTCTTATGCGGTATATTCTTACATTACCGGTATTACTGAATGCCAGCGACTCTCCGTTTATGTACATAAGTCCCAAAGACGAAAACGGTCGTTTTTCGTTAGCAAGAGACCGCCTTTTTGCAGCAGCGTACGCTTCTCTATTATATTCGTCAATTACATCTACAGCGTATAAATCCGGGTCATCTATTAACCGTGCATGGTATTTCTTTAATCCCCGAACTAACATCAACGATATTTCATCTTTATACTCTTCAGCCATATTTCCGTCTGTAACGGCATACATCTGTATTCCGTTCTGACTCTTTTTGTGAGCCAACATCACCTGAGATGAAGTCAACTCTTCTGTTATAAACTTAGAGTTAAAATAAAAGTTATCTCCGTTATGATCGCCTGATTTTCTTGGGCAGGAGGCAACTGCCGCTCTGAATGTAACCATATCGATTCTTTTTCGCTCCATAATTTGTTTTATGTTTATAAAAAACAGTCTACTATCCATAATGACAATTACAGATATTGTCATTATATCACAAGGCATTTTTATTTAAAAGTTTTTTATTTATTCCTTCTTATTTTTTTCATCCTTTTTATTGTATAAAAATGCAGCAGTCCGAAAACTGCTGCACCGTAGTATTCGATATTATATAACATCAGAAAATCTCAGGATTATAAATATTTATGTCGCTGTAAACAGTAACTTTATCACCGTTTGCATCGCTATAAATGAGATACGATCTTGCATAAAAAACTTCTGCTAAATTATGATTTATAACCGAAAACTGAGAGTTTATCGAATTGTTATTTGCACGGTACGAAGTCGTTCCTTCCGCATTTAAAATAAACAAATCTACGGATTTCCCTATATTTTCATCTTTTGTAACGATAATACCCGAACCTGAATACGAACATCCGGCAGGAATAAAGCTTTCACAGGTAAAGATCACGGCCTCAGTATTTACAGATCGTTCAAACAACACAGTCTGCGGCAAAACATCAGAAACTGTATCTCCGTATACTGCAACCACATCATCGCTTCCTGTTACAAGAAAACTGTAGATTTTATTGTAACTTACAACTTTATCGCTGCCTGTCTTTTTCCAGCCGACAAAGTATTTATTTTCAGGAATCACAGACTCATCTACTTTCACGATAACGCAATCATCGTATTTTACTTTTACGCTTGTATTATTTCCGTTTACCGTTCCGCCTGTCACATTTATTGTGTAAAGTACATCACTTATTTCGTACACGGCAACAGCCGTTACGTCACATGTTATATTTTTTAATGTGCCTGAACTTACAGTCCAGCCCAAAAAATCATATCCCGGTCTGTAAGGAACTTTGCTGTTTGTCGCTGCATTTCCTTCTTCAACTGTTTCAGATTTAATTACTCTTCCATTAGAATCAAGATATGTCACTGTAAACTCTTTTTTTACAGTTTCTGAAGGTGTGTCGGCGGAATCCTCAGTCACAGCAGGGGCGCTGCCGGAATTTGCAGTCCCAACAGGTGCATCATACGAATCTGTAGTTGCTGTAGGCAAATTTACTGATTCTGTCGCAACAGGAGTCGCAGACGGCACAACATCAGTAGGCGGAATTGTTTCGGGCGGTTTGTCTGTCACAGATGGAGCAGCAGAAGAAGTTACAAACGGAGCAGTCGATGCTGCAGCAGACGGTGAAACCGGAGGAGTCACAGTCGGTTCTGCCGGTTTTTCGGACAAAGGCAGACATTTTACTACAGGAGAGGAATACGTCACGTCAAAACGGTTGTTATCAGCATCCAGTGCCATAGCCAAAGTGATGTTGAGCTGAACGTCGGTTATCTCCGCGAAATCCTTTTTAAGTGTCAATGTCATAGTGGAAATATCACTGCTGTCCTTCGGGAGCGACGATCTTGTATTAAAGTAGATTGTTTTTACTTTATTTTCCGACTCGTTTAACTTAGTTGTGTACATCATCGCATCTGTTCCGTCAAGATTGCATTTCATCGTGCCGACGGAGAAGATTGCAGGATCAACATACACATCAAGCTGAAAAGCTGTACAATCAACGTTTACCTCTTCAAAATTTTTGAAAAAGAACTTTACCTCGACAGTATCGCCCTGATAAAGAGACTCTGTCGAAATGCTGTATCCTATTTCGATAGGCTCCGCACCCTTTACGCCGAAATTATCTCCGGAAATAAATATCCCTGCGGAAATTATCATAACCAAAATGAAACTGATTGTCTTTTTCAAAAAATTATTCATACATCAAAACTCCAAAATCTTTTACACCTTTTCTGCGGCAAAATTACCGAAAGGCATTTCAATATTTTTTTCTTCCAAAAAACGACACATTTTAATGACACGGCTCGGGTCGTAATCCTCAACGCGGTGCCCATCAAAGCCTACACTTATTTTAACACCGCATCTGCGGATTATGTCCTGCTGTTCTTCGTTTTCAACAAAATTCTTTACATATTGATGTTCATTATAGCCGTGTATTGAATCATAATTTACATTCATCTCCCAGAAAATATTATTCTCTGCAAGTCTGCTGAAAAAATCATACGCAGGCTGTCCGATTCTGTCTGCATACGCAAACAAATCAGTATGTGCAATTCCGACATTTTTACAGCCCGTGCGTTTTGCATACTCTGTAAAAGTATTTCCGACCGAGCTGTCCGGTCGGTCAATATGCTCAATAAGGCAGTAATCAAAGAATGATATATCCTCGTCATCGCGAAGCCATAAATTAAGAACTGTCGCAAGTTCGATTCCGCATAAAAGCTTCAGCTTTCCGTCGTACTTTTCTTTGAAGCGGCAGATGTAGTTGTAATATTCCCTTTTTCGCTCAGCAATTCCGTAGTTGTGGTCGGATATGCCGAAAAGCTCAATACCTCCGTCAATCGCGGCCTGTATTGTTTTATCCGGATGATCCCGCCCGCACTTCGAAAAAAACGTGTGAGAATGAATATCCATTATCATAATTATAAACCTCTTCCGTTTGAAAAAGTTTAATCAGTCTTCATCGATAGTCTTGAAAGACTTACCCCACTGTCTTACTCGCTCTGCATACGCTTCGTTGTCTCTATAATCCTTCCAGAAAGTGAGGATTGTCAACTCTTCGTCACTTTCGGAGTTGTCGAGAGCATGAAAACATCCGCCGGGAATGAATATAACCTGGCCGCCGTAAACATCTACGATATCGTCACCAAGCTGAAGTTTGCCCTTACCTGAAAGGATGTAGTATATTTCATCCTCCTCATGTACGCCGCCGCCCAAAGCTGAATGGGGAGCCACTGTGCCGTGATTAATCTGTATAACGCCGTCTCTGCCTGTTATAACGTGGTCAAGTATCATTCTTGACTGATATTCCGCGCCCATCTGAAGCGGTTTAACTTTTGCAACATCTACTACCAACGGATCAAGTTTTTTCTTGTCACTCATTTTATTCAAGTCCTTTCAATTCAAATAAATAATCAATCAAATTTCACAAGCGCCTTAATTCTGGTGCTCGCTGTATCTTTATAGTTGCGGATAAAATCCACACATTCCGCAAACGGAATTTCGTGTGTGATAATTCCGTTAAGAGGAAGACCTTGTTCCATAATCTTTCCGGCCTTTTCCACCAGACCGAATTCACCCATAACACCTTTGATTATCTGCTCTTTTCCTACGAAGGCATCAATATCGAAGTTGTTTATCATTTTTTCATAGAATGCAAGCAACGCAATCGTTCCGTGCTTTTTTGTGATGTGAACGGAATTCATTATAGTTTCCTCTCCGCCCGATGTCTCAATCGTAAAGTCAACGCCCTCTCCGTCCGTCAAGGTCATGACCTGCTTTACAACGTCGCCGTCGTGTGTACTCACCGCGGCATCGATGCCGCATTTCAGCGCAGATTCAAGTTTTGCCTTTCCTCTGCCAACTATTATTACCTGCTTTGCACCCAGATGCTTTGCCAGAACTGCCGCGCCGATACCTATGGCACCCGTGCCTATAACGGCAACTCTGCTGTCGCTTGTAATATCATATTTTTTTATGCCTGCCAAAGCGATGGACATCGGCTCAACCAGTGCCGCATCTTTGAGAGACATTGAATCGTCAATATGATATGTATGGCGCTCCGGCATATACATATACTCTGCAAAACAACCGTCCCAGCAGTCAATAGTTCCTACTGATTTATTGTTCAGACAGTTTCCGTAGTCGCCCTCAAGACATTTTTCACAATAACCGCAGGAAACACCGTTATCAGTTATAACACGGTCTCCCGGTTTGAAATTTTTAACTTCGCTTCCGCACTCACAGACAATACCTGACCACTCGTGGCCGATTCTGCAAGGGTATTTTATCTGCCCCGATTTTACAAAACTGCACTCTCCTGTGTAAATTGCAAGGTCTGTGGCGCAAATGCCCGTGTATGCAACTTTTATAAGCATTTCATCCGGCTTTAAAGGGCGGAGTTTTACGGTCTCCATTCTTATGTCGCCGGGGCCGTAAACAGTTACGGCTTTCATTTCTTCTATCATTTTTACTCTCCGTTACCAAATAAATTTTGTATTATGCACGCTCTGCTAAAAATGCGTCTATTTCTTCTCTGTACGGCATCGCGGGAGAAGTTCCCGGTCTTGTCACCGAAACAGCCGCAAGAGCGCTTGCAAATTTAACCGCAGAGATAATATCTTTTCCCTCGCTGAGCGCTGCAGCAAAACCGCCGTTGAACGCATCGCCGGCACCTGTTGTATCTACAGCCTTTACAGTAAACGGCGGAACTATCTCATCGATATCTCCTGCTTTTACATATGCACCTGCTTTTCCCAAAGTGATAAGTACGTTTTTAGCACCCATTTCTTTGAATACGGCAGCAGCCTTGCGAGCTGACTCAAGGTCTGTAACCTTTACGCCTGAATAATACTCTGCTTCTGTCTCATTAGGAGTTACGAAATCAACCTTTGCAAAAAGAGAACGGTCAACTTCACGCATAGGAGCAGTGTTGAGAATAATCTTTTTGTTGTATTTGTTTCCGAGGTCAATAGCAGCTGCTAATGATTCGGGGCTTGTTTCATGCTGGAGAAGAACAACGTCGCACTCGGCAAATTCTTTTTCAGCCGCAAAAACCTCTTCGCGTGTAATTTTTTCATTCGCTGCAGTAGTAACAATGATTCTGTTCTCAGCTGTCTCCTTGTGAATTTCAATAACAGCGCTTCCCGTCTCGCACTCGTTGTCACGGTAGACATACTTCATATCCATTTTTTCATTTTTATAGTGATTAAGTGCAATCTCAGCCATAAAATCGCCGCCAAGCTTTGTCACCATAGTAACCTCAGCGCCTGCGCGGTGTGCGGCAGTAGCCTGGTTTGAGCCTTTTCCGCCGGGGCCGAACTTCATTCTCTCACCGATTACCGACTCTCCGTCAACCGGAAATCTCGGTGTATATACCGCTATATCGGTAATAAACGAACCGACAACAACTACTTTCCCCATTTTGGTCCTCCTATTATTTCGCACCTTCAATAATTGCAATACCGGCAGATGTTCCGAGTCTTTCGGCACCCGCGTTTATCAAAGCTTCAGCCTTTGCAAAATCTCTGATGCCGGAAGAAGCTTTTACCTTTACTCCCTCTGTAACGTTAGCCTTCATAAGCTTTATATCTTCTACTTCCGCAATGCCCTCAGCAAATCCTGTGCAAGTTTTAACGAAATGAGCGCCTGCTTCGCATGAAAGCTTTGTAGCCATAACTTTTTCTTCTTCTGTAAGAAGACCTGTCTCGATAATTACTTTAACTGTCTTACCCTTAGCAGCCTCTACAACAGCCTTGATATCGTCTCTTACATAGTCGTAGCGGCCGTCTTTGAGAGCGCCGATGTTAATTACCATGTCAAATTCGTCACAGCCCTTAGCATACGCGTCAGCTGTCTCAAAAGCTTTTACTTCTGTTGTGTTTGCTCCCAAAGGGAAACCTATAACTGTGCAAACCATTACATTTGTGTCTGCGAGAAGTTTTTTAGCAAGCTCGATATTGCAGGGGTTAATGCAAACAGATGCAAAATCCCATTTTGCAGCCTCTGCGCAAAGTTTCTCAATAGCGGCTTGCTGAGCAAAAGGCTTAAGAATTGTGTGGTCAACGTACTTGTTCAAATTTTCAATCATTTTAAAATCCTCCGTTCTTTAGGATGCAATATACGCCCCGCATCCTGTAAATTTATTCTTTATTTTAAATCAATATAAATTCGCCCTGAGACATAAGTTTATAATTTACACCCAAATCTTTAGCTCTCTCCATAAATTTCATGGGGTCTCCGCCGTGCTCTGCAAAGTTCCAGAAATGGCACGGTACGGTGATACCTGCTTTTATTTCCGAGGCAATATCAGCAGCTTCAGTTTCATTAAGATTTCCGAAAGCACCGTTTATCGGAAGCGCCGCAAAATCACAGCCCACCGTTTTGTCATTTACAAGTTCAGCAGGTCTGTATGCCGTATCTCCCGCAAAGTAAATTTTCTTTCCTGAAATCTCAAAAACCGCACCTACCGCATGCGGCGCAAGTTCGCCGTGGTCGCAATATACGAAAGAAGCTTTAATTGCACCGTCAAAAAGCGCAAGTGATCCGCCTCTTTCGATAAGATTCGCACGCTCTGCCGAAATTCCCAGAGCAACAAGCTCGTCAATACCGTCTTTTGTTGTATATAAAGCGGTTGTCTCGTCCTTTATAAGCTCCGGAATCGCATCTTTGTCAAAGTGGTCGTAATGTCCGTGGCTGCATATAACGGCATCAAATGTTATATCAGATGGCTCTAAGAGTTTTGCAAGCATACGCTTAAAACCGAATTCCCTCTCGCAGCAATCCGAAAGATAAATATCATACGCAACCAGATGTCCTTCGGAATCCTTAAGAATAAATCCGGCCTGTCCCATAAAGAAGATACCTGCACGGCCATCCGGAACAACTGTATTTTTTATATATTCGGCAAAATCTTTCATTTTAAATATCTCCGTTCAGCCCTCTATCAGAAGTCTCTTGCAAATCCGCAGGTCCAACCGCCGTCAACGACAAGTGACGCACCTGTTACATATCCTGCATCAGCGTCAGAACCGAGGTAAAGAGCTGCATTTGAAATATCATTTCCGCTGCCCGCTCTGTGCTGTGGAATGTTTACGAGCATCTTTTCAGCCTTTTCGGGATCCGCATAGAACAATGCCTTTGTTCCCTCAAAAAGAATAGAACCGGGAGCAATAACATTCACCCTGATATTCTCGGGAGCAAGCTCTATCGCCATAGCTTTTGTGAGATTTACAACAGCAGCCTTGCATGCAGCAAAAGCACACTGATTGCGAAGAGGTACAACACCGACAATTGAACTGATATTTATGATATTACCGGCACCTGTCTTTTTAAGATAAGGAATAAATACTTTTGAACAGTTGTAAACACCGTCAAGATCAACGCTTCTTATCCAGTCCCACTTATCTTCCTTGAATTCGTGAATCGGACCTCTGTCATCGGGGCCTACGTTCACACCTGCGTTATTTATGAGAACATCGATTGTGCCGAAAACTTTTTCTATCTCGGCTGCGCACTGCGGAACCTGATTACGGTCTGTAACGTCAAGCTTGAACGCCTCAGCGATGCCGCCTGCCTCCTTTATCTTATCCGCTACTTCTTTTCCTTTTGCAACATTTCTTCCGCAAACCGCAACTTTAGCGCCGTTTGCAGCAAAAGCTTCTGCCATCGCAGAACCGATCGCACCGGCTCCTCCTGTTATGACTACGGTTTTTCCGCTGTAATCAACTTTCATAAAGATACTTCCCTTCCTTAATTAGGTATATAAATACAATTTGAAGTATACCACCGCTTTCTCAAAATGCAACAAAGAATTGCCTTTGAAAGCCGGATTTGCTAATATGATTTTGAGGTGTTTCTTATGAATAAAAAAGCATTAATTATATTAGGAAGCTGTCTGTCTGCAATTTTAATCGCTGCCATAGCTGCAATAATCGTAATCAGCGGAGGATCTTCTTCACCAACCGGAAGCAACCCTTCTATATCGACACCGGCACCTATCACAACAACCGAATACAGTGCAATGTGCATTACAGTCTCGGCAGGAGAAAATGCTCACACAACAACAAACTTCTGTTGGCAGACTTTTGACGGCTACACATCCGGAGCATTGCAGTACGCGGAGATTAACGGCACTGATGCAGAAAACACCTTTGCAGATACAAACTCCCAAAACATAATCACGGTAAAATCATCTTCGGAGGCTATGTCTATATTCCTTCCCGCCGGAGAGAGCAATCTGAAAAATCCCGTGCTTGAGGAAAAAGCAGGTCTTGTTCACAGAGTCTGGCTGAACAGCCTCACTCCCGGCAAAACATACGCATACCGTGTAGGCGATACAGCAGAAAATAAATGGTCCGAGCCGGCGACGTTTTCCACAGCAGAAGAATCCGAAGAGACATCATTTTTATACGTAACCGACCCGCAGGGCTTCACTCAGTCCGATTACAACATATGGGGAAATTTAATTGCAACCGCTGTCGAAAATCACACCGATATTGACTTCATATTAAATTTAGGCGATGTTGTTGAAGAAAATACAAACCAAAATCAATGGAAGATGTTCACCGAAACTGCATTGGAAGTCGTAAGAAACAACACTTTTGTTTCCGTCTCGGGAAATAAAGACAAAAAAAGCGTCATGGAACACTTTACTTTCGGCTCCGAAGAAAACAGAACGGCGTGGATTTCGGGATATTATTCATTCGAATGTAATAACATTCATTTCTCGGTACTGTACACGGGCGATAACGACAAGGATCTCTCAAAAAGCCAGCTCAAATGGCTTGAAGATGACCTTGAAAACAGCACTAAACAGTGGAACATCGTACTTATGCACAAATCCCCCGTTTCAAATGCAAACCATTACAATGACACGGAGATTGTCGCACTTCGAAAACAGATTTTGCCCGTCATAGATAAGTACAATGTTGATGCGGTGATAACGGGACACGACCACTACTTCTTCCGCTCAGAGCCGATGACGGCAAGCGGTGTGGCTGAATACAAAGCAGAAGATGTTGTAATCGACGGCGACACTGTTAAAATACTTTCGGATATAAAAGGCGGAACGGTCTATTTCATAAACGGCAGTTCAGGTGTGAAACAGCACATCGGAAAGATTTATGAGGTGGACGGAGTTTATCCCGACGAAGCATTTTTAACGGAACTACCGAGCTACAGTTACTGTACTGTTGAAGGAAACCGACTGATAATAAAAACATATACCGTTGACGAGGACGGCACGACAACACTGATAGATGCATGGGGAATCACGAAGCAGCAATGAGGCGCCTTGAAGTTATGGCTTACCGCTAAAGCGATAAACATAACTTCTGCGCCGTCTCATTGTTGCTTTAAGAAAGTTTTGGCAGCTTGGTATTGCGGTTACCGCTGTCGCGGTAAACATAGATTTTGGTTGTAGCTTTCGCTTTTTTATTTCATTGTTAATTTTTAATTGCTAAAATATTTATAAAGCATATGGTGCGGCTGCGTCTCTTATTTGGATTGGAGGGCGCAGTCATTTTTTCGGTCAGTATAAAATCCGATTAAGAGAATAAGCTCGATTATGTAAAGTATAACCGTAAGAATTTCGTAATCTTTCATATACACCACCCCCCTTTTTCTGTCTGCCTGCAAAAAGCAAGCAACCTCCAAGGAGAATGACTGCAACTCTTTCAGGGCAATGCCCACGAAGCATTGCTCCGCAAGAAGATAATGCCATAACAGACCTTTCTTGTAAATGATGTTAATTATTTCCCAAGAAATAAATTTCAACGATACTGCTTGTGACTATCGTTTAGTAGCTCACGGATTTCAAATGACAAACGAAAGTATTGACAATATGCCTTATATATGTTTAGAATGGGATGTGTCTCAAATGAGACACATCCCTGATTATTTTACCGCGAAAGGACAGGTGCGGACATGGCGCAGATTGATTCAAATTCAATATACGAAGTTTTAAAAGACACCGCCCTTTTCCGCGAAGTTGATGAGAAGATTATAAAAAAACTCTCGGAGGATAAAAACGCCGTTAAACTCATAAAAAAAGGCGAAACTATTTATGCCCCCGAAAAATTCAGCAGAAGTCTCGGAATCGTTGCGGACGGTATATGCAGGGCAAAAAATAATAGCGGTAATAAATCTGTTCTTTTAAACGAATTCCGCCGCGGAGACATATTCGGCGCGGCAGCTCTTTTTACCGACGAAGAATGTTATGTTTCGGAAATCGTTGCCTCTGTCGACTGCGTAATAATATTCATTTCTCAGGCACAGGCAGAGGAATTTATAAAGAAGGATAGTAATTTCGCAAAAAACTACATCATTTTCCTCTCCGACAGAATAAGATTTCTGAACAGGAAAATAAACAGATTTACCGCAAAAACTCCGGAGGACAGAGTGCTTGAATATCTTAAATCACAGCCGGTTGCATCGGACGGACACACGGTAATCGGAACGGATATGAGAAGCCTCGCAAACGCTCTCGGAATCAGCAGAGCATCGCTTTACAGGGCGCTCGACTCACTTCAGAGCCAAAATAAAATTACAAAAAACGGCACTTCAATCAGTTTGCCGCAAAATATATAAAATTAAATTAATAAGAAAAGAAGGGATAACATGAAAAAAATCACAAAAATATTATCAATTATTTTAACAATCGTTATGGTTCTCGGTATCTGCGCATGCAAAAACACCGAGGAAAACAATAATCAGGCAACTACCGCCCAGAGTCCGGCAGCTGAAAAGACAACAGTACGCGTAACAGCTCTCAAAGGCCCCACAGGAATGGGTATGGCAAAGCTTTTTAAGGACTCAGACGATGATGTTGCTCTCAACAAATACGAAAAAACCATCGAATCAGACCCGACACTTGTGTCTGCGGCAGTTCTGAAAGGCGACTTTGACATTGCGGCAGTTCCGACAAACCTTGCAGCTACTCTTTTCAACAAAGGCGCTGATATGCAGGTGCTCGCACTCAACACCCTCGGCGTACTCTATGTTCTTGAAAACGGAAACACAATAAACTCAGTCGAAGATCTCCGCGGCAAAACAATATACGCAACAGGACAGGCTTCAACACCGGAATATATTTTAAATTACATTCTCCGCTCCAACGGTCTCGAACCGGGAACAGATGTAACAGTAGAATATTTCACAGAACATGCAGAGCTCGTAACTCAGATGGTTTCAAACAAAGTTGCAATAGGTATGCTTCCCCAGCCCAACGTAACTACCGCAATGACAAAAAACAGTGACCTCAGAATCGCGCTTGACCTTACAGAAGAATTCAATAAAGTTTCTGACGGCAAGAGCGACGTTGTTCAGGGCTGTATTGTTGTAAACAAGACATTTGCGAAAAATAATCCCGATGCGGTCAAAAACTTCCTCAAGGATTACGAAGCATCGGTTGAATACGTAAACAACAACATCGACGAAGCTGCCGAGATCATTGCATCTTACGAAATCATTCCTTCCGCAGCTATTGCAAAACAGGCAATTCCTACATGTAATATCTGCTTTATCACGGGAGATGAAATGAAATCAAAACTCAATGATTTCTTAAAGGTTCTCTTTGACGCCAACCCAAAATCGGTAGGCGGAGCTATGCCGACAGATGAAATTTATTATGCAGGATAATATTAACAAGTCTAAGATTAAAAATATTATAAAAAAGCTCTCAATTTTTGCAGCAGTTGCCGCCTTCTGGATTGCGGTGTGGCAACTGCTGTATCTTCATATAGGCAATATGTACATACTGCCGTCGCCCTTATCGGTAGGGGCGACGGCAGCAAAACTCGCCGCTTGCGGCGAGTTTTGGCTCACAATTGCCACATCGTTTGTAAATATTTTCAAAGGATTCTTACTCGCTCAGATCACAGGTATTTTTCTTGCGCGGATTACCGCAAGGTCAAAAATTGCAGACGCTGTTTTTGCGCCTGTCATGGCAATAATCAAAGCAACTCCTATTGCATCATTTATTATTCTTTTGCTTGTTATGCTCGGCAAAGAAGCAGTTCCCGAGACGGCGGCATTTCTGATAGTTCTCCCGACAGTCTGGGAAAATATTGCCTCGGGGATAAAATCCTTTGACAAAAAGCTGTGGGAAGTCACAAAAATATATAATTTTTCACTGAAAAAAAAGATTAAATACTTTTATATGCCTTCAATTATGCCTTTTTACATCCCTGCATTTAAGGCAACTTTCGGAATGGCTTGGAAAGCAGGCATTGCCGCAGAAGTCATCTGCAATATTGCAAACACGATAGGCGGAAAAATTTATGACACGAAAGTCTATCTTGAAATCCCCGAGCTTTTCGCATGGACTGCCGTAACAATAATTGTCAGCATTTTAATTGAAAAAATATTACTGTTTTTCATCAATCTTTTAAACAGGAAAGGCAGGAAATGACGGTTATGCAAAGAAAAAATATCTTAATACTGAAAAATATATGCAAATCTTTTAATAAGAAAAAAGTTCTTTCAGATTTTTCCTACTCGTTTCCGTCAAACGGAATTATTGCAATCATGGGACCCTCCGGCTGCGGAAAAACTACTCTTCTGAGGATTATTGCAGGGCTTGAAAAGCAGGATCGCGGAACAATCGAAAAATCATCTGATACAAGCATTTCTTACGCATTTCAGGAAGATCGTCTCTTCCCGTCAATTTCCGCGCTTAAAAATGTGGAATGTTGTTGCGACGATTCCGCAAAGGCGAGAGAACTTTTGGAAAAAGTCAACCTGTCAGAATTTTGTGACTACCTTCCGGCGGAACTTTCAGGCGGTATGAAACAGCGTGTATCACTAGCAAGAGCCTTGTCTGTCAACGCAGATATAATACTCCTCGATGAAGCTTTCAAAAGTCAGGACAAAGACACACGTGAAATGCTTTATAAGGTTATTAAAGGCGAATCGGAGACCCGTCTTATAATAATGGTTACTCACGATATCACGGAAGCAGAAAATTTAGCATCGGAAATTATAAGTTTGTAAAAAAATACCATATTTTAAAAGTTGCTAAAAAATGTTCCGTGTGGTATCATTTATAAAGATTTTTGTCTATAAATATATGTGACGCAAATTTTCTCTGAAAGGTTTTTATTTTATGAATGACAAGTGTATAAGCTATTCAGCTAACGGACTCACCGCAAAATTCGACAAAGAGACTACAGTTTATGTAGGTATGAATTTAGAGGACGGATTTAACCGTTATATGTTCAAATATACAAGTACCAATCCGTTAAAGGTCTCTATCACTTATATTTATAATGAAGAAAAGTATAAAGAGATACTTTTTTTAGAAGCTACAGATACAGAAAAAACATTTAAAAGCTTTATAGACTCTTTTCTCACCGAGGGTAAAGCATACGGAATAGAAGAGTTTACATTCATAAACCTTTGTGATTCCGAGTGTGTTGTTAATATATCCGACCTGAATACAGAACTTGTACCTGTTCTCTCAAAGAGTATGGCATATATAGAAAATGACTATTTTTGCGTAGGAGCATTCCTCGCATGGGGCGGCGGACTCAGCCATATCAGCTATAAAAAGAACTGTCCTTACGGAAGTTGTAATCTTCTCAACAGATACGACGCAGGACGTTTGGTACAGCAGTCATATTACGGCATTATTCACGAGCCTTACAGAGTTGAGTCTTATATGAATAATAAATGGCCTTATAATCCGGTTCAGGGCGGCGACCAGTATAATAATAAGAGCAAACTTATCGATTTTGAGTTGACCGACACAAAGCTGTACATAAAGTGCAGACCGAGGGACTGGGCCAAGAGAGGCGCTCTTACTGATTCGTATATGGAAAATGTCTACAGTCTTGAGGGAAAATATATTAAAGTTGATAACAGATTCGTCGACTTCAGCGGTTATAAACACGATAGCAACAGACAACAGAAGTTGCCGGCTTTCTATACAATCAGCGCTCTTAAGAAATTCTCCTTCTACGACGGTGTTAATCCGTGGCAGGGAGAGGCATTGCGAGAAGAACGCGAGCTTAACTACTGGATGTACTATGACGGATATTTCAATCTAAAACCCGAAAACACAGAGACATGGTGCGCCTGGACAAATGATGATCCCGAATACGATTTCGGACTCGGTCTTTTTGTTCCGAAGATTACAACATATCTCGCAGGTCGTTTTATGTATGACGGTTCGGCAGATTCTTCAGATCCGTCCACAAGTTTTGTGGCTCCGCTCAGAGGAATGATTATGAAATCATTTAAACCGATCGAATACAGCTACCTCATTGCTGCAGGAAGTATTGACGAAATCAGAGAAATATTCACAGAAAATTCACAACTTATCGATAATGAGGCGTTGGCCGAGTATTGATTTGATAAAAATTTACATTTATTTGCAATATCTCTAATATAAATTGACAAATATTGCAAAAAGTTGTACATTTAAATAGTCTATTTGGCACGTAATTTTATATCTATCGAAAGGGGTTTTTCATTAACATGAAGATTCTTATTTTATATAATACAGTTGACGGAAACACCGAAGCAGTTGCTAAAAGCATTGCGGATAAGGTCGGTGCGGATATGTCTAAAATTGTTCGCGTAAATAAAAGATACGGATACGGTTTCTTCCAAATGCTCAAAAGCCGTTTTGAGGTTATGTTCAAAAAACGTCCGGGCATTTTCCCTTTTAAGCATGACCCGCGTGACTACGATTTGATTTTCATCGGTACTCCGGTATGGTATGACTCTTATAACCCCGTATTTAATACACTTTTCGAAGTTATCAAAATCTACGACAGAAAGATTGCTATCTTCTCAACAGGTGAGACTGACAAAGAAAAAGCACTTGATAAGTTAGCAGAAAAGCTTCACGAATCAGTTCTTTTAGGAAGATTTCACTGTATTGAGCCTATCTGGGAAGATGACGAGGCCGTTACAGAAAAGATTCTTGCTGACGCTGCTGAATGGGCACAGGGCATTGCTGACGAAGCAGAAAAGATGATCGAACAGGAAGAATTCGAGCGTCGCAAAACTATTTACAAATTCTGATAATTGGAAGTTATACATAATATGTCAGATTTTAAGACAAACAATAATGACATGAGATTAAAACCCTACCGGAAAGATTTTACATATTCTTATTCCTGTGGGGTTTTTCCCACGATAGAGCTTCTTACATCCTGCCCTGATGATGTTATAAAGCTCATAATCACAGAAAAAGGTCTTTCAAACAGCGGAGTTCAGAAACTGATAACGATTGCTGAGCAAAAAGGTATCCCGTACACAGTGGACTCCAAAACCGCAGAAAGACTTTATCCCAAGGAAAACAGCTACGCAATCGGCGCTTTTAATAAATACACCTGCTCTCTTTGTCCGGATAAAAACCACATTGTACTGGTGAATCCTTCGGACAAAGGCAATTTAGGCACGATAATCAGAACACTTACTGCATTCGGAATCGAGGATATTGCCATAATATCGCCTGCAGCAGATATTTATGACCCAAAAGTCATCCGTGCGTCAATGGGTGCAGTCTTTAAAATACGCTTTCAGATGTTTGACTCGTTTGATGCTTACAGAAAATTTTTACAGGACACTGTCGAAAGAAGTTACTTTCCGTTTATGCTTAACGGACAGCCTTTGGAGACGGCCAAGAAGCCGCAAAGCGGTGTTTTCTCATTGATTTTCGGAAACGAGGCCAGCGGTCTTGATGACAGTTTTTTGTCGATAGGGACACCGGTCAGAATAATGCATCTGGACACGGTTGACTCACTTAATTTAACTATTGCCGCTGCAATCGGCATATATAACTTTACACAAGGAGACTTTTAAAATGAATCCCGTATGTATAGGAATATCCGCTCCCGAGGTTAAACTCGCAAAAGCACTCCATTCAAACAAAAAAATACCGAGTGGCATCGAAATCATAAAAGGATTTAAAGAAGATCGACTTTTTATATGCGAAGGAATATGGGCGGCAGAAAAGCTTATCGAAAAAAATATTCCCGTGCCGTATTTCTTCTATTGTCCGGATATGATTAAAACCGACAAGGAAAGCTCCGACGTGGAGGCGCTGAGCCGCTATGCCGCAAAAACTTTTATAATCTCACAGAAAATTTGCAGCAAAATATCCGACAGAGACGGAGCTGACGGCTTTTTCATCATAGCGGAGCTTCCGAGATACACGCTCTGCGATATTGAATTGAAGGACAATATGACTGCGATAATCCTTGACGGACAAGAACAACCCGGAAATGTCGGCGCAATTATCCGTTCGCTCGACGGCGCCGGCGGCGATTTTGCAGTGATGACGAATCAGCGTGTAAAGATGACACACAGCAGACTTATACGTTCAAGTCTTGGTGCGGCATTCACAATGCCTGTTGCAGAAGTGGATATGGATACTCTTGCAAAATGGCTTCACGAAAATGACTTTAAAATAGTTCTTACCGACTTGACCGCGACACAGAATTACTGTGATGTGGATTATAGCGGACGCGTGGCAATCGTTGCCGGAAACGAGTTTAACGGTATTTCTGCCGGTTGGCGCACAATGCCAAACGCAATTCCGATAATAATACCTATGCTCGGAAGTTGCGAGTCTTTAAATGTAGGCTTTGCATCTACCCTTGTAGCATACGAATGTTCCCTGACGCAAAAAGGTTTGCTGAAAAGAAAATAAAATTGATAAGAGCATTTTGTTGGGATACAAAATGCATAAATATAAAAATAATGAAAAAAGCTAACATAAACAGCAGAGAAATATGGTTAGAAAAAGAAAGTCAACACTATTTATTCCATTTCAAAAAGAATTCCTATGCTTCAAAATTGATTGACATAGTTATTTCGGAACAAGAACAGTGTTTCAAAGATATTTCACAACTACTTCGAACCGTACCTGTACAAAAAATTCAATACTGGCTGTGTGATTCAGCAGAAGAAGTCGGACAAAAAAGCAATAGTCCGGAATGTAACGGAATCACCTGCTGTGAAGATGGTACGGTAAATATCTATTGTGTATATTCAGAAAATATGAAATGCACAGGTTATCATGAAGATACTCATGCTGTTGCCTATTTTTATAACGATATCAATTCAAACGCCCTTGCAGAGGGTTTGGCCATGTACATGGATAAAAGATGGTGGTCTGTTGAAAACGAATTATGCACTTTTGTTTATATTGAAAACAACATTTATGTTTCTGTGGAGAGAATGATATGTGAACGCAACAGCAATGATGAAGAATATTTTCTCGATATAGATGATTGCTACTCATACCCTATTATGGGCGCATTTGTTGCTTTTTTAGTAGAACAAAAGGGCGCAGATAACTTTCTTCGTTTGTATTCTTACAACGGAACTAATTGGAAAGTTGAATTTTTTAAAATTTACGGACGTTCTTTAAGTGAAATAGAAAAAGAATTTATCTATTATATTAGTTCAAAAAAATACACGGACAATCAGAAAACCGACGCACATTCAAAGCTGTGCACTGAATAGTTGTAAACATAGTCCAATATTATTCAATATTTTTTATAAAAAGTTCTGTAAAGTGTTGACAAATACGGCAGAAGAAAGTACAATAGCCTTCAGTTAGCAATTGCTAATCATATTTTTTATGAGATAGTTAGCGTTTGCTAATCAAAGTTCTTGTAATAACAGTTCAAAAAAGAAGATGAGCGGTGATACATATGAATTTGAAAGATGCCGTAGAAGGCAAAGAATACATTATTAAGCAGATAGAGACTGACGACGAAGAGCTCAACGCGTTTTTATTTTCCCTTGGTTGCTACAGCGGCGAAACCATTACTGTAGTATCCCACATAAAGGGCGGATGCATAGTATCCATTAAAGACGGACGGTACAACATCGACAATCAGTTAGCTGAAGCTATTATTATTTAAAATGTCAGCAGGTTGTCTGCTGATTGTTTTGTTTATAGGTTAGCACTCGCTAACTTTATTATATAATTTATCCGAGAGGATTAATAAACAATGTTTTAAACATATAAGGAGGAAAATCCAATGAGAATTGCTTTGACCGGTAACCCTAACTCCGGTAAAACTACGATGTACAATGCGCTGACCGGCCGTAACGAAAAAGTCGGTAACTGGGCAGGTGTCACCGTAGAGAAGAAAGAACACCCCATTAAAAAAGCATACTACGAAGGCGGCTTGCAACTTATCGCCGTTGACCTTCCCGGAGCTTACTCGATGTCTCCATTCACAAGCGAAGAAAGCATCACAAGTTCGTATGTAAGAAAAGAAAATCCCGATGTTATCATCAATATTGTGGATGCTACGAACTTGAGCCGTAGCCTTTTCTTCACAACACAGCTTTTGGAGCTTGGCGTTCCCGTTGTTGTAGCGCTTAATAAGAGCGACATCAACGAGAAGAAAGAAACCAAAATCGACACAGAAGCTCTATCAAAAAAACTCGGCTGCCCTGTTATCAATACAGTTTCAACTTCTGCAGAAGGACTCAAAGCAGTAATTTCCACAGTTGTAACGCAGGCAAATACAGAGCAGAAAGCTCCGTACAATCAGGGCGAAGTTGATTTGACGGACAAAGCGGCTGTTGAAGCTGCAGACCGCAAACGTTTTGAATTCGTAAACAGTATTGTAAAAAGTGTTGAAACACGTAAAATTTTGACAAAAGACAAAAATGTCGGAGATAAAATCGATGCTGTCCTGACGAATAAATGGCTCGGTATTCCGATATTTGCGGTTGTAATGTTCCTCGTGTTCCAGATATCACAGGCATGGGTAGGACCGTTTATCGCTGACACATTGGTAGCGTGGCTTGAATCCTTCCAAGGCTGGGTCGGCGGTTTGCTGGAAAACGCATCACCATTGCTTACAGCTCTTCTGGTTGACGGTGTTATCGGCGGTGTTATCGCGGTTATAGGCTTCCTCCCGCTTGTTATGATAATGTATTTCCTGATTGCAATTCTCGAAGATTGCGGCTATATGGCACGTGTTGCAGTCGTACTCGACCCTATTTTCAAAAAAGTAGGTCTTTCAGGTAAATCTGTTATTCCTTTTGTTATTACTATCGGCTGTGCGGTTCCCGGTATCATGGCAAGCCGTACCATCCGTAATGAGCGTGAGCGCAGAGCAACTGCGATGCTTGCTCCTTTTATGCCCTGCGGTGCAAAAATTCCTGTAATTGCCCTCTTTGCCGGCGCATTCTTTGACAACGCAGGCTGGGTCAGCACAGTGATGTACCTCTCAGGTATTGTGCTTATTTTCTTAGGCGCATTGCTCGTAAATAAGATTACCGGATACAAGGCAAGAAAGTCATTCTTTATCATCGAATTGCCCGAATACAAAGCTCCTTCTCTCTGGAGAGCATTCAAATCAATGTGCAGCCGCGGATGGGCTTACATAGTTAAAGCAGCTACTATTATCTTGCTTTGTAATACAGCAGTACAGATCATGCAGACATTCGACTGGAGCTTCAGCGTTGCTGAAACTGCTGACTCATCAATCCTTGCATCTATTGCCGGACCGTTTGCTTATCTGCTCGTACCTATTGTAGGTGTTCTCAGTTGGCAGCTCGCTGCAGCCGCTGTTACAGGCTTTATTGCAAAGGAAAACGTTGTAGGTACATTGGCAGTTTGCTTCGTAGGACTTGAGAACCTCATTGACACAGAAGAGCTCGCCCTCATGGAAGGTGCCGGTGCAGAAGTTGCAGGCGTAATGGCTATCACAAAAGTCGCAGCTCTTGCTTACTTGATGTTCAACCTTTACACACCTCCTTGCTTTGCCGCTATCGGTGCTATGAATGCCGAAATGAAGAGCGCTAAGTGGGTATGGGGCGGTATCGCTCTCCAGCTTGGTGTAGGCTACACGGTTGCTTACTTGGTATACACAATCGGTACACTTATCACAGCACCTTCTACACTCAACATAGGCGCTACAATTGCAGGACTTGCAGCTATAGCAGTCATGGTTGCTGTTGTCGGATTGCTTATTCATAACTCAAATAAAAAAATAAACGCAGAATATGCATTGAGTAAATAATTATGGAAAACTACATAATCATTGCAATAGTTTTATGTATTATCGTCGGCATTGTATTTTACCTGTACAGAGCCAAAAAGCGCGGTGAAACCTGCATCGGATGCCCGTACTCCAAGCAATGCAGCAGCAGTAATAATTCCAACAGCTGTGGTGGAAGGTGCAACGGAGGTTGTCACGGTTGCAGCAGCGGATGCAATAATACAAAAAACGAAAACGACACGTAAAATTTATTTAATGGGATGCGCTACCTTAATGTTCGCATCCCATTATTTTAACAGTAAGATATATCAGGATTTTTATGGAAAATTATATTATTATCGGAATACTGGTTATTGCGGCTGTCATAGGAATATATTCGGCTGTCAAGCATTTTAGAGGGCAGAGCGGATGTTGCGGCGGCGGTAGCTACAAGTCAAAAAAGAAAAAACTTGCAAATATAATTTACAGCAAAACATTTAAAATAAGCGGCATGCATTGCGAGCATTGCAAATGCAGAGTCGAGGAAATCGTTAATGATATAAAAGGCATTTCAGGTAAAGCCGACTTGAAAAAAGAAGAATTGACTGTATCGTACGCAGAAAAAGTCGATGATGAATTAATTAAGAATAGACTTGAAAAAGCCGGATATACTGTAACAGAAATATAATAGCCCCTTGCTGTCCGGACTTCTTGTTTTGTCAATATCATAAAGAAAACAAGGAGTATGCCGGATGCAACGGAGGATGTAAGAGGGAATTAAACCCCTTTTTTTAAATCGTCGAGTTAGCAACGGCTAACTCAATAGGAGTGATATAAATGAGTGTTGTAATAATAGGCGGAAATGAATGTATGATACGCCAATACAAAAATTTGTGCGAGGAATACAAATGTAAAGCAAAGATATATCCTAAGATGACAAACGGACTGAAAGATATCGGGTCGCCGGATCTTCTTGTCCTATTTACAAATACTGTATCTCACAAGATGATACGATGTGTATTGAGTGAAACCAAGGGGCAAAACGTCAGAATTGCCAGATCTCACACCAGCTCTGTATCAGCCCTTAAGAACATTTTAGAAGAACATGCAGTGTAAGGAGGCGCAAAAATGTCTGATGAATTGATTGTGCGATACTGCTCGCCTACCCTTGCCGGAATGAAAACAGGAAATATATTTACCTGCTCTTTTGCTGACAAGAACAAAATGTATGGTAGCATCCGTAATTGGAATACACTGCTCACAAAGAAAGGTCTTCGCATTCTGCCATTGCGCTTCCGAAACAATAAAGCGCTAATCTATGTTTATCGCCCCAAGCGCCTTTCAGCAGACTTAGAAAACAGTACGGCGGAACAGCTACTGCGCAGTTGCGGATACTGCAATAAATCACCTGACAGATGTATCCTCCATCTGATGAAACGGTTGGAGGAAAGCGAAGAATTTCCTCATGAAATAGGACTGTTTCTCGGATATCCGCCGGAGGATGTTCTTGGATTTATAGAAAACAAGGCAGGAGGTTGCAAATGCGTCGGCTGCTGGAAAGTTTACGGAGATGCGGAGGCAGCTCGGAAAACCTTTGCAAAATACAAGAAATGCACTGATGTATATTGCACACAGCTTTCAAAAGGAAGATCTATCGAGCGTCTCACTGTTGCCGTTTGAAGCCCGAGCAGACTTTCACCGTCAAGTTGTAACGCGTGCCGAACGCACAGCAAAAATGAGCAGCCCATACGGACTGCTCATTTTTGCTGTATTCTGTATTATAAAATCAATCCTGAACAAAAATACGGTCTAATTCATCATCGTCAGACTCATACTTTTCATCCTCCGGAAGCGTCTCCGGAATCATTTCACCTTTTGCTTTTTTCTCTATTGCCTTTCTTCTGCGTCTTATCTCAATATATGTATCATAGAAAAAGACTTTTACGACAGCCGCCATAGCGTCGCCTATAATCATCCCGACAACGCCGAATAATGCACCGCCGATACATAATCCTATCAGAACAAGCAGGGGACTCACACCTATTGTATTGCCTATCACTTTCGGGCTTATCAGCCAGTTATCTATCGCCTGTACTATGAGAATACAAATTACCGCAATAACTCCTGACCAGAAGCTTTCGGCAAGGCATATGACAACAATCGGCACTGCGCTGACCCATGGACCTATGTACGGAATCATATTCAGTAAAGCCAGTACTACCGCAAACAAAATAGCGTACGACAATCCTGCAATCGAGAAAATGATATAAGAAATTATCATTACACAGAAAGCCTGCAAAAGTTTTCCCGACAAATATTTCTGGAAAATGATATTTATTTTTTTCAGAGCCCATTTTATGCGGCGCGCAGTCTTATCAGTAAATAAAGCAAATATTATTTTTTTTGTGGCAGCCATGGCTGACTCTTTCTCAATAAGCATATATACGGATATCATTATGCCCATGACAGCATTAAAAATAACACTTGTTGTGGCCGATACAAAGTTTGAAATAGTGGCAAAGTTCACAAAAGAAAGCGCAGCTTCTCCGAACATCGACAGAATCGAATCAATCGAATCAGTCACAGCCCTTGCAATAACCGAATCTGACGAAATAAAATCCTTATAATGCTTCGTCAGATAATCTATAAGACTGGGAATTTCTTTGCCAAGTGACGTGATACTGGAATAAAGCGCAGGGATAATTGCAAATAAAAATAAACATATGACAGCAATAAAAGAAATATAACCTATCCCAATGGTAATATATTTTTTTGCCTTTGGATTTTTTGTCCACTTTTTGAAAATTTTATTTCGCCAAACATTTATATATGAATTTATTATGTACGCAATAATAAAACCAATTAATACGTATCCGAGTAATGACACAATCGCTGAACCTGCCATCGTGAAAAGCGCCCAAAAACCATTAAAGTCAAAAATCATTTTGGCCGCAAGCAATACCGCAACTACAAGCCAAAAAATTTTTATATACGAGATCCGTTTCATTTTTGCTCCTTTCATACTTTCCGAATATCGCTTCTGTAAATTATAACAGATATATATTCATATGTGAATTATTTTAGCCTATTATCACACCGCCGCCGTAAACGTTTTCACCGTCATAAAAAACAGCGGTCTGCCCCGGAGTAACCGCCCTCTGCGGATTATCAAAAAAAACTTTTACACAGTTGTTTTTGCCGTCATATTCTATGGTTGCCGGAATATCCTTTTGGTTGTACCGTGTTTTTACGGTAACGTTTATCCCTTTGTCAATCATTTCCACGGAAATAAAATTAGGTTCCGCAACCGTAAGTTCTTTTTTAAACAGCAGCTCATCAGGCCCCATAATTACCTTGTTGGTTTCGGCATCTTTTGAAACAACATATAAAGGGATTCCTGCCCCAAGCGACATACCGACACCTTTTCTCTGACCGATTGTATATCCTGCAATTCCGTTGTGCTTTCCTATTATATTTCCTTCGGTATCGACAAATTTACCCGGGATTTGTTTTTTTCCTTTCTCCTCGAGAAATTTATCTATAAATTCTACATACTTACCCTGCGGAACGAAGCAGATATCCTGGCTGTCTTTCTGAGATGCGTTTGCAAGGTCGCTTTCTGCGGCAAGTGCTCTGACATCATCCTTTTCCAAAGACTCAAGAGGGAAAATTGTTTTTTCAAGCTGACGCTGTGTCATACCATACAGGAAATAAGACTGGTCTTTCTTTAAATTCTCGGAGCGTTTCAGAAGCATGCGCCCCGTTTTTCCGTCCCTGCCGATTTTGGCATAGTGACCAGTTGCAATGAAATCATATCCGAGCTCTTCGGCTTTGTCCAAAAATCTTCCGAATTTAAACTTCTGATTGCACATGATGCAAGGATTAGGTGTCTCGCCGTTCAAATACGAATTGACAAAATAGCCGATTACCTCTTCGGAAAATTCTTTTATAAAATCAAACACATAAAATTTTACGCCGAGTTGCTCTGCCACCTTGCGTGCTTTTTCCACACGCGCCTCATCGTCCGGCAACAGAATCATTGTCGCTGCAGCAACCTCATATCCCTGCTCTATCAACAGTTTTGCGGCAACGGAGCTGTCAACGCCGCCGCTGATTGCAACCAAAACTTTTTTATTCATAAGTATAATTCACCTGCAATTAAAACCGATACGGCGGCACAACAGCCCTTGACTGTTGTGCCGCCTCCTGTCAGATTCTAATATTATTCATCCAATCCGAGTTTTTCTAAAATTTCCTGACCTGCCTGGGTGTCGGGGCCGCTTTCGCCTTCTCCTGAAGTCTGTGAATCTTCTTCTGTAACATCTTCCGAATTTTCAGCAGCTTCATCAGCTCCGTCGGACTCCTCCTCACGTGCAGTTTTCGCACAACCTACGATAAGGTTATCTTCGCTTGTCTTCATAAGTATTACACCGCGTGTAGCACGGCCGATTGTACTTACATCTGATACGTGGATTCTTATGATGACACCGCTCGAAGTGATAAGCATTATATCGTCCTCGTCATGTACCATAAGCATTCCGACAACTTCGCCGGTCTTTTCGCTTACCTTGTATGTGATAAGACCCTTACCGCCTCTGTTCTGAATCTTGTATTCATCAACTGAAGTCTTCTTGCCAAAGCCTTTTTCCGTAACAATCATAAGCGTATCGTCAGGGTTATTGCAAACATCCATTCCTATTACGTAATCGCCGTCTTTGAGCTCGATACCTTTTACACCGATTGACGCACGGCCTGTAGCTCTGACGTCACTCTCGCTGAATCTTATAGCCATACCTTTTCTTGTGGCAAACATTACCGTGTCGTTTTCATCGGCAAGTCTTGCATTTATAAGCTCGTCGTCCTCACGGAGCTCGATAGCAATAAGACCGCTCTTACGGATATTTACATAGTCGCCGAGAGCTGTTTTCTTTATGATACCGTTCTTTGTACCCATTACAATATACTTTGCATCCTCAAAAGTCTTTATCGGGATAATCGTAGCAACCTTCTCCTCGGGGGCAAGCTGTAACAGGTTGACAATAGCCATACCTCTTGCCGTTCTGCCGGAATCGGGTATCTGATATCCTTTAAGTGAATATACACGACCCTTGTTTGTAATAAAAAGCAACAAATCATGCGACGATGTTATAAGGAGCTGCTCTACGAAGTCTTCATCACGTGCCGAAAGTCCCATAACTCCTCTTCCGCCTCTGTTCTGAGCTCTATAAGTGCTTGCAGCAGTTCTCTTTACATAACCGAAGTGTGTAAGAGTAATAGCAACATTCTGCTCATTTATAAGGTCGTCAATGTCTATCTCGCCTTCGAAAGGAACGATTCTTGTCTTTCTCTCGTCAGCATATTTTGCTTTTATAGCAAGGATTTCATCTTTTATAACTCCGAACAATTTGCCCTCGTCTGCAAGAATTTCACGGTAGTACGCAATATTCTTCTGTTTTTCTTCGTATTCGTGAAGCACTTTGTCTCTCTCAAGACCTGTCAATCTACCGAGACGCAAGTCTACTATGTACTGTGCCTGTCTTTCGGTAAATCCGAAACGCTCCATAAGTCCCGCTTTTGCGTCAGCCTCTGTTCTCGCATTTCTGATGATATTTATGACCTCGTCAATATGATCAAGCGCTGTAAGCGTACCCTCTAAAATATGCGCTCTGTCAAGGTCTTTCTGTAAATCGAACTGGGTTCTTCTTGTAACAACATTCTTCTGGTGCTCAATATAATACCCCAGAACTTCTTTCAGATTGAGAAGTTTAGGTTCATACGACTTTCCGTCGGGACCTGCCGGGACAACCGCCAACATATTTACATTGAACGCAGACTGCAAATCTGTATATTTGTAAAGCTGGTTAAGAATAACATTTGCATTTGCCTCACGCTTTACTTCTATAACAATTCTTATACCTTTTTTGCTGTATTCATCTCGCAAGTCGGAGATACCCTCAACACGCTTTTCTTTGTGGAGCTCTGCTATACGCTCTACAAGCTTTGCGTTATTCACCTGATACGGAATCTCTGTAACGACTATCTGCTGTCTGCCGTTGGAAAGTTCCTCAATCTTAGCTTCAGCACGTACCAGGATCCTTCCTCGTCCGGTCTTGTAAGCTTCGCGGATGCCCTGTTTGCCTAAAATATTGCACGCAGTCGGGAAGTCCGGTCCTTTTATGTACTGCATAAGCTCATCAATAGTTATCTCCGGATTGTCAATCATCGCAACAACACCGTCAATCACCTCTCCGAGGTTGTGTGTAGGAATATTTGTAGCCATACCTACCGCAATACCCGATGAACCGTTTACAAGAAGGTTCGGGAATCTCGCAGGAAGCACGCAAGGTTCTACTTCGTGGTCATCGTAGTTCGGTCTGAAATCAACAGTGTCCTTATTTATATCCGAAAGAAGCTCTGTTGTAATCTTAGCCATTCTACACTCTGTGTAACGCTGTGCAGCCGGTGGGTCAGCATCTCTCGAACCGAAGTTACCGTTTCCGTCAACAAGCGTATATCTCATAGAGAAATCCTGCGCAAGACGAACCAAGCTGTCATAAATCGCAGCATCTCCGTGAGGGTGATATTTACCCATCGCATAACCTACCGTGGTAGCACACTTACGGTACGGTTTCTCTGGTGTAAATCCTTGCTCAAAAAGTGAAAACAATATTCTTCTGTGAACCGGCTTCAGTCCGTCTCTGACATCAGGAAGAGCTCTGTCCACAATAACACTCATGGAATAGTCAATAAAATAGCGTTTCATCTCTCTGTCAACATCTACAGGAAGAAGCACACCTTTTGATACTTTTTCTACATTTTCGACATTATCATTTTCGGCCATATCAAAAAATCCTTTCTTGTCGCATACGCCAAATTAACGCACAAATTATACCATAATTCAATTTAAAAGTCCAGCCGACATAGGGTCGATAAAATATAAAAGCGTCTAATTCGGGCGATTTTTGCTATAAAATTATACACAGCAAAAATCACACCGCAAACGCGGGGGCAGTAATTTATTAAAAATCGCTGCCCCCGCGTGTCAATCATATTCAGCCGGCGGGCTGAATTACCATACCTGCCAACGCATTACAAATGCGAAAAGATAAAAAACAGATGCAACCGTACAAACCACCGTTAACGTCATATCCCACTTTGGTTTGTTCGTAATTACCGCAAATCCCATCGGCAAAATAAAAAGTGCCGCAAGGTATCTCGGCGCACTCAAAAGCCACGTTGCCCCGATTGCGACAAAGAAGTATGCAATAGCATAAGCAACATAACTCGGGCGTATCCGCTTCACCGTGACAAACAATGTCAAAAGAGCCGAAAAACTACTTATCAAATTCGGAAGCCACAATCCGAGCATCAAATTGAATTTATCACTAAACTCACTTATCATACGATCCGTCTGATATGATGCAGTATTAAAAAACAAGCCAAACTCCTGACCCCAATGTTCCTTCTGGTAATACAGAAATTTAAACGGATCACCTGAAACCCGGTAATTTATGTAGCAATACACTCCGAAACCTGCAGGAATCAAAAGTATTGATGCCGCGCGTAAAGCCATAACAGCTTTTGTATACCGTTTTTTTGCGTCAGTATCCTTCAGATATTCTTTGTTTATCAAATATGAAACAAATTCAAAGATTAACGGCACGAGCAATACAATGCCGAGAGATCTTGTCAGCGCCGCATAACCGCCCAATAAGCCAGCCGCGAGCCACCTTCTCTTTCTTGCAAAATATATACAGGAAACACTGCAAAACAAAAACAAACTTTCACTCATCGGCGCCGCGAAAAAGAAGACCCCGGGAATAAGGCACAAATACTTTATAGCTCTCAAGGAAGTCTGTTTATCGTAATCCAGTCGCATAAGTTTGTAAAATACTGCACCTGCTGCTCCGAAAAACATCGAAGAAGCCGCAAGGCTTGCATATAAATAATTATCGAATAAAACATTAAAAATTTTTATAATAAAGGGATATCCGGGTAAGAAAACAAGCTGAACCAGTCTGTCCCACTCGCCGGTTGATAAATACCAATCTTCTGCTATGTCGAGATAATGTCCGCTGTCAAGACACTTCCAAAACTCTAATGATTCTCCAAAAGGCTGTACTCCGTATAACGCCGATCTGATCGCATATACAAATATTATTATAAAAAAACAAACGGCATTAAATACAAAAAATATTTTCAAAGCGGTTATGTTTATATCTCTTTTATTTATCTCTATATCAGTCTCAATATTGTTTATATCTGATATGTTTTTTCTCCAAAAACCTGTCCATGCAGGTACAAATCTAAGGCAAACACCAAGAAACATTACCAAGCTTAATGCCGCGGCAATCCCACCCGGTACCGATATATCCTCTGTGTTACAAATCCAACATACAAATATCACTACAGCTACTGTAACGCCTGCAAGTGAAATCCATGTCTCAATTTTTTTCAATTCTTCTAAAAATCTTTTATGCAAATTCATAACAAAGCAGTTCTCCTTGTGGGCATAAATAAAAATATCACAATTGCTCTTGCCTTGCAATTAATTATTAATTGGAATTTGAAACGGCAAACGCCGCTAAACAAATAAACTCTATAGAAGTCATTTCGTCCCCTTTGCCATCAGAAAAAATTTGCATTTCATTTTTAAACAGTTGAACAGCTCTCATTGATACCGCTTCCGTAAATGCTACTCTCATTGCTCTTTCAACGCTTTTGTATGATACATTATATCTTTCCGCTATTACCATATAGATATTTTTCTGTGCATTCGTTACTGCAAGAACATCGTTCATACAAATATGTATCGCATCATAAAAATAATAAAAGCCTATACTGGTTATATGTACTCCTACCCCGTAAAGCAAACGCATTATTTGAATATTTTTATTCTCTGTCTTATCTTTTGTATTATGAAGGAGTTTTCTTTTGTCTTTTGTAACAGCATTGTAGCAATGTCCGTTATAATTACTACAAACCCCGTCATAACAGGACGCTGTCAACATTTCCTCTTCCATTATCAATGACCTCCACATAATCTACATATTCGGCTATTAAGCCAACAAATGTACTATATATTGTGTTGGATGAAATAGCAATAACCGGAGCATATATATTTACAAAATTAAAATGTAATAAAAAATTATAAAATTAAAATTTTTAGTTTGTAAAAGGTTGAATTCAATGGTATAATTTCGCCTGTGGTATTTGCCAATGTGGCTCAGGGGTAGAGCAATTCACTCGTAATGAATAGGCCGTGGGTTCGATTCCCACCATTGGCTTAACGTCCGCGATGCATAGGATGCATCGCGGACGTTTATTTTTAATCTTTAACAGCGAAAAATTTTATTTCCCAGTTGACAGTGTTGAAGTTAACTGATATCTGCAGTTGATTTCAGCGAAGTCAATGTTCGATAATTCAGTTGATAACTCTATAACAAGAAAATTCAGTACAGCAGGTCACAGTTCAAGTCATAATAAAATATATATCTCTCACGGTTTATGCCATGGAAATATTTTAAATATATAGTTATTGCATACAAGTTTTGACATGTGTTATGGTTTGTGTTATTATTTATAACACAAATCATAATATGCATCAAATGGAGGTAAATATGTTTTCAAAAACAAAAAAAATAAAAGTATCTATAGACTTTACCGAAAGTAATTATAATATCCTTACAGCTTTTGCCAAAAGTATTGGCGAGTCAAATAGTACGGTTATGAACTATTTGGTATCTCATTTTCTTCAACTATCTCCACAAATAAAAAGAATTTTTGCAAAATGCTGTGTAGAAAATGTAAAAAAAGAACAATTAGAATTTTCAAATTTAGGTGAATATGAAAAAGAAGAAGCATCTAAGAGAATAGACATATGTAAAGACTTAACCTTATTTTTTACCGACGGAAAAGGATATGTCACAGAAGATCAATATATGAAGAAAATTAAAATCATTGATGGATATGTTATCGTGCCAAATGACTGGATTGTTGTAGAAAATAGAATACCAGCCGAGTGTAAATACGTTGGAGTAATAGAGATTTTTAACAACAACATTTACAAAGTTCCTCATTTTGTCTTTTTTTCAGATTGTCCTATTTCCCAAATTACAGAATTTGAACAAGATATTATTTTTACATGTTGCGAAGAAGTTTATCCGGATTTCAGAAAAATCAGATCAATGCAATTAAAACCTATTTATGACGAAAACAAAAACATGCTTAACGCTGAACTATATATTAAAGCCCCAATAATCGGATTGTTTCAGATTCGTACATACGGAATAGATATCTCATTTCCGGCGGGAGCCATGATCGTGCGAACATCGTAATTGGATAAAAAGTACAGGGCAAATATCGATATTAACAAATTGTAATGCATACGCTACATTGTTATCATTTTGGCCGGTATTGCTGATAGCAAAAGTCAGACAAATTTGCTCCTCCGAATTTCTTTATAAATAGGGCTGCAGAATAAAAAATGTTAGCGAACAGCTATGCTAAACTTCATTTGTTGTCATTAGTCGAAGTTTTTACACATGCATTGTTTGAGAAAACCGAAGATGATGGCTGATTATCCTTACGTTAAGTATCGGTCATTGTCGGGATGCATACAAAAATTCTTAACGAAAAATTGATAATACTTAATAGTGTTATATAAGTTTCATTTTATTTTAGATAACGGCAAATTCGCATTTTTGCGTGATTTGCCGTTATTTTTCGGACGTAAAACGCTATTCTACCGGCAGTAGAATACAGCAAATTCTTCTCTACACCGCAAAAATACATTCATAGAATCGGGAAATACTTAAGTAGCTTGAATAAAAAGGCAGGAAGTAATATCCTTGCATAGAAAACAAGGCAGAAAGATTAATCTGTTTGAATCAAGGAGGAAACAGTGAGCTTTACAATTATAACCGATACATCGGCAAACCTTCCCACGCCATATCTGAAAAGCGAAGGCATACAGGCAATTCCTTTTTCGTATTATATTGACGGAAAAGAATTTACTTGCACCGATACAGAGACTTTCAATTGCAGAGAATATTACGAGTTGATAAAAGGCGGAATGAGGGTTACTACTTCTCAGATTACGCCGCAGAAATATATTGAAACCTTTTCACCGATTTTGGAGGAAGGCAGCGACATTCTCTTTGTGAGTATGTCCTCGGGAATCAGCGGTTCATATTCATCAGCAGAGACTGCACGCAAGGAACTTCAAAGAAAATATCCTCAAAGAAAGATACATCTTATTGACAGTTTAGGAGCATCACTAGGAGAGGGATTGGTTGTCCTGAAAGCAGCAGAATACAGAAAAAACGGAATGAGCGTCGATGAAACAGCAGAGTTCCTGTTAAACTACAGGAAAAACATCTATCAGGTATTTACTGTAGACGATCTTATGCACCTTCGCAGAGGAGGCCGTCTGTCAAATGCCTCTGCGATTGTCGGCACGATACTGAATATCAAACCGCTTTTAAAGGGCAACGAAGAGGGAAAAATAGTCACCATAGGAAAAGTAAAGGGACGCAAATCTGTAATTGAAAAATTAGCAGAGAAATACGATACATTGGTTAAGAACCCGGAGAAACAAACCGTCGGAATTGCCCATGCAAACAGTTATGAGGACGCGGAGTTGCTTGCAAAACTTTTAAAACGCAACAATCCTCCCCGGGAAATAATCATTGCAGAATATGAACCTGTCACAGGCTCATACCTCGGACCTGACGCCTTGGCGCTGTTTTTTGAAAGCACGGAAGATGTAAGGTTAAAATGACTGTGATACTGTGATATAATAGCGAAGATTAAATATGAAGAAAGGAGACGGACGGCTTGGATAAAAGAAAAGTGATATATTACAGCGATGAGTTGAACGATGAATTTTCACTCGCGCAGATAACACCCAAGAAAATTGACGGAAACTATGTATATATCCACGAATCCCGCTTCAAAGCCTTCACTCATTTCTTCTGGTACAGAATCATAGCGACACCTATCGCATACCTTTACACAAAGGCAGTATTCCGGCACAAGGTGATAGGACGAGAATGTCTTAAAGACTATAAAAAAACAGGATACTTCATGTACGGAAACCACACGCAGGACATCGGCGACGCATTCATGCCGAGTATGCTGAATTTTCCGCAGGAGGACTATGTTATAGTTCACCCGAATAATGTTTCAATGCCCGTGCTCGGAAAGATAAATCCTTCACTCGGAGCTCTTCCCCTGCCTGACGATATGACAGCCTATAAAAATTTCATCAGGGCTGTGGAAAAGAGGATATCACAAAACAAAGCGGTGGTAATATATCCCGAAGCTCACATCTGGCCTTATTACACTAAAATCAGACCGTTCACCGACGCATCGTTCGCATACCCTGTAAGGCTCGGAGTTCCGTCATTTTGTTTCACAAATACTTACCAAAAGAGAAAGTATTCAAAGAAGCCGCGGATAGTTACATATATTGACGGGCCGTTCTTACCGGACAAAAACCTGCCGGCTAAAGAGCAAAAAACCGTACTCAGGAACAAAATATATGAATGTATGTGCAAAAGAGCGGAAAATTCGGATGTTGTTATGATTCAATATATAAAAAAGGAGGATCCGGATGGTTAACATATTGTTTTGCGGAAATGATAAAGTCTTTGACGGACTTTTAACAAGCACTCTTTCAATACTCAAAAGAACATCTTCGAAAGAACCTTTTACAATATATGTTTTTACCATGGATGTCTCTCACATAAAGGACACATACGTTCCCATCACGGAGGAGCAGATATCATTCTTTGAACAGGTAATAAAACAATACAACTCAGAAAACCGTGTAATAAAACTCGACGTCACGGATATGTATTTGAGCGAATTCAGCAATTGCCCGAACGAGGACGCATACTGTTCGCCGTATACATTGATAAGACTTTTTGCGGATAATGTAGAAGAATTGCCCGACAAAATACTGTATTTGGACGCAGATATAATGTTTAGCAGAGACATTCATCTTTTGTATGATATTGATGTCAGCGATTACGAATACGCCGCAGCACGCGACCACTACGGAAAATATCTTATACAGCCGAACTACATAAACGCAGGGGTTCTGCTCTTCAACCTGAAAAGGATGCGCGAGACAAAAATTCTGGAAAAAGCACGCGAACTTATCAAAACAAAAAAGCTTGTTTTTGCAGACCAGAGCGCATTGATCCGATCAACGACAAAAAAGAAAATGCTGCCGCAAAGATTCAATGACCAGAAGTTCCTTCACAAACATACTGTTGTAAGACACTTTTCAAAAAGACTCTTCTGGCTTCCGTATCCTCACACGGACAACATCAAGCAATGGCATGTGAGCAAGGTCCATAAAGTATTCAGATATTATCAGTTTGACGATATCTTATATGAATACATTTACTTAAAAGAAAAATTCAACAGAGAGGTTTTAAACAATGACAAATAAAGAAATACCGATTTTTTACGCATGTGATGACAATTTTGTAAAATATACAATAGTTTCTTTGTATTCAATGATAAAAAACGCATCAAAGGACAGAAAGTACCATGTACACATTCTTCACACCGGCATTACAGACGCGATGAAGGAAAAAACACAGGAGCTTTCAAATGAAAACTTTGAGATTACTTTTGACGATGTATCCGATTACCTCGTTTCAATCTCCGAAAAGCTTCCTCTCAGAGATTATTATTCAAAAACCACCTATTACAGATTTTTTATCGCGGAAATGTTCCCCGAGTACGACAAGGCAATCTACATTGACAGCGACACCGTTGTGCAGGGCGATGTGAGCAAACTTTACGACACCGATATAAAAGACGCATATATCGGAGCCTGCCATGAACAGGCAATGGTACAGGAAGATGTTTACGGAACGTATGTTGAAAAGGTACTGGGCATTTCAAGATATACCTTCTTTAACGCAGGACTGCTTCTCATAAACTGCAATCAGTTCAGAATGCGTTTTGTACTCGATAAATTCATTCAATATCTTCACACATACGATTTCATCGTTACGCAGGACGAAGATTATCTCAATCTGATATGCAAGGACCATGTTTACTGGCTTGACCAGAGATGGAACACCGAAATATTCGGCGATATTCCGTACCCTATCGAGCAGGCATATGTTCTGCACTACATAATGGTAAGCAAACCGTGGCACTTCCGCGATTGCAGACACGGTGACATTTTCTGGAATTACGCAAAGGAAACCTCCGTGTACGAAGACATTTTAAAAGTGCTTGATTCATATACCGACGAAGAGAGGGAACGTGACATAAAATCATGCGACAACCTTTTGAACATGGCAATTTCGGAGACAAACAGAGAGGACAATTACTTAAACCGTGTAAACAAAGCTGAAAGGGCAAATGACAGAGTCTCTATTCTGAAGAAAATAGAGGAATACGAACGCCTCGGTAAATTCGATCAGGACGTGGAAGATGACCCGCCGTCAAGAGTTCTGATGCCGGATGAGATTGACTATTTCAGAAAAGGAATGAGTCAGAAGATCAAAACAAAATTTGCGTACATGATGGCCAGAAAATTCGTCAACAACATAATCGACGAAAAGAAAATGATTATCAAGGAAATAAAGGGTATTGAGCATTTTCAAAACCTCAAAAGCGGCGCAGTAATAACCTGCAACCACTTCAATGCTTTTGACAGCTTTGCAATTCAGATTGCATATGAAGCCGCAAACCAGCCTGACAGAACCTTCTACAGAGTCATACGTGAGGGCAACTACACATCATTCCCGGGCTTCTACGGTTTCCTGATGCGCCACTGCAATACCCTTCCGCTCTCATCAAATCATCAGACTCTGAAAAAATTTATGGAAGCAACCGAAAAGCTTCTCTGTGACGGACACTTTGTATTAATTTACCCTGAGCAGAGCATGTGGTGGAACTACAGAAAACCAAAGCCGTTCAAAAAAGGAGCCTTTACTTTTGCGGCAAAGAGCAATGTTCCGATTCTCCCCTGCTTCATCACAATGCAGGATTCTGATATAATGGGTGACGATGGTTTCTATGTTCAGGAATACACTATCCACATAAGCGCACCGATCTATCCGGATACCGACCTTCCTAACGGAAAACGTGTCAGTCAGATGATGGAAAAAAACTTCAATGCATGGAAAGACATATACGAAGATGTCTACGGGATTCCGCTCAGCTATATTACAGAAAAAGCTCAATAATATTTATATACAAATATGCATTACCGCCGCCATGCAATTCGCACGGCGGCGGTTTTATGAAAAATCAACTATATACCGAGAAGCGCAGACCATGTTCCAATGCCGCAGACACCGCTGTCAGGTTTACCGAGAGACCTTTGAAAAGCTTTTACAGCTTCCTCTGTAGTTGTTCCGAAGTTTCCGTCCGCACCTGCCGGGCCGCACGGAAAACCGTTTGCAATCAAAAGTTGCTGCATAGCCTTCACCTGCTTTGTATACGGACTTGCCTTATACATTCCGGACTTCAGCTGTGCCAATGTAATGTTGACATACGCAACATCGGCAGAAACAGGCATTGACTCCAACTCGGCCATCATTTCAAGCAATCTTTCACCATATGAATTTGTAGAATAATACGTCGCCCATGTGAGAACAGTTTTGCCAATACCGAAACACCAGTCAAAATGTCTCGGGTCATTGGTTTCCTCAGGATATTTTTTCGGATAACCCGAAAGACCCGCATAAAGCGCCGAGTGATCCACCTGCGCCTTTATACTGTCCTCCCATGAATTAAATTTCATATGACATTCCGCAATATCGTCCGACGATGTAGCATCGGGATATTTCTCCGCCATAATCTTTTTAATTTCCTCATCCGTTCTTTTTATTCCCGCAGTGTTTTTATATGTAGTATCAAGTAAAGTTCCTCTGAAGGTCATATACGCTGTTTCATACGCCGTCTGGCAGTACGAAAAAACCGGATTTATCCCTACTGCCGAAGCAGTCGCCCAGAACGCCGGTGCAAGGTCAATCATAACCTGAGCTGCGCCGTTTTTTTTCGCCCAGGCAATCGCCTGCTCCTTTGTTGCAGTAGGCTTCACCGCAATCGGTCTGTCAATATAATCACTCATTCTTAACACCTTCGCTTTCGTCATTTTCTGTTGCTTTACAGTCTTTGCCGCTTAACTTATTGATTGCAGCCGTAATCCCGGCCGAAATTGAAGGGATCAAAACGACAGTCAATACCATTTGCCACGATATTTCCATTACTCCCGACAGCACGGCGGTAATCTCTGTCATCAATGCAACGGCAAAGGTCTGCAAAAAAGTTCTCACCACTTTGTAAAAGCAGCCTTTTTTGTTCCATTCAGTTTTTAACCAATTAAACATTTTAATCACACCTTCAATTTAAATTATGTTTCAGTGCGTAGAAATGTTCTGATAAAAAAGGCAGCCCCCGCCGCTTATCGCGGCGGGGGCCATGATCAAAGCCCGGACAGGGTGTAGAAACGCTCTGTCCGGGCTTTTTCCGAAAACTAAATCGTATTAAAAATCAATTCATTACACCGTTTTTAGCAGCGTCAAAATCCGCCTCAATTTCAGCAGACGGACGGGGTGTGAGAAGAGAAACGGCTACGATGCATATTGACGAGAATATGAACGCAGGGAGCAATTCATATATTGCGAAAACGCCGCCGAGCTGACTGATAACAAGCTTCCAGAGGAATACCATTCCGCCGCCGCCTATCATGCCTGCAACAGCGCCTGCTCTTGTTGTACGCTTCCAGAAAAGCGAGAACAGCATAAGAGGACCGAAAGTAGCACCAAAGCCTGCCCATGCAAATGAAACAACATTGAAAATTACACTGTTTTCATCCAATGCAATAACTATAGCGATAATTGCAATTATAAGAAGTATAATTCTTGTTACCCACATAACTTCTTTGTCCGAAGCTTTTTTCTTTATAATACCCTGATAAACATTCTTTGAGAAAGCCGAAGCCGCGATAAGCAAATACGAGTCTGACGAGCTTATAGTTGCCGCCAGAATACCTGCCATTACAAAACCTGCCAGAATCGGAGGGAAAAAGCTTGTCGAAAGTAAAATAAATATATTCTCCGCGTCGGATGCAGTTGTAAGTGCCGTCGGGAAAAGATGTCTTCCCATTATTCCGATAAATACCGCAATAGCAAGTGAAATGACTACCCATACCATTGCAATACGTCTTGACTGCTTGAGCTCTGTCTCTTTGCGGATAGCCATAAATCGCAGAAGAACCTGGGGCATTCCGAAGTATCCGAGACCCCATGCAAGCATTGAGCATATACTTAAAATTCCGTAATCTTTTGCAGCGCCAAACTGCGGAGCATTCTCAACAACGGCCTGTACGCCGTCTGCGTCCACTGTCGGGTTTGCCAATCCGAAGAATTCGAAGAATCCGGGAATAGACTGCGCATTATCCACAATCGCTCCCAAACCGCCTGCCCGGAATATGCCCACAATGACAACAACGGCAAGTGCAACAAACATCACGATACCCTGCATAAAATCCGAAGCACTCTCTGCAAGAAATCCGCCTAAAATTGTATACACCAGGACGAATACCGCACCTAATATCATCATAAAAGTATAATCAAGTCCGAACAACGTAGAAAACAGTTTACCGCATGTTACAAAACAGCTTGCCGCATATACGGTAAAGAATATCAAAATGAACAACGCCGAAATTGTCATAACAATTTTTTTGTTTTCTCTGAATCTGTTTGAGAAGAAATCCGGGAGTGTGATTGAGTTGTCCGCAACAACGCTGTAACGTCGAAGTCTCTTTGACACAATCAACCAGTTAAGATATGTACCGATTGCAAGACCGATAGCCGTCCACATAGCATCAGCCAAACCGCACCAATACGCTACACCCGGCAATCCCATAAGAAGCCAACCGCTCATATCAGATGCCTCTGCACTCATCGCAGTTACCCACGGGCCGAGAGATCTTCCTCCAAGGAAATATTCTTCTGAACTTTTATTTGCTCTTTTAGCATAAATAAGACCGATTGCAATAACGGCAGCCATGTACACTATCATAGCAATTAAAATTTGTATTTCTTTACTATTCATATTTTATCCTTTCTCAAATCAGGGAATGTTTTCTTTTATTACCCACGCCTGATTTTTGCTGATATTGGAATAATATAACATTAATTTTACAAATATGCAAAGAATAATAACAAGTTTGACGGGTTTTACAACCATTTTTGTATAAATCTGCCACACATTAATCATCTGTAGTGTTTTCTTCCAAGGTATCTATTGACCGTATTTCTATAATTCAAATATTCAGCTCCAAAAACTTTCAAAAGATGATTTTCCTCCACATTTACAATCTGCAGATGAAATATCAATATCGCAAAGATTGATATTAAAAATAAAACCCAATTAAAAAACATCATTGCAATGCCGATATAAACAAGATCAAAACCTAAAAATGCCGGATTTCGACTGATTTGATAAATCCCGGCTGTAATTAATTCCGTCTTATCAGTTTCCGGAACACCTGCACGCCAACTGTCCCGCATCGTGATTACAGAACAAATAAATACACCTGTACCAATCAATGCTATTATAATGCCGATATATCTTACGAAGCTCGGCAACTTAGAAAGGTCTAATAAAATACTGACTATCTCCGCAACCGGAACCGAAATAGTTGCAATTTTCATTATAACTTCAATAACTTTTACTAAACCTGTTTTGCCCTTACCGATTTGGTCAGTCTGAATGCCTTTTTTCTTTTGGGTAAGCATTTTCAAAAAATAACATCCATAAAAAATTAACAAAATAACTATGCTTGTGATTTGAAAAAACATTGGTTCCTCCTGAATATTTGTACCTCAGAAAACGAGCAAGCAGCTTGGTGTAACGTATGTGGTAAAGAGATACAATACTACAATATTTTATAATATTGGTTATGACATCCGTCGCTTTGAAAAAACTTAAATCCATATCTACAATACAGATCTAGTACTTTTTATCATCGCTGCACGCCACAAATCACATCCTAATGCCACAAATTCTATAATAAATGAATCTATTTAGAAAACTTTGCAATTACTCTCGTTGAATTTTCAGCATATTTTTACTATTCTCTCATAGAATAATCATATTTATATTCCCATATTTTTTGAGTTACTGACCGTTTCGACCATATTTTCCTCAAGACATTTCCATACTCATCATATTCATATGTATATATTCCTGCATCATCATAATCTATACCACCACCATATGACTTTACAGAAGAAACACGATTTTGTTCATCATATGTGTACAATGTTATATCTACATAATCATCTTCAGCATGTTGTTCGTGTTTAATTAAATTACCGCTCTCATCATATTCATAAATATCACAATAACTACCCCAAGTTGACATCTGTTCTTCAGTTAATTCTCTACGTAACAGTTGTCCGTTTTCGTCATACAATGAAGGAATGTCACCAAAATGTTGAGACAAATAAGAAAATATAAGACGACCTTCTTGGTCATAATAATAATAGAATATATCCGCGCGTTCATTATTATACCATGATTTTTCAACTATCAAATTACCTGAATCGTCATAAACATACTCATCAGCGGGAATTTTTTCACCTTCTGTTTCTGTAGAATTATTATCATAATTATGAATCCATTCGGATGTTCCATCAGTTATTGTTTCACGAACTAGTTTTCCTGTTTCATCATACTCTTCAACAGTCTTGCGTGTGCCATATTCTTTAGTCTTTCTGATCAATATATCATTAGAGTTATACTCATACTGTAATCTTTCTTGCAGAACACCACATGATTTGTAAGTTTCACATTTCAGTAAACCTCTTTCAGTATATTCACAAGTTTTTTCATTTTTAAGTATTCCTTCCGAATCATAGCACCTTTCTTCCAATACAGGAAATATCTCTCTTTCTAGCAAAATATTAATATAAACATCTTTATCAAAACCTGCAGTAAAAGTACCTGACCACCTTTTGTATCCCTTGGATTCAACAATAATTGAATAATCACCATCAGATACATATGTTTCAAAAACACTTTTTATATCCGTAAAGTCAACCGATTCATAAGAAGCTCCTCCATCAGAAGATATCTTCACAGCAGCATCAGATATAGGTTTATTTATTTCAATCCCAGCAATTTCTTCGACAACCGATACAGATCCCCTCACAGGAATACCGCCAAAATTTGCAGGAACAACTATATCGAAAGATTCATTATTGAAAAAAATAAGTACATTAAACGTGTATATATTCTTCGGATTAGCATTGTCGGACACTGTAAAAGAATAAAATCCATTTTCGAGTTCAAGAGTATATGGTTCTTTATCAGATATATCTATTTTTTTATTATATACTCTGCTCAATATTGGACCGTATAATTTTCTAATTCCACTAATATACACCGTATAATTGTCATATAATGTTCCGTCTCCACCGTAAACATATAATTTGCTGTTCGAAGACGCCACATACAACTTGGCCGAATTATCATTTTTGACACCGGTAATTCCAACCATATCAAACGCTTCCACTACACAATTAATCTTATCTTTTGGTAACTCCATAGAATTAGCTGCAAGAATAACCAACTGCTTGCAACTATTAAAATCACAGTCCGCAGGCATTATCAGCATTGTTCTATACCAAAGTTCTGCTAATTCAACCGTAGAAAACTTTTTGTTCTCACTCCCATCAATACCATTCCACATCAAATATGCAGCATGAGATATGACAGTTGAATTTTTATGAACATTTCCATAATCATTTTCTTTTGAAACAAGTTCAGCGGAGCCCCAGTAGTTTCCTTTATAAGAACTGGGATTTTTTGATTCTTGAGGTTTTGCAATATTTCTGAAATTATACATCTTCCAATCAACTTTTCTGTTTTGGATTTTTGCCTCAATTAACTCGCCAAAAATATCTGACATAGCTTCATTTATAGCACCGTTTTCTGCCTGACCAATCCAATCAACAGTCCTCCTGCTTACAAAATGAGTGTACTCATGAGCTATGACATCAATTTTGTCTACACCCATCACGGTTCCCATAGAGACCACACCAAGATTACCGGAAGTTCCTCCAAGTGCATTTTCACCACCATCAAATCCATCATTATAATAAAGATTTATATTTACATCATTTGAAAATCCTAACTCATTAAAGAATGCCTGTATATCAATAACGTTCAACAAAAGCTGTGACCCATTCTCATATGCTAATTTTTTTTCCTTTTCAGTGTTTCCAAACAAAATATCTTCGCTTACTACAGCATCTGCTATCTCAGAATGAAATCCATTTTCATCCTTAGATACCTGTCCTTTAAACGTATATACAGATAAACCTTTATTTACATCCTTCATAACATAGTAGTTATCAATTTTATCAACGGGAAAACCTTTTTCGCGATTTATATCAGAAAACATATAGCCAATTTCCGCATCGTTTGCTGTAAACATCGTAGGAACACCAAGTAAAAAATCAGCAGAATGAGCATCAACAAGGATTTCATATCCATAGACATTTACGCAATATGCTAAATACACTCCGTCTATGTTATAAATACATAAATCTTCTTCATCTAATGACTCTATGTTTAAACTATCGACATTCTCATATCCTTCTTGCTCTAAAAGATATTTTTTTACAGACTGAGATACCTGTTCAGAGGATACCGTAGGAATAAGATTAATACTTTCTTCCACATCCATTAAATTTCCTGTAAGTGAAGTAATTTCTCCGGATTTATTAGCAGCACAAACAACACTTCTGCCATATACAGGAAGTCCTTTATAATTTTGTTGCAACCTATAATAGCTATCACCATTTATTGATGAATTGTTCTTCACGCTTAATTCAGAAAGTGCATTTTTATAGCCATAATCTTTCTGTGTTTCTTCAAAATACGTTATGGCGTCATCTACGCTTAAAATATTTGAAGTATCTACAGCAGGTTGTGTTTTTTTATCATCCTTATTAAAAATAAAAAATAACAATCCGCATAACATCACTAAAACTACAACACATGCAGTTATTGAAATTATTATTCTTTTCATTTCGTCTATTTCCCTTCAAATAATATTTGAGTGTGTACCATATTTCACAATAACACTAATAGATTTCCGACAATCTCCATCTGACAAAGTAAAACTATGTACAGAAGACATAACAATCCTCTAAACAAACTATGAAAATTTGGATGATTGTAAATTATCTCTTCGAGAACTTAAGTGAGACACCGTGAAGCCAAGCTTTTGCGATGGCTGAACGGCTATGTCGAACGTATGTGTAGAAACGTAAAAAAACTCCGTAAAAACGGAGTTTTTTGATAAAGTGATTAACGTTTTGAGAACTTAAGTGATTTCCTAAGAGCACAAGCTACAAGCGCTGTGCGATTAGCTTGAAATCACGTATGTGTAGAAACGTAAAAGAATCTCCGCAAAAAACAAAAGTTTTTTGCATAACATAATTAACGTTTCGAGAACTGCGGAGCTCTTCTCGCTTTTTTCAAGCCGTATTTCTTTCTCTCTTTCATTCTCGGGTCTCTTGTGAGGTAACCCTCTTTCTTAAGTTCAGGTCTGTACTCTGCATCAGCCTCGAGGAGTGCTCTTGCAATGCCGAGACGAATAGCGCCTGCCTGACCTGTGTAACCGCCGCCCTGTACTTTACAGATGACGTCGAATTTAGTTTCGTTGTTTGTAGCTGCCAAAGGCTGACGAACGATAATCTTAAGAGTCTCAAGACCGAAATATTCATCCATGCTCTTGCCGTTAATTGTAACATTACCTGTTCCGGGAACGAGAGCTACTCTTGCAACGGATTTTTTTCTTCTGCCTGTACCGCAAAATCTATCTGCCATGATAATAACCTCCTACCAATTAAAATTCGTAAACTTCAGGCTTCTGAGCAGCGTTCTTGTGATCAGGACCTGCGTAAACCTTGAGTTTCTTGAACATCTGTCTGCCCAAAGAGTTCTTCGGGAGCATACCTTTTACTGCATACTCAACAGCATAAGTAGGGTGTTTTTCGAGAAGAGTCTTAAGGTTAGTTTCCTTAAGTCCGCCCGGATAACCGCTGTGGCTTCTGTAGAGTTTGTCTGTCATTTTCTTACCTGTTACAGCAATCTTTTCTGCATTTACAACGATAACGTAATCGCCTGTATCAAGGAAAGGTGTGTAAGTAGGCTTTCTCTTACCGGAGAGAATCATAGCGATCTCTGATGCAAGACGACCGAGTGTCTTACCTTCAGCATCGATAACATACCATTTTCTATCCAGCTCATTAATGTTTGCTACATAAGTTTTCATAGCTTAATAAACCTCCTGAATAATGTATCAAGTCAATTCAATCATAAAGCATGTCTTTTCAGACAGCCTACGAATATTACCATACCCCGGAGATTGCGTCAAGACAATTTTGCGTTTTTTTGTAAATATATCTTTAATTCTCTGTGTTTCTCTCTTTTTTTCTCATTTTCTCTCATTTTCTTAAGTTTCATTTCATTTTTTTAATATTTCAACAAAACCCCTAAATATAGGGGTTTGTGCTTGCAAAACATACAATTTCACTATACAATCAATTTGTAAAAATCTTAAATTTAAGGACGTGTAAAATATGTACAGAATAGGAATAGATCTAGGCGGAACAAACATTGCACTGGGAATTGTCACAGAGGACGGAAAGCTGTTGAAAAAAGTCAGTACTCCTACAAACGCACAGCGCTCTGCCGAAGAGATTGCCGTAAATATGGTTGAAGCAACGCTTGCCTTGATTGAAAGCGAAAACATTTCCCGGGAAGAAATCATTTCTATCGGTATCGGAGTTCCGGGAGCAGTTGACGATGCCAACGGAATTTGCGTCCTGACGGCAAACCTTCCCTTCAAAAACTTTAACATTGCAGAAGTATTCAAACGCTACACCGATATACCGGTCAGGCTCGCCAATGACGCAAATTGTGCGGCGCTCGGCGAAGCGATATCCGGCGCCGCACAGGGCTGCAACTCAGCCCTTGTCGTAACACTCGGCACAGGAGTCGGCGGCGGAGTCATAATAGACTCCAAAATATATGCAGGTTTTAATTACGCAGGCGGTGAGCTCGGACATATGGTCACCCACAGAGGCGGCAGACAGTGCAATTGCGGCAGAAAAGGCTGTTTCGAGACATACGCATCCGCTACAGCGCTCGTTAGAGATACAAAAGAGGCGGCTGTTAAAAATCCCGATTCATACCTATATAAAATATGCGGCGGAGATACGGAAAAATTGAATGGCAAATCTGCCTTTGACGGAAAAGAAGCAGGCGACAAAGTATCGGCTGAAGTTGTCGAAAATTATATGGACGAGCTTGCTGTCGGAATTATAAATTATATAAACATATTCCAGCCTGAGATATTACTCCTCGGAGGCGGCGTTGCAAACCAGAAAGAAAATCTTCTGAAGCCTCTCCGCGAAAAAGTATACAAGGAAATTTACGGAGCAGATTTCCTCCCGAGAACAAAAATTGACTGCACAGTACTCGGAAATGACGCAGGCATAATAGGAGCCGCGATGTTATGAATATAGCCCTTATCGTTGAATACGACGGAACCGAATATTACGGCTGGCAGATACAAAACCGAAACGGCGAAATTGCGGAAAACTTGCCCACGGTTCAGGGAACACTCAACCGTGCATTGTCTGAGCTTCTCAATGACAAAATCGAAGTCTGCGGAAGCAGCAGAACAGACGCAGGAGTTCATGCGACGGGATACTGCGCAAGCTTTCATACGGCGAATGAATCAATACCGCCGGAGCGGATAGCGGAGGCGGTCAGGCATCTTTTGCCGGACTCCATAGTTGTGAAAAAGTCGGCAAAAGTGCCGGAAGAATTTCATGCACGTTTTGACTGCAAAGGCAAAACGTACCGATATATGTTTTATACGGGAAAAGCGGCTCTGCCGCTTTTGAGAAACAGAGCTTGGCATGTAAAAAGCGAGTTGGACATCAAAAAAATGCAGGAAGCGGTATCACATTATACGGGAAGTCATTTCTTTGATTCATTTATGGCAACAGGCGCGACGCCCGGCACTACAACGGAGCGCACGATATTTGACGCTGTAATAAAAGAAATACCCGCGCCCTATTACGAACAGGACGCAGGTAATGAAAACTGTAACGAAAAAAACCATTTTTACTGTTTTGAAGTCCGCGGCGACGGATTTCTGTATAATATGGTAAGAATCATGGTCGGCACCGCAGTTTATGTCGGTATGGGTAAAATTGAGCCGCAGGCTGTTCCTCAGATTATAGAAAGCCGCGACCGCAGAAAAGCCGGGATTACAGCTCCGCCTCAGGGGCTTTACCTTGCACGTGTTCACTATTGATAACTTCAGTTCTCTCTATAAAAAAGATTGCAAAGAAGATAAGCTGAACAGCTGTCACAAACTTTCCGGCAAGTGTTATTACTGCATCTAAAACAGAAGTAATAATCTTGTTGTCCGGAAGCGGAACCGATATCAAATCAAAAGCAAATCCGATTATCGAGTTTAACACTATAAAGAAAAGCATCACAAGTGCCACAGTAAAAATTTCTTTCTTTATAACAGCAAAAGAAATTTTTATTGAATTAAGACCCCTTGACCCAATCAATACAGTCGCAGTCATGGCAAGCGCTGACATCACGTATACGTAAATACCCGGCAGAATAAAAAGCATTAGTCCGCCTGCAATGAGCAGGCTTGTCAAGATTAAAGTCCATATGCTTCGCGGCAATATCGGAATTGCTTCTGAGAAAAAGTCTGAAAAAGACGATTCAGTCTTTTTCAGTTCATTTTTATGAGAAGCTGCTGCAATTTTTATAATTGTGATATCTGACACAATACCTAAAAAAGAGATAATAAGTGTCATAATCATATATATCGACATCGAACGGTATGAAGCAAGTGCTGCATTTTCATATTCGGCAGTGCCTAATAACTCAGGATTGCTTAAAATTTCATTAAGTCCTTCTAAATCAAGTGATGGATCCACTATTAATGCCTGTATTAAAACAAGAGGAAGCCATACTGCTAAAATTGCAACAGCAATTTTGGCAAAATTATTTTTATAAACACTCCATGATTTTTTTAATATATCTTTGATAGTATTAATCATTTTTTCTTATTTTTCTTTGCCTTTCTGTCAGCCTTTTTTCCCTCCGGAAACATAACGGAATTAAGCTTTACACAGCCAAACACAATATATGCACCTATTATCGCGCATAGGACATAGGTGATATAAAGAGTCCATATTTCAAACTTGCCTGCTTCGGTCGGTAAACCTACACTGCCTTCCTGGATCTTATATAAATTTATGCCGCCGACAGAAAAAAATCTGTAGAAAGTTTTTCCAATAGCTCCCATCGGCTTATCAGGAACAGTAAACTCATCTGCGTAACAGATAGCAAAGTCAACCATCTGGACAATCAATGTTCCGACAAGAAGCGAAACATCTACGGAAATATGCGAACCCAATGTTCTCTCTTCTTTATTAATAAAATTAAGATAGAATATTACCGCAACTATACCGGGCAATAAGTAAATTACTCCTCCGGTAAATTCCAAAAAATAATGTATCAGTACGATAAAAACACCGCCCGCAAGACATCCGAGCAAACCTATTGCAAATGTTTTCAGCCAAAATTTAAATTTTTCGTTCATAAAATCACCTTTTTATAAATGATATCAATTCAGTCAACTCAAAAAAAAGTATACTTAAAAACCTTTATAGTATATACTACGAATAATAAGATTTCAAGCAAGCGCGCCGTTTTATAACAAACTGTTCGCTTTTATAAAGGAGAAAATTATGCAACAGGACAAGTTAAAAAAAGTTACCGAAGTATTTGAAAAAACATTCGGAAATGCAGACGGACTCAGGTATTTTGCCGCACCCGGACGAGTAAATCTTATAGGAGAACACATTGACTACTGCGGAGGATACGTTTTCCCGGCAGCTCTCACATTGGATACTGTTGTTGCCGCAAAGCCGAACGGTACAAGAAAGCTCAGAATGGCCGCCACCACGCTTGACGGAATTTATGAAGCAGACCTTGACGACATTGATTCGGCACAAAGTCTCAAATGGGGAAATTATCAGGCAGGTGTTGCAAAAGAACTCATGCAGGCAGGTTACAAGTTGGAAGGACTTGATATGGTCTATATGGTTACCGTTCCCTTTGGAAGCGGACTTTCGTCATCCGCATCTATAGAGCTTGTAACAGGAATCGCCCTTACAAAAATTTTCAACGGCACCATGGATAATATTGAACTTGCTCAGGCCGGACAGCGTGCAGAAAATAAATTCTGCGGTGTTAATTGCGGAATAATGGATCAGTTTGCATCGGCAATGGGAAAAGAAGACCACGCCATTATGCTTAACTGTGCTACGCTCGAATATCAATATGTACCGGTTTCACTCGGAGACAATGTTCTTGTCTTGGCAAATACCAACAAAAAACACAAACTCGGCGAGTCTAAATACAACGAAAGACGCGCCGAAGTTGAAGAAGGTCTTAAAATTATGCAGGCGGCGGAAATTGCAGAGGGCGTTGCTCCCGGGAATGTAAAGAAAGATTTATGCAGCTACAGTGTCGAAGATTTTAAAAAGCTTTTGAAATATATTGAAAATCCGACAATCGCAAAGCGTGTGGAGCATGTAATCTGCGAAAATGCGAGAGTAAAGACTGCCGTTGATACGCTGAAAGCAGGCGATTTAAATAAATTCGGCGAACTTCTCAGAGAAGCAAATCAGTCTATCCGCTATTTGTATGAAGCAACAGGAGATGAGCTTGATGCAATGTTTGACGCGGCACAAGGACTCGATTACTGCATCGGAAGCAGAATGACCGGCGGCGGTTTCGGCGGCTGCACAGTAAATATCGTTAATAAAAATCATATAGAAGATTTCAAAGAGACTGTCGGCAAAAAGTATTTTGAATCAACCGGCAACGAAGCGCTTTTCTACGTATGTGAAATCGGAGACGGCGCAAGAGAAATCTTTTTAAAGGAGGAAATAGCAATGAATATTGAAAATGAAGAGCTGGACGGAATAATAATTCTGAGCGACGAAGAAGGAAATGAAGAATCATTCGAATTTGTCGATATAATCGAATATGACGGTATCGAATACGCAGTTCTTTTACCCGTTGACGAAAATGACAATGATGTAGTTATTCTTCAGGTCGAAGACGGCAAAGACGGCGAGGATGAGTCTTATTTAGGAGTAGAAGACCCGGAAGTTCTTAAAAAAGTTTTTGAAATTTTCAAAGAAAGAGCAAAAGACGACTTTGAATTTGTGGATTGATAAGGGTATCCGGCAAAATAATTCATTAAAGGCAGGGGCAAAATGAATTTCGCCCCTGCCTTTTTCATTCAAAAAAATTTTTCAACATGTATATAAAATTGCTTTTGAAATCGTATCTGCCCTGTCTTTATAACCAAGCTCCGTGATAAGAGTCAGTGCAAAGTCAATTGCTGTACCTACGCCGCGGCTCGTTATAACTTTGCCCGAAACAACACTTTTCACATCGTTTCGGTAAATGCATGATGCTTCGTCTATGCACTCCGGATAAGAAGTCGCTTCAATGTCTTTTAAAAGACCTGCGCGCTCAAGAGCCATAGGAGCCGCACATATCGCCGCAGTTATTTTGCCGGCTCCGGCAAAAAACTGCAGAAAATCAATTACACGCAAATCGTCACGCAGATTTGTTGAATTAGGCATTCCTCCGGGTAGAATTACACCGTCGTATTTTTCGGCACATTCCGCAGCACTGCCGATTTCCTCGATAATGCAGTCCGATTCAACATTTATTCCGTGCGCGCCGTTTAACATTCTTTTTCCCGTAATACTGCACACATCTACATGTATCTCCGCACGGCGAAGCAGGTCAACCGTACAAAGTGCCTCTACCTCTTCAAATCCGTCTGATATAAGCATCAATACTCTTTTCATCTCTATCACTCCGATTATCTTTTATGAATACGCTTTGCAATCGCAAAACAAGTTATATTTACAGTATATCCGACATGAAAAAATAATCAAATATTTTATTGATAAAGAATTTTTAAAGATTTATAATCACTAGGCATTTATAAATTTTTACGTAATTTTGCAGGAGCATAAAAATGTCACATAATAATTCAGACGCTAAATATATTTACGATATGCATACTCACATCTTTCCCGATAAAATTGCTGAAAAAGCAGCTTCCTCAATAGGAAAGTTCTATGATCTGCATATGGATAGCTACGGCACTGTGCGAAATCTTCTCAACAGCGGCAAAGTTATCGGTGTAAAGAGATACCTTGTCTGCTCCACTGCCACAACTGCGCACCAGGTCGTGTCGATAAATAACTTTATTGCATCGGAGCAGCATGCTCATCCGGAATTCATCGCATACGGCTCTCTGCACCCTGATTATGATAAAATAGAGGAAGAAGTTGACCGAATCATTTCATTGGGACTCAAAGGAATAAAGCTTCATCCCGATTTTCAGAATTTTGATATTGATGACCCTAAAGCGGAAGCAATTTACCGTGCAGCCGAAGGCAGACTTCCCATACTTTTTCACATGGGCGACTATCGCTTTGACCGCACAAAACCTTTCCGATTGCTGAACGTCATGAAGAAATTCCCAAAGCTTACCTGCATCGGAGCTCATCTCGGAGGCTACAGCAGCTGGGAGGAGGTCATAAATCTTCCGGGCTACCTTTCAAACCCGCAGCTGTACATCGACACTTGCAGCTCACTTGCTTTCCTTTCGCCCGAAGAGTCTGTCAAAATCATAAAAAAACACGGTGTTGACAGAGTTTTTTGGGGGACAGATTTCCCGATGTGGACTCACGCCGCAGAGCTTGACCGCTTCATGGCACTCAAACTCACAGACGACGAGCGGGACAAAATTCTCTGGCGTAATGCCGCCGCCTTTGTCGGCGACTGAATCCCTCAAAAAAGAACATCGCACGGAATCAGCCGCGTATTGAAAAATTCAGACAACATAACAGCCGCCGCGAAATCGTTGCCCAAAAGCAACGAATTCGCGGCGTTTTCGGTTATCATTATAATTTACCTCTTTCATATTACCGCAAAAAACAGTACACTTATGAAAAACGCCACGGTACTCGTCAGAGATCCGAAAATAAACTCTTTCAGATTGTGACGCTTAAGCGCGAGCGATGCCCACAGGATTAAAGCGTATACGGCAGCGCCGCCTACGATTCCCCATAGACCCAAATAGTATGAAATGATCACTATGGGACCCGTTACAGCACACGCATGGCCGCTTGCCCTGAATTTGAACAGTTTATTGAACACCAGCAAGACTATTACGGAAAGAAGATATGCGGTGTAGATAACCATGAGCGGTTCGTTGACCTTTGATATCAGTCCGTACGCAAATGCTATGATGTAACCGACAGGATTCAAAGCAAACGCAAGGTTTCGCTGACCCTCTCTTCCCTTTTCTCTTATCTTCGGTATTATCCATGAAAGAGGGTATGCAAGGACAGGAATAATTGCCAGAGTGAAGATTGAGACGACGGCTTGAATCCATGTTTCGAATATGTCATCACGGCAAAAATTCAGCAAAATTATTAAAATTGTGACCATTACAGGCGGCACTGAGCCAACCCTTACAATTTTTGCAATTCTAAGGGCAAAATTATTCTTTTTTTCAGTTTTCATTTTGAGTCTCCTAATTGATAACGGGCTGATTTATCAGCCCGCCTTTTTTGAAATTATTCCGCTACAAAGATGAACGGATAAACGTCCTGGCCGCCCTCCGCAAAATATGCTTCAACGTCCGGGAACTCTTTTGCCACAGCAGATTCGAGCTCTGCAACGTCTGCAGCTGTTGCATCCTTGCCCGTAAATACTGTAAGCATTGTCTTTTCTCCACCATCAAATATTGAATGAAGAACAGCCTTTGCTGTATCTATTTTGTTTTCAGCCGAAGCTGTGATTTGCTTTGCCATGATTCCGATAAACTCGCCTTTATTTACATGAACACCGTTCATATCCGCATCTCTTATCGACGGCGAAATGCTTGCCGTAACGGCACCTTTCATTGAATCATAAATCTGAGCTTCAATATCCTCAGGGGTTTCCGCTTCAAAGTCAATCAATGAAAGTCCTATATATCCCGCGCCGAGGTCTTTGCTCTCTATTACGTGAATCTGAGCATCCTCGTATATTTCGGCAGCCTGCTTTGCAGCAAGTACTATGTTTCCATTGTTCGGGAAAACAAAAATATGTTCTGCTTTTACTTTTTTGAACGCATCAAGGAAATCAGCAGTTGAGGGGTTCTGTGTCTGACCGCCGTTTACGATTACGTCAACACCCATCTCTGTGAAAATCTGTGCGATTCCGTCACCCTGTGCAACCGATACGATACCGTATTTTTTTGCAGGAGTATTGTCAATCTGCTGTTTTTCAGTTACTTCTTTGCTCTCGTTGTGCTGTACGGACATATTTTCAATCTTAACAGTGAGAAGCTCACCGAACTGTCTGCAATACTCTATTACAGCACCCGGTGTCATTGTGTGAACGTGAACCTTTATAATACTGTCTGTCTTGAAGGAAACAATTGAGTTTCCGATACCCTGCAAATACTCGGTAATTGTATCTGCGCTGAAAGCCTCCACATCTACTTTCTTGTTCTGGAGCTGAAGTAAAAATTCTGTACAGTAGCCGAATTCCATCTCGCTGTCAGGGCCGAATGAACTGAGATCAACAGTCGGCTGCTTTACCGCCGGCTTGCTCTCCATAAGGGCATCGAGCTTCTGTCCGTTAAGAACTTTATTAAATCCGTCCATGATGTAGAAGAGTCCGGCTCCGCCGCTGTCTACAACAGACGCTTCTCTGAGCGCCGCAAGGAGATCCGGTGTTCTCTGGAGAGAAGCGTACATCTCTGTGAGCAAATCGTCGAAAAGGGTCTTTATTGTACTGTCTTCGTTAAGTCTTGATACCGCGTGGTCAACCGCTTCACGGGCAACAGTCAGAATCGTTCCCTCTGTAGGTGTAAGAACTGACGCATAAGCCTGTTTTACGCCGCGCTTCAAAGCCTTACCTACCGAATCAACATCGGCGACGATACAACCCTCAAGCTCTACTGCCATTCCGGCAAACATCTGTGAAAGAATAACGCCCGAGTTACCTCTTGCGCCGAGCAACATTCCTTTTGAAAGAGACTTCATTACATCTGCAAGACCGTCATACTGAGATACTCCGTCAAGTGCGGCAACGCCGCCCTCTATTGTCATACACATATTGTCACCGGTGTCACCGTCCGGAACTGGGAATACGTTGAGGTTATTTACCTCTTCGGCATTTGAGCGAAGCTGCGCAGCGCCGCCTCTCACCATCTTGGCAAAAAGCTCTCCGTCAAGGAATTTCTCATTTTCAGAATTTGTATTATTGTTGTTATTCGCAGAATCCATACCGTCTCTCCTAACATTGTATTCAAATCAAGTTATTTTCAATCAATCATGATAATTCTGATTTATCAAATTTATCACCGGCAAATCAGCCGCAAAGCTTTCATTTTGCGCCACCTTTGTCGAGATTATATTAATCCATGCGGAAAATAAATTCAATCTACATCGGTAATTCCGGGGTATTCCGCAAGAATACAGCCCGGTAGAGTGAAAATTCAGCAATTCTACTCATGGGAGAATTCTTGTTTTTGCTTGTATTAAAGGCTTTTTGCATGTTATAATGAATTATACGATTTCACTTATAAAATTTACGGTGGATTTTAATATGAAAGATTTAAAACTTATCATCGCTGACAATATCAGTGATTTGAGAAAAAAGAAAGGCATGACACAGGCGGATTTAGCCGCCAATCTAAGCTACACGGACAAGGCAGTTTCCAAATGGGAGCGCGGGGAATCCGTGCCGGACATTGTCGTTCTGAAAGCCATAGCAGATCTGTTCGGAGTCTCACTTGACTATTTAGTCTCAGAATACCACGAAAAAGAAAATAAAATAAAAACATATAATAAAACACAAAAAAACAACAGAGTAGCGATTTGTATAATCAGTATTTTTCTCGTACTGCTCATAGCCACATTGATATTCGTTATACTAGATTCCTCAATATCGTTACAGGCGTCATTATTGACATTCGTCTATGCAATTCCGGTGGCGATTATCGTCTGGCTTGTTTTCACGTGCATGTGGTTTAATAAACGAAGAAATTTTGTAATAATTTCACTTTTAATGTGGACATCAGTCTCAGCGATATTTATAACCCTGTTATTCTGCGGAATTAACGTCTGGGAAATATTCTTACTCGGAATACCCGGACAGGCTATTATCGTTTGCTGGTCCTTTATAAAATCGAAAGTCAAAGCGGGCTCCGATTATATAAAATCAAAGTCCTCAAAGAAAGAGCAAAAAAGCGAAGAAATTCAAGAAGAAATGCAGCCCTGATTTTCAGAGCTGCATTATTTCATACTTTATAAGTTTTCTTCCGTCCGGAGTATCGGTAAACTTCTTAAATTCAAAAACAGTTTTAAAACCGTTTCTTTCATATACCCTTTTGGCGCGCAGATTGTCGGAGGCAACGGTCAGGCGCAGACCGTCATCCGGAAATTCATCTTTCAAAAAACTTATGCACGCTTTTAAGAGATAATCGCCGTAGCCTCTTCCCTGTCCGCACAAATCAGGACGCAATCCCAGAGCAAAATCGGTAAAACTTTCATCAGCATATATACGTGCTGATTTTTTATTTTTAACCTGACCCGCAGGGCCTACAGCAATGAACCCTGCAAGCTCTTTGCTGTTACGAAAAACTACAGGCAGATGAAGCCCGTTCATGAGCTGTAAAAACTCTTCTTCGTCTCCGTCAAAACTGTAGACGGAATATTGCCCCTCGTACTTCCAGCACGATATTTCCCGGGCAAAAGCCTCGGTCATTTCAATTATTTTAAAAATATTTTTATGCATAAAACCAATCCTCTACCTCGCAAAAATCGTTATTTCTTAGTTAACTTCTCAATTATTCTCATGACATCCAGCTGTTATGGTTCATCCATATCATCCAAAGAGGAATCTTTTATAATATAAAAAACAGCCTTCTTTATGTACCCAATACTCCGGTAAAAAAAGCCTCCACCAATGCCGGCGGAGGCCTATACTTTCAACCCAACCATTTATATACCACCTGTCGGTCGGTAGTAAACTTTCTCTAACGAGAGCTTAACAAATCTTCTTCGGAAAGTCAATGAGCTAATACACTTTTCATCAACTTATCAGAAAATCTGCTATTATAATATGCCCAACTTATTAAAATTCCAATCTTTTTTATCTTTGCCCTCTCCGACATTTTTTGACAAAATCCGACACTCTGCAAACCACATGAGCGTGAAAACCGCACTTCTCCGCCACTCTACTCCTCTACCCTGCCGTTTCCAAAGCACTACTCTACCCCGAAATTCCGCAAAAAAATCGGACGAACATTTCTATCCGCCCGACTTAAATCAACAAATTTCCCAAGTTTTCTTATTTGATAACTCTTACACGGATAACACCGTCAACCTCTCCGATTGCAGCAATGATGTCAGCCGGAGCATCGCCGTTGATATCAAGAACAGTATATGCAAAATCTTTTTTGGACTTGCTTGTCATGTGCTCGATATTGATATTGTTCTTAGAGAACGCACCTGAAAGAGTTGCGAGCATATTCGGAATGTTCTTATGAATAATGCAAACTCTGACATCGCAATCTCTTGCATCTTCAAAATCAGGGAAGTTAACACTGTTTTTGATGATACCATTCTTTATGTAGTTATCAAGCTCTTTAGCAGCCATGATAGCACAGTTTGTCTCAGACTCAGGAGTTGTTGCACCGAGGTGAGGCATACAAATCGTATTCGGAAGCTCCAAAGACTCAACATTAGCAAAGTCTGTTACATAGCAAGCAACTTTACCGGACTCAAGAGCAGCACCGATAGCAGCGTTATTTACAACTTCGCCTCTTGAGCAGTTAATGATACGAACGCCGTCCTTCATCTGAGCAAGAGCGTCAGCATTTATGTAGTCTTTTGTAGCAGGCATATACGGAACGTGAATTGTGATATAATCACTGTTTTCGTAAATTTCTTTCAAAGTATCAGCCTTGTGAACACCTCTTGAAAGTCCCCATGCAGCGTTTACGGAAATGTACGGGTCGTAACCGTATACATCCATTCCGAGGTTTTTAGCAGCGTTAGCAACCATAACACCGATTGCTCCGAGACCGATAACACCGAGCTTCTTTCCGAGAATCTCAGGGCCCTCAAACTTAGACTTTCCTTTTTCTACCAATTTTGCAGCATCAGGCTCGCCCTTAAGAGTCTTTGCCCACTCGATACCTGCATTTATCTTTCTTGAAGAAAGAAGGAGTGCAGCGATAGTAAGTTCTTTAACGGCATTTGCATTAGCGCCCGGAGTGTTAAATACAACGATACCCTTTTCAGCACATGCATCAACAGGAATATTGTTTACGCCTGCACCGGCTCTTGCAATACCGAGCAATTCTTTGTCAAATTCAACTTCATGAAGAGATGCGGAACGAACCATGATACCTTCTGCATTTGCCACATCTTCTCCTACTTCATATCCGGCATTTTTAAGAATATCAACGCCGACAGAAGCGATTTTATTCATCAATTTTACTTTAGCCATTATTAAATAGCTCCCTTCTTATAATCCATTTCATACTGCTTCATAAACTCAACAAGAGCCTTAACACCCTCTACCGGCATAGCGTTATAGATAGATGCTCTCATACCGCCTACAGATCTGTGGCCCTTAAGGTTAACAAAACCGCTGCTCGTTGCTTTTTTTACAAAATCCTTATCAATATCTTCGTTACCTGTAACGAAAGGAATGTTCATATATGAACGGTCAGCGCCCATAACAGTAGCATTGAAGAGTTCTGATGAATCAAGGAAGTCATAGAAAATAGCAGCCTTCTCATGATTTATCTTTTCCATAACTTCGATACCGCCGAGGTCACGGAGCCACTCCAAAACGAGCTTGCACATATAAATAGCAAACGTAGGCGGAGTGTTATACATAGAACCGTTTTTAGCGTGAATTTCGTAGTCAAACATAGTAGGAGTGATATCCATTTTGTTTCCTACGAGATCTTTTCTTACAATAACAACAGTAAGACCTGCAGGTCCCATGTTCTTCTGCGCACCCGCAAAAATAAGACCGTATTTTGAAACATCAATCTTCTCGGACAAGATGCAAGAAGACATATCAGCTACGAGCGGAACATTTCCGACTTCGGGAAGCTCTGCAAAACGGGTTCCGTAGATAGTGTTGTTTGAACAGATGTAGAAATAATCTGCGTCTTTATTAAAAGTAGCAGGATCGAGTTTCGGGATGTAGCTGTAAGTTTTGTCCTTGCTGGAACCGACAACATTTACCTCACAATATTTAGAAGCTTCCTGCTGAGCTTTAGAAGCCCACTGTCCTGTGAGAACGAGGTCGATCTTACCTGTTTTTGTAGCAAGATTCATAGGAATCATAGCAAACTGTGAAGAAGCACCGCCCTGCAAGAAAAGAACATGATAATCGTCTGAAATTCCGAGAATCTGACGAAGAAGAGCTTCTGTCTCATCAATGATAGACTGATAAACAGCCGATCTGTGGCTCATCTCCATAACTGACATACCGGCATCGCCGAAATTTACGAGTTCGCTCTGAGCTTTTTTAAGTACGCTTTCTGCGATAACAGAAGGGCCTGCTGAAAAATTATATACGCGATCCATACTAACGCCTCCAAAAATTTTTTACAAAATTTAAAATATTTTTTATTTTTTTACAATTTAACCAATTACTGAAAATTAAATCAAATTGAATTATCATTATACTCCTTTAATTTTTTAAGGTCAACACAACATCTTCTGTTGTTTAATATATATATTTCAAAAAACTTCTTTTTGTTCATCTTTAAAATTAATATTGCATAATGAAACAGAAAAGTACTAAAATCATCGTAGATGACAATTGAACATCAAATACTTCAGTAAGCTGCACAAGGGAGAAAAAATGGTATATTCCGATAAATATAAAAAAGCACTCGAATACGCAACCAATAAGCACCGCCAGCAGTTCAGAATAGGCGGTTTGCCGTACATAACACATCCGATTGAGGTAGCTGAAATATTGAAAAATCTCGGATTCGGGGAGGAATATCAGATTGCCGGACTTTTTCACGACCTGCTCGAGGACACCGACGCTACGGAAGAGGAAATTCTCAGGCTGGGCGGACCAGACATTCTTGAGGCAGTCAGGCTGCTCACAAAGAAAAAAGGATATATTATGAGTGAATATATCGACGCAATCAAAAAAAACGACATTGCATTCAAGGTAAAAGCGGCCGACAGACTTCACAATCTCCGCAGCGCAACTGTTTCAAGCGAAGACTTTAAACGAAAATATATTATTGAAAGTGTTGAATGGTTCATGGACTTTTCACCTGAAATACCAAAAGCCGTAAAAGAATTGGCAGAAACACTTGAAACTCCGATAGAGGGATTGATTTTTGAATAAAAGGAGAGATTTTTATATGGCAATAAGATTGAACGAAGACAAAGAACTCGTTGCAACCATAAAAGAAGGACTTAAAGCAAAAGGAGGATACTGTCCCTGCCGTCTTCAGAAAACCGAAGAAAACAAATGTATATGCAAAGAGTTCCGCGACCAGATAGCAGACCCCGACTTTGAAGGATACTGCCACTGTATGCTTTATTACAAGACAAAAGACTAACAGTACATTCGGTTTTCGGATTTACTATTTTGACCGAACTTAATCAAATTGGAGTAAATATTTTATGAATAAGCCGTACGTTATTTGCCATATGACAACATCAATTGACGGAAAAGTTACCGGTGATTTTCTTTACAGACCCGAATGTGAAAAAGCAATTGATATTTATTACGAAATAAACCGCGCATACAAAGCTGACGGATACGCCTGCGGAAGAGTCACAATGGAAGGAAGTTTTACCGGAGGCGCAAAAGCTGATTTAAGTAAAATAAGCGGTTCCGCTGATGAAAATTTTGATGACTTTATTGCTGACCCTGCTGCGACATTTTTTGCAGTTGCCTTTGACAGAAAAGGAACCCTCGGCTGGAAAACTTCTTCAATATCAGACGAAGATCCCGGGTACGACAATGCTCACATAATAGAAGTTTTAAGCAAGGATACATCGCCGGCTTACTTGGAATATTTAAGAAAAACAAAAATATCATATATTTTTGCAGGCAACGATGATATTGATATAGACATTGCACTGAAAAAACTTTATTCCCTTTTCGGCATGAAAAAGTTGCTTCTGGAAGGAGGCAGCATCATCAACGGAGCCTTTCAACGCGCTGATGCCATAGATGAATTGAGCCTTGTAGTTGCACCCGTTATCGCCGACAAGGACAGCAAGCCTCTGTTCTGTGATGGTACAATCAAAGATTTTAAACTAAAAGGAGTAACGAATTATCCAAATAGTGTTATTTGGTTAAACTACGTAAAAAAGTAAATTAAAGGAGATTATTATGAAAATTGTATTAAACATACTTGCGGCATTATTGTCAGTATTGTTGGTGATAACATTGATTATAGCACCTGCAACATCTTTTCTGACGTCCGTCATTAATAAAGACAATATAAAAGAACTCATTACCGATACAGGGCTCAAAGAGGAACTGGCAGACAGCATATCTATCGGGGATGAACAAACAGCCGAATTCACACAGGAATTTATGAAAAGTGATTGCTTCGATGACTTGCTTACCGAAATCACAGATTATGTTTTTGCATATGTCTACGGGGATGAAGATGCAGATCTTAAAGAGCAAGACATTGTCCGTATAGCAGAACGAAATATGGATGAATTGACAAAAATCTTCAAAAAAACAACGCCCGAAGCAAAAGATATGACTTCACAACAGTATGAAGAGGCGATTCTCAAAGTATTCTCTGAAGCGGCGCCGGACATTATAAATAATATGGAAGAACTTCGAGACGTATTTGAAGTTGAAGAGATTGCGCAGGGAATCAGACTTATAAAAAACTGCCATTACATAATTATTGCACTTATAATTGTTTTTACAGCTTTGATATTTTTATGTACATTCAGAAAATTCAATGGTTTCATATGGCTGTGCGTAGACTATGGAGTCGCCGCATTGCTGAACCTTACGTTAGTCTCTGTACTCAACATTTTATTTTATGCTGACCCACAAACCGAATCCGATAGAATTATTATACGTTTTTCAAATTTTGTCGCAGACAAAATCGGTGAATACTTCTACACTGCAATTATTATATATACCGTTCTCGCAGTCATCTGCCTTATAACGGCCATCATCTGCAAAGTCTGTATTTCAAAAAGAAAGAGACAAAACAGTGAAGCAACCAACAATACTGTAGCGCTCTACCAAGAGAAACAGCCTGTTATTGAAGAACAAATTGCATTTGTAGGTAATGATGATAATTGATATATAAAGTATATATTGACTACATAGAATTTATACTTTTTTTACATAAGATTAGGCTTTTTAAGAGGAGGATTTCATGAATAGATTTTTCAAAACAACACATCTGAAGAGTTTTGTTGTTTTTTTACTTATAATTTCCACTATT
>JAFTXP010000022.1 GCA_017461545.1 Clostridia bacterium | reverse complement strand
TGGCGATATTTCATTTCTTCTGTTACAATACTCATGAGAGGACTCCCTTCGGTACTTTTTTGTTTGTGGTAAAACTCATTGTACCAGAGTACCTCTCTTTTTTCTTTTATTTTTGTAACATATGTCTTAACACATTACAAAGTATTGACGGTTTTTACAATAACAAAAGCAAAAGTACTCACCGATAAAAGAGAATCTCTACGGACAGGTTGAAACTTTTTGTATAATGCACTTTAAAAATCTAATTCATTGGTATAATTTTTATATTGACTATTTTACTCATAAATGTAAAATTCAAGAAGATTTCGCAAATAATTTCAAAGGATGACTTTTTTGATTTGTAATGACTGCCCCAGAAAATGTAACGCATACAGAGATGCAGAATCAGGCCGCGGCTTTTGTGCAAGCGGGCTTTACCCTGTCTGCGCAAAAGCCGCGCTTCACCGCTGGGAGGAACCCTGTATAAGCGGCAAAAAGGGTTCAGGAAACGTTTTCTTCAGCAGTTGCAATTTAAAGTGCTGTTATTGTCAAAACAGCGATATCAGCGGAATAAACGCAAAAAATGCCAAGGGAAAACTCATTACGCCCCAACGGCTCAGTGAAATATACCACGAACTGATATTGCAAGGTGCGACTTGTATAAATTTAGTTACACCGTCTCATTTTACCGATGCAATACTTAAGTCACTCGAAATACACGGAGAGATTTCGGTACCGCTGGTCTACAACAGCAGCGGATACGACAGTGTCGAAACACTGAAAAAATTAGATGGAAAAGTCGATATTTATCTTCCGGACATGAAGTACGGTATTCCCGAAACTGCCAAAAAGTATTCAAGCGCAGGCGATTATCCCGATATCGCAAAGCAGGCGATACTTGAGATGTTCCGCCAGACCGGCCCTTATAAAATCGGCGAAGACGGACTTATGAAAAAAGGCGTTATGATCAGGCATATGATCATTCCAGGAAATTTGAGAAACACCTTTGCAGTTATCGATTGGGTGAACGAAACATTCAATCCCGGTGATATAATGTTCAGTCTTATGAGTCAGTATACTCCATATGTGAAAACTCAGTATAAAGAACTTGACAGAAGACTTACAAAATATGAATACGAAAAAGCGAAAGATTATATGTACAACACGAATATATGCGACGGTTATATACAAGAGATTTCCTCGGCAAAAGAAGAATATATTCCGGATTTTGACTTTAGCGGCATATAAAACAGCAAAGATATGAGCGGCGTCAATTTAACCTATTGACGCCGCTCATATCTTTGCTGTTTTTCTTTACTATTTTAATCTCTGTCTCTGCCTTTAACCATCAATATCAATCTGAGCAACTGCATAAGAGATACAAATAACGCCGCAACATAAGTCATAGCGGCTGCCGTAAGCGTCTTTTTAGCGCCTCTAAGTTCCTCACCGTCAAGCAATCCTTCATTTCTTATGGCCTGTACAGCACGTTTGGATGCGTTTAATTCCACAGGTAATGTTACAAGTTGAAACACAGTAGATAAACCAAAGAATGCAAGCCCGAGATATGCAAGTTCTGTCATTTCTACCAGTAATCCTATCAATATAAGCGGAATGGACAACATTGAGCCAATATTTGTAATAGGAATAATAGCCATACGCAATCTTATCGGGCCGTACCCTTTTGCGTGTTGTACTGCATGACCCGCCTCGTGCGCCGCAACACCTATTGCAGCGATAGATGACGCACTGCCGACAGAACCCGACAATCTTATCGTATTTGTCTTAGGATCGTAATGGTCAGTCAGGTCTCCTGCTATATATTCAAAACGAACGCCTTCCACTCCATTGGCACGAAGCACGGCTCTTGCCGCATCCTCGCCTGTAATACGTCTCTTGGGAGCAACTTTTGAATACTTTGAAAAAGTAGACTTAACTCCTATCTGCGCAAACATTGCCAATAAAACAGCAGGCATAACCAATATTATATACAACGGATCTATAAACATTTTCTTCTCCTTTCCCGACCGTCAACAGTCAGTGACAATCATTCCTCATATACAGCTTCTCTATTAAGGACATCCACTGTTACACTTCCGTAAGCAGTAGAACCGTTAAAATCTCCGGCTAAAGGATAAACAGTATTCTCACGTTGAAAAATCATATCAATATCATTCAGATTGTAATCCGAATAGTCTTCACAAACAAACTCGATTTCGACTTTTATATCTCCGATTTCAAGATTGTTTATGAAAACATATCTGTAGTATCTGTCTACAGAATCAAGCTTATAACTTACGCAAGCATCTTCAAGTAAAAAGCCTTCATGATAAACATTTATTTTTACATAAGAATTCTTGCTGTTCTGACACGATGCAGTAAATCTCACTTCTATCTGTGAACCGCCCGCTAAATCTTTGAACTCGGCAAAATTTAAACCGCGCCTCGGATTATTATGAATGTCAGCGCCAATAGTCTCAACTCTGGAATGGAAAGGAACAACATATACTGAACCCTCACGCGTTCCGTCGCTGTTTATAGATTTGAGAAGCCCATTCGTGTTATATCCTATTGTAACAAGATTATACTTCTTGCCATTATAATCTATTGCCAAAGAACCACGTGTGCCGTGAGCATATCCTGTTCTGGATTCATTTCTCGACTTCAGCAAATCGAGCCCATTGAGTTCTGCAGCACCGTAGTCATTCTCACTGCTTTTTATACCTATATACTTACATCCGTTGCGGAACAAATAAAGCATCTGATAAAAAGATTGGCTGTAAGAATCTGTTTCGCCCGAATATGATGATAAAGTAATATTCTTAAATCCGGCTGAAAAAGCAAAAGCAGATGCACGTCTCGGATTTTCGTACCATATACCCATTCTGCTGATACCCAATGAAGCACCTATATTATATAAACCACTTTCGGATACTAAAGAGTACTCATTTATATATGCTGTATTTTCTATATTATAATCTTCAGCAAAATTTACATTTGGCGGATAATCCGCAAGTTCGGCATTACATGTCAATATTTCAGGTGATAATCCGCTGGATACTGCCTGGCTGTACAGAGAAGTTATTCGCATGCTTACTCTGTATCTGCAGAATTTGAACCATTCATCATAATATAATTCTTCTTTAGAAATGTCCTCATCAGAGATGGATTCTTCAGAGACATCTTCTTCAGAAGTGTATTCTTCAGACAAATCATCTTCAACTTCAGGCTCCGGTTTTAACGGAATATTTATATCCTCTTCGCATGTAAATGCCGTACCGAATTTTTCATTAATATTTTCTACCGAAATATACAAATTCATAAGATAATCAGCAAAAGCTTTTCTTGCATCCTCGTCTTTGTCGTCAAGTGATATATCAGTCAAAATATCAGAAATTGAAAATAGTTCTATCGAAACTACACTGCTCGGATTTTCTCTGTATTCTTTTACTAAAGCATCATATAAAGATCTCGCAGGAGACAGACCGTATTCAGAAAGTTTTACCTTCCAATAAGCAAACTCCGCCGTTTTTTCTATGTTTTTTATTGTTTCGTATGGATTTTCCGATACGTCAACTGTGAATTCATCAGCATACCGTATATATGAATCCTTTTCGTCGGAAAAAGTACCCAGTTCGAGAACAGACTTATCTGCATTCCAATAAAAACGGTTTTCTTCATAATCTACATAAAGTAACGTGCCTTCGCGATCTCCGTGTCCGTACACAAAAACGTAAGATACATAATTATCAAACAATTCATTTTCAGCTGTTACAATATACTTTTCGTCGGAATTTACCGATGAATACACGCCTGCAGCGCCGTAAGGAAGCACGATATCTACCTTTTGTAAATCACCTGAAGGAACACCTTCAAATACCGCATACAGCTCAGTTGTGTCAATGGTCTCAACATCAATATCATCCTCATCAATCCCCAGATACTGATATGCTTTATCCTCTTCGCCTTTTGCGAAAGCAATTATGCTGTCATTTCCGTCTGTTTTGTTTCTGACGCTGAAGTATATCTTTTTCCCGTTATTTTCGTCACCGAGTTTGTAGACGTATTCGCCCTTTACAGAACCGTCTGAAAGAGAATAAAGTGCTGCATCAATCTTTCCGTCAGTGATAACGGAAGATGCAATCAATAAATATTCGTTTGTATCACCTGCCACAAAATGACCGGTAGCAATTGCAAAAGGAGCATCCTCATAAAACTCCGGAACAATCTTCATATACAGCATTCCGGATGTATCATACACTCTTACACATCTTGCATCGTCACAGTATACTCCGTATGCGGAAGTCGCAATTAATGTAACTGATTCTCCGTCTATTTGTGTCTGACACGCAGCAACAGCCACTCCTCCGGAAACGGTCGACGGAAATGCCGGAAACTGTGCAGTACATACCTGTTGCTCGTTATAAACTCTTACTATGGTACTGTTACCCGAAGCTTCACCCTCGCCTATAACCATAGAAGGAGAATAATAATCAGCATCCGACTGCCCGCCGAAGTATTCTGATATATAACCCATATCCAACTCAGGCGCAGTATAATATACGGAATTATTTATACCGTTTGTAATGAGTACAGGGCCTCCGTCACCGTACTCTGTCACAGTAAGATTGTCAGTTATATATGCATCACTTAATCCGTATACAGTCACTCCGGGAGTCAATCCGCCGTTCTTTTTCCAAAGAAATACCGACAAGACAACAGATACAGTTATATATAATACAATCACTGATATTATAATTATGTTTCTCTTTAATTTTTTCTTATCCTTCATGTGCATTCACCACTGGTTATGGTATCACAAAGAAAGACCGCAGGCAATATACGAATTATTTAATATTTTTTAAAGAAATTTCGGAAATCAGGCAAATAAAAGCGGAAATGGCAGGCAACGCCGCACTTCTGTCAATAAAAGAATTTACAATATCGCCCAATTCCATTGTATATCCGTTAAACAATATGTAAAGTATTGTAATGACCGAACATATCGCAACAAGTATACTTCCAACAAGTCCGCCCATTATCAGGCTCTTGGAACAAGCTGACATTTTTTCAAAAACATTGTATGCAGCTTCATCCATATGTTTTATAAAATATTTTACTTTCATATAAATTCACCTTCCGTATCAATGATTTTGCTCTCTTATTTTAATATTCGGAAAGCTACGCATCAATGGAAAGTAAATCCTTTTTAACGATTCATTTTTCGGTCAATCCGAGAATAAAGTTGACAAACGTACTTATAAACGGTACGTTTATTTTTCCTATCCACTCCAGAATCATAACGATAAGAGCAAAAATCACGGAAAAACCTATCGCGGAACCTACTCCTCTTGCAATACCGTTTACAAAATTATGCCAAATTCGCTTATACGGATGCTCTACAAAGAAAACATAGTCAAGAGTCCGCATTTTTTCAATCTTCTGTGCTATTTTGTCCACCGTAGTTTCTATCCGGTTTACCGCATTTTTCTCATTTTTATCTTCATTTATGCTATCTATTTTAAACCGCCCTCCCAGTTAATTTGATACGGCTGATATACAAGATTTATCGTATTGTATCAAAACCTTTTTTATGATATATTCTGCCTAATAATACTGTAAATAATTCTTAAAGTTTAAGGAGATTTATAAAATGGTCACTTTAACAGATCTGACAGTTGATTATCTTAAAAATCCCCTCGGTATCGAAAACCGGAAGGTTCGTTTCGGCTGGAAAATATCAGGTGATGTCGGCTGTATTATGCAAAAAAACTATTCAATCAAAGTTGCGACATCTGAAAATCATATGGACAGCCCTGATCTGTGGGACAGCGGAGTTATCGAAAGCGATATATCGGATAATATTGTATACGAAGGCAAAAAACTTGAGCCCGCAACTCAGTATTGGGTAAAAGTAACGGTAAATGCCGGAAATTCCGAAAAGACGGAAACGGTATCCGGAATATGTTCCTTTGAAACTGCACTTTCCGATGAAAACTTCTCAGCAAAGTGGATATGCCAGAAAAACTTCCGATACAGCTGGGCTCAATATTTAAGAAAAGAGTTCAGAACCGACGAAAGCAAAAAGATAGTCCGCTGCCGCGCATATTTCAGCGCGCTCGGCTGCGGAGAACTATACATAAACGGCAGCAAAATCGGTGACTCGATATTTGACCCGGCTCTTACAAACTACGAAAAAATTTCGCCGTATGTATGCTATGACATCACGGAAAATATCTCTCAGGGAGATAATGCAATCGGTATTCTTCTCGGCGACGGCTGGTACTGTCAGCGTCACGCCTGGTATCCCTGGACACATTACGGAGATTGCAGAACTCTTCTCGAAATTCATATTGTATTTGAAGACGGAAGCATTCAGAAAATTTTATCAGACGAGTCCTTTAAATGTGATTTCAGCCCGATAACCACAAACAACGTTCACTGCGGCGAAACCTACGACGCAAGACTCGAACAGAACGGTTGGTGCAATATCGGCTTTGATGATTCTGCATGGACATATGCAACCGAAACGGAGGCGCCCGGAGGAACGCTTACAAGCATCATTATTCCACCCATCCGAAAAGTCAGGGAAGTAAAGCCGATAAGTGTCACTACACGCCACAAAGGTTCAAAGGACCAGGTTTTTATTTACGATATGGGAGAAAATTTCTCCGGTTTTGTTAAAATCAAAATTCCTGATTCACCTCCTGCAGCAAGATATGTCATGAGATTTTCCGAGGAAATTGACCCGTCGGGAGAACTTTGGTATGCATCAAGCGGTGCTCAGCACACAGCCGCCATACAACAGGACATATATATTGCAAAAGGCTTCGGAAAAGATACTGAGTGGGAGCCGAGATTTACATATCACGGGTTCAGATACGTTGAAGTCATCGGCGTTCAGACATACGATATGCCGGCAGAAGATTTCCTCACAGGCTATGCCGTAAATACAGACCTTAAATCAGCCGGCGAATTTACATGTTCGAACGAATATATAAATAAAATCCATGAACTTACACGCCGCACATTTCTTTCTAACTATCACGGTTTTCCGGAAGATTGCCCTGTCAGAGAAAAATGCGGCTGGCTCGGAGATGCCCAGCTTGTATCAGAAACGGCAATTTATAACTTTTATATGCCCAATTCTTACGAGAAGTATTTGGAAGATATCAGAACAACGAAAGAAATCCACGGCACATGGCAGATGATATCCCCCGGAAGAAGAACATGCGGCGAAGCTACACCGCTTTGGGGCTGCGCTCAGATTGTAATTCCGTGGAATATGTATCTTTACTACAACGACAAAGCTGTACTCGAAAAATACTACGGCTTGATGTGTGAATGGGTACAGCATGAGCTTAACCGGTCAAAAGATTATATAATAGACGAAGGCTTAGGCGATTGGTGCCCTCCACATGCAGAAAAGACGGAAGATGACCCAAGCGGAGAACGGTACAGAATCCCCGTAAAGGTAAGCTCCACCGCTGAATTTTATCGCTGTGCTTACACGATGGTAAAAGTTGCAAAAATACTAAAAAAATCATCCGACACAGAATATTTCGCAAAGCTTGCCGCAGAAATTAAGAAAGCCTTTATAAACGCCTTCTTTGACTTTGAAAATAATTCCTACGGAACACAAGGTGCTGACGGTGTTGCTCTCCGTTACGGTCTTTATCCGGACGGTGCCGGCGAAAAGATTGCCGCGGACTATATAAAACTGCTTGAAGAATCCGGCTATCAGATGTACACAGGCATTTTTGCAAACAAACACTCCGTTCCGTCAATGACTGAGTACGGCTACGGTGCGGAAATGCTCAAAGCGCTTTTCTCTGAAAACAACAACAACTTCAGAAAAATGATCGAAACAGGCGCTACAAGCCTTTACGAATGCTTTGTTGTGCCTCATGACACAGTTGACCCTGCATCACTGAATCACCCGATGCAGGGCGCCTTTACAAGCTGGTACTATTCACATATTCTCGGAATAAACCCGTCTGAAAATATGCCGGGCTTCAGGGAAATCATCTTCAAGCCGTACGTATTTGACGGCATAACAAGCGCAGAGGGAAGCTTTGAAAGTCCTTACGGTAAAATCGTTGCAAATTGGAATATTGACTCTGATACGAAACTTTTCACGTACAACATAAAAACTCCGCCAAACACGCATGGTACCGTTATAATTCCGAAAGTAAACGGTTTTCCACAGTCTTCGGTTAAATGTTTTGATGAAAACGGATGTGAAATCCCTGCAAAAATCGATTTTCCGGGAAATATTATATTCAGTATTTCAAACGGCAGTTACCACGTTACTGCCGCAAAACAAAAGCAGTAAAGTCTATTTTAAAAGCGGCTTGTTCAATTTACTGAGCAAGCCGCTTTCTTTATAACCTCATATACAAATATCAATCTTCATCGTCATCAACAAAGTCTTTCTTTGCCTCGGCAATAATCTTAATCGCAATATTTGACGGAACTTCTTCGTAACGTACAAATTCCATATTGAAATAACCTCTTGCCTGAGTCATCGAACGAAGGTCTGTTGCGTAGCTGAACATCTCCGCATACGGAACCTCCGCATTTACCTCCTGTATACCTTTGGGCATCTGATTCATTCCGAGAATTCTGCCGCGGCGTTTTGTGATATCGCCGATTATATCGCCCATGTACTTATCGGGAACATAAATATTTACCGTATATACAGGTTCGAGCAATACTGGCTGCGCATCCGGCATAGCTTTTTTATAAGCCATCTTTGCTGCGCTTATAAACGCAACTTCTTTTGAGTCAACAGGGTGATACTTTCCGTCAAGCAAAGTTGCTTTCAACTTCACTACCGGATATCCGGCAAGAACACCGTGCTCAATACTCTGCTGCAAGCCTTTTTCGACTGACGGGAAGAACTGTTTCGGAACACTTCCGCCAACCACTTTTTCGCCAAACTCAAGTGCATCGTCGTAACCGGGTTCGAATTCGATAACAACTTTTCCGTACTGTCCGCTTCCGCCCGACTGCTTCTTATGGGTAGCTTCCGCAGTAACTTTCTTCTTTATTGTCTCTCTGTAAGCCACCTTCGGGTCAGAAAGCTCACAGTTCACTGCATAACGGCTTGCAAGCTTGCTGACTATAATGTCAATGTGCTGCTCGCCTACGCCTGTAATTATAAGCTGAGATGTAACAGGGTTCTGTTCGAACTTAAATGTCTTATCTTCGTCATTAAGTTTTGTGAGACCCTGAACGATCTTGTCGGTATCGCCTTTGGCCTTAGCAGATATTGCTCGTGCAAGCTGAGGCGCGGGGAAATTGATTTTAGGCAGAATAACGGGGTTTGCTTTTGTGCAAAGGGTATCGTTTGTAGCAGTAACCGAAAGTTTTGCTACAGCACCAATATCTCCTGCAACAAGTTCGCTTACGGGAATCTGCTTTTTTCCTCTAATATTATAAATCTGACCGATTTTCTCCTCCGCATCCTTTTCGGGATTATAGAGCACTGAATCTAATTTAACTGTACCCGAAAATACTTTAAAGTATGAAAGTCTTCCGACAAAAGGATCCACAACTGTCTTGAATACAAATGCAATAGGTGCAGCATCTTCGTCTTTTGCAATATTTACAATATCACCCGACGGAGTTTCCGCTGTGACGTCGCCTATATCAACGGGAGACGGCATATATTTTATAATATTGTCGGCAAGTTCTTTTATACCGAGATTTTCATAAGCTGAAGCAATAAGCACGGGAGTACATACACATTTTCTGACTGCCGCTTTTAGTCCGCGTATAACCTCTTCCTGTGTGAATTTCTCTCCTGCAAAGTATTTTTCCATAAGCTCATCATCCGACTCTGCAACTGCCTCCGAAATACGCTCATGAAGCATTTTAGCCTCTGCAAGAAGGTCCTCTGGAATATCGTCCAAGTCGGACACATCGCCGTTTTTATCAAATACTTTCGCCTTTAATGTAACTGTATCAACATAACCGTAAAGAGCTCTGTCTTTTCTTATGGGAAGCTGGAGCGCAACACATGACTTTCCGAATTTGTCACGAACCTTTGCATAAATTTTTTCAAACTCCGCATTTTCGTCATTCATTTTGTTTATAAGGATAGCTCTGGGAATTTCCCGCTCTTCGACTAAATCCCAAGCTTTTTCCGCACCGACTTCCACTCCGCCTGCAACAACTATAACGGCGGATGCGGCAGCGGACAGACCCTGCAGCATTTCACCGGTAAAATCAAAGTAACCGGGAGTATCTATAATATTTATCTTTCTCGCAAGCCAAGTGATAGGAGTAACGTTTGCACTTACAGAAGCACTGCGTCTTATCGCCTCCGGATCGTAATCAAGAGCAGTATTTCCGTCTGCAATCCTTCCCATACGGTCAATCAATCTTGCATTAAAAAGCATAGCCTCTGCTATCGATGTCTTACCGGTACCTCCATGTCCAAGTAATACAACATTACGCAAATCAGCGCTTCTCATAAAAACTCCTCCTCTATTAAATATTTTTTATCTATCCACAAAAATTTATATACGAAAACAACCCGGATAATACCGGAAAATATCTGTGAATAATCGTTCTAAATCATATTTCCAGTATATAACCGCAGTACGATTCTGTCAATAAAAAAGAAGCTTTGATTGTATAATACAATCAAAGCTTCTTAAAATTTACTTATAAGATATCAGCTGACAATTCAATATCAGTATGCGCTTCTCTTCTTAAGAAGAATTGCCAGGAATGCAGCAGCAATCATAAGAGAAATGAGGGCTGTAACAGCAGCATCATCAGTTTCTGCATTATCATTCTCATCATCTGTATTGTCATTACCTGTGTTTTCGTCACCTGTGTTTTCATCACCTGTGTTCTCGTCACCTGTGTTCTCGTCACCTGTGTTTTCGTCACCTGTGTTCTCGTCACCTGTGTTCTCGTCACCTGTGTTTTCGTCACCTGTGTTCTCGTCACCTGTGTTTTCGTCACCTGTGTTCTCGTCACCTGTGTTCTCGTCACCTGTGTTTTCGTCACCTGTGTTCTCATCGCCTGTGTTTTCGTCGCCTGTGTTTTCGTCACCTGTGTTCTCATCGCCTGTAGAATCCTCTACAAATGTAGCGATAACTTCCGAGTCAGCTTCAAGAACAAATGTATTACCGTCAATAGGCTCACTGTTTACAATTATATTCTCAAGAACATAGCCTTCATCAGGAGTAGCGGTAACTGTTACTGTTGTGCCGGCATCTGCTTCTCCTTCGGGAGAAACAGTAACTGTTCCGTTCTCAACATAACCTACTGTAACTGTATATGTAGCTGTAGGAACGTTTGTGTTATTGCTTATATATGCAACTGCACCGTTAGGAGAAAGAGTATTAGTTGTAAAGTCAACACCCTCGAGGTAAATAACAGATCCTACTTGAACTGCATCCCAGCCTGACTGGTTATCTGTAACACCTGTTCCTGCAGAGTCAATTATGATTTTTCCTGCACCGAGCTGCATCGAACGAGATTCGCCCTGATTCCATTTTTCAACAACTACATATGCATCAAGAGATGAATTGTATTCACAGAGAATAGCGTTATGCCAAGTTCCGTTAACTTCACCGCCATATGAATCGCCAAAAACAATGGTTGTATTTCCTGCCCAAATGTTTGAGTTAATAGAATCGATATTTATTGAACCGTCATAAGTAGGTGTAGGATCAGGTGTAGTCGATGTAAATGTAGCTGTAACAACATGGTTACCTGTAACATTGAAAGAAGTGCCTGTAATAGGAGCTCCGTCAACAAGGATAGCTGTAAGTTCATAACCCTCATCAGGAGTAGCTGTTACAACAATCAATGATCCCATAACACAACCAACAGCTGAACTGTCGTTAACCCATACTCGGCCGTTTTCAACTGTGCCTACTGAAACTTCGTAAATAGTTTTTGTAAATGTAGCTGTAACAACTGAGTCAGCAGCAACTTCAAATGTATTACCTGTGATAGCTGTTCCGTTTACAAGAATCTGATTAAGCTCATAACCTGTGTCAGGAGTAGCTGTAACAGTTATTGTTGTACCCTCTTCTACTGTTCCTTCAGTAGAAACTGCAACCGTACCGTTTTCAACTGTACCTACTGAAACTTCGTATGTTGTTACACTGGGAGGAATCAAAGTGAATGTAGCTGTAACAACTGCATCTTCTGTAACCTCAAATGTAGTGCCTGTGATAGCTGATCCGTTTACAAGAATCTCATCAAGTTTATATCCTGAATCAGGTGATGCTGTAACTGTTACTGTTGTACCTTCTTCTACTTCTCCTGCAGGAGATACTGTAACTGTACCGTTTGTAACAGTTCCGACTGAAACATCATATTTATCAGGAACTACACTGTAGAGTTTTATTCCTGTAACAACAACAGGCTGTCCGTTACAGCCGTATGTTGTAAGCCATACACCGCCGTTATATGAAGTATCGATGCATTCAGTGATAGTAACAGTTCTTGCTGCCGGCCAACCGTTAGTAGTTCCGTTCGATATAGCATCGTATGCAATCGCATTATTAAAGTGAGCTGCCTCACCGCCGGTCCAACCGAATGACTGGGGAACTTTGCTGAGACCGAGTGTATACATCGTACCCGGATTAGCGCTGTCTTCAGCTGCAAGGGTACCATCTGTGTGATATGTAATCTCAATCTTTGTAACATTTTTAAAATTGTAGTCTCCAACATATACGAAGTTGTTGTAACTCAATCTTACAAGTGACGAACCCGCAGCAAAGCCTGCATCTGTCCAAGATGTACTGAACGGTTCACAACCGGGCACCGTATCAATATTATAAGTGCCGGTGCTGTTTATAGCCTGGAGATCAGGACCGTAAACGCTTATGTCAGTAGTAGTATAGTCTACAGGCATAGCTCTGTTTGCGGCATATGTATCTCTCTCTGTATCAGTTTCGAAGAAAGCGATAAAAGCAACATCAACAGTACCTGTATTTCCGTCGAACATATCATATCTGAACCAGTCAATTTCGCCATCCCATAACTCATTTGTGTTCAAATCAAGCTCAAGGTCAGTCCACTTACCAGTTCCGTTATATGAACCGAGCGACACTGTCGGAACTCCCGAATTAGCAAGAATAGATCCCGGAGCAGCAGTAGTTGTTCTGTAACGTACAAGACCGTACTTAAGGGATGTAGCATTTATCTTACCCAAAGCCGGAGTAGCAGCAAGACTGCCTGCACCGCCTGCACCCGGATAAACATACGGATCGTCGCCTGTAACAGCAAACGTCGTATAACCGCTTGCTGCATTGTCTGTAGTCGTAACGTTAGTTGCAGCAGCATAACCTGTTGTGTACGGCTCCCAAATCCAAGGAGATACAGCAGCAGATGAGCTGAAAGTCAAACCTGCAAATGTATTCACGAGTAACATCAATGACAATGCCAAAGCAAGTATCTTGTTATTAGATTTCATCTTTAACATAAAATCGTCCTCCAAATACTAAAAATAATATATATTCGAATTTTACATTAATTATGTTTTTTTTGCAAGACTATAATAGCTATATTTTATTAAATTAAGGACAAATTACGACATCGGATATATCATCAAAAACTATATCTTTACCATTTATACGGATTATCCTTAATTCGCTGTATATTTTATCTACTGTACCACGGATTTTCACACAGGAATCATAGTCATAATATGTCAATTCTACAGTCATTCCTTTTTGCAATGTACGAAGTGTACTGTCAATCAGAGCCTCGCTTTCTTCGGAAAGCGAGGCTCTGACGACCGTTTCCTTCTCTTTTTCGGCAAGAGCCTCAGGAAGTCCTTTCAGCGCAGCAAACGGCAAAAATTGTTTCGCACGTACAGACTGTGGCATTTTCCCCCGACAATTTGACAAATTTTTATCCTTCACCGCTCTTGTGACCTCCTATCTGTCTGTTCCGTTCCGCTGTTGTAGCGGCTTTTTCGAAATTCATACCTTTAAGAACAGCATTTTTTCCGAAACGCTTCTTTATTCCTATAACTGCCTTTTGTATACTGCGGCTTTTCCCAAGCATTTCAAAATCATCAAATAAGCTGCCTTGCAAAAATACTTCGTCCGAAACATCATTCATGGAAATATTTATTCGCCTGACAGGATATTCCCTTTCGACAATTCTGTCGTAGAGTTCGGTAACAGCAGGTATCAGTATTTTATAGGAATTTGTTTCACTTATAACTGAAATACTTCCGTGAGCCGGAGCTTTTGAGAGAGAGTTTGAATACCCTACATGCAGCGTTATCGATTTTGTCACAAGATTCTGTTCTACAAGATCAAGACACAACAGGTCTGTCATCTCTTTAACAATCAGCCGTCCCTCTTCAAAATCATAATCGCGCATAAGTACCTGACCGCTTGTGATACAGTGTGCCTTTGACACATATGTCTTTATATCATGCATAGTTACGGTTTCTCTGCCTCGCGAGTGGTCAATCAAAAGTTCCGCATCTACTCCGAAATGGCGGTAAAGCAAATCTTCATGAGCTGATGATATACCCTGCATATCGTATATTCCGAGGCGCTCCAGATGTTTTGCCGTGCCCCTTCCTATGCGCCAGAAATCGGTCAGCGGTCTGTGACGGCTTAATGTCTGACAAAAAATTTCCTCATCAAGATATCCTATAAAATCAGGTGAATGTTTCGCAGTAATATCAAGTGCTATTTTGGCAAGATAAAGATTTGTTCCTATTCCGCAGGCGGCTCTTATCCCCGTCTGAGATAAAATATCCTGCATGATTTTTTGTCCCAACTCTTCAGGCGTCACCGAATAATATCCCAGATATGCCGTCACATCCATAAAAACCTCATCTATCGAATATACGTGTATATCTTCTTTGGCGATATATTTAAGATAGATTCCGTAAATTTCGGCTGAACAGTCTATATAGCGTTTCATACGCGGCGGTGCAATTATATATTCAATATTTTTAGGTATTTCAAAAAGTCTGCAACGATTTTTTATGCCCAAAGATTTCATCGAAGGCGTTATCGCAAGGCATATAGTCTTGTCCGTACGTTCCGGATCTGCCACCACGAGGTTTGTAATCATAGGATCAAGACCCCGGTCTACACATTCGACAGACGCATAAAAAGATTTCAGATCTATGCACATATATACTTTTTGCATTTCTTTTTTCTCGGTATTCTTCTGATGCATAACAATCTCATCCCCGGATAAATTTATAATCCGCCCATCTCGCAATGCGGACTCTATGAAATTATATCATTTATTTTTATTTTTGCAAACATTTGTTCTCATTTATTTTCAGGTAATTTCTTCCATATTATTTATACAACCTTTAATATTTTCTTAGCATTAACAATTATTTAACACCTTATATACTATTGTAAAAGCTTAAATGCTTGCACAATTCACGGTTAAGCATTATACTTTGAATATCTATATTTTTAAGGTGATTACTTATGAGTGAAAAAATAAAATATACAGGAAACGAAAAATGTGACAAAAACGGAAATATAATCTGCAGCATCGGCGGAGAAGCTTTGATGGAGGGTATCATGATGCGTTCTCCGAAAGGATATGCGCAGGTCGTAAGAAATCCTCAGGGCGAGCTCGTTATCGAGAAGAAAAGACAGCTTCCTTTCGGCGCAGGAAATAAATTCCTCAATTTGCCGGTTGTCAGAGGTTCTATAAAACTCGCAGATTCATTGGTTGTCGGAATGCGAGCTCTGTTTAATTCAGCTGAAATCAGTGCAACAGAAGATGACCCTGCATATACTCCTACTAAATTTGACCTTTGGGTGGAGAAAAAACTCGGTGATAAAGCGATGAATGTCATAATGGGCATATCCCTTGTGCTTGCGCTTATCATTTCAGTAACGCTCTTCTTTATCTTGCCGCTTGTAATTTCTTCTCCTATAGAAAAGTATTTACTTGAGCCTTTTATAAAAAACGCATGGCTTGTACATTTTCTTTCCAGAGCAGTAGAGGGCATCGTAAGAATAACGATTTTTTTGATATATATGCTCGCTGTTTCCAGAATGAAAGAGATACGCAGAGTATTTATGTATCACGGCGCGGAGCACAAAACTATTCACTGCTACGAGCACAGACTTGACCTCACTGTAGAAAATGTCCGCAAAATGTCAAAACACCACCCCAGATGCGGAACAGCATTCCTGTTCGTCGTAATGATTATCAGTATTTTGCTCTTTGCGATTGTACCGAGCTTCAGCACTGAAGCCACAGGCTACTCCATAGTTGTTTCAAACGGAATTCTTGCATATATTCTCAATATCTTATTAAGATTAGTATTACTTCCCGTCGTTGCAGGTATAGCTTACGAATTCAACAGATACGCAGGTGCTCACGATAACAAGCTCACAAAAATTCTGAGAGCGCCCGGTATGGCTATGCAGCGTTTCACAACAGTTGAACCCGAGGACGATATGATAGAACTCGCTATTATCGCACTCACAGAAGCGCTTAATATTGAGAACGAAGTGCCCGACTACTCCGCAAAAGAAACAGAAGCGACAGACGCGGAAGAAAAAATAATAGGTGCAGCTGACGAAAACGAAGCCGAAGTTTCTGCCTACGATAACGAAAATGCAGAGTCTTCCGAAACAGTTGCAGAATAATAAACTAATAGAATATTATGGAAATATCAGTACGCGAATTAAAAAACAAAATAATGAAAATATTAAACGACGCAGGAGTATCTCCTGCGTCGTTTAATACCGACTTGCTTTTAGAACATTTCGCAGGCATAACAAAGCTGATGTTCCTGACAGAAAGTAACCTGACGGTGTCTGAAAAAGTCGCAAACACCGTCATAAACGCAGCAAAAGAGTGTGGCAACGGAATTCCGCTCCAGCACATTTTAGGATATACCGAATTTATGGGTATAAAATTCAATGTGAACGAAAATGTTTTAATTCCGCGTCCCGACACCGAAATACTTGTCACGGAAGCAATAAAATGCGCTGAAAAAATACAGGAGCAACCGAAAATACTTGATATGTGTACCGGAAGCGGCTGTATCGCAATCGCGCTCTCTCATTTTCTGAAAAACGCAGAGATACACGCATCGGATATTTCCGAAAAAGCTTTAGCCACCGCGAAAAGAAACGCCGCAGAACAGCCGGGCAATACCGAAATTACTTTTCATTCCGGCAGTTTTTTTGTGCCTTTCGCCGCAAAAGTAAACTGCACTTCTTCCGAAAATTCAAAATTTGATATAATAGTTTCAAATCCGCCGTATATTCCTACAGATGATATTAAAGAATTGAGCGTCAACGTCCGGCTTCATGAGCCTATGAGCGCACTTGACGGCGGTGCTGACGGACTTTCGGCATACAGAGAAATCATTTCTGAGGCACCGCTCTATCTTAACAAAAACGGTATGATTTTATTTGAAGTCGGAGTCGGTCAGGCAGATGATGTAAGAAAACTGCTGAAAAAAGATTTTACCGATATTTACACAGTCCGTGATTACGGCGGAATCGAGCGTGTCGTATATGGAAAACTCATTTAAAGAAAAAAGCATTACAGATATAAAAGGAATAAAAGACGTCCGTGCAAAAGCTTTTGCACGGCTGGGCGTTTATACCGTGGGCGATCTGCTTTCGCTCTGCCCCATAAGATATGAAAACAGAGCTGTTGTAAAAAAGATAGACGAACTTAAGCAGCATGACGAAGTTTCCGTCATTGCATACGTAAATAAAATTGTAAAAAAAACGCTCAGACGTAACCTTACGCTTTACACAGTCACGGTTTCCGACGGAACGGGAAATCTTCAGATATCGTTCTATAATCAAAATTATATTCAGCAGACATTAAAGTACAATTACAGATATATTTTCTTCGGAACTGTTACACAAGGCTTCGGAAGCACTCTTGTCATGCAAAATCCTGTATTTGAAAAAGCAGATGACGAAAATGCAGTCAATAAATTCACGCAGCTTCAGCCAATTTACCCTCTCGTGAACGGATTGACCCAAAAGACCGTCAGAAACGCTGTCAGCGAAGCGCTGAAATTAAGCCGTGAAATCACATCGGTAAATGAAACGGACTCCGATGCGCATATCAGAACAATGTCCGGCATCAACAGCCGCTGTGAATTACCCGTGGAAATTTTAAAAGAATTCAACCTGATGAAGGAACACGATGCAAAAGCTTCTATTCATTTCCCAAAAAGTATCACGGAAGCGGAGGAAGCACGCAGACGTCTCGCATTTGACGAATTGCTCGAATTACAACTTATGTTGTTCAACATGAAAAGAAATTGTGACCGAAACGGCAACATGGGTATAAGGTTCAGCAAGACAGATATAACAGAGCTCACCTCCACCCTGCCTTTTGAATTGACAGATTCACAAAAGTCGGTTTGGGATGATATCGAAAGCGATATGGAATCACAAAAAATAATGAACAGACTGGTTATCGGCGATGTGGGCTCCGGAAAAACCATCGTCGCTGTCATGGCAATGTTCAAAGCCATACGAAACGGTTATCAGGCAGTCTACATGGCTCCCACCGAAATCCTTGCTGAACAGCACTACTCAAATATCAGGCGTTTTTTAGAGCCTCTCGGCATCACTGTAGGACTTCTCACCGGTGCTCTTACCGCAAAGAACAAGAGGGAAATAAAGAAAGAGATTGCTCTCGGAAATATTGCCTGCATTATAGGAACGCAGGCACTTATACAGGACGGTATGCAGTTCTTCAAACCGGGAATCGTCATCACGGACGAACAGCACCGTTTCGGCGTGCGCCAGCGAGCAATGCTTTCAAACAAAGAGACCATGCCCGACATTCTCGTAATGACCGCGACTCCTATACCAAGAACTCTGGCATTGATTCTGTACGGCGATATGGACATTTCTTCGATAAAAACACTTCCGACCGGCAGACTTCCGATAAAGACATACCTTGCAAACAGTGATATGCACTACAGGGTCTACACATGGGTAAGAAAACTCGTCAAAGAAGGACAGCAGGCGTATATTGTTCATCCGATGATTGAAACGAACGATGAAACAGAAGATAACGGCATTGTTTCCGCAACGGAAAACTATATGATGCTGTCAGACACCGCATTTGAAGGTATCCCCACCGCCCTTCTACACGGAAAGATGAAGGGGGCGGAAAAAGATGAAATCATGCGCCGTTTTGCAAGCGGAGAAATAAGAGTTCTTTTCACGACCACCGTTGTAGAAGTCGGAGTTGACGTCAGCAATGCAACCGTTATGGTTATCGAAAACGCCGAGCGTTTCGGCTTGGCACAGCTCCACCAGCTCAGAGGGCGCGTCGGAAGAGGCGCACTCCAGTCACACTGCACCCTCATAACCGACAGCAAGTCAGAGCTTGTAAAAAAGCGTATGAAAGTTATGACCTCCGGCTGTGACGGTTTTGCAATTTCGGAAAAAGATCTCGAACTCAGAGGACCCGGCGAATTTTTCGGAACAGCCCAGCACGGAATTCCGGCATTTAAAGTTGCCAATCTGTACGAAGATATCCCAATCTTAAAAGACGCACAAAGAGCGGCTGCAATCATTGCAGAAAAAGCAGATGAAGCCGAATTTAAAGAATATATTGAATATATTGCATCGAGAATAACTGATATGGTGCAGCTGTAACGGAAGTCTCTGTTGCGATTTCGCAATCGAGACATTAATATGCCGCCGCAACCTTGCAGCTATGGTGCGGTGTTTGTAAAACAGTATATAATACGCTCGGAGAAGATCCATCTTCTTCGGGCGTTTCTATGTGCTGATGGTAGAATTTTGTACATTTTTCTTATATACTTTATCCAGCGAACGAGCGAGAAAAATTCAAATTTGACGGAGAAAAGATATGAATAACACAAGTAAAACAAGAGATGCGGTATTTATAGCATTGTTTGCCGTTCTAATTGCGGTTTGCTCTTGGATTTCCATTCCAACGGCAATCCCCTTTACCATGCAGACCTTTGGTGTTTTCTTTGCGCTGAACTTTTGGGGCGGAAAAAAGGGGACTATATGCGTCGTGATATATTTGCTAATGGGCATTATTGGTATACCTGTCTATGCAAATGGTACGGCGGGTATTGGTATAATTATGGGAACGACAGGCGGCTATATGATTGGTTGGATATTCTCCGGGCTTGTAATGTGTTTTTTTGAAACTCTTATCGGCAGAAAAATATGGGCACAATTCATATCTATGTTGGTTGGCTTGTTGGTCTGCTATGCAATCGGTACAGCGTGGTTTATGGTTGTATATGCACAGACAGCGGGTGCAGTTGGGCTATGGGTTGTCCTCTGTTGGTGCGTGTTTCCGTTCATCATACCAGATTTAGCAAAATTGGTGTTGGTATTGTGGTTTACGCAAAGACTGAATAAAATCACAAAAACAATGTAAGGAGAGCGTTAAAATGAAATATCAGTACAAAATCCGGACACATCATGGTATGTGTATGGCGTTTTTTCAAGGCAAGGGATATAGTAGTGAGTTTACAGCCCACATGGGCGAGATAATACATAAACTTGAAAGCAATCCGACAATCTGTATTTCAACACAGACGGATATTATCTGCTCCAAATGCCCTAAAAACAAACAGGGATTATGTGAAACGGAAAGGAAAGTTATTGAGTATGACAGACAGGTTTTGAAGTATTGCGGTTTGTCTGAGGGTACGGTTATGCCCTATGCAGATTTCAAAAAGGCTGTTTATGAGAATATTCTTATTCCCAACAAGCGGGAAGAGATGTGCGGAAACTGTCAATGGAACGAACTTTGCCATTTCAACGCTGAACAATGAGCCGGGAATATTCCAATTTGTCGAGCTGTTGAAAAATCCTTTTAGGCGCTAAAGGGCGCACTTCTATACTCTCCTATCGGGAGTATCGTGCATCTGCGGAGCTTCCTTCTCTGCCAGCAGAAGAAAACTGCTTGACCCAGAATGTTGCGTCACTTCGTTCCGTCAAGGTGGCTACACCCCCTTACGCCGCTAAAGCGGCTATCCTCTGTGGACTTGCCGTCCGCAAACGGTTTTGACAAACCGTTCGCCGCTATCAAGTTTGAAGAAAAAGCATAAAATAATCCTCCGTATGATCGTAACCATACGGAGGATTAACTGTTTTACGGACACCGCACTATGGGCGGCGTTCTTTATTGTATAAAATCACTTATTTATTTTATGGATTTCTCTTTAGCCCTGAATTTCACATTCAACATAACAATCGCTCCGATAACAAGAGCAATTCCGATATAGCCCCATACGTCGGGAAATTGGTCAAAAAATATCATTCCCATTATGGTGCCGACAACCGGCTCTACGGAAGCAATGATTGACGCCTTTGATGATTCTAATTTCTCGAGTCCTTTTGAGTAAAATACGTACGGAAGAAACGCCGTGACAAAACCCAGTCCTAAAAGAATCAACCATATATTCGGAGAAGATACCGCCGCATCACAGATAACGCTCCAATCGGCAAAAAATGCACAGCCTGCCGAGCAGAACAAAAATGTATACAAGACAATCGTCCATGACTCGTACCCACGGTTTATCGCATAACGGCCGAATATGGAATACAAAGCGTAGAAAAATCCCGAGCCTAGACCGAGAAGTATTCCGACGGTGCTGACCTTTCCGCCCGTAAGCACACCGGAAACCAATATACATCCGACGAATGACATCAGAAGCGCAAGAATTTTATTCCCCGTTAGTTTTTCACGGAATAGGAACAAGCTCATTACCATAACAAAAGTCGGGGCAGTATACAAAAGAACTGCGGCAACCGAAAGGCTTGTCATCTCTATTGATGCAAAATAGCAACAGCTGAAAAACAATAGGCTGATTACACCCGTGCCGAAAAAGCACCATAAATCTTTAATTTTTACTTTAAACATTTTTCTATTGAAAATCACAAGATATACCGCGACTATTACAAGACCGAGCGTGATACGAACCTGTGCCACTTCAAAGGAACCCATTCCGAGCGAGTTGAGATAAGTCGAAAACACGCCCATCGTGCCCCATAGAATTCCTGCGAGTAAAACATATAATGCAGATGCGTTTTTCATTATCCGAAACCTTTCTGTTGCATTCAATATAATTTCATTTATCTTTCTATTTTCTTTATAAACAAAAAGTATATCATCACAGCATCTATAATAATATCATAAACTCTTAACTTATCGAATAATACAATCGATGACAATACGGATACCGATACTATCCCAAGTCCTATAATTTTAGGAAGCATGCCTTTCTCTTTGGTCATCCAAGTAAAGTATGCAAGCACAGGTGAACATAACGCAAATACGGTCCATCCAGCGATGAAGACAGTGCTGTAAACACCTTTTGTAACAAATGCGACGAAGTAGTATGTTATAAGCATACCTAAGCAAAAAGGCAATATATTAAACATTGCTTCGCGTTTCGAACTACTGTACACGGAAATTAAGACACCGAATAATATCCATATTGCCATTTGAGAAAACATATTGCCCAAATTTGAAGTGTAAATATCCAATAGACGGCTGATAATACCCAAAAACAGGCCTATTGCAAACATACCGATAGGATTTAATACTATTTTTTTCAACTGCATCAACCTTCTTCAAATACTCATTCCGAAAATAAATACATAACATAAAACCAGAAAAGGACACGCAAGCGCTTGCTCACATGTCCCGATTTATCAAAAAAAATCGTTTCTGTAATTTGTTGTGATATTACTCTGCTGCAGCCTGCTTCACAGCTCTTGTCACCTTACCGGATCTGAGGCAAGAAGCACACACATAAGCATATCTGGGAGTGCCATTGTCATCAATCTTTACATGTCTAACATTAACCTTCCAGTTTCTCTTTGCACGTCTACTCACCTGTGAACGTGTTATGCTGATGTGACGACCAAACAACATGTTCTTTTCACATATTTCACACTTTGCCATCTAACACACCTCCCTAATCTTATCTACTAAACAGCGGTATGTATTTTAGCATAGTTGTCATAAAAAAATCAATACCAAAAATTAATTTTTTTTTGTTTCGTAAATTTGTCCGATTTTCACGAAATATTCATGTCTTATGTAACCGTATCCGAACTGAATTAATATACTGATATTGCATAATATTTAACAGGAGTTAAATCAGTATGAAAATTTTAGTTATCAAACCGTGCAAACCGTTCAGTGGATTCTTAAAGTTAGTTTTAGGCATTAAGAAAGGAGATTAAACATATCTTTATTTCAGAAACACCAAAGATCAGGGAATACAATGTCATTAAAAAAAATCAAGCGCATAAAACGGATTTTTACTGTACTTTTTATAACGGTATCAATAATATCGATTGCATGTTGCTTAATTGCTTTTGCATCTTTATCATCCACACATTCGTTAAATTTAAACAATACTTTCACTGTAAATATACCGCCCAATATAAGTTATGAGAAAGCAGATTATGTTATAAGCAAAGAAATAACACAACATTATATACTGCAAGGCAGCGATGATTATTCATCTATTAACGGATATATTCAGGTATGGAATCTAAAGTCACCTATTACGGATTACATTAAACAAGCCGAAGAAAATCTTTCAGCATCAGTGTATAACTACGAGAAAAAGCCGGTGCTGCAAAACGGCAGCACCGGCTTCGATATCAGTTTTGCTATCAAAGGAGATAACGGAAACACTTTCGTCAGACAAACAATATGGCAAAGAGATAATAATATGTATGTCATAAGTCTGTCCGCTCCCGACAACACCGAGCAAATAGCAATATTAGATGAAGTATTTGATAAAATAAAAAAATCTGTCACTCTATCCGGAGATTCTTTGCCATCCGGCAAACTGGTCGAATACTGCATTCAGGACATTTAGGTTTTCTTGCAGTGCAATAAGCTCTTCCGTGTAACACAATCTGGTGACAAAATTTTCCGCTCCGCTCAGGAGGAATTATCTCTCTCAAATCATTTTCAATTTTTACCGGATCGGAATTGTCCGTCAGCCCTATCCTGTTGCACAACCTGATGCAATGAGTATCAACTACATACGACGGCTTTCCGAATGCATCTCCAAGCACTAAATTGGCTGTTTTGCGGCCAACGCCTGCAAGCGCAACCAATTCTTCCATCGTATCCGGAACCTGGCCGTTATGGCGTTCTAAAAGCGCTTTACAGCAATCGATTATGTTTCGCGCTTTGCTTCTGAAAAATCCGGTGGAACGTATGTATTCTTCGAGTTCTTCTACATCAGCCTCTGCAAAGGCCTTGCAATCAGGATACCTCTTAAACAACGCCGGCGTCACCATATTAACCCTGGCATCGGTACACTGCGCCGAAAGTCTCGTGCTTATCAACAACTGCAACGGATTTTCATACGTAAGCGAACATTCCGCATCAGGATACAGTTTATCAAATTCTTCAAGAAGCCGCGGCAATTTTGCCGCGGCTTCTCTTTTAAGTTTTTTATCCATAAAAACTCCCGCTTTTTACAGCAGAGGTTCGCTTTAAAGCGAACCTCTGCATTTCACTTCTCCATATACCATATATTATTGCGCATCAAGAACAACTGTCAATGTCGAATAACTACCATCTCTGTATATTTTTACGGAAATTGATTCTCCCGGGTCATATTCCAAAAGTTTATTTCTCAAATCGTAAAAATTTGAAATATATGTTCCTTCAATTTCGACAATGATATCTCCCGATTTTATACCGGCTTTATCAGCGGCAGAATCGCTGTTAACAGAATGTACCCAAGCACCTGCAGGCATATTGTACTGCTTAGCTTCTGTCTCTGTGTAGTTATTGCTGATAGTTACTCCGAGATATGCTCTTGTAACTTTTCCGCTCTGCAGAATCTGTGAAGCTATATCCTTTACGGTATCTGCGCTTATTGCAAATCCCATACTTTCATAACCTGTAGAAACAAGTTTCATTACACAAATACCGATCAGTTCTCCTTCTGCATTGAGAAGAGCTCCGCCGCTGTTTCCGGGGTTTATCGCAGCCGTTGTCTGTATCAGATTATATGAAATACCATCTTCTGTCTGTAAATTTCTGTTAAGACCGCTTACAATACCGCTGCTCACAGAATTCATAAACTCAAGGCCGCCGGGACTGCCGATTGCAATTGCAGTTTCACCTATCTCTATCTCATCAACCTCTGCAAGTTCAAGCGGAGTAAGCCCTGTTATATCAATTTTTAAAACCGCAAGATCCGTAGTCACGTCATAACCTTTTAGCTCTGCCAAAGAGTATGTTTTCAGGGAAGTATCTAAATACACCCTTATTTCGTAGCTTGAATCCAACTCACCTTTTGTGGTGAGTGCATCACCTATAACATGGTAGTTTGTTACAATAATTCCGTCTGATGAATATACAATTCCGGAACCCTCGCCCACTATTGTGTATGTTTCGGATGCCCACGGAGCATATGATGACGAAGATACAACTCTTATACCTACTACAGATTGGTTAGCTTTTGCGTATACTGCAGTTGCTACGCTGTCCGTTTCAACATTTATCGTGACATTACTTCCTGATTCCACTACCGTACCCGAAACAACAGTATCACTTCCGCTTTGAACAACACCGCTGTTTAAAGATGATGTGTCGCTTTTAGAACTGAGAGAATCTTTCAGCTTCGACGGCAATCCGGTTGCAATAAACAATACCGCCGCAAGTATCAGACATCCTATGACAGTACATATAGAAGAAATCGCAACACACGCGCCGAAAGTCACCGGTTTTTTTTCTTTTTTCTGCTTGACATTCTTAACAGGGGAAGAAACTGCCTGCCCATAAGCTGCGCTGCGGCCGGCTGCATCATTGTAAACAGGGGAAGCAGTCTGAATATTTCCGGTCGCGTCCTTACAGTTTTCTTTATTTTCTGTTACAAAATTTTTTTCCTGTACACTTTCCGATGTGGAAAAAAATGACTGATAATTGTTATCAAAGAAAAACTCTCTTTTGTTTTCCGCTTTGTTTTCCTCAGGATTAAAATTTGTATCGTCACTCATATAAATACCTCTTTTCGTATGATTAACTTTTCTTTTTAATTTTATAAAATTTCAGATGTCCCTGTATCAGGACATTCGTCTTTAAATTCAAATCTGTATCCTACACTCCATACAGTGCCGATTTGCCAGATATTTGAGTCTTTCTCGATTTTATCCCGTAGTCTTTTTACATGTACGTCGACAGTTCTGGAACCGATATCAAAATCATAACCCCAAATTATGTCAAGCAACTTTTCTCGAGTATATACAATATTTGGATTTGACGCAAGTAAATATAATAACTCAAGCTCTTTCGGAGGCATTTTTATACGTTCGCCGTCAACCTCAACTCTGTACTGTGACAGATTTACAATAAGCCCGGGATATCTGATTTCCTCTTCTTTCTTAATCTCCTTATAATCTTTTCTCTTTAAAAGGTTTCTTATACGTACAGCAAGCAGTCCCGGATGAATAGGAGATTTTATAAAATCATCAGCACCGATTTCGAGAGCCAAAATTTCTTTCATCACGTCTGTGTTCACACTTGCGTAAATTATTCCGCACTCACATTTTTGTGATGCAACTTTTAAAAAGTCATACCCTTTTAACCCACCTGCAGCATCATCAATAACCATCACGTCAACGTTTTTTTTGCGGCATTCCGAACAAACATCCGAAGGATCAGCATTAAAATCCGCTGTAATAATCTCATAACCCATTTCCGCAAGTTTATCAACAACTGCACGGTCATCATCATTTTTTTTACTTACAAACATTATTATTTGTTTTTCCAATTATGTCACCTCTTACTTAATCTTAACTATATTTTTTAAGATAACCCGAATAAAACTCTTCTAAAAAATCTTACTTAACAATTTCAGCAAAATAGCTTATACTGTTTTATGGTTTGCAGTATAGAAGCAATTACTTAAAAAAATCTTAAAAACAAAAATGTTTTATTTGCTGACAAACAAATAATTAACTGAGAGGAGGAACTGCACGGCTGAATTCAACATTGCACGATATTTGCCGGCGCAGTACACAATAAATGAAACTAGGAATTGTCGGACTTCCGAACGTCGGAAAAAGTACACTTTTTAACGCTCTTACAAAGGCGGGTGCGGAGAGCGCAAACTACCCGTTCTGCACCATCGAGCCGAATATCGGTATCGTAACAGTACCTGACGCAAGACTTGACGTTCTTTCCGAAATGTATAATCCGGAGAAAGTCACTCCGGCTACAATAGAGTTCCTTGACATCGCAGGACTTGTAAAAGGAGCAAGCAAAGGCGAAGGTCTCGGAAACAAATTCCTTGCAAACATCCGCGAATCAGACGCTATCATACACGTGGTCAGATGTTTTGATGACGAAAACATAATTCACGTAAGCGGCGGCGTTGACCCTGCAAGGGACGCCGAAACCATAAACTTTGAGCTCATATTCTCCGATATCGAACTCATCGAAAGAAGAATTGACCGCACAAGCAAAATGGCAAAGGGCGGCGACAAAAAGATTATCGCAGAGGTCGCATTCCTAGGTAAAATAAAGGAGCATCTTGAAAACGGCAAACCCGCCCGCACCATGGATGTGTCCGACGAAGAAAAAGAATACATAAATTCCCTCTTTCTTCTCACATCGAAGCCTGTCATTTACGCAGCAAACATTTCCGAGAACGACCTCGCAGATCCTGATTCATGCGAATACGTTCAGCAGCTTTCAAAAGTTGCTGAAGCAGAGGGCGCACAGATCATTGTGGTATGCAGCAAACTTGAAGAAGATACTTCTATGCTTGACGAAGAAGAACGAAAAGAATTCCTCGCAGAGCTCGGTGTTGAAAGCTCCGGCCTCGATAAACTCGTAAAAGCAAGCTACGCACTCCTCGGTCTAATCAGTTACCTCACCGCAGGCCCCAAAGAAGTACGCGCATGGACTATCACAAAAGGAACAAAAGCTCCCGGCGCAGCAGGCAAAATTCACTCAGATTTTGAAAAAGGCTTTATACGTGCGGAAATAGTAGCATACGACGACCTTATCGCATGCGGCTCATACAACGCCGCTAAGGAAAAAGGATTGGTTCGCTCCGAAGGCAAAGAATATGTAATGCACGACGGCGATGTTACATTATTCAGATTTAATGTTTAATATTTCAATGTAAATCGGAAGCCGCGGCGCCCTTGACCGACTTAAGGCGCCGCGGCTGTATTTTTTAAAAAACGGCGGTAAAATTATGAAACCTATTGATAAAGAATTTAAAGAAAATGAATCCATATACAGCCGCACCGAGGCTCTGCTCGGTGCGGACGGTGTAAAAAAACTCGCCGATTCACGCGTAATAGTATTCGGCATCGGCGGAGTCGGCGGTTACTGCGCCGAAGCACTTGCAAGAGCCGGCGTCGGACACATTGCTCTTGTAGACAACGATACGGTAAGCCGCTCAAATATAAACAGGCAGATAATTGCTCTTTCAGACACTGTAGGACGAAATAAAACAGAAATCATGGCTGAGCGTATTCACAACATAAACCCTGACATCGTTACGGAAGAATTCCCCGTGTTCTACTCCGCCGAAACGGCCTCGCAGTTTGATTTTTCAAAATATGACTATATCGTGGACGCCATCGACTGTGTTTCATCAAAATTACTTCTTATAGAAAAAGCTCACAGCTCGGGCACTAAGATAATATGCTGCATGGGCGCCGGCAACAAACTCGATCCCACACAATTTGAAGTCGCGAGAATAGACAAGACTTCTGTGTGCCCCTTAGCAAGAGTTATCCGCACAGAGCTCAGAAAAAGAAACCTGCCCCCGGTAAAAGTTGTTTACTCCAAAGAAGAGCCGATAAAAAACGACCTCGGCTATCCCGGAAGCATTTCCTTTGTACCGTCAGTCGCAGGTTTGATTCTCGCAGGTGAAGTTATAAAGGATATTGCTTGTAATATATTCTTGGATGATTAAACAATGCACGAGCCTCCATCCCGTTAATTCCGGATGGAGGCTCGTCTTACAAAAACCATTGATTTTGCTCTTTATTTCTTATCATTTATCTCCCTTGCATATTCCTCGCAGAGTGAATTTATCTTCGCAGTCAGCTTTTCAACATCACGGTTCGGTATATCGCGGTTTGAGTCAATGACAACACGCAGTCTCTTGTACGCTTCTATCAGGCAGTTATACAGAGTGTTAGCTCTGCGACGGCCGTTTGAAACTTTGCTGACTTTTACAACTTTGCCTTTCTCAACGCATACACCTGTAAGCAGATCGTATTCGTCACCGCTGTACGGAGCTGTCGCATTTATATAAAGTCTGTCGCTTATCGTCTGTGCAAAATCATCACATACCGTATCGTCTCCGTGATTTACAAAAACTTTTTTCGGCTTCTGTTTCATCGAACCGAGCCAATCAAGCAGCATGTCACGGTCTGCATGACCGCTTATCCCGGCAAGCGAAGCAATCTTTGCGTTTACCTGAATTTCCTCTCCGAACAAGTGTACAGACTTTGCTCCGTCAACAAGTTTTCGTCCGACCGTGCCCTCAGACTGGTATCCTACAAACAAAATCGTACTGGACGACATCCAGAGATTATGTTTGAGGTGGTGCCTTATACGGCCCGCCTCACACATTCCGGAAGCCGAAATTATGACTTTCGGCGTAGTATTGAAATTTATCGCCTTGGACTCCGACGAAGTGATACTGAGTTTGAGATTGTCAAAATTTATCGGGTCTATACCCTTGTCAAGCAACTCAAGAGTCTCTTTGTCATAGTAGTCCGTAAGTCCGTCACTGTAAATCTTTGTAGCCTCTACCGCAAGCGGTGAGTCCACATACACAAGAAATCCGTCATGACCTTTTATAAGTTTCTGTTCTTTTATATTTCTTATGAGGTACAAGAGCTCCTGTGTTCTGCCGATAGCAAAAGAAGGAATAACAAGGTTTCCGCCTCTGTCAAAAGTATCCTGCATAATAGCGGAAAGCTGAACTACGTAGTCAGGTCTTTCGCCGTGAAGTCTGTCTCCATATGTAGACTCTATGATTACATAGTCTGCATCGGGAGGACTCTGGGGGTCTCTTATGAGAGGCCTTCTTACATTTCCCAAATCACCCGAGAAAAGCAGCGTTCTCGTCTCTCCGTTTTCCGTAACAGTAAAATGAATAGAAGAAGAACCTAAGAGATGGCCCGCATCGGAAAAAGATATTTTTATACCTTCAAAAAGCTCGACGGTTTCGTTGTACCCAAAAGTTTCAAACTGCCGCAAAGCCTGTTCTGCATCATTTACGGTGTATACCGGAACATACGGAGGGGTACCGTTTCTTTTAGCCTTTCTGTTTCTCCACTCTGCCTCCGACTCCTGAATATATGCAGAATCGCGAAGCATAATATTGCACAGTCTGCCTGTCGCCTGCGTGCAATATACGGGACCTTTGTATCCCTGCGCCACCATAGCCGGAACAAGACCCGAATGGTCGATGTGTGCGTGTGTCAGGCAAATAGCATCTATGTCCGCCGGTGAAATAGGAAGGTCGCAGTTTTCGTAAATATCGGCGCCCTGCTCCATACCGCAATCAATCAGAATCTGCTTTCCGCAAGCATCAAGCAATGTACAGGAGCCTGTAACTTCGTGTGCGGCACCTAAAAAAGTTAAATTCATAACAATCCCCCATTCCCACAAAAAATTTAAATATAAAACCGAATAAAACTATATGTTTATCATATAAAATTTCCCGGAAATTTTCAATACCGACGCAGTAAACTTTGCATGACCGATATTAACTTTTTGTAAACGATTCATTCTTTCTTTTGACGCGAAGCGAATATAAAAAGGCGGTGCACAACGTTACGTTATGCACCGTTTCGAATGCCATATGGCTCTGTTTACACATATATTATATATCGTATTTAAGCTTGTACTGTTCGTACGAATCCTTATATTCATCACTTGAGAATTTAACGTGCTTTAAATACTTATGGGCGTCGTGAGAATTGTTGTTTATCTCTATGACCGAAATTGCAATATTTGAGCAGTGGTCGGAAATTCTCTCGTAATTTGTAAGCAAATCTGACAGGATGAATCCCATTTCGATACTGCAATTTCCGGTCTGAAGACGCTCTATGTGCTTGTTCTTTATGCCTGCAACAAGTTCGTCAATAACCTGTTCCAAAGGCTCTACGCGCTCCGCCATTTCAATGTCGCGGTTCACATACGCCTCCGTAGCAAGATTCAGTATCTCGGTAACAGCATTTTTAAGAATATGTATCTCCTGTACAGCCTGCTCCGAAAAAGCATACTTTTTGTCGTGAAGCTCTTTTGACACCGCAATAAGATTTACAGCATGATCGCCTAGACGCTCGAAATCTCCGATTGAATGCAATATCAAAGATGAAACCTGCGAATCATGCTCGGAAATTTTATTTGTTGAAAGCTTTACAAGGAATGTACCGATTTCATCTTCATATTTGTCAATCGTATTTTCAATCTGAAGAATTTCCTGATGCACCGCCTCCGAATAATTGTCCATCGCAGAAATTGCTTTTTGTATAGTTTTCTGAGCGGTGAGCGCCATAACTGACGATACGGATTCACACTCTGCAAGAGCCACCGAAGGTGTCGCAAGAAGTCTTTCGCTGAGAAGCTCCTTCTTTTCTTTCTTGTCAGTATCCTTGTATACAAAGTTTGCAATCTTTTCGAGCAACCCTGCACACGGGAGAAGCAGCAGAGATGTTGATACATTAAACAACGTATGCACTATAGCAATACCGACTGCATCAATAGGCATTGTCGTAATCGCCAAGCCCACCACAGCATCTACGATACAGTATGCGCTCAGAAAAATAGCAGTACCTATCAAGTTAAATGAAACGTGAACGACACCGACTTTCTTCGCCTCTCTCGAAGCACCAACGCTTGATATGATTGCGGTGATACAAGTACCGATATTCTGTCCCATGATAATCGGGATAGCCATTCCGTATGTGATACCTCCGGTAAGCGCAAGCGCCTGTAATATACCTACCGACGCCGAAGAACTCTGAATTATAGCGGTTACTAACGCACCGATGAAAACACCGAATATAGGGTTATTGAACGCAGTGAGTACCGATTTAAACTCAGGAATATCCTTTAAAGGTTCTACAGCACCGCTCATCATCTCCATACCGAACATCAGAACAGCAAAACCTATTAAGATAGTTCCTATGTCTTTTTTCTTTTGGCTCTTTGATATCATTATCAGAAGAATTCCGACAAAAGCAAAAATCAGTGAGAAGTTTTCGGGTTTTAAAAGTTTCATCCACGGGTTGTCCGACTCAATCCCGACGAGTGACAAAATCCACGCCGTAACGGTGGTTCCGACATTTGAACCCATTATAACGCCGATGGTCTGTCGAAGTGTCATGATTCCGGAGCTTACAAAACCTACAAGCATTACGGTAACAGCCGAAGATGACTGTATAATCGCGGTAGTACCAGCACCGAGAGCAAAACCCTTTACTCTGTTCGAAGTCATTTTTTTGAGCGCTCTCTCAAGTGCTCCGCCGGCCATGCTTTCAAGACCGCTCGACATAGAATTCATTCCGTAGAAAAAGAATGCAAGACCTCCGAGCAATTGTAAAATTGAAAAAAAATCCATTAGTTTAATCCTTTCCGAATCTAAAATAATATGTCAAATGCAAAACTTCTACATTTTCACCCTTTTAACAAACGCAGGCGCCGCTTTCTTCAGCAAAAGATATAACAAATATCCGCTAAAACCGCCTAAGGTATTTAATATAATATCGTCAACATCCACCATCCGCGGAAGAAACATCTGTACCATTTCGATAAATACGGAGACAAGAAATGATATCCCTGCCGCATGCCAAGCTTTAATCTCTTTTTGCGGCAACAAGGCAATAAAAAATCCGACGGGAACAAAAACAATAATGTTTCCCACCAGATAAATAACATAATATAAATTAATATCTACAAAAATTTTGTGTAACGCATCTGATATAGCCGCAAACGGAATAAAATTATACTTTGCGACATAATTTTCGGGAATGCTTACCGTAAATCCGCCGTCTGACCACTCCATATGCGGAATTACGGTCTGTGACACCAGCCCGATAACAAAAACAGAAAACAATATAATCAATATCTCACGAAGGACATTTATCGATTTAAAAAAGGTGCAACCCCTGCTTTTCGACGTCATAAAAGCAGAGACTATTCTCCAGCAAAGTATAAAGGGCGCCGCTATCAGTATGAAGGGCACCGTGTTATCAATGTAGCTCCACGCTGCTGAAAGCAAATTGCAATTCCCCCATAAAATTATTGCATTGAAATGATATCATAATGCAAATATATTCTGCAACAAAAAATAAAATACATCATATTTTTTTATCACATCCATGGCTGCCAAGAACTCCGAACAAATCTTCAAACAGAGCATCTCTGTATATTTGATACACATATCTTATTTTATGTCGTTTTTCATCGTAGGAATATGTATGGTCATACTCAGGAATCGGGCTCGGGATGAGTGTCTCAGCCATAAAGCGAGAGTCACTATTCAAAAGCCATGCAACCGCGGTTACATCCCAGATTACTCTTGTCCAAGGCTTTCCGAAAGCATAAGAATCAGCCTCTTTTACGGTGTTTTCACACAGATAATCACATAAAGTATTTTTCCCTTTAAGCCAATACTCCAGTTCGTATTTTGATGTCACAAAATGGTCAACAACCCCGAAACAAGGCAGTTGAACAAGCGGTACACCGCAACCGAAAACTACTCTCGCCGCAGCAATATCCTGCTGCATATTAAATTCCGATGCAGGACGCGGCATATGCGTTCCGTGTCCGCCGAGCCATACCACCACACATTTTTCTTTCATCGCCGGATTTTTTAATATCGCAGACGCAACATTAGTTATTGCACCTATCGCTATGATATAAAGAGGTTTTTCGGTAGAATATTCATTTGCCAGATTTGCCATAAAATCTGCAGCATCCGACTCAACAGCCGTTTTTTCGTCCGGCATGTAACCGTCAGAACCTTTAAAAACTACTCTCAAAAGTTCATCATTTCCCGTAATCTTCAGAAGTTTTAAAATCTCATGGTAACTCTTTTCCATGCCGTCTTTTGCCGAAACAGACCTGCTGTTCATAAACGGTGCGGCGCAAATACCTTTAACATTTAATCTATCCTTATTTCCAAGCATATAACCAATCGCAAACTGATCGTCTATTTCGTTATAAGCATCGGTATCAAGCACCACATCGACTCTTTCAGCCGGTACGGTCAGATTTTTTAAATATTGCTTTTCCGTCATAAATTCACCACTCCTTTTTGCTATTAAGATAACAGATTGCACACCTTTAATCAATCTCAGTTACACCTCGTTCAAAAACATTGACAGTAATAAATGTACGGCGGTATACTCATACAAAAAACACCGGGTCATATGAAACATGAAAAAGACTTAAAAAATCACCTTATAAATTTGATTTTTCCTGCAATCATTTTCGGCTCAACCACAGGCGTTTTAACCGGTGCTGTCGTTATGCTCTATAAATTCTGCGCAAATCATATAATTCACATATCAGAAGAAGCTTACACTTTTCTCAGAGAACATCTATACTACGTTCCTTTAGCAGCGGTTGCATTCTTCGGTGCGGCTTTTCTTATAGCCTTTATTCACAAAAAGCACCCAACCTCAAAGGCTGCGGTATGCCTACATCAATTGCAGTTCTCAGAGGAATTATTACTTAATGGGAAAGAAATCTCATAGGAGTTTTCTTTTTATCACTCGGTACTCTCCTTATCGGTGTACCTTTGGGAAACGAAAGACCCTCTGTTCAGATGGGTACAGCGATAGTAAACGCAACAGTTTCCACACTTGCTAAAAACACATCTTGATAGGTCTTATTATGGGACTTTTGCAGTCGGCAAAGAAGTCAGAGATATTTTTGGGGTGCCGAGCCTTTTTGTTCTCTCTCTGAAGCATGGTCATTCAGGTGCCGCATCTGAAAGCAAGCACACGAGCAAAGCCATTCGCGAAGGAGATATTCCCCATATGCGCTACACTACATATGACTAGAGGCAGACATCAGAATAACTTGATGCAATAATGGGCAGCGGAATTGATAACAGCTCACATACAAATAACTAATTATATTTGCCGATACTCGTTAAATATAATTAGTTAAATTCCGAATTTTAGACGTAAATTCCGTATCGATTTACATTTTTCTATTTTTATGATATACATTAGTTGACTACTCAACAAAAACAATTTACGAATATATATATATTTCAATGAAAGGAACGATATCAATGGACAAAATCGACAAAAAGTACGAAGCCCTGTTTACTCCGTGGAAAATCGGCAATGTCGAGATCAAAAACCGTATCGTAATGTGCCCTATGGGCGGTACATCACTGTTCGGTTGGTTTGAGCTCGGCGGTTGTCACTTTGACAAGGAAGCTGCAAAGCTTTTTCTTAAAAGAGCAAATAACAATGTCGGACTTATAATTCCCGGCATTGCTCCTCTGCGAGACACTTTCTGGGGTAAATGGCTTTGGCAAAATCCCAAAATGTTCGAGGATCTCAAAGAATTCATGGACGAAATTCACAAAACAGGAGCAAAACTTTTCATTCAGCTTACGGCCGGTATGGGGCGTTCATGGGCTATAACTGAACTGGTTGCACCTCTTCACCGAAACAAATTCACCCGTGCTATAGTAAAACCTATTATTGATACATCGCACGAACTTGCAAGCCCAAGTCCTCAGCCATCACGTTGGGCGCATGATATCATCTGCCCTGAAATGACGGTAGAACAAATTCACGAAATCATCGAGGCATTTGCAAAGACGGCAAAGCTTTGCCGCGACGCCGGAGTTGACGGTGTCGAAGTTCATGCAGTACACGAGGGTTATCTGCTTGATCAATTTGCAATTGAATTTTTCAATAAACGTACAGACAATTACGGCGGAAGTTTCGAAAATCGTTACCGTTTTGCAGTAGAAGTTGTAAAAGCTATAAAAGAGGCTTGCGGTGACGGTTATCCTGTTTCACTTCGCTACTCCGTCGAATCAAAAATGAAAGGCTTCTGCGAGGGGGCTATGCCCGGAGAAAAATATACTGAAGTCGGTCGAAACATGGAAGAATCGGAAAAGGCGGCAAAATATCTTCAGGATGCAGGCTATGATATGCTTAATGCGGATAACGGTACATATGATTCATGGTACTGGTCACATCCGCCGATGTACATGCCGGAAAATTGTAACCTTGACGATGTTGCTCACATAAAGAAATTTGTTGATATTCCTGTTGTATGTGCAGGAAGGATGGATCCCGAAACAGGTTCGGAAGCCATAAGCGAAGGAAAAATCGACGCGGTCGGTATTGCGCGTCAGTTCCTCGTTGATCCCGAGTGGATAACAAAATTGATAGAAGACAGAATCGAGGACATAAAACCTTGTATCTGCTGTCACAGCGGCTGTTTCAACTTCTCTTCATCTAAGGGGCATGCAAATACACAGGATCTCTCCGATACGATGGGGCTTTCACGATGCGCCCTTAATCCGGAAACAATGCAGTCTAAAAAATACAACATTCAACCGGCTAAGAAGATTAAAAATGTCGCTGTTATCGGTGGAGGTATAGGCGGCATGGAAGCAGCTATAGTATGTGCAAAGAGAGGTCATAAAGTAACTCTTTACGAAAAATCCGACAAGCTCGGCGGCGTATTCATTGCAGCAGCCGCACCTTCCTTCAAAGAAAAAGACAGAGCACTTATTGCATGGTACATACGCGAGCTCTCAAAGTACCCTATCAAAGTTAAAATGAATACCAAGATAACCGACGTTAATTCTCTCGGCGCTGACGAAGTCATCGTAGCAACAGGTGCTAAAGCTAAGAAAATACCGGTAAAAGGTGCTGATATGGCAATAGAAGCAATCGACTTCCTTCTCGGAACAAAAGAGGTCGGAGACAACGTCACAATTATCGGCGGAGGCCTCACAGGCTGCGAAATTGCTTACGAACTTTATCTGCAAGGAAAAAATCCTACCATCGTCGAAATGCAGGATGACCTCATTACTGCAAAGGGAATATGTCTTGCAAATACAAGTTTCCTGCGTGATTTCTTCAAAACCAACAAAGTTCCAGTTCACCTCGAAACATCACTGTGTGAAATCGTTGACGGCGGTGTAAATGTTAAAGGCAAGGACGGCAAAATATTTAAAATTGCAGGAGATTCCGTCATCAAGTCTGTCGGCTACAACCCTGATCCGCTCGTTTCAAAAGGAAGAAATATTCACGTTATCGGCGACGCGGCTCAGGTAGGAAACCTTCGTACCGTTATATGGGGTGCGTGGGATGTCGCAATGAAAATATAACTCATGTAAAGGAGAGAGATAAATGATTCTAACACAAGAACAGCAAGCTATCCTTGATGGTTCAAAAGGAGAAACAATGGCAAAAGTTATGAAAACCATTGTCATGTACGGAGAAGCATTCGAAGCGGAAAAGCTTGTTCCGATTACATCAAAATACAACCATCTTGTAACATCGTTCGGTCTTAAAGTAATGTCACCGGTTTATGATCTTATGCAGCAGCTCCTTGATGCAGGAGTTGCGTCCGGACAAAATTTCTCGGTCGATCCCAGGCCTCTTGACAAGAATGTTCCTGCAAATATTTTACAGAATTTAGTTTTTAACAAATTCATGTACACAAAGCAGGATTTCTACGAAAAACAGTTAAAAGAGCTCGGTCTCATGAACGACAAAGCATTCACTTGTACATGCTACATGGATGAAGTAGGAAACAAACCGCAAAAAGGTGATGTCCTTTCATGGGCAGAATCAAGCGCAGTTGTTTACGCAAACTCTGTACTCGGTGCAAGATGCAACAGAAATTCAGGCATCATTGATATCATGGGTTCTATTGTAGGCTATGTTCCCTACTTCGGACTTCTCACCGACGAAGGAAGAAAAGCAACTTGGATTGTAAAGATAAATACAACTAAAAAACCCGAAGCACAGCTTCTGGGCTCCGCTATAGGCATGAAAGTCATGGAAGATGTTCCGTATGTAGTAGGCCTCGACAAGTGGATAGGCGCTGAGCTCAATGACTCAGCTTGCGCTTACCTTAAGGACTTCGGCGCCGCAACAGCATCAAACGGAGCTGTAGGACTTTATCATATCGAAAACCTCACACCGGAAGCGGTAGAACTCGGAGAAAAGCTCATAGCAGAAGGTGCGAAGGAATACATAATCGATGATGCAGAACTCGAAAGAGTTCAAAAAAACTATCCGGTTATATGGAAGAATCCCGATGCAACACCTAAGCTTTGCTTCGTCGGCTGTCCTCACCTCTCACTGCAGCAGCTCAAAGATTGGACCGATAAAATCGAAGCCGAACTCAAGAAAAACGGCAAGAAAAAAGTTATTATACCTACGGTATTCACAGCAGCGCCCGAAGTTCTCAAAGCATTCGCAAAAACCGATTACGAGGCTCGTCTCAAAGCCACAGGTGTAATAACATCGTACATATGCCCTCTTATGTATATGAACAACCCGCTTTGCAAGAAAATGCCTGTAATCACCTCTTCAAACAAACTTCGTACATATACGAGCGCAAGGTACTATACAGACAGCGAAATCCTGAAAATAATAACTGACGGAGGTAAATGACTATGAAACAGTTTCAAGGAAGAATAATTACTCCCGGAGAGGTAACAGCAGAGGCAGTTGTTACAACACAAGGATTTAACACGCTTGCATCTTTTCAAATGGCATTGCAGTTCGGTGATAAAGAAGTGAAATGCGGCGACCAGAACAACGAAGAACTCCACGGAAAACCGCTCATCGGAAAGGCACTCTGTCTTCCCCAGACGATAGGCTCCACAACAGGAGGACTTGTACTTTATTGTGCATGCGCTATGGAGAAAAATCCTGCATGTATGCTGTTCTCAAACCACGTTGACTCTTTAGCAGCAGCCGGTGCGGTTTTAGCAGATGTATGGGTGGACAATGTTTCAATGCCCGTCATAGACTCGCTCGGAGACGAATTCTTAAATTATGTCAAAGACGGTATGAAAATCACCGTCAAAGCAAACGGTATTGTAGAGGTTGATGGATAATATCAATTATATTGAATGAATAAAAAAGCTGTACTTCATAAACGAAGTACAGCTTTTTTATTCATTTACTATTTTACATGCGGTAAAACACTGAAAATATATTGGAATTCCTACCGTTTTATGTTAAAATTATTATATATGTTTTTTATAAGGAAGTGACTCTTTATGATAGACAAAAAATATACTTTCAGCTTGCTTTGGACAGATTATGAAAAAGGCAGAGAGCACGAATACAAAACCAAACATAACAGCATACATCTTTACAATCAGGATATTCTCCAGAGAGATATGAATGAGAATATGATTACCGAAGGTATGCAGATAAGAAATGAATATAAAAAATATATCAGTGACAGATTGATGGACATGGTATTTGACGAGAAAGTTATAAAGTACCGTCAGGATATTATGAAAGACTTCATACGTTACCCCGAAATCGAAACGGTTTGTAACACGGAGTTGCTTCCCGAAGTTCTCCAGCTTCAGCGTATGGAGAAGACAAATATTTCTCATGACGACGAGGCTCGTAAGTCCGCGTGGCGAATAGAACTTCTCAAAGTTTACGTAAAATGTGTATCCATTCTTCATAAACTTTTTTGTCAGACAGGCAGAAAGTTTGAGTCAGAGGGCATACAGAATTTGCAGGCACTTTTAAACGGTATCGTAAACGACCCTGCTTATGACGAACTTCTCAAAGTGATTCCGCAGCTCAGCGCAAGACTCCAGTCTGCATCGAGTGTAACTCTCGGTATAAATCTCGACAACGAGCTCAGACCTACCGAAGCGGTGCTCCTTTCGATTGACGAAAAGCCTTTTAAAAAGAAATCAGTGCTCTCCTCTATTTTCGGAACTTCTAAAAATGATGAGACATACTTCGGCATGGGTACATTCTACTCCATTCTCAAGGACAACGCCGCAGGGTCACTTGACGCTGCGATTATGAGAGACTTATCAAATGTAATGGCAGACACATTTAAGCATCTCTCAAATACATTGCAGAAGTTTGAGAAAATAAACGCATCGTTTTTGTTTGAACTGATGCCGGAGATATATTACTACACGGGCGGCAGCCATCTTGTTGCGATGCTTCGTGATGCAGGTCTTCCGACATGTTTCCCCGAACCTGCACCGGCAGAGGAAAGAGTTTTTAATGTTAAAGATATCTATGACGTAAGTTTCGTCATCAGGCTTATATATGACACAGGCCTTACGACTCTTGACAAGGTTGTTGTAACAAATGATGTTGACATGGACGACAAAGCAGGTAGAATAGGTATACTCACCGGAGCAAATCAGGGCGGTAAAACGACGTTCACAAGAGCGGTCGGACTCGCACAGATAATGTTTCAGGCAGGTCTCCCTATATCGGGTACATCAGGGCGCATAAGTCCTTGTGACAATGTATATACTCACTTCCCCGAGCTTGAGAAGAACTCCATAAGCGAAGGACGTCTCGGCGAGGAATGTATAAGACTCGAGCAGATACTCCCGAAGCTCTCAAAATACAGCCTTATTCTTATGAATGAGTCACTTTCGAGTACAAGCCATCAGGAATGTTTTGTCATTGCGACAGAGATAATGAGATATCTCAGAAAAATAGGAAGCAGAGCGATATTTGCGACACATATTCACGAGCTTGCGGAAGACATTCCCGAGCTTAACAAAGAAGAAGGACTCAGCGATATGATGAGCCTTGTTGCAGGAGTTGACTCAGACTCCGATATGGAAGTTATGACGGAGGAAGGTATAAAGAAATATGCAGGCTCCAAGCGAACTTACAAAATCACTCCGATGCCTCCGCAGGGCAAAAGCTTTGCTCTTGATATTGCAAAAACATACGGTATCAGCTTGCAGCAGCTTCTTGACAGCCATCAAAGAGAAATTGACGGAGTAAATGAAACCGATACACAAGAATAATATAGTACAGGAGGAAATTTTATGAAATATATAGTTATTTTAGGAGACGGAATGGCAGACTACCCGGTAGAAGAACTCGGTAACAAAACCCCTCTCACAGCAGCAAACAAACCTATGATAGACGCACTGGCTAAAAAAAGCGAAATCGGTCTTGTAAAGACTGTTCCGGATCATCTCAAACCGCCCGGAAGCGATATCGCAAATATGTCTGTTATGGGATACGACCCGGATGTATATTACACAGGACGCTCTCCGCTCGAAGCAGTCAGCATGGGCATAACAATGAAAGACGACGACCTCGCTATCAGATGTAACGTAGTTCACCTCTCCGAAGACGAAGAAGTTTACGAAAAGAAAACAATGGTTGACTACAGCTCAGATGAGATTTCCACAGCAGAGTCTAAAGTTCTCATGGAATATATAAACGAAAAACTCGGTTGTCCTAAAATGAAGTTCTATCCCGGAGTAAGCTATAGACATTGTATTATAGCCGATATGCCCGGAAAGGTCGTTTTGGGTTGTACTCCCCCGCACGATATCACAGGACGATGTATAGAAGATTACATGCCCGCAGGCGAGGACGGAAAGTTCCTTATCGACTATATGAAGAAAAGCTACGATTTGCTCCTTCACCACCCGATAAACGAAGCCCGCCGTGCAAAAGGACTTAACACTGCAAACTCAATCTGGCCTTGGGGCGAGGGAAGAAAACCCGGTCTCAGCAACTTCGAGAAAAAATACAACCTCAAAGGCGCGGTTATCTCCGCTGTTGACCTTGTTATGGGCCTCGGTATCTGCGCAGATATGGAAGTCATAAAAGTTCCCGACGTCACAGGAAACATAAAGACAAACTTTGACGGAAAAGCACAGGCTGCTATCGACTACCTGACAAACAAAGGCGACTTCGTATATCTACACATGGAAGCACCCGACGAGTGCGGTCACAGACATGAGATAGAAAACAAGAAGAAATCTATAGAGATCATCGACACAAAGGTTGTAAAACCCATTTACGAGGCATTAAAGGCTTCCGGCGAAGATTTCAAGATTCTTATAATGCCCGATCACCCCACTCCGCTTGCTATTCGTACACATACACACGAACCTGTTCCGTATATGATTTACGACAGCAGAAACGAAAGCAGCGAGCCTGTTGACGCAAATGCCGTATACGACGAAGCCTACGCCGCATCGACGGGTATCTACAAAGAAATAGGATTCAGACTTATGGATCACTTTATATTTGATTGATAAAAGGACGGTTATATTATGAAAATATACAACTCACTTACTGGTAAAAAAGAAGAGTTTATACCTCTTAACGAAGGAAAAGTAAATATGTACGCCTGCGGTATCACCGTATATGACGCGTGCCATATTGGCCATGCTCTTCAGGCTATAGTATACGATGTTATCAGCCGATATCTCCGTTACAAAGGTTATGACGTTACTTATGTAAGAAACTACACAGACGTAGATGATAAGATCATAGCCCGAGCTAACAGCGAAGGCGTAAATGCCATTGAATATTCAAAGAGAAAAATTGCCGAAGCTGAAGAAGATTTGCATGCTATCGGCGTCCGCGATGCCGACAAGAAACCGAAAGCGACAGAATATATTGATAAAATCATTGCATTTGTTGACGGACTTATCAAAAAAGGACACGCATATCCGACCGAAAACGGCGATGTTTTCTTTGACGTGTTGAGTTTCAAAGATTACGGAAAGCTCTCAAACAAGACCGTTGAGGACTTAAGAAAAGGCGTCAGAAAAGAGATTGCTCCCGGAAAGAGAAACGATTTGGATTTTGCTCTCTGGAAATCTGCTAAACCCGGCGAAATCTCATGGGAATCTCCATGGGGTGCAGGCCGTCCCGGTTGGCACATTGAGTGCTCCGCGATGAGTATTGATACACTCGGCGAAACATTTGACATTCACGGCGGCGGAAGAGATCTTATATTCCCCCACCACGAAAACGAAATAGCACAGAGCGAAGCTCTTACCGGCAAGCCTTTTGCGAGATACTGGATTCACAACGGACTTATCACCGTAAACGGTCAGAAGATGAGTAAATCTCTTGGAAACTCCATGACTATCCGCGAAGCACTTGCGCTTTACAACTCTGATGTTATCAGATACGTAATGCTCTCAAACCACTACTCTTCAAACCTTGATATAAACAACAACACATTCACGATTGCAGAAAAGCATATGTACTATTTCTACAGTTCGCTTCTCAACATGGATGCGTTTGCGGAAGGTTTCAGCGCCGATGACAGTGCACCTGATGAAATCATTGATTCTATCGAAGAAAAGTTCGTAAACAGCATGGACGACAACTTCAATACCTCTGCAGTCTTGGCAGAGCTCTTCCCGCTCTTTAAGTACGGCAACAGCCTTTTGAAGTGCAAAAAGAATGTCCGCGAAGAAAATGCAAAGAAGATTGCAAAACTCGTAAAAGCAGTTCGCCGTCACGGAGAAGTTCTCGGTCTTTTCGAGCAAAACCCGGCTGAATTTGTCGAAGCAATGAAAGATAAGTATATCAAGGCTATCGGCATCACAAAAGACGAAATCGAGACTGAAATCGCGCTCCGCGCCTCTGCAAAATCCGAGAAGAACTATGCAGAGGCAGATGCCATCCGCGAAAGACTTTCCGCAAAAGGAATCATCATCATGGACAGCTCCCTCGGAACAACTTGGGATATTGAGTTTAAGACAGTTGAATAAATCTATTTATTGGCACAAAACTTGTATAATTAGTTTTGTGCCTTTTTATAATATTGCAAAATTCTGGCAAAATTACAACTAAGGAACATTAGTACACAAAGAATGCAAAAAAGATATTTGACTAAAAGAGGATAAATTATGAAAAAACGAACTATCATAATTTTAACAGTACTACTTTTACTGTTGTTTGTTCGATTTCTACCACTTTAAATGATGGCGGTACCATGGTATTGCTCTGCAGCAACATATAAAATCATAAGATGGAACAGGCTGGAAGGCAGCGTATCGGAAGGTTTTGAGTATTACAAAAAAACATCAGTTTTTGGGTTCCCCTATAATTTTAAATCCATAAACGAGTTATGGGAAATTGAACAGCAGAACAGTTGACGAATTTCACAATAAAGTAAAACCACACCCTTTATTTTCAAACAGAAGGGTGTGGTTTGTTGATATCAAAACAAATTTGACTTATATGATTAGCTCAACTAATATTCTATTGCATCACGGATATCTTTAACTTCATCGGCATACTCTGCCGGAACTTCCGCTATAAGCAAAGTATTCTCCACACAGCAGACAAGATAAAAAGCGTTGTTTGTTTTCAGCTGATAACTGTCCGGCCACGAAGAATATGAACATTTTTCGGTCTTTTTGTCTTCAAAATCCTCTTTTATACTGTTATATAGTTCTTCCGCCTCTTCTTCCGTATCGGATATGTGAAAAAACAATTCAAAATTTTTATTATAAGCACGAAGCGTATCTTCGCTGTAACTTTCTACCTGATAACCTAAACTCTCCAATCTGTCTGTAAATTCGGCAGCATCAACAGGAGTTTTAGGCTGAAAGAACCATATACACAAAATCCCGAAAAGAAGAAGAAAAAAAGCAAGCAACGAAAAATATACTATTGCAAAAATTTTCAACTTTTTTCTAAACTTATTCGACACTCTTTGATTATGAGCCTTTAATTCTGACTTAAATCTGTCAGCTTCAGCCTTACCGAATTCATTCTTTATCCAGTCAGGGTTGTAGAATTTATTATTTTTATCAAGTGTATATCTTAAATTTACTTCTGTCTTTTTTGCAACAATTTCACCTGCACGATTATATTTTTGATAATCAAAATACACGCAAAAAAAGGCTATTATCGGAAACAATTCATCTCTGTCCGCAGAAAGATGAATAAAATATACGTCAAGATTATCCTCCACATTTAAAGGTTTTGTAATTTGGGCTATCTGGCGTCCACCTTCATAAAAGCTTATAGCTTCAAAACTTCCTTTTGAAATCGAATAACCTAAAACAAACCGTCCGTTCTTTTCAATACAGTATTTTTTGTCAAAAAATCCGTCTTGTCTGCTGTAAAACGATCCTTCTATCCCGTTTTTTCCGATAACAGAATACTGACCGAAACGCTGTTCACCGGCATAAAGATATTTAAACGGCAAAGCCCTTTCAAGGGTGTTTTCAATAACTGAATACGATGTGGTATATACAACTTCACCGTTACAATCGGTAAATACAAGCTCTCTGATATTTTGAGCATCAAAAGGCAAATTTATATTCATCCAAGATGTCTGCGCATAAAATAGTACACCGGTTGAAGTTGAAATTTCAAAACAATTTTTACCATTTGCTTGTGTCTGAGTAACTTTTGCAATCATAATTTTCACCTTCTGCGATTATATCAACCAAAACCACCGAAATCAACTAACAGTAAAAACATAACGGTAAATTTTACCCTATCCTTAAACCGCCAAAACCCCCTAAAAGTAAAAAAAGAGTGATGTCAAATTTATTTTCCTCATAAGAATTTACCAAATATTATAATCGCTACTGCCTTGCTAAAAATAAAATTTACCCTATCCCTAAACCGCTAACCCCCTAAAAGTAAAAAAAGAGTAGTTTAAATTTTATTTTCTTCATAAAATTTAAACTACTCTTTTTTTACTTCCCTATAGACAGCTCCACACCGATCTCTCCGCACAGATTGTAAAAATCCATTACCTTGTCCATATTCTCGCCTGACTTCTTCTCCGCTTTTATCATTATATTCTTCGGAGTATCAAGCGGTGAAACGTATTCCACCACCGAAACATCGTAGCCTTGTGATTCGAGATACATCGCACGCATACCATCCGTGAGACATGCCGCAATTCTTGACTTCAAAACACCGTGTTTCATTACCGACTCAAAACCGCTCAAATTGTACTGCGAATTCATTTCACGGTGACAGCAAGGAACACACACAATAGATTTCACTTTATTATTCATTGCAAAGTTCAATGCGTAGTCAGTTGCAACATCACATGCGTGCAAAGTCAGAAGCAAATCATACTGCTTGTCGGGAGTGTATTTCATGATGTCTGTCTCAATAAATTCCATATTGTTGTATCGAAGCTCCTGCGCCATAGCCTTTGAATCTGCAATGACGATGCTGTTGTAATCAAGTCCGGTAAACGAGCACTTGTGACCGAGAACTTCTTTTATGTAATAGTTCAAAACGAATGACAGATACGATTTTCCGCAAGCACAGTCGATGATATTTATCGGACGCTTATTTTGACAGAGCGACACCAAAAGCGGGTGGATAAGCTCTATAAAGTGGTCGATCTGGTTGTATTTACGGATTTTATCATTCTTTACTTTGCCGTTTTGACCCATAATTCCGATAACTTTAAGAAGTTCCGACGCCTCATTCGGTTTGATATAATATTCACGGTTCAGCATTGAAGAAGTGCCTGTGTGACTTGCCGCAACTTTTGAATTTTCTTCCTTTACGGCCTGATTCTTTGTATTTGATGTAACACCCTTTGCGTCGGCGGTTATCGTGATAATCTTGCCGCGTTCGATGTATTCGAGTGTCATACCGTCGTAGTTTTCGAGTTCTTTGCAGATAAAAGCCAAAAAACCGTTTCCGTCCAGTGAATATCGCTCGCCGTTGTATATAAATTCAAGCTTTTCGCCCTGCAAAACTGCTTTCAAAGTGAATTTCTTCATACCTGCATTGAACGATACGTCAATGCAATCAAAATATTCGATGCTTTCGGAAAGTCTTCCGCAGATTCCGTACAAAAAAAGTGATACTTTATCAATGTTTTTCTTGTTCATAAGTCATTTTTCCTTTTTAAAATATTTAATTCGTCCTCGGTAAACTCACGGTATGCGCCCGGCTCAAGTTCTTCGTCAAGCGCAACACCGCCGATTGAAATTCGCTTTAAATAAGTTATTTCTTTCCCCCTTGCAAGAAACATTCGCTTTACCTGATGAAATTTGCCCTCACAGATTGTAACCTTTGCCCTGCACTTTCCGTCAAGATTTTCGATAAGTTCGAGCTTTGCCGGCATACATTTAAAACCGTCCGCAAGTGTCAGACCTTTTTCGAAAGCAACAAAATCAGAATCTTCTATCTCGCCGTCAGCTTCGCAGTAGTAAACCTTGTCCACATGCCTCGACGGAGTAATTATGTCGTGAATGAACTTGCCGTCATTCGTAAGCAAAAGAAACCCTTCCGTGTCGATGTCAAGCCTTCCTGCAGGCGACAGATCATAGAAATTAAAGTCATCGCCTACAAGTTCCGTTGCAACCGTTGCCCCACGAAAATCCTCTGTAGCGGATATCACGCCCTGCGGTTTATTCATCATAAGGTACACAAACTCCTTGTATACGACCGGATCACCGTAAAGCGTCACTATATCGAAATTTTCATCAACATTCTGTCCGGAATCTTTGCAAGGCTTTCCGTTTACCGATACGGCACCTATTTTCACAAAATGTTTTATGTCTTTTCTTGATCCGCACCCCATATTGGACAAGAATTTGTCTACTCTCATCGCATACGCCTCCAGCCCTTAGGATAAAGATTTTTCATCACGCCGCCCTGTATCATTCCGAGTCCGACAATATATCCGCCGGCACATACTGCCGCGTACCCGTCGGGAAGCTCCGAAACGTTGCATTTCTCTCCGCATCGAAAAGCAAGCGAGCCGTCTTCGTACGATGAAATAGTTTCGCCTTTAAGATATCTTTGAATATCGTTGCCGTCAGGTTCAAAGTCAATAATGGATTTGAAATCAGAGGCGTTTAGAGCCATTGCAAAAGGATGCGACGGTTTGAACTTCTCGTATTCCACCGAACCTACGAAAACGCCTGCACGGGCTATTTTCAGGCCGTCAATCATCGGCGGTTCTTCAGGCAGATAATACATATTCGTACCCATTATAAAGTAACTGCCCTCCCACGGTTCACTTTGCATATATTTTTTATAAAAAGCTTTAAGCGACTCGGGAATACCCTGAATTTTTTTGTAGCTCTTTGATTTGTTTGACTCACGGTTTTTATCTTTTTTCTTCTTTTTAGAAACGGGTTCTTCGTAATATACACCGTCTGAGCCATTCGAGTAAGCGACATCTGCTTCGCTTTCCCCTGTTTTTCTGAGAAGTGCTGTAAAATGACCCTCGCCTTTTATCTTGTGAGGCCAAAGCCTTGCGGCATTCTCAAGATTATACTCTGCGCCGTTATCACACCAAGCAGGGACAGCGTCACATATCCCCGCACATTTATTAAGAGGAACAGTCTCATAACAACCGTATTTTTCAATGAAATCTGAAACCGTCTGTTCATTTTCAAGAGGAGAAAATGTGCATGTTGAATAAAGAAGAAGTCCGCCGGGCTTAAGCATCTTGTGTACGCTGTCAAGTATCTCATCCTGCATATCACGGCATTTTTGAGATTTGAAATTCTCCCAGCTTTTTACGGCATCTTCGTCTTTTCTGAACATTCCCTCTCCGGAGCAAGGCGCATCAACAAGTATTTTGTCAAACCACTCCGGAAAATTTTTACTCAGCTTCTCCGGCGTCTCGTTTGTAATAATTACATTTTTTGCGCCGACAAGCTCTACATTTTTAACGAGAGCCTTTACGCGCTCCTCACTTATATCGTTTGAAACTAAAATACCCTCTCCGCAAAGACTTGCCGCAAGATGCGTAGTCTTTCCGCCCGGAGCCGCACATATATCAAGAACTCTCTCTCCCGGAGCAGGTCTGAGCGAAGCCGCAGGATACATAGCGCTCGGCTCTTGGATATAATAAAGTCCCGCATGATAAAACGGATGCCTTCCGGGAAAACTGTCTTTATAGTAAACACCCTCTGAACACCACGGAACATCATCATAAGCTCCGAGTTTATCGCGCGCAATTTTTTTGAAATCATCAACCGATATTTTAAGAGTATTCGCCCTCATGCCGTAGTAACGTTCATCATCAAGCACCGCTTTATACTCTTTAAATTCATCTTCGCCTAAAAGCGAAATCATATTCTTTTCAAACTCTTCAGGTAACCTCAAAGTAAAAACCTCTAAAAAAGAAAACTTAATCCCCAAAAATTTTTTTCAAAATTTTTTGAAATTAGATGTTGATATTTTACAATACATAGGTTATAATGTCAAAGCTGTTGCGAAAACACAGCACTTACAAATTTGTATACGGCTCCTTGGTCAAGAGGCTAAGACGTCGCCCTCTCACGGCGAAAACAGGGGTTCGATTCCCCTAGGAGTCATAGTAAACGCCATCTGCATCGCAGATGGCGTTTTTGTTATAATTTCTCTTCTCAAATATTCTTTTAAAACTATTTTATACTGAATTCTATATTACCGCTGCCGGTCTTTATTTCACACTTTCCGCCATCAGACGAATAAGGTACTCTTACCTTTCCGCTGCCGGTATCAGTATAAAAAATCTTTTCAGTAAGCAATGTTCCCGTAATATCTCCGCTGCCGGACTTAAGAAAAAGCGTCGCAGAATCACAATCCGAAAGTTCAATATCACCGCTTGCAGTCTCAACAGCTGAATGTCCCACGGCAACAACCCTTGAAAATTCTATATCGCCGCTTGCGGCTTCTGCCTTCATATTCAGGCACTCCGCATCGACAATTTCAATATCGCCGCTCGCACACTTTAAATGCATATCTCCCGTGGCTTTAAAAGAACTTATCTTTATATCACCGCTGGCAGACTTTGCATCCAGACTCTCTGAGAAAGAATTACTGACTTTAACATTGCCGCTTGCAACTTTTAATGACAATGATTTTTGTACAGTTCCCGAAAAAATGATATCGCCGCTCGCAGAGGACAGTTTTGCCTCCTCAAAATGTAAGTTGCCTCCGATTTCCGCATCGCCGCTTGCGATCGAAACATTTAATGCACCGTATTCACTTTGCGGCAAGTACACCGTAACTTTCATCTTCGTCCAAAAAAATCCTATATATTCATACCACTTTCGCGTATCCTTTCTTTTAATTGTCAATGTATCATTCTCAACCGTTACCAAATGATAAACCTTGTCGCTTTCATCACAAACTACATTGCAGGTATCATCGTTTGAAACGGCAAACAAAACATCACACTCCGCACCATCTACCGATATTCCCGAAAAATTTTCACTTATATTATATGAATTGCTTACAGGCTTCACACTGCTTATCTCCTCTAATTTAAAATCCATTACAAACATTGCACCTACGGAAATACAAATTCCGCCGGCTATCAGAATACATGCAACCGCCAACGCAATCTTTTTAGACTTTTTCATTGTACATCCCTCTTTCCTGCAAAACAAAGCTTAATGCCCGATAAAAATTTTTTACTAATCCATAAAATACCTTTGGCCGCTTGGTTAGATGCAAAGAATGCCAATATTGTTATTCCTGCAAATAACAAACCCGCTCCTATGCAAAGCAAGCCTTGCGGAATTCTCCCGGTTGACAAAAATATTCCACTCATAAGGAGCAACACAATTCCACACGCACCAATTGAAACAACTATCGCGTATAAACTCACTACGAGTGACCAAATAACTATGTACACCGCAAGTACAATAATAACTGCAGCCAAAATCAACGGAAACCATACAGGAAAACCCAATACAAGCAGTACAATTTCCCATGCTTTCAATGCACGTCCCGGCTTTATCCTCTCTTTGACCAATTTCGGAAGTGATGTCTCCAACAAAATCTGCGAAGCAATTTCGTCAACGGTGCCTATCGCATTTACCGCTTCTTCTTCGCTTATGCCATCTTCAATACGGTCATCTACAATTTCACTGTAATATTCAACTGATTTTTCAATATCTTCTTTCGGCAATACGGATAATTTACCACGGAGAGCAGAAAGAAATTCATCTTTATTCATTAGTTGTTTCCTCCCTGATAACAAACTTATAAATCGACATTATCTCATTCCATTCCTCTTTAAACGCTTCAATACGCTTAAGTCCCAACGGAGTGATATGGTAGTACTTTCGGAGTCTTCCGTTATGTTCAGCAGTTCTTACCGTCAAAAGATCTCCTGCTTCAAGCCTTCTGAGAATCGGATAAAGAGTGGATTCAGAAATTTCTACATAAGGCTTCATATCTTTAATAATCTGATACCCGTAGGAATCTTCATTTTTTATAGCAGCAAGAACACAAACATCTAAAAGACCTCTCTTTAACTGAATGTCCATGTCATACCTCCTTTTGCATAATACTATACGTCGCATAGTATATATTGTCAATAGTTTTTTTATTTACTCTTTACTGCAGTGTAATCCGTTTTGTTAATATAAATATAATCACAGATTGCAGAAGAAAAAAATATAATAACATTACAAATACAAAGGGCGTGTTATTATGTTTTCAATATTAAAACAAAAACCAAATGCGATTGCGCAGATCAAAGGAAGCGAATCTTTCCCGAACATTCGCGGATGCGTTAATTTTTACCAAACCAAAAAGGGAACTCTTGTTGCAGCAGAAATATTCGGACTGCCGTGCGGAAACGAAATATGCAAAAAAGATATATTTGCATTTCACATTCATGACGGAAACTCCTGCTGCGAAGACAAAAACGCCGAAACTCCGTTTCCGAAGTCCGGCGTACATTATAATCCAAATAATTGTACACATCCCCGCCACGCCGGCGATATGCCGCCGTTGTTCGGCAATAAAGGATATGCCTTCAGCCTTTTTTTAACAGACAGATTTTGTGTAAATGAAATCCTGAGAAAAACCGTCATCATACATTCAGGGACAGACGACTTTATATCACAGCCGGCAGGAAATTCCGGAAAAAAAATTGCATGCGGCGAAATCAAAGGCTGGCGAAACGGCAAGTGCCAATAATTTATTTTTTCTTTTTCTTTATTACTATGACAGTTACAACAGCCGTTATGATAATCGCAGCAACTACAATAATCGCAATTATTGCTCCAACATTTAAACCGTCTTCAGGCTCCGGGGTTTCAGTCTTGTACTCTATCTCCACACCCTCTAAATCAATGGTAAATGACGGGCTGAGTGTGGTTCCCATTTCGTTTGTGAGCTCGCAAAAAAACACATATCCCTCGTAACTTTCCGGAATATTTTCTATCGTAACGGTTGTGTAAAAGTCTTCTTCCAACTCCGAAGGATCGCCTCCGTCATTGCGGTTAACAAACCAGCGAATATCATCTGCATATTTCTGCGATATTGAGAAAGACACTGTCTCACCGACTTTTGCAGTTATAATCTGAGCCTCTGTAGGACTTTCCACAAAGGGAACCGTCACATAATCCCAATGAGCAAAAAGAGTTGTATCAATATCATAGATATGATTTTCAAAAACATATTCTCCACCCTCAATATCCGTGTACCAGCCAGCAAACTCATAACCCTCACGTGTTGCAGCAGGAAGTGATTCCAAAGTTCCGTCCGCACCGGTATCCATACTCTCCGTATCACAAACACCACCATTTGCATCAAATATGACGGTATAGCTCTCTCCATCTGCATATACGGCAAGCGGCCACATCATAGAAACTAAAGTCACAACAGTGAAAACTATTGCAAAAAAACTTAATATTTTACTTTTTCTCATTTAATTATCACTCCGTAATTCATGTGTATTATTGCTATCAATAATACAGTATTATTTTATTTCAAGCAAGAAACAATGATCAATCGGATGCAAAATGTAAAATTTTACATTTCCCGGGAAAATATTTTTGTACGATTTTATTGATAAAATCGTACGATTTACATATACTATAAACAAAAAGGAGGTAAATTTCCATGTCAATTACAGCAACCGAACTCAAAAAAAATCTCGGCAAATATCTTCTGCTCTCCGCAACAGAGGATATATATATAACAAAAAACGGGAAAGTAATATCTAAACTGACAAATCCTTTTCAGGAAAAGGTCGATATTGCAAAGTCGCTTTTCGGAATCATACCGGACGACTTTCCAACAGATGATGTACGTAAGGAAAGAAAAGATAAAAAATGAGAGCATTGATAGATACTTGCATCATTATTGATGCTATGCAAAACCGCGAACCATTTGCGAAAGACGCACAAAATATTTTTTTGATGGCAGCAAATAACCGTTATATAGGATACATAACTGCAAACTCCGTATCGGACATATATTACATAATGCACCGTTTTACACACAGTGACAAAGAATCAAGACTCGTTCTCAGCAAATTATTTACGCTTTTTGATGTCGCAGACACTATGGGAATAGATTGCCTTCGTGCGCTCCCCTCTCCCATCAAAGATTACGAAGACGCTTTGATAGAAGAAGCAGCCTTACGTTCTGAAATTGACTGCATAATTACCAGAAATGTCTGTGATTTTGAAAAATCAAATATTCCGATTTATACGCCCGACGCATTTATAAACAAGCTCGCAGAAGAATCTGATAAAGATTAAAAACTACGCTCCTCACCTTACCACCGCACAATTTTCGATGCCGTAATATTCAAAACATTTCACTGCCGCTTCATCTATGACTTCGCCGCAAACGACTATCGGCACAGCAGGCGGGCAATTCACGCTCGGAGCGGCAGAAATTCTCCCGACTGCGTCTTTTATCGGAACTATCTCAAAAGGAGCAAAAACAGCCGTTTTTGTATTCAATTCCCGCACAGGAGCAACAAAGCTCAGCGCAGACTGCTCAATCTGTTTCAATTTCGGAATTCCGAGCAATGTATCTGCCAATCTTTCCGTTTCAGATTTTTCAGTCTGCGGGCTGAACATCATCACAACAAAGTCAGGATCCGAAAACTCACATATTATATTTTTTTCTGCAAGAAGTTCCGCAAAATCATTGCCGCAGTATCCGTACGGCTTTGTTTTCAATGTCAATTTCAGAGGCTCATCACCCATCAAAGTATACCCTGCATCAGCCAACCGTCTTTTCAAATCTGTAACGCACGCAGCAGCCGCGCAGATATCATCTTTTATTTTCTCGGAAATATATAAATTCATTATGTCCAGTGATTGAAGAATGACGTACGAAGGGCTCGTTGACGCAAACATCGACATAGAGTATGTTGCATTTTTTATAAACATTTCGTCTGCACTTGATGAAATATGCAAATATGCAGAACCTGTGAGCGCCGGCAATGTTTTGTGCGCAGAATCGCAACACATATCGGCACCCAGGTCAATCGGATGTGATGATTTCGGCAAGAATTTCAGATACGCGCCGTGGGCATTGTCAACCAAAAGCAAAACGCCGTGTTTTTTACAAACTGTACTTATACCCTTTATGTCTGCGATATTTCCAAGGTAATCGGGACTCGTTATATAAAGGGCAACAGGCTTTTCATCCGCAATCATTTTATCAAGTTCTTGCAAGTCAATATCACAGGAAATAAGGTTTCCGTCACTCGGAAAAAACCATTTGATGTCAAGGTCAAGGAGCGCCGCGGCTGTGACGAATACGCGATGTGCATTTCGCGGCGCGACGATACAAGACCGCTTTTCGTGCAATGCGGCGTATTGCTTTGCCATAAAAAGCATTGCACGAATACAAAGCGACGAACCCTCTGTCGAATAAAGGGTTTCGGCGCTTCCGAACAAATCCGATGCGATTTTTTCGCTTTGGCGTATTATACCGTTTTCATCACCGCACGGATTCATATTGTAAAGCACATCAGCACCTTCGATTTCGGTGATATCAGCCTTTTCAGGGCCGACAAAAGCAACCCCCTTGTGACCGGGCATATGAAGACGCATTGCATCTTTTTTTATATATTCATTTACAAAATCGCATATAGGTGTATTCGAATTCATTTCTGTCATACATTAAACATCAGTAAATAATCAACCGCTAATCAATCTTCGCCGAGAGCCTTTGCGACCTCAAGATAAACGGCACATTCCATTCTCTTTCTGAACAGCTCGCAACCCTGCGAATAAATGCCTTTTACGGAGCCGGTGGCGTGATAAGAGTTTGCCGCACAACCGCCTGAGCAGTAAAGCTTTGCCCAGCAGTCGTCACATTCGGATCGCGCGTAAACATTGCACGAAGCAAATTCGTTTTGAATCTCTTTGTTTGTCACACCTGTCCATATGTCACCGAGGCGGAACTTTTCATCGCCGACGAATTGGTGGCATGGGTACAAATCGCCCCAAGGAGTAACCGCCATATACTCGGTGCCCGAACCGCAACCGGAAAGACGTTTATATATACACGGGCCGCCTGTCAGGTCAATCATGTAGTGATAGAAAGTGAACGGATCACCCTCGCGGTGCTTCTTCAGCATAAGTTCAGCAAGCTTTTCATACTGTTCCATAACTACAGGAAGATCTTCTGCCGTAAGCGCTGACGGATCGTCCGGCGGACATACGACAGGCTCCATGCTGAGTTCTTTAAAACCAAGCTCCAACATTTTTTCTATATCTTTAAGAAAATCGGGGTTTGCATGTGTAAAAGTGCCGCGCATATAGTAATTTTTGCCGCCGCGAGCCTCTACGAGTTTCTGAAACTTAGGTACTATTCTCTCCCAACTTCCGTTACCTGCGTAGTCCACACGGAAACGGTCGTGAATTTCTTTTCTGCCGTCAAGGCTCAGCACGACATTGCTCATCTCACGGTTTGCAAAATCAATGACATCGTCATCAATCAAAACACCGTTTGTTGTAAGCGTGAAACGGAAGTTTTTGCCGGCGTCCTTTTCTATTGAACGTGCGTATGCAACAAGCTGCTTTACAACATCAAAATTCATAAGCGGTTCGCCACCGAAGAAGTCAACCTCAAGATTTCTTCTGCCGGCTGAGTTTTCTACGAGAAAATCAAGAGCACGCTTTCCCACCTCAAAACTCATGAGGCCTCTTTCGCCCGAGTATTTTCCCTGACTTGCAAAACAATATGAGCAATTAAGGTTACATGTGTGGGCAATATGTAAGCAAAGCGCCTTTACGACATTTGCACTCCTCTCTTTGAGCGCACCTGCAAGCGGCTTGTACGAATCTTCTTTGAAAAGCTTTCCGGCTGCCTTGAGCTCGCCTATCTGTTCGTAACACTCCGTAAGCTCTTCGCGTGTAACACCCTCGCTTCCTGAAAATTTTCCGAGCATCGCATCAATAATTTCGTGTTTTTCGCAAGTCTCGTACATGCCTATCATCTCATATGCTACCTCGTCAACTGCATGTACCGAACCCGAATATATGTCAAGAACTATATTGAGATTTCCCATTTTATATCTGTGTATCATTGTTTATTCCCCTTGCGGTATGATTGTATATTAGGGCGAAATACGCCCGGAGTTTTTGTTTCAAAGCATTTCTGTCTGAAAGTTTCAACAGTAAAAATGCCGCCTTTTTGAAAAAAGGCGGCATTTCATAACAATATAGTGATTAATTACTTCGCCTTAGCATTTTCGCATGCCTGGTTAGCAACGCCGCAGCTGGTCTTGCAAGCTGACTGGCAGGAAGTCTGGCACTCGCCGCAACCGCCGTTTTTTGCACTCTTGCACAAATCACGTGTTTCTAAAGTTTTGATGTGTTTCATATCCATCAACCTCCAAGATAATTCAAAATTATGTGAACATACTATCACACAAGAGCTTTTAAGTCAAACAATTAGTAATAAGTTATCTGTTTTATGAATAACTTTTTCAGTGTAAAGGTAATACTTTATATAGAAATATTTCACGGGAGTGATTATATGAAAGTTAAAGAAATTATAACGACGGTAAAAACCGGTATCGAAAAGAAATTTACAAAACCGGTTGAATGTGAGGAAGATTATCTTCGCAGAGAAATCAGAGAAACCAAGGAACAGATTGAGCTTGCCAATCTGCACTTTAACGACGCGTCTGACAAAGATATGATTTCTTACTATGCCTATATGATTAAGGCGTTTGAGGTTAAATACAATTCACTTATACGCAGGGCAAAGGAAATCAATATAACCAACTGACAGTTATGAAACTTCACTAAAAAACGGACTTGCAGAGATGGCATACCAGGCTGAGTAACAGAATACTATAAAACATAGTCTTACCACGGTGGTGTTAATCTTGGGAATATTTAAAAGGTTAAAATCGGTTTTAAACGGTTTTTTTGAATCCTTCACAACAAAAGCCGAGGACAGAAATCCGGAATACTTAATTGCAGACACGGAAAGCCGCATAAAGAAATGCAAAAAAGAAGCTCAGAAACAGCTTGTTGAAGTTCAGACATGGGCTGAAACCGTCAAAATCGACATGAGGGAAGCCGAAAAAAAACTTGCTGACACACGTCGGAAAATTCAGATTGCAGTAAAAGAAAACAACAAAGAGCTTCTTGTCGAACTCCTTATGCGTGAAGAAGAATTTGAAAATCTTTACGATGAACGAAAACAGCTGTATGACGCCGCAGTCAATGAGGCAATCAGAATCAGAGACGATTTCAAGCAATTTGAGAATGAAATGAATATGAAGCTCTACGAACTTCAGACAATGCGTTCACAGACAAAGCTTGTTGTTCTCCGCGAGCAAATTCAGAAGATAGGAAACTCTTACGAAACCGCATCGGGCGGCGCTATCAAAGAGCGAATCGACAAGCTTAAAAGCTCATTGAATACACGGTGCGCCCGAATCATTGCAACAGAACAGCTCAACTCCGAAAACAGCGGTCTTCGTTACAACAGACTCGATTATGCCGCAAAGAAAGACAGAGCCGCACTCCGCGCAGCTGATATTCTTCGCTTAGAGCAAGCTGCCGGATATGACAAACAGACACTTGACGCAGCACAATAGCAATACGGCGGGTCTTGACAACCCCGTATAAATAATCTAAACTTTTTACAAAGAATACATTTGACGGGGTTTTATATGGTTATTCATACAGGCATTGACATAGTGGAGGTTGCAAGAATAAAAAACAGCATTGCAAATTCCGGTACTCATTTTATCGAAAAAGTCTATACGAAATCAGAAGCCGCATACTGCGTTTCAGCAGTAAACAGTTTCGAAAGATTTGCGGCACGTTTTGCCGCAAAAGAGGCTTTTGTAAAAGCTATCGGCAAAGGCTTCTCCGAGGGCATCATGCTTAACATGATTGAAGTCGCAAAGGACGAAATCGGAAAGCCATATCTGCTGCTTCACGGCAAGGCACTTGCCGCAGCCGAGAAACTGGAAATCGAATCGATCGATCTGAGTCTCTCACACATAAAGGATACTGCTGTTGCAACGGTTGTGATATTGAGCAAAAATTGAGAATTTATGATATTATAACGCCCCGCGGATAACAAATCCACGGGGCGCTGTGTTGTTTCACATACTCTATTTTACTGCTTTGTATCGGTTCATAACTAAGTCAATAACATCCTGTGTTTTTACTCGCATATTAATCTTGTCAATAACCGACCGGACCTTTACTGCTGTAACCTCATTTATTGTAGCCAATAAAAGAATATTCTTAATACCAATCTACACAAAAGTATGTATTAGCATCCATATCCCAAATATATATGTAATATCTGCTACCCAAAAAAGAAGTATCCGTACATTCTTTATCTATGTACGGTGCATACATATAAAATACTCTGTTTTCACTTAATCCCCACCACTCCGGTATTCCTTCATAAAAAACATTATATTCAATATTCTGAATATCCTCGTCAGATAAATCCCTAAATTTATCTGACTTTTCCAATTCTTCAATATCTTTCTTTTTCAGTTCAAATCTCCAAACACAAACGCCATCTGTAAAACTATTGATTTTGTAAAAATCATCACACGTCCGTTCCGGAATCCACATGTATTTACGGATATCTTCATGTGCATATCGTTCACTCAGCGAACAACTACATAGCAGAATCGGAACAAGAATAATAATTACTACTTTAAGAAATCTTTTCATACCTAACTCCTTCGATAAGGCACATCAATACAAAAACAGCCATTTAACACACCTACTGAAGTAAAAAAATGAGCCCATCCATATTTTGAAAAATTACCATTTACCCAAGCAGGTAAGCTCAAAAAAGATGCATTTCCATTTTTGATAGTATCTCTAATTACTTTTTCGCGGTGAAAATATACTTTCTGCCAGATAACTCATCATCAATGTAAAAGCCATCACCTTTTGCCCTACTTACAGTGCCGTATATAGATTTTCCGCCACGATCTTCTGCAAGTGTAATGCAGTGCTTGCTCACCCACAAATCATATTCTGCAAGTTGCTTTTCAAACTCGGTTTCATCTGTTATATTAAGCCTATCAGGTGCAGCAATTATAGGCTCATCATAATAGTAAACACAACCGCCGTTCATAACGGAAACATAAGCTTCATAGCTTTTGCCGTCCGAAAAAGTGACTGTTCCATTGATTAATGGATATGCACTATCTCCTCCATATTTTTCTTCAGAAAAATTCACATTGATAACACATTCGTCCATCCTACAAACGTATTCACCGCTCATATCACGCAACTCATTCGGAGTCAAAAAGAATATATTGTGAATGCCTACAGTTATAATTATCAGGCAAGTAATCACCCCGGCAACAATAAGTATACGTTTTATAACATAATTGCACTTTCTTGAAACTACTCTTTCATCCATAATTTTGACCTCGCAGTTTTCATATAAGTTTGATTAAACATACTCTTCACGTTCAATTTGTTATTTACATTATACCTACGGAAAAGCTTTTTTTCAATCATTGTAAAAGGAACCGGTCGGAGAGAATTGAATTTCTCTCCGACTGTCTTATTCCTTAAACACTAAATTTACCGATACTATCGTTTTATAATAGATACTGAATCCTTTCTCATATTTCCCGGCTTCAGTACACATATATATCAGCACTCTTTTGTGGCAAATAAGGAATACCGGCATCCTCACACAAATCAGTCAAATATTGTATATAAATGTAGTGAATCGTCCTGTTTTCATCGTCGATTATTGCATACTCATAACAAATATCGTCATATATAAATACATATGCGGGCAAATCAAACAACACTGTATCATATTCACCATGCGATATATTTAATCGTTCAATTTCTGATATATAATCTTCTTCCGAATACTCACACCATATATAAATACACTGGTCATCATAGAATAACGTTCCTCTGTATCGATATTCATAATTGCAGTTTATGGATTTATTCACAACTTCTTTATCAGGAAACGATTCTAAATAGTCATATATAATAGTACTTTTATAGCTTCCGTATTCAGATATTTCTGAAGTCCTGTAAGTGTTCATTGTACAACCGCTTGTTGTAAAAACAATAACCATGACAAAAACAATATATATCCTTCTCATATTTGCACACTCCATATTAAAGCATAAATAATCAATCTTTTGTTCGATTCATTCGCTCCCTGCATATGTTCGTCATTGCCGTTCAGCCTTCGCTTTCGCTCGGTTTCACAGTGTCTCACAAAACTTCTGATTACTCTGCCGAGTTCGCGGTTGTTGCGGTTGTTACGATACCTGCTTGGATTTGGAGCGATAATTTCTGTATTCAACTTTTACATTATTGGACATAAACAATGTAATCGAAACTACACCATTTATTCTAGACAATGAAAAGAATATTCTTAATACTTATATATGCAAAAATATTCATTAGCATCTATATCCCAAATGTATATGTAATATGTACTACCCAAAAGCGAAGTATCTGTGCTTTCTTCATTTTTGTATGGTGCATACATGTAAAACACACTGTTTGGGCTTAAACCCCACCACTCCGGTATTCCTTCGTGAAAAACATTAAATTCAATATTTTTTACATCTTCTTTCGATAACACGTTGAATTTTTCAGATGCTTCTAATTCCGAAACTTCATCCTCTTTCAAATCAAATCCCCAAACATAAACACCATCTGTAAAATTTTCAATTTTGTAATAATAATCTGAAGCTCTATCCGGTACCCACATATAATTGTACATTTCCTCATATACAAAGTGTTGATTCGATGAACAACTGCACAATATCACAGTAATAAAAAGTAGACAAACTACACGTATTTTTTTCATGAAATCCTCCTATAACATTCAGTAGATATAGAACTTTTCAATTCCGGTCATAATTCCGATAGAAGTAAAAAACTTAGCCCATCCATATTTTGAAAAATTACCATTTACCGTGACAAGACAGATAACCTGGAAAGATTGTATCATCAAACGATAGCCGTACCAAATACTATTTTAAAGCCAATATCAATGATACAACAAACAGTACTATAAAAAGCGCAACAACAAAAATGCTACTCCATGAGAAATCTTTTTCTACAAAAAATAGCCTTGTAACATTTGCTATTATACCAAAAAAGAATAATACCGACATAATTATCCAACTATAGCTAATTATCACGTAGACACCCTCCTGCTTACATTCCAAATTCTTATCACTTGATATTTATACCAATATCCTATCTTAACCCATCTAGTTTTAATTTTATAAACATATTTTTTATATGTTTCAACCTTTATGAGGTTTCCGTCTGCGTCATAGGTGTTCAAATTTTCCGAAAGAATTCTGCCTGTTTCGGAGCTTCCCTCTCGGTTGATTTCGGAAAGTACAAGTGAATTGTTTTAGGCACATTTATTATACTGGGTGTTAGTCTCCATTTCTATTTATCTTTCAAAAAACAATATTTATTTTACACCGTCCAGAAATCAAGCAGGACATAATTTTCCTGCTTGATTTCTATCTCCTTCATACACAAGGAAATGTAAATCCATGCATTTCTAACACCGAATATAATTTAAACTTTTCATCCTCAGTAATCTTAATGAATCGATCTTCTTCCTTCCAATATACTATGGGACAAGAATCACGAGCAACACAGAAAGTTTGTGAGTTATTAAATTTAATAGATATATCTTCACTGAAACCACATGAAAGATTGTCTTTATACATTTTTTTACCATTAAAAATATCTTTTATTATCAACAATTCTTCGTCAGATAAATTATGAGATACATTGGCATCATTATATATAAAAATAACCTTAGCATCCTTTACAAAATCCATATTTATCTTATTAGTTATCGAGCAAGCTCCTATTATACAAACAACAATCATTACTATGACCAATATATTAATAAACAAGGTAAATTTTTTCACTGTAAAAAACATCCTCTCTACCATTGACTTGTTGATGAACTCTTGGCAACCAATTTGCCCCAAAATATATATCGTTTTTGATAATAAAATAGTTTGATCTTCCCGTTGTCCAATGCCTTTCTTGCAAAGTATTTACCAAATACTTTCGAATAAGAAACGCTTCCAGTATATGCTTGCACTCCAACGCTACTTAGTTTTGCAAACATCCATGCAACATTGTTTCCTTCACTACCTGCTCCACCTTTACAACTAAACAAATAAATATATGTAAATTCATATATTGCACTCGCGTATGCATTGTCCTCTCGCACAAGCTGACCCTGTCCGTCATACTGATAGCTGAGCATGAGTACGCCGTTTTCGGTCACTCTTGTAATGTTTCCGATACTGTCATAGCTGTAGCTTTCCATAAGCGCGAAGTCACCTGTGGTTTGCAATATGGAGCCTATCACTCTACCAAGGTCGTCGGTTGTTGTGGTTACGATGCCGGCGTGGCATCGGGGTGGCAATTTATGTATTCAGTTTTCGGTTAGATTATAACTTTTAGAAAGTAATTTGACAATTGTATAAATGTTATTTTACAAAGTATTCGATAAATAAGAACGCATCACTCAACGAAGCAAAAATCCCATTGTTTAATGCGTTCTTATTAGAATTTAGATAAATAACATTCTTATTATGCCTAATTATTAAGAATGTTTTCATTATTTAAATACTATTCTTTTTATTTTAGGAATATTCATTCTCTTAATAATATTTTCAATCATATCTTTTCCGCAACCGCCCAAATCTATTTCAATTTTGAGCGTATTTTTCGTATACTTTACGATTTCGATATGATGCAACTTTATGTCATGAGAACAATTCCACTCCGTAAAAAATTCCTTGATTATTTTTCCTACTTCCGATAAGTCAGTCGGAGTGATATTTTCTTTGAAATATAAATTCAAATACTGACCACCGTAAAATATCTGATAATCAAAATGAAGACCGCTGTCTTCAGACTTTATAACAGGATGATATATCATCGGAATGACTTTATTTAAGCATTTAAGATTGTAATCAGATATGCATACATCAAACGAAATTTCTCCCGCTAAATTCTCCCAAGGATATATTTGAGTTCCATTGCTACTTCTCCAACAAATAATGATTTCACATAGTATCAAAGAGGTTGAATATGCGGAAATATAAGCTTTCATATAGTTCTTATGATATTTAAAAATTGGTTCAAGGTAAAATTCCGGTCTTAAGTCAAAACGTATTGTTTTAAATAAATTATCACTTATATCCTTATCTTCTATCAGACGTTGGATTTTTGGAGTCACCTGCAACGATAACTCATTTAAAAAAGACTTTGACGGTTCTTTAGTATGAATTTCCGACGGAAGACATTCTGTTTTCATTTTTTTCATACATTCCTCCATGAATTTACATAGGTAATAATAACCTCGACAACATCGGTACTCCCACAGATGAACCAGCTCCTGTTGCTATCAAAGCAATAGAGGTTACCGCTAACAGAATTGTAGTATTAACCTTCCAACTGTAGTTGTAATCATAATAAATCATGCCATCATTGCTATTACTATAAATCTTAACCTCATAAAATCCGGAATAATTATGATAATATGTTTTAAAAGTTCCTAAATTTCGTCCTTTTTTTGAACCACTAATTCCATCTAAATATTTCTTTAGTTGTTTCGGGCCCGAGGTTTTATATGATTTTTTATTTGGTTTTACTTCCCAAATTTCTTTCCATCGTTTTGCATATAAATCGGCGAATCCGTATTTATACCTATTGAACCGTATAAAATAATCAGAATATGTAAAGCAGCCTAAAAATAACCAAATGTATAGCGATAAAATATTCTGTACATATCTATGTATTTCACCAGGCCATGCTAAATAACCTAATTTATCTATATGTTTTACCGGCTCATTCTCGCAATACCCATACAAGTTATACCCAAGAACAGTACCTGACACACCCAAGAATGCCATATCATCTGCGTTAAGGAACCTACCCAAACCCGAATCATAGTACCTGCTATTGAGATAATAGAACCCTGTCTCTACATCGTAATAGTATCCTCTGTATCTGATAGGATTCACTACTGCCGGACTTGTGATGTCAGAGATGACTGTGCCGTTTACATCGGTTATAGTAAGTAACTTGCCCCACGCATCATACGTGTACTCCGCTACAACCTCGCCGTTTGTAGTATATATCTTTACTACATCGCCTTGCAAGTTCTTTCCGTAGTAGTACATCGTATCGTTTATAGAAAAAGCTATCGGGCTGTCATTTTCGTCGTAGTAGAAATTGAGTATATGCTCCGTACCGTCATTATACGTCTCTTGCAAAACTTTTATTCCATCTACTGTGTAATTGTGTACTACACCGTT